>NZ_CP084266.1:665718-1331437 GCF_022879595.1 Caballeronia sp. Lep1P3 | reverse complement strand
GCGTTTACGGGAAGCGTTATTGCCCGAAGCATAGCGGGTGCGGTGATGCGCGTCTACCGTTGACGCTTCACCATCGGCGGTGAACCCAGCGTATCGGCAGGCACTCACTGGAGTGCGGTCCCGGAAAGCCTCACCTCTCACCGCAAGCGTTCGTTCGACATGTCCAGAATCGGCGCGGGTAAACGGTTTGCGGTGTTTACCGATTCTGTGTTCGACGCTCGAATAGCATCCCGGAAAGGCTCACCGAAAAAATTTTAGCCTGGGCTACGCGTGTGGTGCGACCGAGACAGCGCCGCTTTTAGGGCGATAGTGCGGGGTACCACGGCTTCGGCCGGTCATCAGCGCTGTCGGTCCGACACTATGCGCGAAGGCGCGGGCAACGTCCCCGAAAAGCCTCACCTATGTGCAGTAGAGGGCACCGGGCTGGATAGCGCAGAGCCGCATAAATGTTGAGCGCCGAACATAACTGTCCCGCAAACACTCACCTTTGGGTTCTGAATCTGGAAAAAGGGACTCCCGTAACTTCTCACCGTTACGCTTAACGGGGCTCTGTACTAGGAACGGAAGCAGAAAAGTCCTCCACTTCCGACGGATTCGACCCTTCTTTCATAAGACGGCTCTGAGCAAAGGATTCCCGAAAGTTCTCACCGCTACCGTTCCTCAGTGCCGCATCGGCTTCGCGACCAACTCCCGCATTTCCTCACCTTCGGGCCAAGATACACATGAGAGATAGCCTTAAGTCGCTGATTCTGCGCTCCATTTCCCGATACGATTTCCTGGACACTGCTTATCGCTACGCAGTTGGGTCATTTGCGATCCCGCAAAACCTCACCGCTACGCTCAAAGCGCATTACCGACTTCGCGCTATCCATCGCACCGCGACTCCCGGAAAAGCTCACCTTTCACTGCTTGGAAGGGACAAGCGACCGCTCCTTCACGTCCACGCTACGTTGACGGACGGCCTGTCCCGCATCGTAGCTCCCGAAAACCCTCACCGAGCGAATGAAAACGCCACTGCAACTGCCTTTCCGAGGGTTAGATTCCCGCAAAGCCTCACCTCCGACCGCCTTTGTGCCCCGGAAAGCCTCACCATTGCTCTAAAAACAGGCGGCAGTTGGACTTTTTGACCGATAAAAGGCATTCCCGCAGCGTCTCACCATGGCAAGATCGCCCACGACCGACACGTCCCCACGGCAAAAGCAATCGCGCGCCGATGCCTCCCGCATTCGCTCACCTATGCGCTAAAGTCATGCCCCGAATGCGCTCACTACGGTTCCCGGTCCTTCTCACGGATGTCCCCGAAGCCCACCACCGATAATTCCCGTACTGCCTCACCATCTATCCCGCAACTTCTCACCAATCTGCCCGCAGAGCCTTGCTGCGTAAGGCTTTGGCGAGGCGTTAACGTCTTTAACAAGGTTCAAAGGTGTTTACTTTATTTCTCTCAACGGAGCCCCGCGTGCGCTTCGCCGACTCGAATAACGCAATTACAGCAGAGATGCGCCGCATGCAACCATGTGAAACAGACCGGTCCTGATCGCTACAACGGAAAAGCTATGCGATTTCAAAGCGTTATCATCGCAACTTCGACTTGTTTCACATCGAAGGCCTACACGCACCGCGATATTGAGTCGAAAGGTGCTGAAGACAGTGATCTTCCACGTTTCGATTGTTCCTTCAACGAAACGTACAGCGTACTACGTAAAGCATTATGATCGAGACGTTTTCACCCACCTCAACGCCATGAATCAGCAAATCCGCGACGCTTTGCGTCAAGAGTTCGAGGGGATGCGCGCGACCGGCGCGCGTCGGCAAGATCTGTCTCTTCACGCTTGCAAGCGATTGTTCTTCGACCTGGGCATACGCCCCTCCGTCACGACGGTCCGCGATCTGACCCAGACGGGCAGCGCAAGCGACATCCCGCGCGACATCGATGCTTTCTGGGAGACCGTGCGCTCGACGCTGCGCGTTCGCATCGAGGCGGGCGACATCCCCGAGACGCTTCGCGAGCGAGCGGGCGAGCTTATCGCCGAGTTGTTCGCGGAAGCGCGGCTTCAGGCACACGCGGCACTCGAGGAAAACCGGGCTCGACTCGATGAAACCGCACGCTCGACGCAGTCAGCAGCCCGCGACGCCGAAATCCGCTGCGAAGCTATCCAGCAAGCGCACGAGCGGTCCGAGGCGCGCGCCGAAGCTGCAGCCGCGCAGATCGCGGCGCTCGAGGCCGAATTGCGGACTTTGCGGACCCGCGACACGCACGCCCACGCCGATCTGCGCGATGCCATCGCGCGTCTGGAGGCGGATAACAAGGCGCTATCCGAGCGCGTCAAGCGCGACGAATCGGAAGCCGCGCGCCTGCGCGACCGGATCGACGAGTTGCAGAGCGAACTGCGCCGCAACACGGAACACTACGCGCAGCAGATCAAGGACGCCGTCAAGGACGCCGAGCGCCGTGTGAAGCCGATGCTCGTCGAACTCGACGCGCTGCGCGGAATGGCGGCCACGTATCAGGCGAGCACGCGTGAAGCCGGGCAGAAGGAATTCGAGTTCATTCAACAACTTAGCGCAGCGCGGAGCCGCGCAGACCGTCTCGAGTCGCAAATGCGGGAGCAGTCGGACGAAATCGATGCGCTCACGCGCGAACGCGATGCGCACCGGGTGCGCGCGGGCCTGAGCGCCGAAGTCGGCAGGCTGATCGCGTCGCTGGCGCTCGACGGACGTCTTTGCGCGAGCGAGATCGCCACGCTCGGCGCGCAGGTCGACGCGTATGTGAACGCGCCCGTCGATTGTCCCGCCTGCGAGAGCGCCGAGCCGGATCTGCAGCGTCACGAAGACGAATACGAGCTGTCGTGCCCGCATTGCGAGCGGACGTCGGGCGCGACGTCGTCAAAGCTCGCAGCCGTTAAGGCATTTCTGGAAGCGGCCGACAGCCCTGCGCCGGACGCCATGTGACGCCGCGACGCGAAAGGTGAGGGTTTACGGGACTATCCGCGCGGCCGTTTATCGGCCTCCATTGCTTGCATCGGCGCGCGCTCTCGCTATGTCACGCTCCCGTATTTGCTCACCCATCCATTCTTGCCAGGCCCGATGCAGGCGATGAACCGATATCTGCTGCTGAAAGCCCAGCCATTGTCCGACGCGGTCGGGGTCGGTCCCGTCGTCGAATAATTCGGCCGCGTAGGTATTCCGAAGCGTCTGCGGACTCGCACGCGCCGCGCGCGACGCCGCAATGCCTGAAGCCGCGACGACCGCGTCGATCGCGCGAAGCATCGTCGCCTTGTGCATCGAACGGCCGGACGGCGCCGCGGGAAATAGCAGTTCGCCCGCCAGCCCGACCGCCTTGCGCTCGGCGATCCATCCATCGAGCAGTTCGACCGCGAAGGGCGCGAGCCGTGCCTGGCGAATCAAGAGCGGATTCGCCGCGTCCACCGTGATATACGGCGCGCCGGGCGCGTAACAATCGACGGTCAGCTGCGCCGCCTCGCCGGTTTTCACGCCCGCGCCCAAAAACGCCGCGACCAGCGCGCGATCGCGCCGCTCGCGCCAGCGTTGACCGGTCGGCAGCGTGCCGAGCGGCGAAAAAAGATGGGCGATGAGCAGCGCGCGTTCGTCGTGCGTGAGAAAACCCGTCGGCTCGTTGTCGCGCGCCTTGCGCCACGCCGCGTCGCCGTCCTGGGCGATGAAGCGCGCCGGATTCGTCGCTGCCGATTCGATCTCGCGCACATGGTCCAGCACGCGCTCGATCAACCGCAAATAGCGCATGCGCTGCGGACGCCGGATGTCGAGCTGCGAGACGAATTGTTCGATCACCGGCCGTTGCACCGTTTGCAGCGTCGCGCGCTTCGCGGCCAGCCACTCGAGAAAGTTTCCCCATTGCGCGCGATAAACATCCGCCGATGACGCCCGGAACTGTTGCTGGGCGAGCCAGGCGTCGAACGCTGCGTGCGGGTCCGCCTGCCAGTCGGCGCGCTGTTGGTCGAAGAGATCGGAAGTGTTCGGCATAGTGTTGATAAGCCAGCGGTGGCGCTGTATTGCATTGCGCACAGGGTCCGGTTTCCGGTGCGCGACGTCAAGGCCACAACGATGCATCAAGCGTGCAGAAGTGTCGATACGACGATCCTGCGCTCACGCACCCATCACGATGACGACGAGGAAGGCGCAATGAACCAGGCGCAGGGAGTGCAATCGTGGCGCGAGCGGCGTGAGGCGGGACGCGCGGCCAGGCGACGCGCGCCCCGCGCGACGCAAGACGCGATCGGCAATGTCGCGCGAGACCCCGTCGAATTGCTGCGCATCAGTAGCGAGAGGCGTGTCGCCGCGCTCGTTCCGCTGCGCTATGGCCGGATGCTGGCGTCGCCGTTCGCGTTTTATCGCGGCAGCGCGATCGTGCACGCGCACGATCTGGCGGGCACACTCGACAGCGGTATCCATTTCCAGATTTGCGGCGACTGTCACCTCGCCAACTTCGGCGGCTTCGCGACGCCGGAGCGCGCGCTCGTCTTCGATCTCAACGATTTCGACGAAACTTCGCGCGGGCCGTGGGAATGGGACATCAAGCGTCTGGCCGGCAGCCTGAGCGTGGCGGGCCGGCACCTGGGTCACGGCCCGCTGAGCGCCGACGAGTGCGCGTTCGAGGCGACGCAGAGCTATCAGCGGCACATGGCCGAGTACGCCGAAATGAGCGCGCTCGACCTGTGGCACGAACGGATCACCTTTGCACGCATGCACGATCTCGCGCGCACCGACGACGGCCGTCGCCGCGTCCGTCGAGGCATCGCGCGCGCTTTGCGGCGCACGCACGGAACGATGCTGCCGAAGCTCGCCGACCGTACGGGCGACGGATGGCGCATCCGCGATGCACCGCCCGCGGTGTTTCACATTCGCGGCACAAGTTCGCTGATCGACCCCGACGACGAATGGATGGCGATGACGCACGATCGTTCGACGTTGTTCACCGCCTTGATGCGCGACTACGCCGCTTCGCTCACGCCCGAGCGCGCCGCATTGCTTGCGCAGTTCGCGCTTCAGGACGTCGCATTCAAGGTGGTGGGCGTGGGAAGCGTCGGCACGCGCTGTCTCGTGCTGTTGCTGACCGACCATCACGGCAAGCCGCTTTTTCTGCAATTGAAGGAAGCGTCGATGTCGGTCGTCGCGCGATACGCGAAGGCGGGAATCCGCGAGCGCGGCATCACGCACGATGGCTTGCGCGTCGTCCACGGGCAACGTCTGATGCAGGCGGCGAGCGATCCGTTTCTCGGCTGGGCGACAGGCGCGCTCGGACGCACCTTTTACGTGCGCCAACTGCGCGACATGAAGATATCGGTCGAACTCGAGACGCTCGACAAGGACGGCCTGCGCCGTTACGCCGGCTTATGCGGCTGGGCGCTCGCCCGCGCGCACGCGAAGGCTGGCGGCTGCGCGCCGGAGATTTCGGCGTACATCGGCAGAAGTGAGCGCTTCGCGGAGGCGCTCGTTCGGTACGGACGCGCCTGCGCACAGCAAGTCGAGCAGGACTACGAGCGGTTCCGCGCCGCGTGCCGGAGCGGCGAACTCGAGGCGCGCACCGACGCCGACATGGCTGCGGATTTCTCGCCGTGACGAAATCGACCGCAGCACGCGTCGCGAAGACGTTTCCGCGCGCATCAGTGTGCAGCGATCGCCAGTTGCGGCCGGCCTTGGCGCGCGGCGCTTTCGTAGGCATCGACCGCGAATGCGAAGACTGCCGGCAATGCGTCGGACGATGCGATATCGACGACATCGTCCGTCTCCGGGTACTGGAAGTTGTCGGGACGCGCGAATAGTTCGCGCAGCGCCGCCTCGTGCCGGCCGGCGAAACCCAGGTCCGCGACGGCTTCGGCTTCGATCGCATGCAATAGACGCCACGTCAGCGGAACGCCTTTCTCGATATAGCGCCCCGCGACTTGCCGCGTAATGCGCTCGAGGTCGCGCACGGCCCGCGCGAACTGCTTCTTGCTCAGATGCTCGCCATTCGAATCCATGTCTTCACCCCTTCTACGGTCTCGCTGTACTGTATAAATATACAGTACTGGCTCCGATGAAAATAGCGTCGCGCTGATGGCGGCCGGTGTATGTGCGATTCCGCCTACGCGCGATTCAGACATGCGCCGCTATGGAAACGGGGCCTGGGAGCGCATGCTAGAACCATGCTTCGGGTCGTCGAGTGCGCTACGCGTCCGACAACCGGAGTTCTGCGCGAACGAGCGCTGAAACTAAAGGAGAACCAGGATGAACGAAGACCAAGTGAAAGGCGTCGGCCAGCAAGTGAAGGGGAAGATCAACGAGGCAGTCGGCAAGGCGACCGACGATCCGGCGCAGGAAGCCAAGGGCGACATGCAGCAAGCCGCCGGCAAGATCCAGAAGGGCGCGGGCGATGTCCGCGAGGATGTGAAGGACAGCGTAAAGAAGAATCCGTAACTCGGATTGCCGCCGCTGGTTGGCGGCTCGGCTCGGAAGCGGGACGCCATTGCGGCGTCCCGTTTTTACTTAGCGGGGGGCGCGGGCAGCTTGATGCGCATAAAGTTCCGGCCCCGCGCTCATAGTCGCGCGACGCCTCTAACCGTGGATGACGACGAGCAGCGCCTTCGCCTCGGATCGACCCACGTTGCGGATGGCATGGCCGTCGTCGGCGGCATATCTTGCCGTTTCGCCGGCTTTGAGCCGGCGCCTCGCGCCGGAGGCCTCGACTTCGATGGCCCCGTTCAGCACCGTGACATGCTCGCGCGTCCCAGGCTCATGCGCGTTCGACGTGAGGGCCGCTCCCGGTTGCAACGTGAGCTCATACCATTCGAACTTGCCCGCCAATTCGATCGGGCCCCACACACGCAATTGATACCCACCGTTGTCGCCGTTGAGCGTCGGGATGTCGCGTGGACTCGCGACGCGGATCGCCTCTGCGGGCTTTTGCTGCGCGAACAATTGATCGAGGCTGATTCCGAGCGCGTTCGTCAGCCGCCACGCGACGGCGATCGTCGGATTCGCCTTGTCGCGCTCGATCTCCGACAGCATCGACTTTGAGACGCCGGCCGCACGCGATAAATCATCGAGCGTCAACTTGCGCTCGTTGCGCAGACGCTGAATGTGTTCTCCGACGCGCGGCGGGGCCGGCGCCGATGCCGCCGCCTCTCCCGCCGACGCTTCCGCCGACGCTTCCGCCGACGCTTCCGCCGACGCTTCCGAGCGCGAGCTTGCCATGAGTCTTTTGTTCCCTTAAAGTGTTCGATATATTGGACGAGGGTTCGAAATACCGAACCGATCCGGTTTGATCGATGCACTATAACAGGACGGAAAGACTGCGCGCCGGTTGTCCGCCGCCAGCCGGTCGGGAAAGTCCACGAGGAAGACGCCGATGAAGAACGAATTCTTGTCGCACCTGCGCGAAACCATCGAAGGCATTCGCGCGGCCGGCTTTTATAAGCAGGAACGCGTGATCGCAAGCCCGCAGTCATCGAACATCCGGCTCGCCGACGGTTCAGAAGTGTTGAACTTCTGCGCAAACAACTATCTCGGTCTTGCGGACGACCCGCGCTTGATAGAAGCCGCGAAGCAAGGATTGGACGCCGACGGTTTCGGGATGGCGTCCGTGCGTTTCATCTGCGGCACTCAGACGATCCACAAGACGCTGGAAAAGGCCATCGCGCAATTCCTCGGCACCGACGATGCCATTCTCTACTCGAGTTGCTTCGACGCAAACGGCGGGCTTTTCGAGACGCTGCTGACCGAGGACGACGCGATCATCAGCGACGAACTGAACCACGCGAGCATCATCGATGGCGTGCGCCTGTCGAAGGCGCGCCGGCTGCGCTACAAGAACAACGATCTCGCCGATCTCGAAGCGCGTCTTCAGGAAGCCGACGCCGCTGGCGCGCGCTTCAAGCTGATCGCGACGGACGGCGTCTTTTCAATGGACGGCATCATCGCCGATCTCGCCGGCATCCGCGATCTGGCCGACCGCTACGGCGCGCTCGTCATGGTGGACGACTCGCACGCCGTGGGTTTCATCGGCGAAAACGGTCGTGGCACGCCCGAACATTGCGGCGTGCTGGACCGCGTGGACATCATCACCGGCACGCTGGGCAAGGCGCTCGGCGGCGCATCGGGCGGGTACGTCGCGGGCCACGCGGAAATCATCGAACTATTGCGCCAGCGCAGCCGCCCCTATCTTTTCTCGAATACGCTCGCGCCGAGTATCGCTGCGGCTTCTTTGAAGGTGTTGGAACTGATCGCGAGCGACGAAGGCGGCGCTTTGCGCAGTCGCGTCCGCGAGAATGGCGCGCGCTTCCGCGAAAGAATGACTTCGCTAGGCTTCGACCTGATTCCCGGCGAACACCCGATCATTCCAGTGATGCTCGGCGATGCGCAACTCGCCTCCCAGATGGCAGACGACTTGCTCAACGAAGGCGTGTATGTAATCGGCTTTTCCTATCCTGTCGTGCCCAAAGGACGCGCGCGCATTCGTACCCAAATGAGCGCCGCGCATACGCCCGAACAGATAGACCGCGCCGTGGACGCGTTCGCTCGCGTCGGCCGCTCGCTGGGCGTGATCCGCTGATGCGCGGCGGACTTTATGCGCATAACACTATCAAGCGCCACCCCTGCAGTCCGAGCCATAAGCCTCTCGATCCAACTAGCCAAGACCAAACGCCAGGATCAGCCGCAATGAAAGCCCTCGCCAAACTCGAACGCGCCCCCGGTCTCACGCTCACGCGCGTGAAGCGCCCGGAAGTCGGCCACAACGATGTCCTCATCCGCATACGCAAGACTGCGATCTGCGGAACCGACATCCATATCTGGAAGTGGGACGACTGGGCGCAGAAAACCATTCCCGTGCCGATGCACGTCGGCCACGAGTATGTCGGCGAGATAGTCGAGATGGGCCAGGAAGTGCGCGGCTCCTCCATCGGCGACCGCGTGTCGGGCGAAGGGCACATCACCTGCGGGTTCTGCCGGAACTGTCGCGCGGGACGACGCCACCTCTGTCGCAACACCGTCGGCGTCGGCGTGAACCGCGAAGGCGCGTTCGCGGAGTATCTGGTGATTCCCGCGTTCAACGCCTTCAAGATTCCCGCTGACATCTCCGATGATCTCGCCGCGATCTTCGATCCCTTCGGCAACGCGACGCATACCGCACTGTCGTTCAATCTAGTCGGCGAAGACGTGCTCATCACCGGAGCGGGGCCCATCGGCGTGATGGCCGCGGCGATTGCGCGGCACGTCGGCGCGCGCAACGTCGTCATCACGGATGTCAACGACTACCGGCTGGAACTCGCTCGAAAGATGGGCGCGACGCGCGCCGTCAACGTGGCGCGCGACAACCTGCGCGACGTCATGCGCGACCTCGGCATGACGGAAGGTTTCGACGTCGGGCTGGAAATGTCGGGCGTGCCGAGCGCTTTCACCGCGATGCTGGAATCGATGAATCACGGCGGGAAGATCGCCCTGCTCGGCATTCCGCCCGCGCAGACTGCAATCGATTGGAATCAGGTCATCTTCAAGGGACTCGAGATCAAAGGCATCTACGGTCGCGAAATGTTCGAGACCTGGTACAAGATGGTCGCGATGCTGCAAAGCGGCCTTGATCTCTCGCCCATTCTCACGCACACGTTTCCCGTCGACGATTACGAGCGCGCGTTCCATACGATGCTCTCCGGCAACAGCGGCAAGGTCGTGCTCGACTGGACTGCGGCCTAGCCGCCTTTACTTCTGCGCCTTCGAGAACTCTGCCTGAATGGCGACGTGAACATCGTCGCCGACGGCGGGATACCACGTCGTCAAGCCGAACTGCGCGCGACTGAAATGACCGTCGGCAGAGAAGCCGAGCGTTTCCTGTTTCGTTAGCGGATTGACGGCGTGGCCGTTGAACCTCACGCCGAGCGTCACCGGCCGGGTGACGCCGCGTATCGTGAGATTGCCGGTCAGCGCGCCTTTGTCGTCGCCGGTTCGTTCGAAGCCCGTGCTCACGAAAGTGATGTCCGGATTGCGCGCAACATCGAACATATCCGGGCCTTTCACCATTCGGTCGAGCAACGGCACGTTGGTATCGACGCTGGATGCGTCGATCGTGGCGCGTACCGCGCTGTCGGCCATGCCGTTCGCGTTCCAGTCGAGTTGCGCCGTGACCTTGTCGAAACGGATCACGAATCGCGAGTAGTGGAAGTGATCGACGTCGAAGCTGACGTTCCAATGATGCGGATCCAGCTCATAGCGTCCAGCCGGAACGCTGCTTTCGTTGGCGGATACGTGATGCGTGACCACCTCGAAAGGCGTGCACGCGCCGAAGCAAGCGCACGCCAAAATCAGCGACGCCATTAGCTTGGCGGATTGCCGTTTTGCCCATTTCATCGATTATTTCCTGAAGTCGCGTGATCGTCGGAACTGGATTTCGACAAGTTTCTCGCACACGACGATTCCAGGCACGAACAACCGTCACGCCACTTTCGCGTCTGCAAACGACAATGGCGCCTTTCAGGTAGAGTTCGCGTCGAACCTAATCTCAAAAAGGCGCCATCCATTTGCGCGATGGCGGATAACTCATGCGCTTGCGTTCCCTGTACTCCGGCTCGCTTGCCGCGACGCTGCTGATCGCGGCTGCGGCGCTGACGTGGGCGCTGCCGGCGCAGGCGGCCTGGTGCGACGACGGACTCTGGATCGATGCGATGATCGGCTCGCATCACGTCCACCCCGACAAGCATTTCCAGCAATTCAATCCCGGCATCGGCGCGGAATGCTGGGTTGCGCCGCAGTGGGCGGTGACGGCCGGCTATTTCCGCAATTCGCTGTCCAAACCGTCGTTCTATGGCGGCGGGGTCTGGGCGCCGGAGTTCCTGCATTGGGGCTTCGTACGAATCGGCGCGATGGGCGGCCTGATCTCCGGCTACGACTACGGTCGCTGGGGCATCGGACACGACCACATGGTCGGACCGGTGGCCGCGCCGCTCGTCATGCTCGCGTACAAACGCGTCGGGGCGAACTTCATTCTGATTCCGCCGATACCTTCCAGCGACCTTCCGTTCACCGTCGGATTTCAGCTTCGAGTGAAGTTTTAGGCGGCGGAGAGCCGGATCGAACAAAGCAACGGATCACTAACGATGCAACTCGCGCCGACCGCCGCGCGAGAGAAATCCGCCGATCCCGAAAACGCTCACCTTTAGCACGCTGCGACGGCCTTCCCACGGCGCATCGCGCACGTCGATCCCGAAAACGCTCACCTTAAGCACTGAGGGGACGAAAAAAAGCCCGGCACGAAGCCGGGCTCAAACCGGACCGGGCGCGTTCCGAGTCACGCCCGACCGCGTGGACTTCTGCCCGATGACGCGGCGCGCTTGCAGCGGTTTTCGCCGTCGCGCCGGCTTTCGGCAGGGCACAATTCGAGGTGAAGCTGGGCGAGCCAGTCGCAAGCGCCAATCGGCGCGTGAGTGCGATGAAACGCCCGCTTCGCGATGCGTCGCACGAAGATCGCAATGCCCGCTGCGCTCGCGAGCGTGGCCATGCGGACCGCGAGCGATTGCAGCGCATGGACATGCCCCGAACATCCGCAGACGAGCAGCCACGCGGCATCGGATGCAGCCACGCACAGGGCGATCAACACCGCATGCGCGCGCAGGGACACGAGAGTGGACGCTTGCATCAGGCATCTCCTGGACGCACCGCCGTGCGGCGCCCCTTTGCCGGGATAGTGCCGCTGCGATGCTTATGCGATGCTTAACCGCAGCAATGCGCGCCGTTAAGTTGCGGTTAAGCAAGAAACACCGACAATCGCCGACGAAATTCAGCGTGGAGAAGGGTATGCGCCTGCTTTTGGTTGAGGACGACGAGATGATCGCGGAGACAGTGCAGGCCGCGCTGCGCCGGTCGAGTTACACGGTGGACTGGGCGCAGGATGGCCGCGCCGCTGAGCTTTCGCTCGACAACGGCGTGTACGACCTCGTGCTGCTCGATCTCTCGCTGCCCAAGCGCGACGGCCTCGACGTGCTCGGCGCCTATCGCAAGAACGGCGGCGATGCGCTCGTCATGATTCTCACCGCGCGCGATGCGGTCGACGACCGCATCCGTGGCCTCGATGCCGGCGCGGACGATTACCTGATGAAGCCGTTCGATCTCGACGAGCTGGCCGCCCGCGTGCGCGCGCTTCTTAGACGGCGCACCGGTCACAAGCAGCTCGTGTATTCGCATGGCGAACTCACGCTCGATCCGGCCGCGCACGAGGCCGCGAAGGACGGCGTCGCGCTGAATCTCGTGCCGCGCGAATTCGCGCTGCTGCAGGCGTTGATCGAGGAGCCGTCGCGGGTTTTCCGGCGCTCGGAACTCGAGGAAAAACTTTACGGATGGGGCGAGGAAGTGGGGAGCAATGCAATCGAAGTTCACGTCCACAGCCTGCGGCGCAAGATCGGCGCGGAGCAGATCGTGACGGTGCGCGGCGTCGGCTACCGGCTGAAGAGGATCGGATGAACTCCATCCGGCGCTGGCTGCTGCGCTGGCTCATCTGCGGACTCGCGCTCGCCTGTCTCATGGCGGGACTCGGCATTTTCCGCACGGCGCAACTGGAAGCCGGCGAACTCTTCGACTACGAACTGCGCACCGTCGCGCTTTCGCTGCCGGGCAACGTCGGCGCCGCGGATGTCGCCGAGGGCCGCAGCCACGATCTGCACGGCATCGCCGACGACCGGCTCGTCATCGACATCTGGGACAAGTCCGGGCGTCTGGTCTATCACTCGCCGCGCGAACCCGCGCTGCCGCGCTTCGGCGACGGCTTTCGTTCGAGCGAGCGCGAAGGGTATCGCTGGCGCGCGTTCGGCGTCACGCAGCCGGATCGCTTCGTGCAGGTCGCGCAGCCGTATTTCGTGCGCGACGACCTCGCCATCACGCTCGCGCTGCGCATCATCTGGCCGCTCGCGCTGCTGATACCGGTCATCGTCGTGATCGTGCTGGTCGTCGTGGCGCGCGGGCTTGCGCCGGTGCGATCGCTGTCGCGCGCGCTGTCCGCGCGTCATTCGGAATCGCTCGAACCCGTGGCCATTTCCGGGCCGATGCCGGTCGAACTGCGGCCGCTCGTCGATGCGTTGAACGGACTGCTCGCGCGCCTGAACGACGCCTCCGAAGCGCAACGCACGTTCGTCGCGGATGCCGCGCACGAACTGCGCACGCCGCTCACCGCGCTCAAGCTGCAGATACAGGGCGCCATCGGCGACGGTTCGCTGAAGGTCGACAGCGCGACGCTCGCCCGGATCGACGGCCGGCTCAACCGGCTCATCCACCTCGCGCAGCAGTTGCTCAGCATGGCGCGCGAGGACGCGGCGCGCGAAGCGGCCATCGCGCCGATGAGCCTGCGCGCGCTGTGCGAAACGCGCGTGTCTGACTTTTCGTTGCTCGCGGAAACGAAGTCGATCGATCTCGGCCTCGAACTGGAGCAGCCGCACGGCGACCTCGACGCGTTCGGCATTCTCGGCGACAGTCATGCGCTTGCCGTGCTCGTCAATAATCTGCTCGACAACGCGATACGCCATACGCCGCGCGGTGGGCGCGTGGACGTCACGCTGCGCCGCGAAGCCGATGGCATCGCGCTGACGGTGCTCGATACCGGCCCCGGCATTCCCGCGAGCGAACTCGAACGCGTATGCGACCGCTTTTATCGCTGCGTCGGCACACAAGGGCAGGGCAGCGGCCTCGGGCTGGCCATCGCGCTGCGCGTGGCCGAGCGGCATCACGCGACTTTCGGCGCGAAGAACCGCAACGGCACGAGCGGACTGGAAGTGTCGGTGCGCGGACTGCGCGCCGTGGACATGAAAGCGCAAGAAACGGGACTCGGCGCCGTCGCCATGCGGTGATGATGTTGGCTGTTCACGCTCGCGCCATCATGAAAATCATCGTTCTTGTCCTGCTCGCGTTCGCGACGGCCGCTGCCGCGCGCGCCGACGATGCCGCGAGCGCGCCCGCCGCATCGGAAGCGAAGACGCTCAAGGAGCGCCTCGGCGACAAGGCGAGCGACGAACAGCGCGTCGACAACTGCAAGGTGCCGCCCGAGCGTCGCGGCACGAAGGCGCGGCCCGACGCGTGCGCGCCCTGATTCACGCTCGCATCGGCGTCACTCGTTCCCGGCCAGCGCCACCGCGAAATCGAGAAACGCGCGCGTCTTCGCGGGCGGATGATGCCGCGACGGATGAAACGCATACAGCGGAAAACGCTCGTCGGGCCAGTCGGGAAAGAGGTCGATCAGCGTGCCTTCGTCGATGAGATGCGCGTGTCCGAGTTCGAGTATCTGCGCGATGCCGTAGCCCGAAAGACACGCGCTCAGCATCGTGCCGGGATCGTTGAGCGTGAGATGCCCGCGCGTGTCCACCGTCAGGCGCTTCTTTCCGCGATGAAACTCCCACGGAAACGGCCGCCCCGTTTCCGGATCGCGGAACTCGATGCACCGATGCCCTTCGCTCGCAAGCGCTTGCGGCGTCGCAGGCCGGCCGCATCGCGCGACATACGACGGCGCGGCGACCGTCCGCACCGGCGTATCGAGCAGCTTGCGCGCGACGAGACTCGAATTGCGCGGCTCGCCGAAGCGCACGGCGAGATCGAAGCCGTCCGCGATCATGTCGCCGAGGCGGTCGCGCGTGAGCAGTTCCAGTTCGAGCTCCGGATGCGCCTGCATGAACGCTTCGAGCTTCGGCCCGAGCACGAGGCGCGAGAAGATCGGATCGACGTTCACGCGCAGGCGGCCGCGCACGGCGGTCGCGCTGCCCGACGCGGTCGCGGCCGCTTCTTCGAGCCCGGCGAGATGCGGCATCACCTGTTCGAAGAAGCGCCGGCCGTCGTCGGTGAGCGAGACGGTGCGCGTCGTGCGGTCGAAGAGGCGTATCCGAAGACGCGCTTCGAGACGCGCAATCGCGCGGCTCGCGCCGGGCTGCGACATCCCGAGCCTGTCGGCGGCGGCAGCGAACGTGCCGGCATCGACGATGGCCGCGAACACGCTGATGCCATTCAGAATGCGCTCGTTGAACCCGGCCATTCATGCCTCCGCGTCATCGGTGAAATGGGCTGCATATTATCGCGAGGCGACGAGAAGGCGCGCAGAATGGGCGCTTCTTTCCTCGGGGAATCGACATGTCTCGCATCTTCATCACCGGATCGACGGACGGACTCGGGCTGATGGCCGCGCGCCTTCTGGCCGAAGAGGGGCACCGCGTCGTGCTGCACGCGCGCAATCAAGCCCGCGCCGACGATGCGCGCGCCGCGCTGCCGCAAGCCGAAGCGGTCGTGACCGGCGATCTCGCAAGCCTCGACGCAATGCGCGACGTCGCTGGTCAGGCGAACGCGCTCGGCCGCTTCGACGCGGTCATCCACAACGCGGCGGTCGGGTATCGCGAGCCGCGACGCATCGAAACCGTGGATGGCTTGCCGCACGTCTTCGCGGTGAACGTGCTCGCGCCGTATGTGCTGACCGCGTCGATCGACAAACCCGCGCGGCTCGTTTATCTGAGTTCGGGAATGCATCGCGGAGCCGCCGCCGATCTCGACGATGTCCAGTGGACCGCGCGGCCGTGGAACGGCGCCGAGGCTTACGCGCAGAGCAAGTTCATGGACGTGCTGCTCGCGTTTGCGGTGGCGCGCTACTGGCCGGATGTGCTTTCGAACGCGCTCGAGCCGGGATGGGTTCCGACCAAGATGGGTGGCCCATCCGCGCCGGACGATCTGAACGAGGCGCATCGCACGCAGGCGTGGCTCGCATCGGACGACGACGAAGCCGCCCGCGTTTCCGGCCGCTACTTCTTCCACATGCGCGAGCGCGCGTGCGATCCCGCCACGCGCGACGCGGCGAGGCAGGATCGGCTGATCGACGTGTGCGAGCGGCTTTCGGGCGTGCGCCTCGAACGCTGAGGCGTTTCAGAGATCGAGGCCCATCTGCGCGCGTCCCATCGGCGTCAGATCGCCGACGGTGGCGCGTCCGATGAAACCGGCCTCGAAATGATCCGCCGGAAAGTCGGGCGGGCTGTTGCCTTTGAGAAAGCTCGGCAACTGCCGCTTGAGATAGGCGTCGTTTTTCGCGCACGCGGGAGCCGACGCGATATACATCACGTTGCTGTAACCCTTTCCGCGATGCGCGTCTTCGACCGCATGCACGACGTCGCTATGCCAAAAAACGGTATCGCCCGGCTGCATCAACGGAATGGACGACAGCGCGTGAAAAAGCGGCGCGTGATACTCGGGCTTGATCGACAGCGCGCGGCCCGGCATGGCGCCGCACAGGTCGTCCTCGGCGATGTCGTCCTGAAGCGCGCGCAGGAGCACGTAGACCATCGAGTTCGCAATCGGCACGAGTTGCAGCGTGCCGTCGCCCGGCCCTTGCTGCGTGAGCGCGGTCCAGCCCTGGAACGTGCGGAACATGGAACACACCGCGGGCGACGCGATCTCCTCGACATCCGTTCGCCACGCGGCATCGAACGGATCGTACTCGCGCCAGTTCCCCGAGAACACGTGCCGGTAGACCTTGCGGAAATTCGGCTCGATCCACCGTTCGATGGAGCCGCCATCGCAATGCGCCGACAAGCCGAGCGACTCCGATCCCGGCGGCCGCCGACGCAGCCGGTCGGCATAGACCGGCACGCGCTCGGGGTCGAAATGCACGCGCCCTTCGCTTTGCGCGCGCCAGAGCCGGTTGAGAAAGACGCGCGCCCGCGTCAATTCCGCCGACTGCCGCGCAAGCACCTGGGGCTTCGACCAGTACACGCCGTAGATTTGCGGCTTGCTCGACGCGAGCTGGCCGAAGTACTTGTCTTCCGCGCGGTTCTGGAGCTTCGTGTCGAGATCGTTGCGTTCGACGTAATCCGCAATCTCGCGGTCCCACTGTTCGACGAGCGCGCGGTCGAACACGTTGCGGATCACGCACGCGCCGCGCGCTTTGACGAGCGCGATCTGCGCCGCGCTCACGCGGTCCGCGACGATGTCCTCGAAGCGGATTTCCGGAATGACCGGCTCGCCGCGCGCCCGAAGCGCCGCGATGCGTTCGGCCTCGTCGATCATTGCCGCTTGCACTTGCGCGAAGCGTTCGCGATAGTCGGGCAGCATGCTGCGCAATTCGCGCTTCGCGGCCCGGACGGCGGCGGGCAAATCGTCGATGTGCAATGCCATTTCGCTGTCTCCCAAGGTTCGTGCGATGCCTTGCAGCGTACGCCGGCGCGATGCGCGCCAGTGATAGCATCGGGCCAATGTCGTTGCGAATCCGGCCATGAAAGCAGCTTACGAACACGTCGATTTCGGCACGAGCCGTTCCGTCAGGGTTTTCCACCGGCGGCTGCCGCGCATTCCGTTCGAATGGCATCACCATCCCGAGTACGAACTGACGCTCACGATGAACAGCCAGGGCAAGCGCTATATCGGCGATTCGATCACGGCCTACGGCGCCGACGATCTCGTGCTCGTGCCGCCGAATCTGCCGCATACGTGGGCGTCGAACCGTTCCATCGATGCGGCGCATGCGCAAGCCGCCATCGTCGTCTGGTTCGACGGCGCGTGGGTGCGCCGCTTCGCGGACGTGTGTCCCGAATACGGCGGCTTGCGCAATCTGCTGCGGCGCGCGGCCTGCGGGCTTGCGTTCGAAGAGGGCGCGGGCGCGCACATGCGTGCGCAGTCGGACCGGCTGCTTTGCGCGGACCCGCGCGAACGCCTGAAGGCCGTGATCGACACGCTCGACTGGCTCGCCGCCGTGCCCGCGTCGCCGCTTGCATCGCCGAGTGCGTTCGATGCGCGCACCGGCACGCCGTCCGGCCACGAATCCGACCAACTCAATCGCGTGCTCGCGATCATCGACACGCAGTTCGCGCATCCGCTGCGCATGGCGACGCTCGCGAAGGCGTCGGGCATGTCGGAGCGCTCGCTCACGCGGCAGTTCACGCTGCATCTCGGCGAAAGCGTCGGGCGCTACATCGCTCGCGTGCGGATCGGGCATGCGTGCCGGATGCTCACCGATACGTCGATGCCGGTATCGGTCGTCGCGGCGCGCTCGGGATTCGCGAACGTGTCGAACTTCAATCGCCAGTTCAGGGCGACGAAAGGGCTGACGCCCGCCGAATACCGGCAGCAGTTCGCGAGCGAGCCGCACGCCGACGCCAGCGCGAACGCGACGCCCGCGCTTACCGAACGGTCGCCGTCGCTCGAACGAAAGGCGCGCGGATAAACAAGCGCGAAAATCAGGGAAAAGGACGAAAAAAATGGGCCTTTTCGCAAAGGCCCATTCAAACCACACCAACTAGTCTCTCGACGCTTCAGGCATGCGCCTTGGCGACTTTGCTCACGGCCATCGAATCGGCGCGCAGGCGTTCGTATTCCTGCTCGCTCATCGGCACGGCGTCCTTCTTGCCGAGATCGTCGAGACGCATGCGATACGTCTCGCGCGCCGACCACGCCGCGATCGCCGCGATGATCGTCACGCCGAACGCGAGCGCGCCCACGGTCAGCGGAATGTTGTGCGATCCCGGCGGCGCGACAGCCGCGAAGAGCGCGGGCAAGAGCGCGGTGATCGTCGTGCCGATGTTCTGCGCAATCGCCATCGCGGAGACGCGCGAGCGCGTCGGGAAGAGCTCGGGATAGAAGCTCGGGAAAATCGCGTTATAGCCCTGATACACGACGCCCCACATCAGGAGCGACATCAGGAACGCGAGCGGCACGTTGTGAATGCTGATCGCATACAGATACGCGAACGAGAGCAGCCCGGAGATGAGCGAGCCCCAGATCATCATCGGACGGCGGCCGATCTTGTCGGAGAGATTGCCGACATAGGGAATGACCACCACCGCGACGATGTTGCCGACGACCGGAATCCACAGATACACGCTCTTGCTGAAGCCGACGCCATACGAAGACTGCACCGCGTAGGCCGCGCCGAAGATCGTTGCCACGACGGGAATCACGTTCATCAGCGCCATGCAGACGACGCGGACCATGTCGGGCGTGCTGTTCGCGAACGCTTCCCTGATCGGCGACTTCGGCAGTTCGCCGTGCGCGCCTTCGGCCGTGAACGCCGGCGTTTCGTGCACTTCGCGACGAATGATATAGCCCGCCAGCAGCACGAACGCGGACAGAAGGAACGGCACGCGCCAGCCCCACGAATTGAACATGTCCTCGGGCATGAACGCGGCGAGCGGCAGGAACACGGCGGCGGCGAGAATCTGGCCCGCCTGCACGCCCTGCAGCGTGAAGCTCGCGTAATAACCGCGCCGGCCGAACGGCGCGTGTTCGAGAATCATCGAACTTGCGCCCGAGATTTCACCGGCCACCGCGAAGCCCTGAATCAGGCGCAGCACGACGAGCAGCGCCGGCGCGAGCATGCCGACGCTGTGGTACGTCGGCAGCAGGCCGACGGCCATCGTCGAGAAACCCATGAGGAACATGCAGATGAGCAGCACGTTCTTGCGGCCGTGCGTATCGCCTAGATGCCCGAGCACGAACGCGCCGATGGGACGCGCGACATAACCGACGCCATACGTCGCGAGCGACGCGACGATCGCCACCTTCGGATTGCCCGACGGAAAAAAGAGCTGCGGGAAAATGAGCGCCGCCGCCTGAGCGTAGATGAAGAAGTCGTAATACTCGAGCGCCGAGCCGATCCAGCCGCTCGCCGTCGCTTTTTTCGCCTGGCCTCCGCCGTGCGCGTCTGCCTTTGGGCTAGCCATAGAAGTGTCTCCGAATGATGGTTTATCGTCTGAAGGTGCTGCGCGTGCTCGATTCTTCTTACCCACGATTCTCGCCGATGCGCGCTGCTCCGACGCTGGGCGGCAAGGCACTCGGGCGAGGCCGGCAACGTGTCCCTTACAAGTGCTTCGAGGATAAGAGCGCAGCCGAAACCGGGCAACGATTTGTGATAAATTGTGCGCGATTATCGCACGCGTGTGTTCGATAATCGACCGCTTTGGGGGTTAGCACTAGCTTGGGCGCGAGCATCGACATGACGAAACCGGGACTCGACAAGCGCGACTGGATCGCCGGACTGGAAAAGGGTCTCGCGATTCTCGAAGCCTTCGACGACCAGCACGCGCGCATGACGCCGACGCAAGCCGCGACGCGCACCGGCATGACGCGCACGGCGGCGCGGCGCTATCTGCTCACGCTCGCGCATCTCGGCTACGTGCAGACGGACGGCAAGCTCTTCAACTTGACGCCGCGCGTGCTGCGCGTCGGCTGGTCGTACTTCGATTCGGCGCGGCTGCCGCGCATCGTCCAGCCTTATTTGCAGCACTTGAGCGCGTCGATACACGAATCCGTCTACGTCAGCGTGCTGGACGAATGGGATCTCGTCATCATCGCGCGCAACGGCTCCTCGCGCGTGATGAACACCGGCTTCGTGCTGGGCGCGCGGGTGCCGGCGGCGCTGATGTCGGGCGGTCTCGTCATGCTCGCCTACAAGCCGGACGAACGTGCGGTGCGCGCCTGGCTCGATGCGACCGAGTTCAAGCCGTTCACGCCGCTCACCATCACGAACCGCGAAGTGCTCTACGAGAAAATCCGCCAGGCGCGCGCGGACGGCTACGTCGCGTTCGAACAGCAATTGCAGGTCGGCGTGCGCGGCATCGCGGTGCCGATCAAGAACCGGCACGGGCAAGTGGTGGCGGCGTTGTCGGTGAACATGCCGATCGGAAAGGAAACCAACGACGCCGCGCTCGCGCGCGTGCTTCAGCCGTTGCAGGAAACGGCGCTCGCGATGCTCAACGTCATCTGACAGGCGATCTTCCGGTGAGGGTTTGCGGGAGCGTTGAAGGTGAGGATATTCGGGGGCTTGCGCGGTTCGCGATTTCGCCGCGCCGTGAATAATCAGGTTTCCGAACTATTTCGGAGCGAAGGCAGCGGCATCAGCGCAAAAACGGACCGGCGCACGAAGCGGCCGGTCCGGTCGCGCCTTGCAGTGGCAGGCCGTCAAGGTGCGACGCATGACACGATGCAGCGACCGTGCCAACGAGCCGCGCTGTGCGAAAGCCTTGTGCCACAAGGGTCGCGCGATTCCGCCAACTGGCGGGTGTCGCTATATGCCCGACACAGCGCGCGTAGCTGTCGGACCACGCCATGCAGAAAACGCGATCACTTGCCCGCGATCTTCAGCGCCAGCTCCGCCACATGCTTGCCCTGATAGCGCGCGATCTCGAGTTCGTTCTTGGTCGGATCGCGCTTGCCGTCCGCGCCGACGATCGTCGTCGCGCCATAGGGCGTGCCGC
This sequence comes from Caballeronia sp. Lep1P3, assembly GCF_022879595.1. NCBI lineage: Bacteria > Pseudomonadati > Pseudomonadota > Betaproteobacteria > Burkholderiales > Burkholderiaceae > Caballeronia > Caballeronia sp. Lep1P3. The sequence continues at coordinate 1,310,231 of NZ_CP084266.1, read as the reverse complement.
CGGAAATCTCGTCCATCGTGGTGAGCGCGGCGCACGCGTAGGGCACGCCCGCGACGACCATGCCGTGATGCAGAAGCGTCGTGTGAAACGACGTGATCGTGGTTTCCTGTCCACCGTGCTGCGAGGCCGTCGACGTGAACACGCTGCCGATCTTGCCGACGAGCGCGCCTTTGATCCAGAGGCCGCCCGTCTGATCGAGGAACGTGCGCATCTGTCCGGCCATGTTGCCGAAGCGCGTGGGCGTGCCGAAGAGGATCGCGTCGTAGTCCGCAAGTTCGTCGATGCTTACGATAGGCGCCTGCTGATCCAGCTTCACGCCGATGACGGCGGCCTGATCCGCGGGAATCGTTTCTGGCACGCGCTTGACCGTGACCTCGACGCCCGGCACGCCGCGCGCGCCCTCGGCGACCGCTTGCGCCATCGTCTCGACGTGGCCGTACATCGAATAGTAGAGAACCAGAACTTTCGCCATGAGTGTCCTTGCTGTGCCGTGTCGAATGCGGATCAAAAGCTGCTGCGCGCATGAGCGGGCATGCGGCAGCATCGGAGTCCCACGATAGCATCGGCTATCGGATGCTGCAGAGCGCGCCTTGTTGTCTTGAGCGCAATTCGTGCGCTTGCCGTTTGCATCGGCGGCGATACGCGTCTACGCTCGAAACACACGCCACTTGCCGCACAACCGATGCCTGATCGCCAGTCCGCGATTCACTCGAACCACAGCCCCTTACCGGCGGCATTCCATACGCTTACGGCGCTCGTGCGCGATGCGCTCGCTTCGCTTGCGCGCGAACTCGTCGCGATCCGGCCTTCTGCGGCGCGCGCGCGCTTCGCGACGCAAGCGATGTTCTCGGTCGCGCTCGCCGTCGCGCTTGCCTATGCGTTCCATCTCACGAACGTCTGGTGGGCCGCGATCAGCGGCTTCGCTGTCATGCAGACGAAGTTTTCCGCATGTGCACAGCGCGGCGTGCATCGCGTGCTCGGCACGGTGGCGGGCGGGTTGCTCGGCGCGACGGCGGGACCGCTGATCGGCGATGCGCCGTGGCTCTTCGTGCCGCTGCTCGGGCTGATTGCGGGCGTGTCGGTGTATCGCGCGCTGGTGTCGGATGCGGGCTACGCGTGGGTGCTGGGCGCGGTGACGGCGCTGATGGTGACGTTCGAAGCGCACCGGCTGATGTCGGCATCGGCGACGGCGTCGTTCGCGCTGCTGCGCGTGGCCGAAGTCGTCGCCGGCACGTTCGCGAGCGTGGCCGTGTCCGCGCTCTTTCATGCGGGCGTGCAGCACTATCGCGCCTCGCGCGGCGCGGCGACGGTATCGGGCGCGGCATCGACGGCGGATCGCGTGGACGGCGCACCGCACGATGCGCCGTCCGTCGCGGCGATGCCATCGGATGCGGCGCCGCCCGCGCGAACGCTCACCGCGACGCACGCGGCGCGCGCGGCACAGGCGGCGCTCGCGACTAGAAAGCGCCTCGCGTGGCATGCGGCGTGGGCCGTCGCGATACTGGCGGCGCTCGCGTATGCGTTGAATCTGCCGGGCTTCGCGCAGGCGATGGTGACCGCGATCGCCGTGCTGATTCTGCCCGCATCGGCGCTCGGCAAGCCGACGCAGCGGCCCGTCGCGGCGCGCATGGTTCAGCGGGCGCTCGGCTGTCTGCTCGCGGGCGCGCTCAGTCTCGCGCTGTTGCCGCTCATCGGCGACGACGCGCCTTTATGCATGCTCGCACTGTGCGCGGGCGTGTGGATCGGCTGTCATGTTCAGACGGGCTCGCAGGGCGCGAGCTATGTGGGGCGGCAGTTCACCATCGCGTTCATCATGGTGTTCGTGCAGGATCGCCACTGGTCGTCCGATCCCGTGCCCGCGCTGTTGCGGCTCGCAGGCATTCTGTGCGGAATCGCGGTGCTGGCGGGCGTGATGGCGGGGGGAAGGGCGCTCGCATCGCGACGCGCGGCGCGCCCCGCGATGCGCTGACGCGCCTTAGCCCTCTTCGGCCCAGGCGAGATTCTCGCGCGCCATCAGCGCCGACGATGCCGCCGGCCCGAACGTTCCCGCCGTATATCCGCGCGGCCGGTCGCCGAGTTCCTTCCAGCCGTTGAGAATCGGCTCGACCCACGCCCACGCCGCTTCCAGTTCGTCGCGACGCATGAAATGCGTGAGACGTCCGCGGATCACGTCGATCAGCAAACGCTCGTAGGCTTCCGCGCGACGCTGCGTCATGGCCTGCTGCAAGTCGAGATTGAGATTGACGGGCTGCATCTGCATGCCGCTGCCCGGTTCCTTCGCGAGCATCTGCAACTGGATGGACTCTTCCGGCTGCAACGTGATGATGAGCCGGTTGCCATAGTTACGCGGCCCGCTCGGGATGATGGAGAACGGCAGGTCCGCGAAGTCGATGACGATCTGCGATTGCCGCGTCTGCATGCGCTTGCCGGTGCGCAGGAAGAATGGCACGTTCGCCCAGCGCCAGTTGTTGATGTGCGCGCGCAACGCGACGAACGTTTCCGCGTGGCTGTCGGCCGGCACGTTGTCTTCCTGAAGATAGCCCTTGACCGGCTCGCCGCCGACCGCGCCCGCCGCATATTGACCGCGCACGGTGTCGCGCGCGATATCGGCGATGGTCATCGGGCGCAGCGATTTCAGCACCTTCAGTTTTTCGTCGCGCACGGCGTCGGGATCGAGTGAAACGGGCGGCTCCATCGCGACGATGCACAGCAGTTGCAGCAAATGGTTCTGCACCATGTCGCGCAGCGCGCCGGTGTGGTCGTAGAAACCCGCGCGGCTGCCGACGCCCACCGTTTCCGCCACCGTGATCTGCACGCTCTTGATGTACGGCGCCTGCCAGAGCGGGCCGAAAATGGGATTGCCGAAGCGCAGCACCATCAGGTTCTGCACCGTTTCCTTGCCGAGATAATGGTCGATGCGGTAGATCTGGTCTTCCTTGAAGTGCCGGCCGACCGCGTCGTTGATTGCGCGCGCCGACGCGAGATCGTGACCCAGCGGCTTTTCCAGCACGACGCGCGCACGATCGTCGATGATGTCCGCCGCCGCCAGGTTGTCGCAGATGGTCGTGAAAAGCTCCGGCGACGTCGACAGATAGAACACGCGCTGCGCGTTGGCGCGCGTGGCTTCGGCGAGCCGCCGGAAGTCATCGGGATTCTCGACATCGACGCGCACGTAATCGAAGAGCGCGAGGAATTTGTCCCACGACTGCGCATCGAAGGCCTTCGCGTCGATGAACGGGCGCGACTGCTGTTCCATGAAGTTCTTCAGATAATCTTCGCGCGTCCAGTCCTTGCGGCCGATGGCGAGAATGCGCGTGTCGGCGGGCAGATTGCAGTGCGTGTGCGCCATGTACAGCGCGGGCAGCAGCTTGCGCGCCGCCAGGTCTCCGCCGCCGCCGAAGATGATCATGTCGAGCGGGCGTTCGTTCGAAGGAGAAGTCGGGTTCGTCATGGTGCGTGAGCCGTTAAGGTTGCAGTGCGGACAAGAGAGCTATGTTGCATGGTTTGCCGCGATTTTGCACGCTCCGCCCGCTAACGCCCGTTCGATTCGCTTGGCTTTCGAATAGCGCCGCGCCGCGTTTAGCTCGGTCAACGTAACGATTCGTTAGCGCGCAACGTCGCCACGGCGAGATCGAGAAACGCGCGCACTTTCTGCGTGACGTGACGGCCTTCGCGATGCACGAGATGAATCGGCAGCGGCGGCGGCTCATAGCGGTCCAGCAGCGTCACGAGCCGCCCTTCGCGCACATGCTCCGCCACCTGATACGACAGAAGCCGCGCGATGCCGAAGTCCGCCAGCGCGGCGGCGATGGCCGAATCGTTCGTCGTCGTCGTGAAGCGCGGGCGCGCGTGCACGAGAACGGGGCGGTCGCCGTCGTGGAGACGCCATTCGGGCGGCGTGGACGATCCCGTCGACGCGATGATCGTATGCGCGGCGAGATCGTCCGGATGATCCGGCGTGCCGTGTTTCGCGAGATAAGCGGGCGATGCGCAGAGCACGCGCCGCACGCGCCCGACCGGAATGGCCTGCAACGAGGAATCCGGCAATTGCGCGATCCGCACGGCTACGTCGATGCCCTCGTCGACGAGATTCACCACGCGGTCGACGAACCAGCAGTTCGCATCCGCTTCGGGATAGCGCGAGAGATAGTCGAGCACGATCGGCGTGACGTGCAGCCTGCCGAAGAGCACCGGCGCCGTCAGCGAAAGCACGCCGCGCGGCGACGAATGCGTGCCGGCGGCGGCGAGTTCCGCGTTGTCCACTTCGCCGAGAATGCGCCGGCAATCTTCGAAGAAGCCGCTGCCCGCATCGGTGAGACGCACGACGCGCGTCGTGCGCGTGAGCAGCCGCACGCCGAGCCGCTCCTCGAGTTCGGTGACGACGCGGCTCACCACCGAAGGCGATACGTCGAGCTTGCGCGCGGCCGATGCGAAGCCGCCTGTTTCGACCACCGTGACGAAGGTGGACATTGCCTGAAAACGGTCCATGCCGGATGCGGATAGCGGGCGGAAGTTGCCGTGCATTCTCGGACATGGCCGCGCGTCCCGCAATCGCGGCTTCGTTACAGATCGAGTTCGAGCGTGCGTTGCGTGTCGGCGGCGGGCCGCGCGCAGCAGATCAGCGCTTCGTCGTCGCCGACTTCGAACGCCGGCTCGCTCGCATACGACACCGCGCCGCTCACGATGGGCGTCCGGCATGTGCCGCATGTGCCGCCGCGACAACTCGATTCCGCATCGACGCCGAGCGCCTGCGCGAATTCGAGCAGCGTGCCGCTATCGGGCGTCCATTGCGCGTCGCGCGCGGACTTCACGAAGCGCACCGGCACGGCTTGCGTGGCGGGCGGGCGCATCGGCGCTTTTTCGACGCCGCGATCCGGCGTGCGAGCAAGCGATGCGGGACCGAACGCTTCGGCATGAATGCGCGCATCGGCGATGTTCAGTGCGCGCAAGCCGTCGTACAGCGATTGCATGAACGCGCCCGGTCCGCACAGATAGAAGTCGTAGTCGTTGAAGGGCAGGAAGCTCGTCAACAGATCGATGTCGATGCGCCCCGACACGTCGTAATCGCGCTTGAACTGCGCGCCTTGCGTATCGCTCAGCACGCGGATCACGCGAACCGCGCCGCCCGCGCTTTGCGCGAGCGCGTCGATTTCGGCGGTGAACGCGCGGCTCGCGAGCGTGCGCGCCGACGCGATCAGCCATACCGGACGCACGCGCCGTTTGCGCAGCCCTTCGTAGACGACATGCCGCAGCATCGCGAGCAGCGGCGTGATGCCGACGCCCGCTCCGAGCAGCACGGCGGGGCGCGCTTCGAACGGATCGATCGTGAAGTTGCCCGCCGGCGCGCGCGCCTCGACGATGCTGCCCGTCTCCAACGTATCGTGCAGATAAGCCGACACGCGCCCCTCGCGCTTCACGCTGATGCGATACGCGCCGTCCGCCGGCCCGACCGACAGCGTGTACGTCCGCACGAGCGGCTTCGCGTCGCCCGGCAGCGTGACGCGCAGCGGCAAGTGCTGGCCGGCTGCGTGCGGCACGATGCCCGCGCCGTCCGCCGGTTCGAGCCAGAACGAGCGAATCGCATCGCTTTCATCGGCGATCCTGCTCACGCGATACGGCCGCCACGCATTCGCGAGCGCGGCCGCCTTCATGCGCTCCGCGGCCTGTTTCCAGTCGCCGGTCATCAGCGAATTGGGCGACGCGCCTTCCCGACGAGACGCCCAGCGCAGCGGCAACGCGTCCTCGCGCAGCACGATCCGGCGCGGCGTGAAGCGCCACAGCCGTTCCGCGCCCTGAAACGCGGCGGTTTCCGGCGAATCGTTCAGCACTTGCGCATCGCCCGTGAGTTGCAGCGTGTCGCCGGTTTCGAAGTCGGCGAAGAAGAGGCCCGCGCGGCCATTCACCGCGATATTGCCGAGCGTGTTGAAGAACAGATTGCCGGCGAAATCTGGAATGGTCAGCGTGCCGTCGTTCGAGACGCGCACGAAACCCGCCTTGCCGCCACGATGCGACACGTCCACTTGCCGATGCCCGTCCGCGCGGTCGAAGTACGACGCGACGAAGAACGTATCGGCGCGGTCGATCATCGCGCGCATGCGCGGCGATTGCGCATCGAGCAGGATAGGCGTCGATGAACCCGGCGTGTCGCGCACGAACGCGAAGTCGCGCAACTGGATGTACTGCGGGCAATTGCCGAAGCTCTGCTCGATGCCGACGTCGAACGCGTGCGTCTGCGTGCTCCTGCGACGAATCACGCCGTTCGCGCGATTGCGGCGGCGCGTGTGCAGTTCGATGCCGAGCAAGCCGATGGATGCGCCATCGGCGAGGCCGGCGTCGGCGGGATCGAGCGGATCGCGTGTGTGCGCCACGCGAAGCGTTCTGGCGTCCGGCGCGTGCAGAAAAGCCGGGCGGCCGGTGAGAAAGGTCGCCCAGGCGTCGCCGTCCTGATCGACGGTGCCGGCGGCGACGAACGGCAACTGCGCGAAAAATTGCCGATGCTGCTCCGGCATGTAGTCGCGCAGCACGCGCCGGCCCACATCGCGCATGCGCTCGTGCACGCCTGCTGCTGTCTGCATGGCGATTTCGCCGGAATGCCACGGCGATGCTTCGACGGTTGAAGTCTCGGACATGATGGTCGGCAGTCAGGCGGCGAGGCCCACGGCGGTCTTCTGGAAGCGCACGAAGCCCGGCAACGCTTCGATGCGCGCCAGCCACGCGTTCACATGGCGATAACCCGAGAGATCGACGTTGCCTTCCGGCGCGCTCGAGATATAGCTGTAGAGCGCGATGTCCGCGATGGTCGGATGCGCGCTGCCGATATCCGCGATCCAGTCGCGCGCTTGCAGCTCATCGTCGATGACTCTGAGCACCGCATGCGCGCGCGCGATGACTTCATCGGCATCGAACTTTCGGCCGAACACGGTGACGAGGCGCGCCGCCGCCGGTCCGAACGCGATTTGTCCCGCCGCCACGGAAAGCCAGCGCTGCACGGCGGCGGCTTCGGCGGGCGTTTGCGGCAGCCATTGCGTCGCGCCGGTTTTGCTCGCGAGATAAACGAGAATCGCGTTGGAATCCTGGATGATGTGATCGCCGTCGATCAGAACCGGCACTTGACCGAAGTGATTGAGGCGCAAGAATGCGGGCGATTTGTGCGCGCCGGCGGCAAGATCGACCACTTCTTCGTCGTGTTCAATGTTCAGCAGATGCAGGAAGAGCCGCGCGCGATGCGAGTGTCCCGACAGCGGATGGTGATATAGCTTCATGGAGCGTCTCCAGCGGTGCGGATCGGAGGGATGCCGATCTCTGGAACTCAGTATCGGGCGTTGCTCTGCGAAGCGGAATGGAAGCGGAAGTCAAATGACTGTTCGCGCTGCGAGAATAATCTCAGGCGCCCGTCTTCGGCACGCGTCGTGCTTCCATGAACGAGCATCCAGACGATCCAGACCTCATGCCGCCACTTCCCGGCCCGCGCCGGCCACCCGCGAAGATTCTGCCGCCCGATGCGCCGGGCCTGCGCGCGCTGGCGTCGCTGGTGGCGGTCGTCGTTGTCATTTGTGCCTTGTACTTCGGGCGCGCGGTGATGATTCCGATCATCCTCGCGATTCTCCTGAGCTTCCTGCTCGCGCCGTTCGTCGAATTCCTGCGGCGGCTGCGCTTCGGGCAGGTGCCGTCGGTGATCGTCGCGGTCGTCGTCGCGCTCTCGGTGCTGACCGCGGTCGGGGCGCTGATCGGCGCGCAAGTCGCGCAGCTCGCGGGCGATCTGCCGAAGTATCAGGTCGCCGTCGAGCGCAAGGTCGACAGCATCCAGCAGATGACCGTGGGCCGCGCCGACGCGTTCCTCGGGCGCGCATCGCGTGCGCTCAAGCGCCTGTCGCCCGCGCGCGAACAGGAGCCGCGCGCGAGCGAAGACAACCCCGCCGCCTCGCCGATCGACCAGCCGATGCCCGTCGAAGTCCACGAGCCGGCGCCGTCGCCGCTCGAACTGGCGCAGCGCTTCCTGTCACCCGTCATCAGCCCGCTTGAAACCACCGGCATCGTGCTCGTGGTCGCGGTGTTCATCCTCCTGCAGCGCGAGGACTTGCGCGACCGGCTGATCCGCCTTTTCGGTTCGCGCGACCTGCACCGCGCAACCACCGCGATGGACGAAGCGGCGCGCCGCCTGTCGCGCTATTTCCTCGCGCAGCTCGGCATCAACATGGGCGTGGGCATCGTCATTTCGATCGGGCTGGTGGTGATCGGCGTGCCGGGCGCGCTGCTTTTCGGCGTGATGACGGCGCTCTTGCGCTTCGTGCCGTATGTCGGCACCTGGATCGCCGCGCTGGTCGCGGTGATTTTCGCGGCGGCAGTCGGGCCGGGATGGACGATGCTCATCTGGACCATCGTGCTCTACGGCGTCACGGACATCGTCGTGGGGCAGATTGTCGAGCCGCTTCTCTACGGCCACAGCACCGGCCTTTCGCCGTTCGCGGTGATCGTCGCGGCGATCTTCTGGAGCTGGATCTGGGGGCCGATCGGCCTCGTTCTGTCGACGCCGCTCACGCTCTGCCTCGTGATTCTCGGGCGTCACGTCGACCGGCTCGAATTTCTCGATGTTCTCTTCGGCGACCGGCCCGCGCTCACGCCCGCCGAGAACTTTTATCAGCGCCTGCTCGCGAACGATCCCGACGAAGCGCTCGTGCAGGCGGAATCGCTGCTGAAAGAGCGCTCGCTGATCGCGTATTACGACGAAGTCGCGCTGGAAGGCTTGCGGCTCGCGCACAACGACGTGCTGCGCGGCGTGGTGACGGCCGATCAGTTGCGGCGCATCAACGAATCGGCGCTCGACATCATCGAAGGTCTGGAGGATACGGAGGACATCGCGCCCACGGTGCAGCGCCGCGAAGAGCCGCCCGCGAGCCCGACTTTGGGCGACGACGCCGCGAGCGTCACTTCGGAAATGCCGCCCGAGCGCTTCGATCCGGGCGCGGAAGGGCATACGGCGTCGGTGCTGTGCATCGCGGGCAGAAGCGAACTGGACGATCTCGCGGCGGCCATCGCCGTCCAGCTCTTTCGCAAGCACGGCCTCGGCGCGGACATCACGGGCTACGAGCGCTTCTCGCGCGGACGCTTCGGCGAAGTGGACCTCTCCGGCGTGACGATCATCTGCGTCGTTTCGTTCGATGCCGCCGAGTCGCCGCCGTATCTGCGCAATCTGCTGCGGCGCCTGCATCAGCGCGCGCCCGCCGCCGAGCTGATCGTCGGGCTCGTGGTCGCGGAAAGCCCGCTCCAGGGCGAAGTGCTGGTGCGAACGAGTTCGGCGGCGGTGTCGTTCAAGGAACTCGTCGATGCCTGCGTCGCCGCCGCGCGCCGCCAGTCCGCCGATGGCGTGTCGTGGGCCGGTCTCGACGCGCCGGCCGGCAAGGCGGCGAGCGCCGTTCCGAACGCGGCGGACGACGAACTCCCGGCCCTGCGAAACGCATCGAGCAGCGCGTAGCCAGCGCCCCGGCGAAGCCTAGCGGTTGCCGTCGAAGAGATCGTTCAGCATGGTGTCGAAGGAAGCCTGTGCATCTTCGAGTTCCTGCAGCGCGGCGTCGAACGTCTGCAGCGCCATCTGCGACGGCCGGCCATCGCCTTCGGGCGGAAACTGCGTTTGCAGGGCGAGAAACGCGGACTGCACCTGCCGCGTCGCGTTGACGATGCGTTCCATGGCTCGCGCTTCTTCCGCGCGATTGTTCTCAGCGGTCATCGGGGACACTCCTCGTGGGCAATGCTCCGATAGTACCAAGCGGCGCGCCCTTGCAGCCTGCGCGCGTCATGCATGCGTGCGTCGTGCATGCATGACGCGCGGCGGCGCGACGGTGAAGAACCCGTGCGGCGCAATGCCGCGTGTTACTGCGCGCTCCAGCCGCCGTCGATCTGCAATGCCGAGCCGCGCATCTCGCTCGCGGCATCGGAACACAGGAACACGGCCATGTCGCCGATCTGCTGCGGCGTGACGAACTGCGCGGACGGCTGTTTCTCGCCGAGCAGCTTCGCGCGCGCGGCATCGGCGCAAAGGGATTCGCGCGCGGCGAGATCGTCGATCTGCTTTTGAACGAGCGGCGTCAGCACGAAGCCGGGACAGATGGCGTTGACCGTCACGCCCGTGCGCGCGTTTTCGAGCGCGGCCACTTTGGTCAGCCCGAGAATGCCGTGCTTCGCCGCGACATACGCCGACTTGCCCGCCGATCCGACGAGCCCGTGCACCGACGCGATGTTGATGACGCGTCCCCAGCCCCGCGCGCGCATCGCGGGAAGCGCGACGCGCATCGTGTGAAACGCCGAACTGAGGTTGATCGCGATGATCGCGTCCCAGCGGTCGACCGGGAATTCGTCGATGGTCGCGACGTGCTGAATGCCCGCGTTGTTCACGAGCACGTCGAGCGCGCCGAAGCGCTCGGTCGCGAACGCGATCATCGCCTCGATTTCGGCGGGCTTCGTCATGTCGGCGCCGTGATGCACGGCCTGCGCGCCGGCCGCCTCGATCTGCGCGAGCGCGCCTTGCACGTCGCCGAAACCGTTCAGCACGAGGTTGGCGCCGGCCTGCGCGAGCGCGGTGGCGATGCCGAGTCCGATGCCGCTCGTCGAGCCGGTGACGAGCGCGGTCTTGCCGGCGAGCGTTTTCGATACGGATTGAGTCATGAGCGGATTCCTGTTCCTTAGCCTTTAAACGATGCCCGTCGCGTAGTACACGCCGATCACGAAGAACACCGCGAGCGTCTTGATGACGGTCACGGCGAAAATATCGCGGTACGACTCGCGGTGCGTGAGACCCGTCACCGCGAGCAGCGTGATGACGGCGCCGTTGTGCGGCAGCGTGTCCATGCCGCCGCTCGCCATCGCGACGACGCGATGCAGCACTTCGAGCGGAATGTGCGCGGCTTCAGCGCCCCGGATGAAGACGTCCGACATGGCCGCGAGCGCGATGCTCATGCCGCCCGACGCCGAGCCCGTGATGCCCGCGAGCGAACTCACCGAAATGGCCGCGTTGACGAGCGGATTCGGGATGCTCTTGAGCGCATCGGACACGATGAGAAAGCCCGGCAGCGCGGCGATCACGCCGCCGAAGCCGTATTCCGACGCCGTGTTCATCGCGGCCAGCAGCGCGCCCGCGACGGCGGCGCGCGTGCCCGGCGCGAAACGTTCCTTCACGCGTGGAAACGCGGTCACGAGCACGAGCAGAATGCCGAGCAGCAGCGCGCCTTCGACGGCCCAAATCGCGATGACGGGCTTGATCGCCGTCGTCACCGGCGTATGCACGCCGGGCAGCGCGCCGGGCGTGACCGTGTAGCTGTCGCCGTACCACTGCGGAATCCAGCGCGTGAGCGCGAAGTTCGCCACGCCGACGAGCACGAGCGGCGCGATCGCGAGCAGCGGATTCGGTAGATTCGTCGACTCGACGCGCTCCGGCTCATTGATGAGCGACGTGCCGTAGCCTTCGCCCTTCGCCATCGCGGAGCGACGCCGCACTTCGAGGAACGTGAGTCCCACCACGATGATGAACACCGAGCCGATCACGCCGAGCCAGGGCGCGGCCCAGCCGGTCGTCTTGAAGAACGTCGTCGGGATGATGTTCTGAATCTGCGGCGTGCCGGGCAGCGAATCCATCGTGAACGAGAACGCGCCGAGCGCGATGGCGCCGGGCATTAGCCGCTTCGGGATATTGCTCTGGCGGTACATTTCCGCCGCGAACGGATACACCGCGAATACGACGACGAACAGCGACACGCCGCCATAGGTGAGCAGCGCGCACACCGCGACGATCACCGCATTCACGCGCGATTTGCCGATGTAGCGGATCGCGGCGGCAACGATCGCCTCGGAGAAGCCCGACAGCTCGATCACCTTGCCGAACACCGCGCCCAGCAGGAACACGGGGAAGTAGAGCTTGACGAAGCCGACCATCTTCTCCATGAAGATGCCCGAAAACACCGGCGCGACGGCGGCGGGATCGGTGAGCAGGACGGCCGCTAGCGCGGCGATCGGCGCAAAGAGGATGACGCTGTAGCCGCGATAGGCGGCCAGCATCAGGAACGCCAGGGCGGCGAGCACGATGAGGAACGACATTGAGTCTCCATGATGGTTGTTCTTGGACTTTCGAGTCCGCGGCCGCTCTTGGCTGGGCCGTCGGCGGACGCCTCGATGCAGCTTCCGTGCCAACGCGCTCCGGGCGGGGCGGCGCGGGCATCGGCGACGTTGGGGTGAAGCGCTTTTAAGGCGCGCGTCTCTAAAGCGAGACGCATGCGCGCGGAATATCCCGCTGCGCGTTGCGGGACGAGCCTCGCAGTTGTCTCCAATTTGAGATACGCTTTCGCCGACAAGAGATAAACGGAGACGCGCAAGATCATGCGCAACGACTGGACCAACGTTCCCGCCGACTACAGCGACGTCATGCGCCGCGCGATGGAGTCGCTTTTCAAGACCTTCGAGAATTTGAGCGAAGGCACTTTTATCGTCGATGCGGACGCGCGCGTCGTCTGGATCAACAAGCGCTATGCGGCGCGCTTCGGCTTCTCCGATCCGACCGACGCCATCGGCCTCGATTGCGAAACGGTGATCCCGAACAGCCTCATGCGCGAAGTCGTCGCGACCGGCAAGCCCATTCTGCTCGACGTGCTGGAAACGGGCCGCGAGCCGCTCGTCGTCACGCGCCTGCCGCTGAAGGACGATCAGGGCGCGACCGTCGGCGCGATCGGCTTCGCGCTCTTCGACGAGATGAAGGCGCTCACGCCGCTCTTTGCGCACTATTCGCGCGTGCAGCAGGAATTGATCGCGACGCGGCAATCGCTCGCGCAGGCACGGCGCGCGAAGTACACGTTCGCGAGTTTCGTCGGCACGAGCGCCGCGAGCCTCGAAGTGAAGCGCCAGGCGCGGCGCGCGGCGCTCGTCGATTCGCCCGTCCTGCTGCTCGGCGAAACCGGCACCGGCAAGGAACTGCTCGCGCACGCGATCCACGGCGCATCGACGCGCGCGGCCAAGCCGCTCGTCACCGTGAACGTCGCTGCGATTCCCGACACGCTGCTCGAAGTCGAATTCTTCGGCGCGGCGCCGGGCGCGTACACGGGCGCGGAACGCAAGGGCCGCATCGGGAAATTCGAACTCGCGGATGGCGGCACGCTCTTTCTCGACGAAATCGGCGACATGCCGCTGCCGTTGCAGGGCAAGCTCTTGCGCGTGCTTCAGGACAAGGAGTTCGAGCCGCTCGGCTCGAATCGCATCGTGCGCGCGGACACGCGGATCATCGCGGCGACATCGGCGAATCTGCCGGCGCTCGTCGCGGCGGGGCGGTTTCGCGCGGACCTGTTTTATCGGCTGAATGTGCTGACGATCCACGCGCCGCCTTTGCGCGAACGGCTCGGCGACATCGAAGCGCTCGCCTACGCGATCCTCGAAGACCTGTCCGCCGAAGCGCGAACGGGGCGCATCCGCCAGTTCGTCCTGCACGACGACGCGTTGCGCCTGCTCGCCGCCTGCGCGTGGCCCGGCAACGTGCGCGAGCTGCGCAACACGCTCGAACGCGCGCTGATGCTCTCCGACAGCGAGCATATCGATGCCCGCGCGCTTGCCGGGTTCATCGATTCAAAACCGGCCGCGCTGCCCGCGCCGGCGGAACGCGCGGCGGCCGAGGCGCCCATGCCCTACGCGCAGGCGATGAACGACTTCGAGCGCCGCTTTCTCACCGACGCATTGCGCGCGAGCGGCGGGCGCGTGGCGGAGGCGGCAACGCGCATCGGCATCGGGCGCGCGACGCTCTACAAAAAGATCGCGGCGCTCGGTATCGCGGTGTGAGCGCGCGCCGGTGCGCGCGCGCATTCGGCGTGAAAGATTCGCGTGGCATACTCGCGCAATAAATCGAAATCAAGAATAACGGCCTGAAAACAAAGGGGTGCGGGATGAAGCGCGGCAAAAGAATCGGCCATATCGTCATGCTGGCTGCGGGCGCTTTGGCGCTTGCCGGGTGCAGCAGTTCCCCGCCGCTCTTTTCCGCCGACGGCCGGCCCACGCAGATGGTCACCTGCCCGGCCTACGGCGGCTGGCGTCTTTGCACCGACAACGCAAAGGTCGCGTGTCCGGCTGGCTACGACGTGCTCGACCAGTCGAGCGAGAACAACCAGAATTCGTTGCTGCTCGCGTGCAAGGCGAGCCAGTGATGCGCCTCAAGCGTGCTGCGTTTCGCGCAGCATCGTGACGTCGTAGCCGAGCGCGCCGGCGCGTGCGAGCAGCGTGCGGCGCAGTTCCGCCGACGGGCGCGCCTCGCGCGTGAGAATCCACAGATAGCGGCCGGTCGGCTCGCCGACGATGGACCATGTGTAGTCGTCGGCGTGGTCGAGAATCCAGTAGTCGCCCACGTAGAACGGGCCGAAGAACGAGACCTTGAGCTTCGTCCCGTTCGATCCCGTGACGATCTTCGCGCGCCCTTCCGATGCGCGATACGGTCCGTCGAGCCCGCCCTGCCGGCACGCGTTGACGATGGACACGAGGCCGTCCTCGCGCCGCGCGTAGTTCGCGGTGACGGCCTCCGCATTGCGCTCGAAGCGATTCTCATAGCGCGCGAACTCGAACCAGTGGCCGAGATAGCGTTCGACATCGACGGCTTTCGACGGCTCCGGCACATGCGCGTTGCCGCTTCGCTTTGCGCTGCGCGTGGCGAGCGCCGCGAGCGCGCCCAGCCCTGCGACCACGACGAACGCCGCCGCGCCGTAAGTCCAAGGTCTCTTCGATTTCATTGGCTCTGTGCGTTTTCGGGGGAAAGTGTCCGTGCAGCAATGGCCGTTCCGTCCGGTCGTGCTCCCGGAAGTTCTCACCGTCAGGCGGGATTGCGGGCGCGCGCCGTGTCGGCGAAAACCCGCAAGTCTCTGGGCCGATTGGTCTTTTTCGCTCGTCGGCTGCGCCGATCCACGCATTCGCGGGCGATCCCGAATCGTCTCACCTCAGCGTGCGCGAATCGATGTGACCGCGCCGGCCGTCCGGCTGCCCGCGCAGTCTCACGAAACATCGATATGCGACGAATCAAGGGCTTGCGGCCTACAAGCAACGGTTAGTCTCGCGTCCCACCGCCGCTGGAGTGAGCCGCCGTTGCTCTGGGCGTCTCACCGTGGAGCGGCTCCCGGATCGTCTCACCTTTTGAACTGCGGGTATTCTTGCGGCTCTTCCGTCCTTCGCGTCCGCGCTCGCCGCACATGCCATCGCCGGTTTCCTCGTCACTCGCCGCGCTGTCCGCGCTGCTCGGTCCGCTCGTCACCATCATCCTGCCCGTGTTCGGACTGATCTTCGCCGGCTACGCGTGCCGCAAGCTGAACAAGCTCGGGCCTGCCGCCGCGTCGGAACTGAACCGCTTCGTCGTTTATCTGGCGCTGCCCGCGCTTCTCTTCGACACGATGGCCCGAACGCCGCTGCGCATGCTCGATCAGCCCGCGTTCATCGCGGTGTTCGGTATCGGGTCGGCGGTCGTGTTCGTGCTCACGCTCGCGGTACGGCTCATGCAGTCGCGTCCGCTTGCCGATGCGAGCATCGACGGCCTCAACGCCGGATATCCGAACACCGGCTTCGTCGGCTTGCCGCTGTGTCTGCTGGCGTTCGGCAACGCGAGCCTCGCGCCCGCCGTCATCGCGACGATCATGACCGTATGCGTGATGTTCGGCGTGGCGATCGTGCTGATCGAACTCGGCTTGCAGACGGAAAGCCGCCTGAGCGCGACGCTGTGGCGCGTCGCGAAGTCGCTCGGCAAGAATCCGCTGCTGATCGCGCCCGTCGCGGGCGCGCTGATGAGCGGCGCGGGCATCGCGGTGCCGAAGGGCGGCGAAGCGCTCATCAAGCTGCTCGGCGGCGCGGCGAGTCCGTGCGCGCTGGTCGCGCTCGGGCTCTTTCTCGGCGCGAAGGGCGAGGCCCGCAACGCGCGGACGACCAGCGCGCTCGTCGCGCTGAAGCTGCTCGCGCAGCCGCTTCTGACGTGGTGGCTTGCATTCCACCTGTTCGCGCTGCCGCCGCTGTGGGCGAAAACGGCGGTGATCCTGAGCGCGCTGCCGACAGGCACCGGTCCGTTCATGCTCGCGGAGTTTTATCGGCGCGACGGCAGCGTGACGTCCAGCACGATTCTTTTCTCGACCGTGTTATCGCTCGTCACGGTCACGGTCTGTCTCGGCCTGATGCTTTGATGCGTTGATGCTTCGATTCGCTGGCGCGCTCGCGCTGCGAAAAAAACCTGGCGCGCGCGGCGTCGGGCGATACCACCTTCCGTTGCGATAGCCGAGGACTGGCCTCGATGCCTCACTGCGCGCCGTTGCCGGCACGCGCGCCGGTGCGCGCCTGCGCCTCGGCATGGCGTTCCTGATACGGACGCAACTGCGGGTAACTGAGCTGGTTGACAGCGTCGAGGTCGCCGGCGCGACGCGCGCTCGTCAGTTCCGCTTTGACTTGCGCGCGCGACTTTGCGCCATAGGCCGATTGCGCGAACACGGGCGATGCCCCGACGAGCGCCGACACGACGACGGCCACGGATAACGTGCGTTTCATGAAGAACTCCTGTTTTGCATGCGTGCTGCGTCTTGCGACGCGTGCGAGGAGTCTAGGACGGCGCGCGCTGTGCAAAAACAGCGCAGTCACCAACACATTGTTGTCGAATCCGGGGGAATGAGCGGCGACGCGGGGCGTATCGCCCGAACGCGCGCGGATTATCGCAATGCCAGCAAGAATGACTTGAGTGTTTCTCGCTTTTTCGGACGGACGCTTCGTCGCTACAGTTCGAGCCATCGATCGGAAGCGATCGCAACGAACCGACAGGAGATGTCACATGAAGCGCATTCTTTCCATCCTCGCCGCATCCATCGCGCTTTTCGCGGCCGCGGGCGCGGCCCAGGCCGCCGATTCGCAGCCCGCAGCGTGCCAAGGCCCGGCACCGCAGTGCAACGTGTTCTTCGGCCAATAAGACGCATCCGGCGCGCTCGACACGCCTTTCTACGCGATTTGTTTCGTCGATGAATCGAAATCGGAATGTACGGCGCAGTGGTTTCGAGTTATCCACAGTTTCTGTGGATAAACGTGGGGATAGCTGAGCGCAAAGCGAGTGTTCATGCGGCGCGGGCTGGACTGACCGATTCATCACAAAAAAGTGAACGCTCGGCCGGCGCCGCGCTCGCGTGACGCCCGCGCGACGCCGGGCCTATGATGTGCTCTCGCGTCTCTCCAGCAGTGACGCGCGCATCACCCACTTTCATCCTTTGACGGGGAAGATGTCATGGCCTACAAAATCGCGGTGGTCGTAGGAAGCCTGCGGCAAGGTTCGTTCAACAAGCAGCTTGCACACGCGCTCGAATCGCTCGCACCGGGCGATTTCACCTTCGAGCATCTCGATATCGGCAGCCTGCCGCTCTATAGCCAGGATTACGACAGCGACTTCCCGGAAGCCGCGCGCACGCTCAAGCAGAAGGTTTCGGAAGCCGACGGCCTCCTGTTTGTCACGCCCGAATACAACCGCTCGATGCCCGGCGTGCTCAAGAACGCGCTCGACTGGGGATCGCGCCCCTGGGGACAAAGCGCGTGGGGCGGCAAGCCGGGCGCGGTGATCGGCACATCGGTCGGGGCGATCGGCACGGCCATCGCGCAATCGCATCTGCGCGGCGTGTGCGCTTATCTCGACATCGCGCTGCTCGGCCAGCCGGAGATGTACATCAAGCACGACGAGAACCGCATCGACGCGAACGGCAACATCGTGAGCGACGACACGCGCAAGTACTTGCAGACCTTCATGGACAAATTCGCGGCGTGGGTGCGGACGCACGCGGCGCCCACCGCCTGAGGCATCGTTTCCTGCCGCGCAATGCGAACGGCCCGCGCAAGCGGGCCGTCGGGCGTGGGAAAAGCGGTCAGAGGCGATGCTATCCCGTCACGCGGTCCCAGCCGTGGCGGACGGCCGCCTTGAACCGCTCCCACGTATTGCCTTCGGGATGCCGGCTTTCCCAGTCCCGGCGCATCTCGTTTTCCATCTGATCGTCCCACGCGCGGCTACGGAAGCGCTCGTCGTTGCCGAGCGTCGCGCCGTAGCGATACGCGCCCTGATAGTCCTCATACGGCTCGCCCGTCGCCGCGTAGCGGGCGTCGTAATCCGCGCGGAAGTCCTCTTCGTACTCCATGTACTCGTTCGGCACGGTGCGCGGACCGAGCGGAACCGCCGCCTGCGATGCAGCCGACGTGCCGATCGGGTCCGCCGATGCGCCCATCGCGGGCATCGACTGCGACTGAATCTGCGTCTGCGTATTGAGTTGCTGCGGCTTCGCGGGTTCGTCGAGCGTGCTGAGCGGCTCGATGGACTCGATCGAGCCCCAGTCCGTCGCGGGATCGGGGACCGCGCCCGGCAGCGGCTCGCGCTCGCTCGCGCCGATCGGATCGCGGCCCGCGAGCGCATCGCGTTCCGACAGCGACGCGCCCAGCCCCTCGCCCAGACCCGCGCCCGCGCCGATTTCGGTAGCCGCCGCAGCGCCGATCGGAGCGGCGCCCGTCGTCGCGAGCGGATCGCGGCCCGTGACCGGATCACGCCCGGCAAGCGGATCGCGCGCGGCGGACTTCGTCTCGACCTGCTCGTACTGCGTCGCGGACGGCTCCGCCGAATCGCGCTGCGGACGCGTGTGAGGCATCAGCGGATCGTCGGCGGGATCGCTCACGTAGTCGCGCGAAGTCAGCGTCGCCGGGTCCGCGCGCGTGAACGCTTCCCCCAGCGTTTCCCCGAGCGTTTCCCCACGCGGTTCCCCGATCGGATCGATCAGCGGATCGCCGAGCGGCCCGGCAAGCGGATCGATGACCGGCTGCACCGCCGGATCGCCGACATCGGCGCGCGGATACGCCCGCGCGCGCGGCGCGTCGGTGCGCGGCTGGTTCACCGGCTCGCGGCCCGGCACGGCGCTGCCGCGCCCGAGACCCAGTTCGTCGAGCAGGGAATGATCGCGGTCGTCGCTTGCAGGCTGCGTCGTGGCCGCGCCGTGCGAGAGCGTCGTCCAGCTTGCCGCGCGTTCGTCGATGTCGATCGCGCCCTCGTCCGACAGCGTCGAGCGGGCGATGTCGGCCTGTGCCTCGCTCGGGGTATCGACGGCGACGAGCACCGCGCCGCGCCGCACGGCTTCCGAGTAATGCGCGACTTCCGGCGGCTGATCGCGCCCGCCGAAGAGCATGCTGAAAAAGCGCTCGATGTTCGCGAGGACGCCCGGTTCCGCGTGCGTCTCGGCATCGGGCATCGCGGATGGCTGCGCGGCGTCGTCCCGCTTCGGATTCGCCTGCAACTCGATGTCGCCGCTCGCGAATCCCGCGTTGATGAGGGCCGAGCGCGCGACCTCGGCCTGTGCGTAGGTGTCGAAAACTCCGATGACGGTGTGTCGCATGGTCGCCTCCTCTCGGACAAGCGGATTTCGCGGGTATCGGCAACGCCCGTTGCCGCACATGAGTCGAGGGTACGCAACAGACGTGCCGGACGGCGCGGCGCAGCGTCGCGGGCGGCGGGCTATCGCGAGCGAAGCCGGTTTTACAAACGCGCGTGCAAAAACCGGCGGCGCGCCGCTGTCATCGGTCAGCGGAACGCGACGTCTGATCCTCGCGGATGTCGCGCAGCAGCGAATCGAGGAGCGCAATGTCGAAGGGCTTCGACAGCACGCGCGCGTCCACTTGGCGCGCGCGGTCGAGTTCCTCCGCGTAGCCGGTGACGAGAATCACCGGGACGTGCGGCTCGAAGGTCTGCAGCGCTTCGGCCAGATCGATGCCGTTCATGCGCCCCGGCATGTGGATGTCGGAAAGCACGACATCGAAAGGAAAGCCGGATGGCGCAGGGCGGTCGCGCGCGGCTTCGAGGGCGGTCATCGCGGCGTCGGCGTTGAAAACGTAAGTGACGTGATGGCCCATCATGGTGAGCAGCGCTTCGGTGCCGGCCGCGACTTCCTCGTTGTCCTCCACGAGCAGCACGCGCAAGGCTTCGGCTTCTTGCGGCGGCGGCGCGGCTTGCTCGGGCGCGGCGCCTGGCGCTGCGCCGGCGCTCGCGCGCGGCAGATAAAGACGCACCGCCGTGCCCGCGCCGATGGCGCTGTCGATCGTCGCCAGCCCGCCCGCGCGCTCGCAGAACGCGAAGACCTGCGGCAGCCCGAGGCCGGTGCCGAGGCCCTTCGGCTTCGTCGTGAAAAGCGGCTCGAACGCGCGCGCGAGCACGTCGGCGCTCATGCCGACGCCGGTATCCTCGAAGGCGATCTGCACGAAATCGCCGATCAGCGGAAAGCCGTCCTCGTGCCGGAACCGGACGTTGCCGGCGCGCAGCGTGAAGGTGCCGCCGTTGGGCATCGCGTCGCGCGCATTCACGGCCACGTTGATGAGCGCGAGTTCCAGTTCGGCCGGATCGACGCGTATGGCCCACACGTCCGGGGCGACTTCGGTATTGAGCGCGACCTTCGCGCCGAGCGACGCGCGCAGCAGTTCGCGCCCGGCCGTCGCCCATTTGCCGATGCCGATCACTTCGCTGCGTAACGGCTGCTTGCGCGCGACGCCGAGCAGTTGGCGCGTGAGCGACTGGCCGCTCTTGAGCGCGCGCTCCATCGCGGAGAGTTCGCGGTCGAGGCCCGGCGCGCCGCGCCGTCGCGCGATCTGCACGTTCGTCGAGACGATCATCAGCAGGTTGTTGAAATCGTGCGCGACGCTGCCGACGAGATTGCCGAGCGCCTCCATCTTGCGCGCCTGCCGGTACGCGGATTCGATGGAGCGGCGCATCGACGCTTCCGTCTGCCAGCGCTCCCAGGCTTCTTCCTCGATGGCGAGCCGCCGCAGCGACTGGCCGATCACGCCCCACAGCACGACGCACGGCGCGAGGATCGAGAGCGCGAGCACGCTCAAGTGCCGGTACCACTGCGCCCAGATGGTCGGAAACGGATATCCGCTCGACACGTACACCGGATAGTTGCCGACGCGGCGAAACGCGACGATCTTCAACTGCTTGTCGAGTCCCGAGACCATCTTGACGACGCCGCTTCTGCGTCCGGCGCGATACGCGTCGCGCAAGGGCGAGCCTGGCGCGAGCGACATGCGGTCGGGCGGGCGCTCCGGATACCACGCGAGCACTTCGCCGTCGGCGCGCGCGAGACCGAGCGACACCGTCGCGCTGTCGCCGAGCAGTTCGCGGTAAAACGCGTTGAAATACGACGGCCGCAGCGCGATGGACACCATCCCCGCGAACCGGCCTTCGGGCGTGCGGCGCAGCACGGCCGTATTGAATACGCGCTCGCCCGCGACGCTGCCGATCATCACGCGCGAGATCCTCTCTTCTCGCGGGTCGTCGCGCAGGCCGGCGAAGTCTTCGCGTTGCCCGACCGAGATGTCGGGCGTCGGCCAGGCGCGGCTCGTGACGAGCAGCTTGCCATCGGCGCCGAAGACGGACGCCGCCGCCACTTGCGGGTAGCTGCCGATCATCCGGGCGAGGCGCTCGTGCAGGAGCGCGTCCGTATCGCGGATCGCGTCGGTGTCGAGATCGGCGAGCAGATCGACGATGCGCTCGTTCAGCGTGACGTTGAGATCGAACACCTTGAGCGCGTGCTCTTCCGCGACGCGTGCATTGCGTGCGACGGCTTCCGCCGCGGTCGTTTCGCGCGCGCGGTAATCGGAGATCGCGGTGACGGCGACATAGATGCACGGAAGCACGACGGCCGCGACGAGCAGCGCGTAGAGCGTCATGCGTTGCGCGGCGAAGTTGCGCTCGGGAACTACCGGGAAGGGCGGTTCGTCCTGCCTCGCATCGGCGGCAGCGTCGGCGTCGGACTCCTCACGTTGCAGCGTCATTTTGGCAGCGGAGTGGAAAACTTTACTGGAGGCTTCGCGCGTTGGCGTCCGGTGGGCGGGGACGGACCGTCGAGCGAGGTACGAAGGGTTTGTGGATGCACCAATCATGCCGAAAAGAACGCTTGGCGAAGCGACGCGCTGACCGAACGCGCGTGCGGCGCGCCAAGTTAGCGAGATTATCGGCAGCGCAAACGTACAGCGCAGAAGAGCGGCTCTTAAGCGATAGCGTGCGTGAGCAAAACATACTCACGCGCGCTTCGCCGCGAGCGTAGAAAACTCGCCGCACGCGTTTGGCGAGTTGCTTCGCTATTCGCTTCGGCCGAAAATGCAATCTTCCGACGATTGCGCCGCCAGAACGCAACATCCGGTGCCACGCGCGCGGGAAGTGTTATCGCAGACGAACGGCGCGCGAAGTGAGGCCAAGGTCCGGCGCCGACCGGGCGTGGACGAGACGAAGGCAGCGCATCGTGATGCCAGACGAGAACCGGCAACGCGCGCTCGCGCGCTGTCGATTGCACCCTCGGCGAAAGCCGCCGCGCCGCGCACGCCGCTTCCGGCCGATGGCATGGCGAAGAGCGCGAGACGCAACGCCCGTCCTAAAGATTTCGCGAGCGGCGCCGTAAACCCATGCGAAAGCACGACGTGTTTCCTGTGCCGTGCCGCGAGGCGCGCCACGCCATCATCCGACCTACGATGCCTTTGCCGATAGTCATTGCCGACGATTCCCTGCTTGCGCGCAAGGTGCTCACGCGCGCGCTGCCCGCGGACTGGGACGTCGAAATTTCCTACGCGACGAACGGACGCGAAGCGCTCGAGCTGTATCGGGCGGGACGCGCATCCGTGATGTTCCTCGACCTGACGATGCCCGACATGACCGGCTATCAGGTGCTCGACGCCTTGCAGCACGAAGACCTGAACACGTTCGTGATCGTCGTGTCGGCGGACGTGCAGCCGATGGCGCAGGAGCGCGTGCGCGCACTCGGCGCGATTGCCTTCCTGCCGAAGCCGGTAACGCCCGAGGCATTGCGTCCCGTTCTGAAGGAGTACGGTCTCCATGCTTGAACCCGCTCTCAACGAAGACCAGCGCGACGCCCTTCAGGAAGTCGCCAACATGGCGATGGGCCAGGCCGCGACGCGGCTGTCGAAGCTGCTCGGCACGT
The DNA here is from genome assembly GCF_022879595.1 of Caballeronia sp. Lep1P3. Taxonomy (NCBI): domain Bacteria; kingdom Pseudomonadati; phylum Pseudomonadota; class Betaproteobacteria; order Burkholderiales; family Burkholderiaceae; genus Caballeronia; species Caballeronia sp. Lep1P3. Next base: position 1,287,258 of record NZ_CP084266.1, on the reverse strand, counting down.
TCATCGAACTGTCGGTGCCGCGCGTGCGCGTGGTGAGCGTGGCGGAAGCGTCGGGCGCGCTCGCGGAGATGACCGGCATCACCGACACGGTGACGGCCGTGCGGCAAGGTTTCCGCTCGGACATCAAGGGCGAGGCGATCGTGCTGTGCAAGAGCGGCAGCGTCGACGATCTGTGCGCGCTCGTCGACGATCCATACACCAAATCCAGCTTCGAGGCGACGACTCGCACCGAACTCATCTTCGACGTGGCGACCGTGCTGATGGGCGCGTGTGTCTCGTGCATTCTCGACCGCCTGGGCCGCGCGCCGATCTTCTCGCCGCCGGGCATGCTGGGCCTCGAACTGTCGCTCGACCAAGTCTTTCAGCCCGCGATGCTCGCGTGGAAATCCGCGCTCCTGCTCGAAGTGAACTTCGCGCTGGAGGACCATAGCTTCCGCGCGCACCTCGTGATGCTCATGGCCGAAGACGCCATCGCGCGTCTGAACGAAGCGCTCGACGCGCTTCTTTCCAGCTTCTGACCGCCGACATGGAAGAACTGCGGCATGTGCTGAGCGAACTCGTGATCGAGCGCGTCGGATTCGGCATTTTCGTGCTGGATCGCGACCTGAACGTGCTCATGTGGAACCGCTTCATGGCCGATCACAACGGCAAGACGGCCGCGCAGGTCACGGGCAAATCCATCTTCGCGAGCTTTCCGGAACTGCCGCGCGTGTGGTTCACGCGCAAGGTGGAAAGCGTGTTCCAGCTCGGCAGCTTCGCGTCCAGTTCGCGGGAGCAGCGGCCGTATCTCTTCAAGTTCGATCACGACCGGCCCATCACCGGCGGCGTCGATTTCATGCAGCAGGACTGCACGTTCATGCCGCTCGTTCACGAGCGCGAGGTGCGCGCCGTCTGCGTGACGATTTCCGATGCGACGCACGCGAGCATGATGCAGCGCGCCCGCGACGAAGCGGTGGCGAAGCTGCAGGAATTCGCGGACCGCGACGGGCTGACGGGCATCGCGAACCGGCGCTACTTCGAACTGCGCCTGCGCGACGAATTCTCGCGCTGGCAGCGCTATGGCGGCGATCTGTCGATGCTGCTGTTCGATCTCGACCACTTCAAGCGCATCAACGACGAACTCGGGCATCTGGTCGGCGACACGGTGCTGCGCGTGATGGCCGAGCGCGTGGCGGCGGCGGTGCGCGTGCAGGACGTGTTCGGGCGCTTCGGCGGCGAGGAGTTCGCGCTGCTTCTGCCGTGCACGCATTTCGCCGATGCGATGATCGTCGCGGAGAAGGTGCGCCGCGCCATCGGCGAAACGCCGATCGACGTGCAGGGCGCGCGCGTGCCGGTGACGGCGAGCGTCGGCGCGGCGTGCGCGCGGCGCGACGTGACGTCGTCTTACGAGGCGCTCATCAACGAGGCCGATGCCGCGCTCTACGCGGCCAAACGCGAAGGCCGGAACCGGGCGGTCGGCTTCGAGTGAAGGCGGCGGCGCCAGCCGCAACCGCCGCGATTCATTGGTATACTCTCAGGCGCTTCCGGCTCCCTTTGCAGCGTTGTAGTGCAGCCGGCGCGCGCCGGCTTTCTCCTTCGATCATTCCATTGCAGCGCCACGTCGTTCCGCGCGCTTGCCACGATCGCCGGAACCGGCGCCCGATCTCTTAATTGCCCTTGGGGGCGCCACAGCGGAGTCCGTCTTGGCCGTTTCCAACATCATCGCCGACGAATCCACCACCGACGCCGCGAAGGCATCGTCGGGAAGTTCGTTTTATCTCGCGATGCGTATCCTGCCGGCTGCGCAGCGCGACGCGATGTATCAGATCTACGCTTTCTGCCGCGCCGTCGACGACATCGCCGACGAAGGCGCACTGCCGCGCCGCGAACGCGCGCTCGCGCTCGACCGCTGGCGCGAGGACATCGACGCCTGCTATCGCGGCGCGCCGAAGCGCTCGCTCGAAGCGCTCACGCGTCACATTCACGCCTTCCAGCTTTCCCGCGACGACTTCCACGCGGTGATCGACGGCATGGCGATGGACGCCGCCGGCGACATCGTCGCGCCCGACGAAGCCACGCTCGACCTTTATTGCGACCGCGTGGCGAGCGCGGTCGGGCGGCTGTCGGTGAGAATCTTCGGGATGCAGGAGGACGCCGGCCGGCGCCTCGCGCATCATCTCGGCCGCGCGCTGCAACTGACCAACATCCTGCGCGATATCGACGAAGACGCCGCCATCGGCCGCGTGTATCTGCCGCGCGAACTGCTCGCGCGCGAGGGCATTTCCACGAGCGATCCGGCGAGCATCGCCGGCGATGCGCGGCTGCCGCGCGTGTGCGCCGTGCTCGCCGAGCGCGCGAAGGGCCACTACGCGCAATCCGACGCGATCATGGCCGCTTCGCCGCGCCACGAGGTGCGCGCGCCGCGCATCATGTCGGCGGCGTATCGCGCGGTGCTCGACGCCAACCTGAAACGCGGCTTCGACCTGCCGCGCACGCGCGTGCGCACGCCGCGTGCGCGTCTGCTGTGGATCGTGGCGCGCAACCTCTTCTGATGTCCCGGCTGGTTCACGTCGTCGGCGCCGGCCTGGCCGGACTCGCCGCCGCGGTGGAAGCGCAACGGCGCGGCGCGCGCGTCGTGCTGCACGAGGCAGCGCCTCACGCGGGCGGCCGTTGCCGCTCGTATTTCGATGCAAAGCTCGGCGTGACCATCGACAACGGCGGCCATCTGCTGCTTTCGGGGTATCACGCGACGCTCGCCTATCTGCGCGCGATCGGTTCCGCCGACGCGCTCGTCGGCCCGACGCAGCCGGAGTATCCGTTTCTCGATATCGCGAGCGGGCAGGCGTGGACCATCCGCATGTCGCCGGGGCGCCTCCCGCGCTGGCTTTTCGACGCCGACGCGCGCGTGCCCGCCACGCAGCCCTCCGATTATCTGCCGATGCTGCCGCTCTTCTTCGCGAAGCCGGGGCGCACCATCGGCGAATCGATGCGCGCGCGGGGCCGCGTGTGGGACCGGCTCGCGCGGCCGCTCCTGCGCGCGATGCTCAACGCCGATCCCGCCGAGGCGAGCGCCACGCTCGCCGCAAACCTGTTGCGCGAAACGGTGGCGGCGGGCGGGCAGGCGTGCCGGCCGCTCGTCGCGCGAAACGGTTTGGCGCACGCGTTCGTCGAACCGGCGCTGCGGCTCTTGCAATACGGCGGCGCGGATATCCGGCTGGGCGCGCGCGTGGCGGGCATCGGCTATTCGGGCACGGATTCGAAGGAACGGGTAAGCTCGCTGGCTTTCGAGAACGCGAGCGAGCCCATTGCGGTAGGCGCGGGCGATGGCGTCGTGCTCGCCGTGCCGCCCGACGCCGCTCGCGCGCTCGTGCCGGGCGTTGCCGCGCCGGACGAATTCCGCGCGAGCGTGACCGTGCACTTCGCCGTCGATGTGCCGATTGCGCCGATTGCATCGGCCTCGGGGCGGCTGACGTTCTTCGCGAACGGCGTCGCCGACTGCCTCACGGCGACCGACGACCGGCTCACCGCGACTGTCGCGGGCGCGGACCGACTGCTCGCGACGCCGCACGACGAGATCGCCGCGTCGGTGTGGCCGGAAGTCGCGAAAGCCGCGCGCATGCCGACTGTGCCGATGCCGCCGTGGCAAGTCGTCGTGGAGCCGCGCGCCACGTTCGCGGCGGTGCCGTCGCAGGAAGGACAGCGCTGCGCCACGCGCACGCGCTGGCCCAATTTCACGCTCGCGGGAGACTGGACGGCGACCGGCCTGCCCGCGACGATCGAAGGCGCGATCCGCTCCGGCCAGAAGGCCGTGGATCTGCTGTTGAACCCATCGATGGAACGCTGATGAACGATTTATCCCTGTCGGCCGTGGGCGCTGCGGTGTCGCATGCCGCGCTGGACCACGCCGTCGCCGAAGCCACCGACGCGCTGCTCGCGGCGCAGCATCCCGAAGGCTACTGGCTCTACGAACTCGAGGCCGACGCAACGATTCCGGCCGAATACGTGCTGCTCGTCCACTATCTCGGCGAAACCGCCGACGACACGCTCGAAGCGAAAATCGGCCGCTATCTGCGCCGCATCCAGCGCGCGGACGGCGGCTGGCCGCTCTTCACCGATGGCGCGATGGACGTGTCCGCCACGGTGAAGGCGTATTTCGCGCTGAAGATGATCGGCGATTCCCCCGACGCCGAGCACATGCAGCGCGCCCGCCGCGCGATTCTGGCCGCAGGCGGCGCGGAAAAGGTGAACGTATTCACGCGCATTTTGCTCGCGCTTTTCGGCGTGGTGTCGTGGCGCGCCGTGCCGATGATGCCCGTCGAAATCATGCGCCTTCCGATGTGGTTCCCGTTCCACTTGTCGAAGGTGTCGTACTGGGCGCGCACGGTGATCGTGCCGCTGCTCGTGCTCAACGCGAAGCGCCCGAAGGCGCGCAACCCGCGCGGCGTGCGGATCGACGAAGTGTTCCGCAATCCGCCCGTGAATACGGGCATGCCCGAGCGCGCGGGGCACCAGGGACGCGGCTGGTTCACTTTTTTCCGCGTGGTCGATTCGGTGCTTCGCGTGGCCGATCCGCTGTTTCCCAAAGCCGGCCGCGAACGCGCGATCGATGAAGCGGTGCGCTTCGTCGACGAGCGTCTGAACGGCGAAGACGGCCTCGGCGCCATTTTCCCGGCGATGGCAAACTCCGTGATGATGTACGACGTGCTCGGCTATCCGCCGGAGCATCCGAACCGCGCGATCGCCCGCAAGTCGATCGACAAGCTGCTGGTCATCGACGAAGCCGAGGACGGCGAAGCGTACTGCCAGCCGTGTCTTTCGCCAGTGTGGGATACGTCGCTCGCGTCGCACGCGCTGCTCGAAACCGGCATGCCGAAGGCGCGCGCGGCGGTCGCGCGCGGGCTGGAATGGCTGCGTCCGCTACAGATTCTCAATGTGCGCGGCGACTGGGTTTCGCGCCGGCCGAACGTGCGTCCGGGCGGCTGGGCGTTCCAGTTCGCGAACCCGCATTACCCCGATGTCGACGACACCGCGGTCGTCGCAATGGCGATGGACCGCGCCGGGCGCGAGAACGGCACGGCGATGTTCGACGAAGCGATTTCGCGCGCGCGCGAATGGGTCGTCGGCATGCAGAGCAGCGACGGCGGCTGGGGCGCGTTCGAGCCTGAGAACACGCAGTTCTATCTGAACAACATTCCGTTCTCGGATCACGGCGCGCTGCTCGATCCGCCGACCGTCGATGTATCCGCGCGCTGCCTCTCGATGCTCGCGCAGCTCGGCGAAACGCCCGCGAACAGCGAGCCGGCACGCCGCGCGTTCGACTACATCGTGAGGGGACAGGAGCGCGATGGAAGCTGGTACGGCCGCTGGGGACTGAATTACGTCTATGGCACGTGGTCGGCGCTGTGCGCGCTGAACGCGGCGGGCGTCGAGCCGTCCGATTCGCGCATGAAGCGCGGTGCGGACTGGCTGATCGGCATTCAGAATGCGGACGGCGGCTGGGGCGAAGGCGGCGAAAGCTACAAGCTCGATTACCGCGGCTACGAACAGGCGCCGAGCACCGCATCGCAGACAGCGTGGGCGCTGCTCGGGCTGATGGCGGCGGGGCTCGTCGAGCATCCGTCGGTCGCGCGGGGCGTCGACTATCTCGTTCGCACGCAAGAGGCGCACGGCCTGTGGGACGAAACGCGCTTCACGGCGACCGGCTTTCCGCGCGTCTTTTATCTGCGATACCACGGCTATCGCAAGTTTTTCCCGCTGTGGGCGCTCGCGCGCTACCGCAATCTGACGCGCGAAGGGCAAACGCGCGTGACGGTGGGCGTGTGAACCCGCCCGACGCACGCGCCGCCGCCTTGTCTCGCGCTTCGGGCGGCGCGCCCGTGATCGCGGTGACGGGCATGGCGTTCGAGGCGAAGATCGCGCGCGGACGCGGCGTCGATGTCGTTTTCGCCGCGCGCGCCGACTGGCTCGAGCGCGCGCTCTCGGACGCCATCGCGCGAGGCTGCGCGGGGATCGTCAGCTTCGGGACGGCGGGCGGGCTTGCGCCGGATCTCGAACCGGGCGCGCTGATCGTGGCGCAGAGCGTGTCCGGTCCGCTCGGCACCTTCGCAACCGACGCCGCGTGGTCCGCGCGCATCGTCGATGCGCTCGCCGGCACGCCGGTGGCGCGACAGCTTCGGCGCGGGACGCTCGCGAGCGTCGGCGCGCCGGTCATGAGCGAGGCCGACAAGCGTTCGCTGCATTCGTCGACGGGCGCGCTCGCCGTCGATATGGAATCGCACATCGCGGGCGCCATCGCGACGGCGCGCGGCCTGCCGTTCGCGGTGTGCCGCGCGGTCGTCGATCCGGCGTGGCGCACGCTGCCGCCCGCCGCGACAGCCGGCTTGCGCGACGACGGCACCACGGCCATCGGCCCGATTCTGCGGGAACTCGCGCGGCAGCCGTCGCAGATCGGCGCATTGTTGCGCCTCGCCGGCGATGCCCGCGCCGCCCGCGCGACGCTTGTTCAGGCGCGTCACGCGCTGGAGAAGGCGCGGGCTTTGTCTTTCGGCTGATTTCGCGCGTGGTCTTTCGGTAGCGTCTGGGAAAACGCTTCGACGGATAGAGCGGGGCGGCATATGGACGCTGGACACGGTGCGCGAAAAGACCCGACTCCGGCGAAACGAAGCACTTTTGAAAAATGGCCGAGACCGGCTGCGGGCGCGACCGGCGCTGATCCAGCAAAACCCGCGCGACGGTCAAAACGGGCCGCATCGCATGCAACGAAAATGCTTTCGCCAAGGCGAACGCAGCGGTAACAACGTATCTTCTTCGCTCGATCTGTGGCGCGCCGCGACTGATAACGGCGCCGGCGGATAGATTCAATCTACTTCCGCAATAAGCCTTTCTTGCACCCGATGAAGCGGTCAAGCGAATGCCAGATTCTCTTTGGGACTCGTCGGAGCACTTCGACGCATACGCCGTGAAAACACTCAGTCTCTTTGCAAAAGCGTTAGGGAGCGTCTGCACAATGCGTTTCGAGGCGCATGCGACAGGCGTGGACGAAGACTCGTTGTAAACAGTATGCGTTGGAGCTCCACTTTCCCTCGCGCAAGCCTGTCGATTGCTGAATTAGGTCACCACGTCGATGCGGTTAAGAGGTTGTGACTTTTAGCAAGGACATGAAGGCCACGTTCATCTGGCGGCCTCTCTACGAGTGGCGTAGCGCGTTGCGCATCATCCATAGATTGCCCAACGCAAACAACGTAGTGATTTGAGCGGTATTCTTCGCCAGCCCCCGGTATCGCGTCTTCGTGTAGCCAAATTGTCGTTTGAGTATTCGGAAAGGATGCTCAACCTTCGCCCGAATACCAGCCTTCAGCCTTTCAATCTTGTCGTATATCGCGTCGACAGGGTCGTCTAGATTCAGTTTCCTGCGCTTGCTGGGCCGCATTGCAACGTGCCATCGGGCCGAACCCGCTTGCTCACGCTTTTCGATGCCCTGGTATGCGGCGTCGGCATAAACACTCGTCTCCTCCCCGTGCAACAACGCATGTGCCACATTGATGTCGTGCACGTTAGCTGCCGTGCCGATGACCGTGTGAACCAAGCCTGATTCTGCGTCCACGCCCACGTGGGCTTTCATGCCGAAGTACCAGTTGCGGCCTTTCTGAGTCGACTGCATCTCGGGATCGCGTGTGCCCGAGCCGTTCTTGGTCGAGCTGGGCGCCGCGACCAACGTGGCATCGACGGCCGATCCCGCCTTGAGCATCAATCCCTTGTCGCGCAATATCTCATTGACCACCGCCAGGATTTGCGCAGCGATCCCATGTGCTTCGAGCAGGTGCCTAAACCGCAGGATGGTCGTTTCATCCGGGAGGCGGGTCATCGCGCCGTCGAGACCCGCGAACTCCCGATACAGCGGCACATCGTAGAGGGCCTCTTCCATCGCTGGATCCGACAGACTAAACCATTGTTGCAGGAAGTGAATATGCAACATCGTCGCGATTGGAAAAGGAGGACGTCCGGCTTTGCCCTTTGGATAGTGCGGCTCGATCAACTCGATCAATCTTGACCATGGCACCACTCGTCTCATCTCGTCCAAAAACTCCCGCTTACGCGTTCGCTTGGTCGAAAGGTTCAAACCGAGATGAAGTTGCGTCATCACAATGCCTCCATGTCTGTAACGTCAATAGTAGCATTCCTAATCGATGCCATGACAGGGTTACGCAGAGTTTCCTTAGCGTCCGCGGCTCTTGCAAAATCGTTTTCACGCCCGCAAACATCGTTATGGCTAATGAGTCGATCGCGTTCTTTCTCTAGCCGATTGACGAGATAGTCGCCCGCAGAGCGGCCTGCTTCGCGCGATTGCAGAACCCATGCCAGTAGACGAACTTCCGGTGTTCGACCGTGCCGCGATTAATCTTGCGCAATGAGACAACGTACTCTTCAATAAAGCTTGCATGCGAATCATTGGTACTGCAGATCGAGAAGGCATTGATTCTTTGCCGGTTTTAACCGATCGATCGATTAGTTCGCACATCTTGAGGAGCTGGAAATGTCGCACGTCCGTTCCATCCGTTTCGCGTCGGACAAGCTATTGCCGTTGACTCTTCTGCGATACGCATTGGGCATGAGCGCTTGCGTCATTGGAGCGAACGGCTACTGCGCGGGACCGCTTCCTCAGGGCGGAAAGTTCATCGCCGGCGCCGGGACGATGCAGCCGATGGGCAACACGCTGGAGGTACGCCAGTCGTCGCCGCGAGCCGTCATTGACTGGCGCAGCTTCTCGATCGGCGACGGGAATCGCGTGGATATACAGAACGGCGCGGGAGCCACGCTTGGGCGGGTGAGCGGTGCGCAACGCTCCGTCATAGACGGCAGGCTCGATGCAACAGGTAGCTTCTACTTGATTAATCCGCAGGGCGTGCTGATCGGGCGCAGCGGCGTCGTCGATACCGGGGGGCGCTTCGTCGCGTCGGCGCTCGACATCGACAGCAATGCGTTCATGGCGGGCGGCCCGCTGACCGCCAAAGGCTCCGCGCAGGGCCGCGTGATCAATCTCGGGCGGATCGGCTCGCAGACCGGAGACGTGTTCCTTATTTCGCGCGACGCCGCCGTCAATGCAGGTTCGATCGACGCACCGCGCGGTACTGTCGAACTCGCGACGGGGAGCGTGTTGTTGCTCAAGGATTCGACCACCACCGCGCAGGTGTTCGTGATGGCGGGAAGCGCAGGGAAGGTTATCGACAAGGGCGCTATCCGTGCGGCGCAAATCAGCTTGCAAGCGGCGGATGGCAACGTGTACGCGCTGGCCGGACGGCACGGCGAACTTCGCGCGACGGGGACGGCCACGCGCGACGGACACGTGTGGCTCGTCGCGCAGCAAGGATCGGTCGCGGCGCACGACCGGATCGACGCGCGCGATGCGGACGGCAGCGGCGGCACGGTCGACATGCAGGCGAAAGCGCTCGATGTCAACGGCGTCATCGTCGATGCCGAGCGTTGGAATCTGACCGCGCCGCAGTTCACGTTGAATTCGGCCGCGACATCCGCGCTGGCAGCGAACCTGTCGCGAGGCACATCGATCGACGTGACGACGACCGGCCCGACTGCCGACATAGCGCTGCAGTCCACGCTGGCCTGGCGCGGCGACGCGTCGCTCACGATCGATGCGGGGCGAAGCGTCCTCATCGGTTCCCACGTGACGCTGAGTAACGTCGGCTCGGGCAATCTCACCTTGCGCGCCGATGCCGCCGGCGCGGGCAATGGAGGGGGCTTCGTCAATCAGGGCGCAATCGACTGGTCGAAGAGTCTGGGCAACGTGTCTATTCTTCGGGACATGAATGGAAAATATCTGTCGGGGACATTATCGAGTAATCCTGAATGGCAGGCCGCGGCGTTCAGTGGATTGAAGTCGCAGATCACCGCTTATCGTCTCGTGAACTCGTTTCAGGATCTGCTGAAAGTGGCGAGCGACATGGGCGGGGTCTATGCCCTCGGCAGAGATATCGATGCCGGATCGAGCATCACTGCGCTCGGTCTTTCGACTCGAACATCCTTTACCGGCGAGTTCGATGGCATGGGCCACGCGATTAATAATCTGAAAGTGTACGAGTCCGATAACACGTCCGTTGGTACAACGACCGATTACGCGGGACTTTTCGCGGTCATCGGCAAGACAGGCGTCGTTCGTAACCTGAACGTCGAAAAGGGTGAAGTCGTAACGATGTTCTCGCCCTCTGGCATCCTCGCGGGCCGTAACGACGGTCTTGTAACCCATGTCCATACATCCGGGAACGTTAGTACCGGCGATAGCTTTTCTGGCTCGGGCGGCGGTCTCGTTGCGGTCAACAACGGCACCATCGAGCGGTCGGGCAGTTCGGCGGAAGTGGGGTCATCGGGCGTGCTTGGCGGGCTGGTTGCAGAGAATCACGGCTACGTCATTCAGTCGTATGCGACGGGTTCGGCGGGAGGCGGCACTCACTCCGGCGGAGGTGGGCTGGTTGGCGCGAACTACGGCGTCATCACCCAGTCGTATGCGACCGGGACGGGCGGCGGGCTCAGCGGCGGCGGTCTCGTGGGGGATAACTACGGCAGCGTGAGCGAATCGTTCGCAAAGGGTCGCGAAACCCTGGTGCCATATCCGGGCGGGCTCATTGGATACAACTCCGGCTTTGTCGCGAGCAATGTCTTCTGGGACAAGCAAACGTCGGGCGTGTCAGTGGGAGCCGACGGCGGGACGCCGATTCCCGCCCAGAACGGTCTGACAACTGCGCAGATGTCGATGGCGTCGAGCTTCGGCCCTTCGTGGAGCTTCGGAGCGAACGGGACATGGGTCTTGCCGCCGGGCGCGACGCATCCGCAGTTGCGCTGGCAACTCGAGCATTGACGTTCGGCTGGTGGGTAGATGTATCGGAAGCCATCGGACATGAGCGACCCGCGCCGACGTTTTAATCGCTGCGCTCATCAATCTGCCCGATCGATGTTTCGGAGACCCCGCCGCGCCGCTTGCTGAAGAAGCGGGCGAGGTCGACGCCGAAGCGCGGACTGGCACTAGACGCCTGCGTTGATCTCGGCCGCCAAACCCTCGACATCCGGCGACACTTTCCCGTAGCAAACCATCGCGACATCGAGCGGATGATCTTGTACGCAACGCAATGCGCGCCGCACGGCCCGAATGATCCATTCGCGCTCGTTGCCGAACGCACCTCCGCCGACCGTCGTCAGAAACACCTTCGAATTGCCCGTCCGCCGATGATTGATCACGGCGGCCAGCAGCGCCGCCTCATAACTAGCTTCCAGAACCAGCGACGCAAACGGCGCCCAATCAGGACTAGGCGGGTTGTACGCAACCGGCAAGGCAGAGCACAAGGCTTGCGTCACGCGTTGGCCGGGCGGCGCGCCGTCCGCGGTGACCTCCGTGTCGCTATGCACGCCGATACGCAGCCGCTTGCGCAGTGCATCGCGTCCGGGTTCGTCGAGGCTTCGAATGCGCTGGCCGATCGCCTGCACGGTCCGCGGGTCCAGCAGCGCGTACCCGTTCTGCATCCGGATGCCGGGAACGCCTAGCGCCCGGTCGAGATCGTGCAATGCGTTGATCTGCCTGTCGCCGGTTTGCCCGTGCCGGCCATCGACGGGCGCAAGGTAGTTGCGGAAGACCGTGGCGGGCGCACAGGCCATCGCGCAGGCCGGCCCTTGCGTGAAGTCGTTCCGATACCGCGTGATGCCGTCCTCCGGTGCGACGCCGGGACCGACCATCTCGAGCAGATTGAACTGACTGGCGACCTGAATCAATGCGCCGTGGGCTTCGGGCCATGTATGAAGCGCATAGGCATCGGCGACGACGGTGCGCAGCGTAAGCCGCGTTCCGTCGGGCTTTGAAAGCGCCGCGACCTGCGCGCGAAGCTCGTCCAGACTGGGGACGCTCAGCGATCCGACATGAAACCGTCTTGGCGGATCGCTATCGGTCACCAAGTGCTCCGATTCGACACGGAAACGCTTTTGCGTCTCTTCATAAGTCGATTCGTTGAAGCCGAAAACTTGCTTGAACCACGTCATGCTCGTTTCTCTCTTTGACATGTCGAAGGGGACGTCACGGGGCGCGATGCCGGCGAGTTTCGCATGAGTTTCGAATATTCGAGTTCGTGCGCTGTTGCGCATTCGACAGCCGTGCGCAGTCCAGCAGACATTCGCGCGATGGCGCCGCCAACGCTTCGACCGGATGCACTCGTGTTCGGTCGAGGCGTCGATGAATTACAGCAGCGAGAGGAGTCTGCGGCATCGCAGAGACATGCTTTGTCCCGGTCCGCCGATAAGTTGATGCGCGTCGACGCCACCATGAAACGGATATGTCCAGAGACTTTCGTCTTTCCAAATCGAAAATCATGGCGCGAACTCATGCGCGTCTCGCCCGCGAGCGAGCATATCTTCAGAATGGGCATCTGTTCGGCGAATGCGCCCGTCCGCTCATGGGAGAAGGCGAACCGGTCGGGCACGTGCCCGACATGACAAGGGCGCTTGCCGAAACGCGAATCGCGCTGGAGCGCGCGTCGGCGGGAGGGTCGATGGTTTATGAAGCCGCTTTTTCCTATCGGAATGTGGTGGCGCGTGCGGATGGATTTGCGACCTGCGCCGACGGCTGGCACATGACGGAGGCGAAGGCGGCGAGTGCCATCAAGGACTACTCCTATCAGGATTGCGCCATTCAGGTCTGAGTCACCGAGGGCGCGGGTTATCCGGTTCGCAAAGTGACGCTGGCGTGCATCGACAGCCGTTTCGTCGATCCGGGCGACGGCGACTACGGCGGATTGCTCCGATATATCGAAATTACGGAGCAGGTCGCGCGCAGAAGAGCGGCGGTCGGTGGCAATCGTCGAAAACCTGCGCGCGGTGCTTCGCGCACGAGGAAACCGCGGAAGCAGCGCACTAAATACAACGGGCGCCGAGGCGCCCGTTGTCATTCTCACCGCATCCCCGCTTTACTTCTTCTCGCCGGGATCGTCGTACTGCGGCAGGCCTTGCGCCTTGCTCGAACTCGGCGATGGCGATGGCGATGGCGATGGCGACGGCGCGCTCTGCGTCTCGCCCGCGCCCGGAGCCGGCGATTTCGGTCCGATGCCGCCCGCCGGCGACGCCGCCGCGCCCGGATCGACGTAGTTCGGCAAACCCTGCTCCTCACTGCCGCCGCGCGGCGCGCTCGCACCTTCCGGCGCGCTCGCGCCTTCGTCGCCGTAATCCGGCAGCGTGGCCGAGCTGCCGCCGCCCGTCAGCAGATACTGGCGGCGCTGCGTGTAGGCGTCGCGCACGAACGCGTATTTGTCGAGCGCGGCTTGAGAGAGCAGGTCGGTTGCGCCGAGCAGGTCCGCGCGCGCGCTCACGAAATTCACGCCATAGAGCGGCCAGCGAATCTCGGAATCCGCATAGCTGACAGGATTCACACGCCAGTCGACGAGCCATGTCGTCGAGTCGCGCACCGAACTCGGACCGAGCAGCGGCAGCACGACATACGGGCCGGACGGCACGCCATAGTGCCCGAGCGTGAGACCGAAGTCCTGATGATGCTTCGGCAAGCCCGCCGGCGATGCAATGTCGATGAGACCGCCGATGCCGAACACCGAGTTCATCGCGATACGCATCAAGTCCTGCGTCGCGTCGGTGATCTTCAGTTGCAGCAGGTTGTTCGCGAAGTTGCTGAAATCGCCCAGATTCGAGAAGAAGTTGCTGACCGCCGTGCGGAACGGGCTCGGCGTCCAGTCGACATAGAACTGCGCGACGGGCCGCGCGACGTAGGTGTCCAGCCCGTCGTTGAACTTGAAGATCGTCCGGTTCATGGGTTCCAGCGGATCGCGCGGATTGCGGTCCGGACCGGTCGCGCAACCGGCTGTCAGGAGCGCGCCCGCGATGGCGAGCGTCGTCGCCATCTTGCGCAGCGGGGCAGCGGCGCTCGCCGCTGAAGCCATTGTCATTCTTCAATTCCTCTTAGATTGTCGTGCCGCGCGCTCGCGCGCAGCTTCGCGCGCTCGGCCGCGCGCACCTTGCGCGGCTTGCCCATCAGCACCGGCTGGAACACCACGGCGCCGATCAGCGTGCAAAAGAGCGACAACGCGAGAAGCCGTCCCATGCTGGATGTGCCCGGATGATGCGAGAACCAGAGGCTGCCGAAAGCCGTCGCCGTCGTTGCCGCGCTGAACATCACGGCGTGCGTGAGGCTCGATTGCAGAAGCCGCGTCTGTCCCGAGCGCCACGCCATCACGAAGTAAATCTTGAACGCGACGCCGACGCCCAGCATCAGCGGCAGCGCGATGATGTTCGCGAAATTGAGCGGCATGCGGAAGAGCACGCACAGCTCCAGCGTCACGATGGCCGAAACGAGCAACGGTACCAAAGTTCGCAAAACGTCGCCGAAACGGCGGAGCGCGAGCCACAGCAGCACCGTGATCGCGATGAGCGAATACAGCGCGGCGTGCTCGAAAGCCTGGATGATGACCTCGGCGGAGTGGCGCACCGAAATCGGCCCGCCGATTGCGTTCGGCTCGGCGTGCTGCACGGCGTCGGCGAAGCGCGCGAGCAGGTTGTCGTCGTTCGGATCGACGCCCGGCGGCGCTTTCGGCGACACGTTGACGAGCGCCTGCCCGTTCGCGGCGAGCCACGGCTGCACCATCGCGGGCGGCAGTGTCGCGCGCGTGATTTCGGCGGGCTGCAAAAGCGCGCGCAGTTGCGCAAGCGCGAGGCGCAACGGCTCGGCCATCGCGTGTTCGGCGCGGTCGCGCGCGGCGGCATCGGCGGCGGCGAGCTTCGCGAGCGTCTGCGACAGATGCTTCGCTTGCTCCGCGCCCGCGCCGGGATGCTCGTCGGCGGCAAGCGATAGCTGATTCGACACGCGCTTCAACGTCGCGACGCGGACCTCGTCCGTCACCGGCGAGGCGACCGGCTGATCGAGCGCGGGCAACAGTTGATCGGCGGCGGCCTTGATGAGTTCGAGCTTCTTCGGCTGATCGGCGGGGATCAGCGAGGAAAGCGTCGTCGCGCGCTCCACTTCCGGCAGCGCGTCGAGCTTGGCCGCGATGCGGTCGGCATCTGCAAGCGACGGCGCGAGCACGGCGACATCGTTCACGGCGGCTTCCGGCGAATCCTCGAGCGAGATGAGCGTCGCCATCGACTCCGTGTGCGGGTCCTTCAGATGCAGCGGGTTGAAGTCGAAGCGCAGATGAAAGAGCAGCGGCAGCGCGCCGATCACCACGACGAGCGTGCCGATCAGCACCGGCTTGCGATGCCGGTCGAGGAATTCATCGACGGGCGCGAGCACCGGGAAGCCGGGCGCCTTCGCCTCGCCGGGCGGCGCGAACGCTTTGATGAGCGCGGGCAAGAGCGTCATGTTGGTCACATAGGCGACGAACATGCCGACGCCCGCGATCAACCCCAGCTCCGACACGCCGCGATACGCGGTAGGCAGGAACGAGAAGAAGCTCGCGGCCGTCGCGGTGGCGGCGAGCGTGAGCGGCACGGCCACATGCCGCGCGGTTTCCGCGAGCGATACGTCGAGCCGCTTGTGCCGATGCCGCTCCTCGCGATACTTCACGCCGAACTGAATGCCGAAGTCGACGCCGAGGCCCACGAACAGCACCATGAACGCGACCGAGATCATGTTGAGCGCGTGAACCATCATGAGGCCGAGCGCGGCGGTGATCGAAAGCCCGACGAAGAGCGTGATGAAGACCGCGAGAATCATGCGCTTCGAGCGCAGCGCGACCCAGAGAATCATCAGCACGACGAGAAACGTGAGCACGCCGTTGAGCACCGCGCCGTCCTGCACGGAGGCGAACTCTTCGTCGGCGAGCGGTTGCGCGCCTGTGAGATGCAGACTCGCGCCGTATTTCTTGTCGAGCTGGAGCTTCGCGGCCACCGCGCGGATCTCGTCGGATGTGCCCGCCGCCGCCTTCAGCGCGTTGAAGTTCAGTTCCGGCAACACGGTGACGAACGCGCGGCCCGGCCCGTTGCCGCTGCCCGAATCCGCGACGTCGCGCCACGAGAACGCCGCCGGCTGATTGGCGAGCACGCGGTCGAGCACGGTCGCGCTTTTGCCGAGCAGACTAGCCGTCTGGCCGAGATTGACCTGACCGAGCATCAACGGCACATTGAGCGTCGTGTTGAGCGTCTGCGCAAGGCCGGTCAACGTCGGGTCGTGCGCGAGCGTGTTGATGAGCGGCCGCGCCTGCACGAGCTGCTTCGTGATCTGATCGACCTTCTGCGTCGGCAGATAGAGCAAGCCGTTGTGCGCGAAGAACGCGCCGCCTTCGGGCTGGGAAACCGCTTTGAAGCGGTCCGGCTCCTTCGCGAGCGCGGCGGCGAGTTCGCTCGCGGCGGCATCGGCGAATTCGGGCGCAGCCGCTTCGACGACGATCAGAAGCGTCATGCCGCGCTGCGGAAACGCGCGGTCGATCGCCTCGCTGCGCGCGGCCCATTCGGGCTCGGTTTCGATCAACTGGCTGACATCGGTACTGATCTTGAAGTGATGAACGACATAAATGGTGGAGAGGACGCCGAGCAGAATCGAAACGGCGATAATCCACGCCGGCCTGCGGATGGCAAGTGTGACGAAGCGGGTAATGTTGGACGTCAGCATGAAGACGCTACCTGTGTGTCCTGTTATTTTCGCGAACCGCATGAAGCGGGCCGCGTGATGCGCGCTGCCGGGTCCGTGCGCGAGCTTTCGCTGCGCCTGGCTGAACCGCGAGTCCAACGACGAGGGCAAATGCCGCGCAAGTATACCGGTCGGGGCCGCCGTGAACTGTCAGCCCGCTGGCGTGTCGATATACTGGCTCGATGGCCTGACGAGTCCGCGCCAACAATTGCACATTAGAGAACGGGTGCCATGAAACGCTATCTGTCTGTCTGCTTCGCTTTCCTCTTCGCCACGCTGTCGTTTTCCGGCGCGGCCCTTGCACAAACCAGTCCCGACGCGGTGGTCAAAAGCGCAGTCGAAGGCACGGTCGACGCAATGAAGGCCGACCCGCAAGCGCGCGGCGGCGACATGGCGAAGATCTCCCAGCTCGTGCAAACGCGCTTTCTGCCGGCCACCGACTTCCAGCGCACGACGCGCATCGCGCTCGGCAAGGCGTGGGCCAGCGCCACGCCCGAGCAGCAGAAGCAGCTTTACGACCAGTTCCAGACGCTGCTCGTGCGGACGTATGCCGCTTCGCTTGCGCAATTGCGCGACCAGGACGTGAAGTTTCGCTTCGATGCGCCGAATGTCGATGCCAGCGCGAAAGACGCGGTGGTCGAATCGCACGTCATCTCGACGGGCGGCGACAATCCCGTGCGCTACCGGCTCGGCAAGACCGCGCAAGGCTGGAAAATCTACGACATCGACATGATGGGCGCGTGGCTCATCCAGGTCTACCAGCAACAGTTCGCCGGCCAGCTTCAGAAGGGCGGCGTGGACGGACTCATCAAGTATCTGTCCGAGCACAACGCGCGCTCGGCCGGCTGAACCTGATTCAACCGCGCCGGTTTTCCACGGCGAACTTGATCAGTTCCGCCTGGCCGTCGATGGACAGCTTGCGCTTGAGGTTCAGCCGGTGCGTTTCCACCGTGCGGACGGAAAGCCCGTGCTGCTGCGCGATCTGCTTGCTCGACAAGCCCCGCGCGAGCGCATCGAGCACGTCGCGTTCGCGCGGCGTCAGGCGTTCCACCGGCGTTTGCATGGCGCGCGCCTGGATCATGCGGGCGGCCAGCCCCGCGCTGAAGAAGGTCTTGCCGGCGAGCACGGCGTCGATCGCGTGGATTATCTCGGCGGCGGGCGAATCCTTCAGCACATAGCCGCTCGCGCCCGCGCGCACGGCTTGCGTCACGTATTCGATGTTGTCGTGCATCGAGAGCATTAGCACGCGGATCGCCGGAAAGCGCTCGTGAAAGTGCGCCGCCAGCTCGATCCCGCTCATGCCCGCCATTCCCACATCCATCAGCACGAGATCGGGCCGGTTCGCTTCGTCGGCGGCGAGCGCGAGCGCTTCCGTGCCGTTGCCGGCTTCGCCCGTCACGCGTAAATGCGGCACCGCTTCCAGGCGCGCGCGCAGGCCGTCGCGCACCAGCGGATGATCGTCGACGAGAACGATTCGGGCGGGATCAGAGATCATCGGACAGTCCTTGCAGATTGGGCGCGCGAGCGGCAGCGGCACGGTCGCGGCGATGACCGTGCGCCCGAGTTCCGAGTGAATGGCGAGCGTGCCGCCGAGCGCGTCGAGCCGCTCGCGCATATTGCGCAGGCCGAGGCCGCTCGCGGGGTCGGAGAGTACGGCATGCGCGTCGAAGCCGCGGCCGTTGTCGCTGACGACGAGGCTGACCGCATTCGGCGCGATATCGATGCCGAGCGTCGCGCGGGCCGCGTTCGCGTGGCGCGCGATGTTGTTCAGCGCTTCCTGCGCGATGCGAAAGAGCACCGTGTTGACCGGATCGGGAAGCGCAGCCGCCTTTGCGCTCGCGGTCGATTCGAACCGCACGTCGATCCCGTTCTGGCCGTCGAGTTCGCGCGCGAGTTGCTCGAGCGCGGCGGCGAGGCCCAAGTCGTCGAGCATCGCGGGGCGCAGCGCGTGAGAAATGCGGCGCACTTCGCGCAGCGTTCCCGCGAGCCGTCCGAGTCCCGTGGACAACGCGGCTTCGGCAGCCGGTTCGCGCGCGGGCGAACGTTCGAAGCGCGCGAGCGCCGATTCCAGCAGCAGCTTCACCGACACTAGCATCTGGCTGATGCCGTCGTGCAATTCGCGCGAGAGCCGCGCACGCTCGTGCTCCTGCGATTCCACGACTTGCCGCGCGAGCCGCTTGAGCTTCGCGTCCGCGCTGCGATGCTCGCTGATATTGAGCACCGCGCCGCACACCGCGATGACCGCGAGCGCCGCGAGCGCGATGCCGCCGATCCACATCACCGTGCGGTCGATGTTCGCGGCCGCCTGATCGTCGATGCGCGCGAGCGCCGTCTCCACGTCTTCCAGATAGATGCCGGTGCCGATCATCCAGCCCCAGCGTGCGAGCGGCATCACGTAGCCGAGCTTCGGCGCGAGCTGGCCGGTGGACGGCCGCTGCCACACGTAACGCACGTAACCGCCGCCACGCGATGCCTCGCGAATGAGCTGCTGGATGGTGAGCGCGCCGGCGGGATCGCGCATCGTCCAGAGATCGCGGCCGACGAGATCCGGCTGGCGCGGATGCATCAGCGACTTGCCGCGCATCGTGTAGACGAAAAAGTAACCGTCGGGGCGGAAATCCAGGCGATGTAGCGCGTCGAGCGCGAGTTGCTGGCGCTCGCTTTCGCTGCGGGAATCGTTCGGCAGTGCGTCGTAATACGGTGCGACGGCGCTTTGCGCCAGTTCGACGTAATGCCGCAGCTCGATTTCCTTGCTCGACATGTACGCCGCCTGCAGCGTCGCGTGCTGCGCGTGCGCGAGGGTGGTCGCCTGCTGACGCACGCCGTATTCGATGCCGCCGATCGCGACGGCGAACGGCACGATCGCCAGCAGAAAGATCTTGGCTTTGAGCTTCATTACGCTGGAACGCTTGATGCTCTACGTAGTTCCACGTAGAGCGCGTAAGTAGTTGTCCGGTTGTGACGCGCCGGACGAAGGCGAATACTACACGCCCAAGGCGCTCCACGGCTCATGCCGCGTGGGCGACTATCGAAGGGCTACCAAAAAAAGGAGACACCATGAATCGGGCTTCCGGATTCCTGGTCTGGATTGCGCTCGCGCTCTTGGGCGCGTTCGCATTCGGCACCATCGCGCTCGCGCACGGCGAGCGTATCAGCGCACTCTGGATCGTCATCGCGGCGGTCTGCACTTATCTCATCGCTTACCGCTTCTACTCGCGCTTCATCGCGGGAACCGTGCTGCAACTCGACGGCCTGCGCATGACGCCCGCCGTGCGTCACAACGACGGCCTCGACTACGTGCCGACCAACAAGTACGTGCTCTTCGGCCATCACTTCGCGGCGATCGCGGGCGCGGGTCCGCTCGTCGGCCCGGTGCTCGCCGCGCAGATGGGCTACACGCCCGGCATGCTGTGGATTCTCGCGGGCGTCGTGTTCGCGGGCGCGGTGCAGGATTTCGTCGTGCTCTTCATCTCGACACGGCGCGACGGCCGCTCGCTCGGCGATCTCATCAAGATGGAACTCGGCACCGTGCCCGGCGTGATTGCGCTGTTCGGCACGTTTCTCATCATGGTGATCATTCTCGCGGTGCTCGCGCTGATCGTCGTGAAGGCGCTGACGAATTCGCCGTGGGGCACGTTCACGGTCGCCGCGACGATTCCGATCGCGCTCTTCATGGGCGTGTACACGCGCTTCATCCGTCCGGGGCGCATCGGCGAAGTGTCGATCATCGGCTTCGTTCTGCTGATGCTCGCTATCTCGTTCGGCGGACAAGTCGCGGCATCGCCGGCCATCGCGCCGTTCTTCACCTTCACGGGCGTCCAACTGACGTGGATTCTGATCGGCTATGGCTTCGTCGCCTCGGTGTTGCCGGTGTGGCTGCTGCTCGCGCCGCGCGATTACCTTTCGACGTTCCTCAAGATCGGCACGATTCTCGGCCTCGCGATCGGCATTCTGATCGTCGCGCCGGAACTGAAGATGCCCGCGTTCACGAAGTTCGTCGACGGCTCCGGCCCGGTTTGGGCGGGCAATCTGTTCCCGTTCCTCTTCATCACGATCGCGTGCGGCGCGGTGTCGGGCTTCCACGCGCTGATCTCGTCGGGCACGACGCCCAAGATGATCGACAACGAAGTGAACATGCGCTTCATCGGCTACGGCGCGATGCTGATGGAATCGTTCGTCGCGATCATGGCGCTCGTCGCCGCGTGCGTGATCGAGCCGGGCGTCTACTTCGCGATGAACAGCCCCGCCGCGCTGCTCGGCACCACGCCCGATGCCATCGCGCAGACGGTGACGTCGTGGGGCTTCACGCTCACGCCCGACATGCTGACGTCGACGGCGAAGGCCGTCGGCGAAACGACGATCGTCGCGCGTGCGGGCGGCGCGCCGACGCTCGCGGTCGGGATGGCGGAGATTTTGCATCGCGTGATCGGCGGCCCGGCGATGATGGCGTTCTGGTATCACTTCGCCATTCTCTTCGAAGCGCTCTTCATCCTGACCGCCGTCGACGCGGGCACGCGCGCCGGCCGCTTCATGCTGCAGGACCTGCTCGGCACGTTCCATCCGGCGCTGCGCCGCACGGAATCGCTGCCGGCGAATCTCGTCGCGACGGGCCTGTGTGTGGCGGCGTGGGGCTACTTCCTGTATCAGGGCGTGGTCGATCCGTTCGGCGGCATCAATACGCTGTGGCCGCTCTTCGGCATTTCGAACCAGATGCTCGCCGGCATCGCGCTGATGCTCGGCACCGTGGTCCTCTTCAAGATGAAGCGCGAGCGCTTCGCCTGGGTGACGGTGGTGCCGACGGTGTGGCTGCTCATCTGCACGTTGACGGCGGGCTGGCAGAAGATTTTCGACGCCAGTCCGAAGGTCGGCTTCCTCTCGCATGCCGCGCGACTGCGCGACGCCTACGACGCGGGCAAGGTGATGGCGCCGGCGAAATCGCTGCCGGAAATGCAGCGGATCATCTTCAACGATTACGTCGACGCGGCGCTTTCCGGGCTCTTCATCTTCGTCGTGGTGAGCATCGCGGTGTACGGCGTGCTGTCGGTGCTGCGCGCGCGTCGCGAGGCGCGTCCGACCGTGAGCGAAACCCCGTTCGAACCGTTGCCCGCTGGCGCGGGCGCGACGGTTCGCGCGGGCCACTGATCGGTTCGCACAACCAGGGAGCCGCCATGTTCAGCGATCTTCGGCAAGCGGGACGCTATCTCGGCCAGGCGATGCGTCTGATGGTCGGCATGCCTGACTACGATGCCTACGTCACGCACATGCAGACGACGCATCCGGACAAGCCAGTGCTGACGTATGCGGAATTTTTCCGCGAACGTCAGGAAGCGCGGTACGGGTCGGGAGCGGGAAAGTGTTGTTGATCTGATGCGGCTCGATGGCAATCCGAAAACGCGACGGTGACGATCCGTCGCGTTTTTTTATTGCCGCGCGCGGGAGGTGTCCGTTTTGCCTAATCTGTTCGGACGAGGCTAAAATGACTACTTTAATGTGACCACAGGGCGTTATCATGGCTGCGAAGCGAGTGTCGAAATCCGAGTTCAAGGCGAAGGCGCTTGAATACTTTCGGCTCGTGGAATCGACAGGAGAACATATGATCGTGACAGACCATGGAAAGCCCGTGCTGGAAGTGCGGCGGTATGACAGTACAGCCACGCCGCTCGAGGAGTTGCGAGGCAGCGTGTTGTTTTACGAGGACCCGCTGGAGCCGGTGGGGTTGGAGGATTGGGAGGCGCTCAAATGATCGTGCTGGACACGCACGCGCTCGTGTGGTGGATCGGCGGGGGCGCGCTCGGCAAGGAGGCTCGCGCTGCCATCGAGCACGAGTCGGCGACGGACGGGGAAATCCTCGTTTCGACGATCACCGCGTGGGAGATCGCGCTGCTCGTCAGGCGAGGCAAGCTCGCGCTGGCTATGGACGTCGGCGACTGGATCGACAAGGTGGGCCGGATCAACGGTGTGCGATTCGTGCCGGTGGACCGACGCATTGCCGTCCAGTCGGTCGATCTGCCGGGCGAACTTCACGACGATCCCGCGGATCGCTTCATCGTCGCGACGGCGCGTTCCCTCAGCGCCCCGCTCGTCACGAAGGACAGAAACATCCGCGCCTACGAGCACGTCAGAACCATCTGGTAGCCAAAACGAAAAAGGACGGATGACCGCACGGCCATCCGCCCTTCGACTCCATCCGCGCTGCCGCCGCGTTAGTGCGCCGCAGCCGCCGTCTTCGCGCCCTTGTTCTTCTTCGCGCGCCCGATCTCTTCCAGCTTGATCTCGACGTGCTTCGAGAACACGTATTCAGCCGGACGCTGCTTGTCGATCGGCAGTTCCTTGGCATACGCGCCTTCGGTGCGCGGTCCGCGCAGCGACACGCCGAGCGCCTTCAACGGATGCGCGACGGTGTCCATCACGGCGGTCGCCTCGAAGCCGCTGTGCACCATGCAGTCCGCGCACTTTTCGTAGTTGCCGGTGCCGTACTTGTCCCAGTCGGTGGTTTCCATCAGCTCCTTGAAGGTCTTCGCGTAGCCTTCGCCGAGCAGATAGCACGGACGCTGCCAGCCGAACACCGTGCGCGCCGGGTTGCCCCACGGCGTGCACTGGTACGTCTGGTTGCCGGCGAGAAAGTCGAGGAACATCGCCGACTGGCTGAACGACCAGTTCTTGCCGTTATTGCCGCGCTTGAAGATTTCGCGGAAGAGCGTCTTCGTCTTGTCGCGGTTCAGGAAGTGCTGCTGGTCCGGCGCGCGCTCGTAGGCGTAGCCCGGCGAGACGGTGATGCCGTCCACGCCCATCGGGCCGAGCGTGTCGAAGAACTTCGCGACGCGTTCCGGGTTCGCATCGTTGAACAGCGTGCAGTTGATGTTGACGCGAAACCCGCGGCGCTTCGCCTCGCGGATCGCTTTCGTCGCCTTGTCGTACACGCCGCCTTGCGAAACGGAATGGTCGTGCATGGCTTGATCGCCGTCGAGGTGAACGGACCAGACGAAATACGGGCTCGGCTGGTAATCGTCCATCTTCTTTTCCATCAGGAGCGCGTTCGTGCAGAGATACACGAACTTCTTGCGCTCGATGATGCCCTTGACGATCTGCGGCATTTCCTTGTGCAGAAGCGGCTCGCCGCCCGCGATCGACACGACGGGCGCGCCGCACTCGTCGACGGCGCCGAGGCATTCTTCCAGCGACAGGCGCTGGTTGAGAATCGGGTCCGGATAGTCGATCTTGCCGCAGCCGTTACACGCGAGATTGCAGCGGAACAGCGGTTCGAGCATCAGCGCGAGCGGATAGCGCTTGTTGCGCGTCAGGTGCTGCTTGAAGATGTAGGCGCCAACGCGGGCCTTCTGGAGCATCGGGATAGACAATTGCGTCCTCTCCTTATTCTTCGCGAATCGCCGCTGCCGTGGCCGGCATTGCGGCGAGCGGTTGCAGCAGTTTCGCGGGAAGTTTGAATTCGACCTTTTCCTCGCGGCCGTTCATCGTCGTGACTTCGACGTGCCCGAATGCGCGCAGGGCATCGATCACATGTTCGACCATTTCTTCGGGCGCCGAAGCGCCGGCCGTGATGCCGACCGTCTGCGCATGCGCAAACCATTCGGCCTGGATCTCCGAACCGTCCGCGACGAGGTAGCTCGGCACGCCGCTTTCGGCGCCGATCTCCCGCAGGCGGTTCGAATTGGAACTGTTGGTTGCGCCGACCACGAGCAGCACGTCCACTTGCGACGACAACTCGCGCACGGCGGCCTGCCGGTTCTGCGTTGCGTAGCAGATGTCCCGCGTGTCCGGGCCGACGATATCGGTGAAACGGCGCTGCAACGCGTCGATGATGCCGCGCGTGTCGTCGACGGAAAGCGTCGTCTGCGTCACGTAAGCGACCGGCGTATCCGGCGCGAGCGCCATCGTCTCGACTTCGGCCTCGCTTTGCACGAGCACGACCTGGCCGGGAATCTGCCCGACGGTGCCTTCCACTTCCGGATGTCCCGCGTGGCCGATCAGAATCAGCGTGCGGCCCTGCGCGACATACTGCCGGCCCTGAACATGAACCTTCGTGACGAGCGGGCAGGTTGCGTCGAGAACGTCGAGGCCGCGCGCGTCGGCATCGCGCTCGATGCTTTGCGCCACGCCGTGCGCGCTGAAAATGGCGACTGCCCCGTGCGGCACTTCGTCGAGCTCTTCGACAAAACGTGCGCCCTTGCCACGCAAGTTGTCGACGACGTGCCGGTTATGAACGATCTCATGCCGCACATAGACCGGTGCGCCATGCCGTTCGAGCGCCCGATCGACGATTTCGATCGCACGGACCACGCCCGCACAAAAACCGCGGGGTTGAGCAAGGATGATACGCATGTTCGAACGAACTCCGACTGGCGCGGGTTTCGGATAATCGGGCGCGCAATTCACGCTTTGGTTGACGAAAGACCGCATACGCAATGCCCGGAAAGCGCGTCAAAGCGGACCGGCGGACGGTCAGGTAATTTCGTCTGTGCGCCGGAGTTGACCGCGTATTCTAACGCGTTCCCTTTTTGAGCGCTTGCCGCCAGGCGCCTCCCGGCGTCGGGGCGGCGAAGCGGCCGGCAAAAAACGCCGATCGGCCAAAGCCATTAAACTGTCGGACTCTCGCGAGCGGTCACCGCGTTCGCGTCGTCGCCACGCGTCTTTCCGGCTCGACGCATCCCCGTTTTCCAAACCGAGCGCTCAGGCGCTGCTTCACGCTAATCGTCCATTCATGCTACTGATCGCCTGGCTGTCTTTCGTCATCTGGATCGTGCTGCTGTTCGCGCGCGGCGGCTTCTGGCGCGCGCAGCCTGCGCCGGCGCTGTCGGCTGCCACCGTGCATGCGGTCGGCAACGCGGAGATCGCGCGACGCGGCGCGTGGCCCGCGCTCGTCGCCGTGGTGCCGGCGCGCAACGAGGCGGACGTCATCGGGCGCGCGGTCGGATCGCTGCTGAAACAGGACTATGCGGGCGCGTTCCACGTCGTCGTCGTCGACGATCACAGCACCGACGGCACCACCGCCGCCGCGCTCGCCGCTGCGCGCGAACTCGGACTCGAAGACCGCCTGACCGTGCTGACCGGCAAGCCGCTGCCGCCGGGATGGTCGGGCAAGGTCTGGGCGCAGTCGCAGGGCGTCAACGCGATCGACTCGCTCGGTCTGCCCGCCGAATTCCTTTTGTTGACCGACGCGGACATCTACCATCCAGCCGATGCCGCGACGCAACTCGTCGCGCGCACCATTCTGGAAGACCGCGATCTCGTCTCGCTGATGGTGCGCCTGCGCTGCGATTCGCCGTGGGAGAAGGCGCTGATTCCCGCGTTCGTGTTTTTCTTTGCGAAGTTGTACCCGTTCGCGTGGGTCAACGACGCGCGCAAGACGACGGCCGGCGCGGCGGGCGGCTGCATGCTCGTGCGCCGCTCGGCGCTGGCGGAGGCGGGCGGCATCGAATCGATTCGCGGCGAACTCATCGACGATTGCAGTCTCGCGCAGCGCATCAAGCATCGCTCGGGACGCAATGGCGCGCGCCCGATTCGCCTCGACCTCGCGCAGAGCAGCGAATCGCTGCGTCCGTACGACGACTGGCGCGAGATCTGGAACATGATCGCGCGCACGGCGTTCACGCAATTGCGCTACTCGCCGCTGCTGCTCGCGGGCACGGTGCTCGGAATGGTGCTGATCTATCTGGTGCCGCCCGTCTTCGCGCTGACGTGGGGGGCGCGCGCGTGGCCCGCGTGCGCCGCCTGGGCGATGATGTGCGTCGCCTACGGCCCGATGCTGCGGTACTACCGGCGTTCGTTGCTGTGGGCGCCGCTGCTGCCGCTCGTCGCGCTGTTCTATGTATCGGCGACGATCGGCTCGGCTGTGCGTTACTGGAGCGGCAAGGGCGGGCAGTGGAAGGCGCGCGTTCAGGCGCCGACGCAGGAAGGATCGTAAGCGGCGCGGCGCGGCGCTCGTTCGGCGTTAGCGGCGCGTGAGCATGGCGTACAACTCGACGACCATGTCCGGCGAAAAGGTGAACGGCACCCAGCCGTGACCCGTGTGGCGCATGATGAGCAGGCGGTCGCCGTTGGCGTGCTTCTGCACCGCCATGACGGGATTCTTCGTCGCGGCGAAGCGCCAGCCGGGCGCGACGCCCATCGGCTGCTCGGCGGACATCGACGCCCGCACGTTCGCCAATTCTTCGATCAACTCGGATACGCCTTCGGGGTTCAACAGCACCGACTTGCCGCCGATCGTCATCTCGATCGTGTCGCGCTCGGGCCTCGACACCGTCAGCGTGGGCGGCGTCTCGGACTGCGCTTCGACAGCGGGCGCGGGCGGCGCGGCTTCGGCGCTGTCTTGTGCGCTGTCGTGCGCGCTTTGTTCCGCGCGGCTCGGCAGCGGCGCGGGGGCTTCATCGGCGGATTCCGTGGCGGGAGCGGCGGCGGCCTGGAGGAGCGTATCGAGGCTCGACTCCAGCGCGCCGAGCTGGTCATGTAGATTCATGCGATTTGTATGTCTTGCGAAGCTGGCAGCGAGGCAACGATTTTACCCGCTCCCTTACGCGCGAGCCGGCACAGCTTGTAACCAATTGCTTTCGAGCGACGAGGCGCACGGCGCGAATGCCGTGTCCCCTATGACGTCACGCCATGCAAAAGCCGTGACGGGAGACAAACGCGCGGCGCCCTCCGAAGCGATTCCGAATGGCGCCGCAGCGACCGGAACGCGGACCGTGCGGCCCGCGCCCCGTACAGCCTTACTTCGACTGCGCCTGTGCGAGCGCGGCGTTGAGCGTCTGGCTCGGACGCATCACGGCTGCGAGCTTCGCGTCTTCCGGCTTGTAATAGCCGCCGATATCCGCTTCGCTGCCCTGCACGACGGTCAGTTCCTCGATGATCTTCTGCTCGTTCTCCGCCAGGCTCTTCGCGAGCGGCGCGAAGAACGTGGCGAGTTCGCGGTCTTCCGACTGGTTAGCCAATTCCTGCGCCCAGTACATCGCGAGGTAGAACTGGCTGCCGCGATTGTCGAGCTGGCCGGTCTTCGGCGACGGTCCCTTGTTGTTGTCGAGCAGCTTGCCGG
This sequence comes from Caballeronia sp. Lep1P3, assembly GCF_022879595.1. Lineage (NCBI taxonomy): Bacteria > Pseudomonadati > Pseudomonadota > Betaproteobacteria > Burkholderiales > Burkholderiaceae > Caballeronia > Caballeronia sp. Lep1P3. Next base: position 1,259,614 of record NZ_CP084266.1, on the reverse strand, counting down.
TGGCCGCATCCAGCGCCTTCGCGACGAGCTTCGCGCGCGCGTTGTTGCTCTTGATGCCGAGCTCTTCCAGCGACACAGCCAGCGCGAGGAATTCGCCGAGCGAATCCCAGCGCAGGTGGTTTTCCTGCACGAGTTGCTGGACGTGCTTCGGCGCGGAGCCGCCCGCGCCCGTTTCGTACAAGCCGCCGCCCGCCATCAGCGGAACGATGGACAGCATCTTCGCGCTGGTGCCGAGTTCCATGATCGGGAAGAGGTCGGTCAGGTAGTCGCGCAGGATGTTGCCGGTCGCCGAGATGGTGTCCAGGCCGCGAATGACGCGCTCGAGCGTGTAACGCATTGCGCGCACCTGCGACATGATCTGGATGTCGAGCCCTTGCGTGTCGTGATCCTTCAGGTACGTTTCGACCTTCTTGATCAGTTCGTTCTCGTGCGGACGATACGGGTCGAGCCAGAACACCGCCGGCATGCCCGAGTTGCGCACGCGCGTGACGGCGAGCTTCACCCAGTCGCGGATCGGCGCGTCCTTCACGAGACACATGCGCCAGATGTCGCCCTGTTCGACCTGCTGCGTGAGCGCTTCGATGACTTCGTTCGTCGCGTTATCGACGATGCGCGCCGTGCCGTCCTGCGGAATCTCGAAGGTCTTGTCGTGCGAGCCGTATTCTTCGGCCTTCTGCGCCATCAGGCCGACGTTCGGCACCGTGCCCATCGTGCGCGGATCGAATGCGCCGTTCGTCTTGCAGAAGTTGATGATTTCCTGATAGATGCGCGCGAACGTGCTTTCCGGAATCAGGCACTTCGTGTCTTGCGGACGGCCATCGGCGCCCCACATCTTGCCGCCGGCGCGAATCATCGCAGGCATCGATGCATCGACGATCACGTCGTTCGGCGCGTGCAGGTTCGAGATGCCCTTGGCGGAATCGACCATGGCGAGCGCCGGGCGATGTTCGTGGCACGCGTGCATGTCGCGGATGACTTCGTCGCGCTGCGATTCCGGCAGCGCCTCGATCTTCGAGTACAGATCGACGAGACCGTTGTTCACGTTCACGCCGAGTTCCTCGAAGAGCTTCGCGTGCTTCGCGAACGCTTCCTTATAGAACACCTTCACGGCGTGGCCGAAGACGATCGGGTGCGAAACCTTCATCATGGTCGCCTTGACGTGCAGCGACAGCATGACGCCGGTCTTGCGCGCGTCTTCCATCTGGTCTTCGTAGAACGCGACGAGCGCCTTCTTGCTCATGAACATGCTGTCGACGATCTCGCCATCCTGCAGCTTGACCTTCGGCTTGAGCACGATGGTTTCGCCGCTCTTCGTGACCAGTTCCATGCGGACTTCGCGCGCTTTGTCGTTCGTGATGGACTTCTCGCCGTGATAGAAGTCGCCGTGCTTCATGTGCGCGACGTGCGTGCGCGACGCCATGCTCCATTCGGCCATGCTGTGCGGATGCTTCTTCGCGTAGTTCTTGACGGCGAGCGGCGCGCGGCGGTCCGAATTGCCTTCGCGCAGAACCGGGTTCACCGCGCTGCCGAGGCACTTCGAGTAACGCTGCGCGATGGCCTTTTCTTCGTCGTTCTTCGGCTCTTCCGGGAAGTTGGGCACGTTGTAGCCCTTGCCCTGCAACTCCTTGATCGCGGCGACGAGCTGCGGCACCGACGCGCTGATGTTCGGCAGCTTGATGATGTTCGTGTCGGGCAGCTGCGTGAGACGGCCGAGTTCGGCGAGGTTGTCGGGAACGCGTTGCGCTTCGGCCAGAAACTCGGGGAATTCGCCGAGGATACGGCCCGCGAGCGAGATGTCGCTGGTTTCCACATTGACGCCGGCCGGCGTGGTGAACGTGCGGATGATCGGCAGAAAGGCGCTGGTTGCGAGCAGCGGAGCTTCGTCGGTCAGGGTGTAGATGATGGTGGGTTGCTGGTTACTCATCGCTTGTCTCGACATCCAGAAACGGGTTGAAAAAAACCAGAAAAGACCGCCGGCTGCTGTGGACACGCAACATGGTTGCTCGCGCCTTCCGGCATCAATCCGCTATTTTGCCTGATTTCGGGCGCGGCGCGTGCGAAAGCGCGCTCGCCGCCGGCGAGAAAACGACGCTTTTTTCTGCAATATCAGGTACTTAATATTTTTTAGGTCTTATAGAAGACTTAGGTGTCAGCGGGCGAGATAGCCGTTCTCCCGGAACCAGTCGAGCGCATCGCGCAATCCTTCGCGGTACGGCCGCGCGCGATAACCCAGTTCGCGCTCCGCGCGCGCCGACGTGAAATACATCTTGTTCTTCGACATGCGCAGGCCGTCGACGGTGACGAACGGTTCCTTGCCGCTCACCTTGGCGTACATTTCCGCGCCGATCGCGAGCGGATACAGCGGGCCGCGCGGCAGCGTGATCGTCGGCGGTTTACGGCCCACGAGCCCGGCGATGTCCGCAAGCATCTGCTGCAAGGGCAGATTCTCGCCGCCCAGAATGTAGCGCTCGCCGATTTCGCCGCGCTCCAGCGCGAGAAAGTGGCCGTTCGCGACATCGTCCACGTGGACGAGGTTCAGGCCCGTATCGACGAAAGCGGGAATCTTGCCTGTCGCCGCCTCCACGATGATGCGCCCGGTCGGCGTCGGGCGCACGTCGCGCGGACCGATCGGCGTCGACGGATTGACGATCACCGCCGGCAGCGCGTCGTTCGCGACCATGCGTTCCACCGCGCGCTCGGCGAGCACCTTGCTGCGCTTGTACGCGCCGATCGTGCTCGCGGCGTCGGACGGCTTTGTTTCGTCGGCGATCGCGCCGGAACTGTTCACCTTGAGCGTCGCGACGCTGCTCGTATAGACGATGCGCTCGACGCCTTCCGCGAGCGCCGCGCGCATGGTCGCTTCCGTGCCCTGCAGATTCGCGCGTTCGATCTCGCCCGGATCGGGCGCCCAGATGCGATAGTCGGCGGCGACGTGAAAGAGAAAGCGCACGCCCTTCAGCGCGGCGCGCATCGACGCTTCGTCGCGCATGTCGCCGACGACGATTTCGGCATCGAGCGACTCCACGTTCTTGCGCGGACTCGTCGCGCGCACGAGCACGCGCACGTCGAAACCGCGTTCGATGGCGAGCCGCGCAACCGCGGACCCGACGAAACCCGAGGCGCCGGTGACGAGCACGCGGGAGCCGGAAAAGTCAGTCATTATTACCTCGTGAAAAACCGCTTCCGCGCGACCGTTCGTAACTAGTTCCGCGCGCAAACGGCCGCTGCAATCGCCCGCAAAGCCCGATGTGACAAGGGCTTGCGGCTCGTGCTATGGTCCGTGCCTGCTGCGGGCGCGCGGCCCGCAAACCGAATTCCTCGCCTCGACGATGCCTCAAGACACTCGCAACCACGCTCTCTGGATTTACATCGCCATCGCGATCTCCCTTGCGGTCGTGTTCGCCATCGATCTGCTCACGCCGATGCGCGTCGCGATCTGGGTGTTCTACGTGCTGCCCGTCGTGCTCTCCATGTGGGTGGATCGTCCCGCGGTGCCGATGGTCACGGCGGGCGCGTCGTCGGTGCTGATGATTCTCGGCTATGCGCTCGCCACGGGCGACGCGTCCGCGAGCCACGAAGTCCTGCAGATCAATCGCGCGATGGGCATTTTCGTGCTGATCGTGCTGTCCGTGGTGGCGCATCTATATATCAAATCGCGGCTGGCCGTACAACGCACGGCGTGGCTGCAGGAAGGCATCGCGCAAATGGGACTGCAACTGCGCGGCGAGCAGTCTCCCACTTCGATCGGCGTCAGCATCCTGCGTTCGCTGATTCCGTATGTGAATGCGAAGGTGGGCGTCGTCTATGCGCTCGACGGCGACGCGCTCGAACGTGTCGCGGGCTGGGCGCTGCCGGACGAGGACGGCGCGCCGCGCCGGATCGCGCGCGGCGCGGGGCTGGCCGGTCAGGCGGTCGAGGAAAAGCGCGTGCTCGAACTGCGCGATGCGTCCGCGCATTATCTCAAGGCGGGGTCGGCGCTCGGCTCGGCGGCGTCGTCGCGTGTCGTCGTCGCGCCGCTTTTCGCCGACGGCGACGTGACGGGCGTGATCGAACTGGGCTTTGTCGGCAAGGAAGGCCGTTTCGACGATGGCCGCGTGCTGCTCGAAATGGCGTCCGAGGCGATGGGCATGGCGCTGCGCTCGGCGCGCTATCGCACGCGGCTCGTCGAACTGCTCGAAGAAACCCAGCGTCAGAGCGAAGAATTGCAGGTGCAGCAGGAAGAACTGCGCGTCTCGAACGAAGAACTCGAAGAACGCGGCCGCGCGCTGCAGGATTCGCAGGCGCGGCTCGAACAGCAGCAGGCGGAACTCGAAGAGACCAACGTGCAGCTCGAGGAGCACGCGCAGCATCTCGAGCGCCAGAAGACCGAACTGCTGCAGGCGCAGCAGGAACTGACCGCCAATGCGCTCGAAATGGAGCGCGCGAGCCAGTACAAGTCCGAGTTCCTCGCGAACATGTCGCATGAACTGCGCACGCCGCTCAATAGCTCGCTGATCCTCGCGAAGCTGCTGCAGGACAACAAGCAGGGCAATCTCACGGACGAGCAGGTGCGCTATGCCGCGACGATTCATTCGTCGAACAGCGACCTGCTTTCGCTCATCAACGACATCCTCGACTTGTCGAAGGTCGAAGCCGGTCAGATGGACGTGCAGTTCGCGCCCGCCGCGGTCGAGTCGCTGTTGCAGGCGCTCAGGCAGTCGTTCGCGCCGGTCGCGGAGAACAAGGGACTGTCATTCGTCACCGAAGTGGGCGAGGGCGTGCCGCAGTATTTCGTCACGGACAGTCAGCGGCTCCTTCAAGTGCTGCGCAATCTGCTTTCGAACGCGTTCAAGTTCACCGAGCGGGGCAGCGTGACGGTCGCCGTGCTGCGCGCGGGCGACAACGCGGTGCGCTTCGAAGTGCGCGATACGGGCATCGGCATTCCGCGCGACAAGCAGGACCTCATCTTCCAGGCGTTCCAGCAGGCGGACGGCACGACGAGCCGCCGATATGGCGGCAGCGGCCTCGGCCTTTCGATCTCGCGCGAGTTCTCGCGTCTGCTCGGCGGCTCGGTGCACGTATCGAGCGAAGTGGGCGAGGGCAGCGTGTTCTCGGTGACGCTGCCGATTGCCGCGCGCGAAGGCACCGTGACCGCGAAGCTCGACACCATCGGCCACATGAGCGAGCCGGAGCCGGCCGCCGTCGAGCCGCCGCCGGCCGCCGCGCCGGCATCGGCATCGGCATCGGCATCGGCATCGGCGCGCAGGCCCGCGCCGCCTCCGCCGCCCGCGCAGCCGCTTGCCGCGATGCCCGAGCCGCAAGGCATCGCCGATGACCGCGCGCATCGCCAGCGGCCGGATCGCGTGATTCTCGTGATCGAGGACGACCGGCGCTTCGCGGGCATTCTCTACGACCTCGCGCACGAACTCGACTTCGACTGCGTGCACGCGGCGACCGCGACGCAAGGCGTCGAGCTTGCGCGCTCGATGCAGCCGAACGGCATCCTGCTCGACATCGGCCTGCCGGATCAGTCCGGCCTTACGGTGCTCGAATGGCTCAAGCACGATCCGCTCACGCGCCACATTCCGATCCACATCGTCTCCGCGACCGATCACGCGGACGTCGCGCTGCATCTCGGCGCAATCGGCTACACGCTCAAGCCGAGCGCGCGCGACGAACTGGCGCAGGCCATCCGCAAGCTCGAAGCGCGTTCGTCGCAGGGCATGCGGCGCGTGCTCGTGGTCGAGGACGATCCCGCGCTGCGCCAGAGCATCCACGCGCTGCTCGCAAGCGACACGGTCGGCATCGTCGAGGCGGGATCGATTGCGCAGGCGCTCGATCAGATGAAGCGCGCGCCGTTCGATTGCGTCGTGATGGATCTCGCGCTGCCGGACGGCTCGGGCTACGAACTGCTCGAAAAAGTCTCGACGAGCAGCGAGTTCGCGTCGCCGCCCGTCATCGTCTATACGGGGCGGCAGATTTCGCAGGAGGAAGAGCAGCGCCTGCGCCGTTACTCGAAATCCATCATCATCAAGGGAGCGAAGTCGCCGGAACGCCTGCTCGACGAAGTGACGCTCTTTTTGCACAGCGTCGAAAGCGCGTTGCCGCCCGAACAGCAGCGCATGCTGCGCGCGGCGCGTCAGCGTGACGACGTGTTCGAAGGCCGCACGATCCTTCTCGCGGAAGACGACGTGCGCAACATCTTCGCGCTCTCGCGCGTGATCGAGCCGCTCGGCGCGACGCTCGAAATTGCGCGAAACGGCCGCGAGGCGCTCGAGGCGCTCGCGCGTCACGACAACATCGACCTTGTTCTGATGGACGTGATGATGCCCGAGATGGACGGCCTCACGGCCATGACCGAAATCCGCAAGCGGCCCGAGCATGCGCGACTGCCGATCATCGCGCTTACGGCGAAGGCGATGCAGAGCGATCGCGAAAAATGTCTCGAGGCGGGTGCGGACGACTACATATCCAAGCCCATCGACGTCGATAAGCTCGTGTCGCTGTGCCGCGTCTGGCTGCGGCAGCGCTGAACCCACACTGGACCTGATGAACGACAGCAAGCACGAGCACGACGCGACGTTCGACATTGAACTGAAGCTGATTCTCGAAGCCATCTATCTCAAGTATCAGCACGACTTCCGGCATTACTCGGTGAGTTCGCTGCGGCGCAGGCTCGCGCAGGCGGTGCACGATCTCGAATGCACGACGCTTTCGCAGCTTCAGGAGCGCATTCTTCGCGAGCCGGCGCTCTTCGGGCGTCTCTTCCAGTACCTCACGGTGCAGGTGAGCGAGATGTTCCGCGATCCGACGTACTTCCGCGCGATCCGCGAACAGGTGGTGCCGATCCTGCAGACGTATCCGTCGATCAAAGTGTGGGTCGCGGGATGCAGCAGCGGCGAGGAACTGTGGTCGCTCGCGGTGCTGTTCGCGGAGGAGGGCCTTTCCGAGCGCACGGTGTTCTATGCAACCGACATCAACGCCGAAGCATTGAGACAGGCCGAAAGCGGCATCTATCCGCTCGAGCGCATGGCGAGCTTCAGCCAGAACTATCTCGCGGCCGGCGGCAAGCGTTCGCTGTCGGACTACTATCATGCGGCGTATGGCGCGGCGAAGTTCTCCAACGAACTGAAGTCGCGCGTCGTGTTCGCGGACCATAGTCTCGCCACCGACAGCGTGTTTCTCGAAGCGCATCTCGTTTCGTGCCGCAATGTGCTGATCTATTTCGATCGCGCGTTGCAGGATCGCGCGCTCGGTCTCTTCAGCGATTCGCTCGTGCGGCGCGGCTTTCTCGGACTCGGCAGCAAGGAAAGCCTGCGCTTTTCGAAACACGCGGACCGTTTCGCGGACTTCAATACGCGCGAACGGCTTTATCAGAAGGTATAGCAATGAGTACCGCGCAACGCGCCCCGGATGCGTTCGACGCCATTGTGATCGGCGCGTCGGCGGGCGGCGTCGAAGCCCTCAATCTGCTGCTGCCCGCATTGCCGCGCGAGTTCGCATTGCCGGTGCTCGTCGTCGTGCATGTGCGGCAGGGGCAGCCGAGCCTGTTGCCGGGACTCTTCGCCGAGCGCTGCAAAATGCGCGTTCAGGAACCGTTCGACAAGGACGAGATCGCGCCCGGCACCGTGTATTTCGCGCCGCCCGGCTATCACATGATGGTCGAGGCGGAAGGCGGCGAGCCGCCCGGGATCGCGCTGTCGGTGGATCCGCCGGTGCGCTTCTCGCGTCCTTCGGTGGACGTGCTGTTCGAAACGGCGGCGCATGCGTATGGCGAGCGGCTGCTCGGCATCGTGCTGTCGGGCGCGAACGACGACGGCGCGCGCGGCGCACGCGCGATCTTCGACGCAGGCGGCATGTGCTGGGCGCAGGACCCGAAGACGGCGCCCGCGCCCGCGATGCCGGTTGCGGCCATCGCGGAAGGCGCGGTGCGGGACATTCTCACGGTCGACGACATGGCGATGCGGCTCGCTACGCGCATTGGCCGGAAGACGTCCGGCAGGCAATAACGAAGGCAAGGAGTCACCAGATGACGCAACCCATTCATGTGCTGATCGTCGACGACATCCGCAACAACATTACCGCGCTCGAAGCATCGCTCGCGCGGCCGGATCTCTCGGTGCTCAAGGCGGAATCGGGTCCGGCCGCGCTCGAGCTTCTGCTCAAGCACGAAGTCGCGCTCGCGATCCTCGACGTCAACATGCCCGGCATGGATGGCTTCGAGCTGGCCGAACTCATGCGCGGCAGCCCGCGCACCGCGCACGTGCCGATCATCTTTCTCACCGCGACCGCGCAGGACACGAACCGCACGTTTCGCGGTTACGAAGCGGGCGCCGTCGACTTCCTGTACAAGCCGTTCGACTCGCGCATCCTGAATTCGAAGGTGGATGTCTTCATTCAGATGGAACGGCAAAAGCAGCAGCTTGCCGCGCAACTCGCGACCGTGCAGCAACTGCTCGACGCAAACGAAATGCTGATGGCCGTGCTCGGTCACGACTTGCGCACGCCGCTTTCCGCCGTGATCGCGTCGGCGGAATATCTCGCGCGCTTCGTGAAGGACGAGAACGTGGCCAACATCGGCACGCGCATCAAGTCGAGCGGCATGCGCATGGTCCGCATGGTCGACCAGTTGCTGAACCTCGCGCGTCTACGCGGCGGGCGCGTGACGTTGCAGCCGCGCGCGGTGGAACTGGCGACGCTCGCGAAGAACATCGTCGAGGAATACGAGGCGCGCGTCGGCAAGGGCCGCATTTTCGTGCTGCGTCAGGGCGACACGCTGCTGCAAGGCGACGGCGATCTGCTTTCGCAAGTGTTTTCGAATCTGATCGGCAATGCGCTGCAACACGGACTCGAAGGCTCCGCGATACAGGTCCGGCTCGAAGGCAATGCGAAGGATGTGAGCATCGTCGTGCAGAACGCCGGCGAGATTCCGGCCGAAGTGCTGCCGAATATCTTCGCGCCGTATCGATCGGGGCGGCGTCAGCATGAATCGAGCGGGCTCGGACTTGGGCTTTACATCACGCGCGAGATCGCGGAAATGCATGGCGGCGAAGTGAAGGTGCGTTCGTCCGCCGAGGCCGGTACTGCGTTCGAAGTGACGCTGCCGCGCGTGGCGCGTCCGCATACGGGCGATCGCGCGGACATGGCGCAGCCGTTCCGTCTCAGTTGAGCTTAAGCACGAGTACGGGCCATACGCGCATTCGCCTGCGTGACTACAATGCGGCGTATGAACCCCCTGAGAGGAAATGCACGATGTCCGGCCCGGATCTGGATAAGAGAATCGAAACCTACTATGTGCGTGTGAAAGGCGTGGTGCAGGGCGTGGGCTTTCGCCATCACACGGTGAGGCGCGCGCATGCGCTAGGCGTGCGCGGCTGGGTCGCGAACCTCGACGACGGCTCGGTCGAAGCCGTCATACAAGGCGCGGCGAATCAGGTCGATCTCATGCTCGAGTGGCTCCGGCGTGGGCCGCCGCACGCGCGTGTGACGGATTTTTTTAGTGAAGAGCGGCATGTTGAGAAGCGGTATGAACGCTTCGAGCAACATTGAGTGTTGGGTTTTGCTATGGAATTGCCGTGCGAAGGTCGGCATAGCTTGCTTGATATCGACGAATTAACGCAGCGCCGCAGTTGCCCGGACGCGCTCCGACGCACACGCCCGCAGGCGTATCGAACCTATTGCTCATTGAGGCCGCTCATTGCACCCTCGCGCAAACAACGAGCGTCAGAAGCAACGTCACTGAGCGCGCGCACTGTGCGCTGAACGACATCGCTCCAGTCGTCGGGGCGGGTCTGCCTGAAAACGCGCGCCGACGGATACCACGGTGAATCCTCGCGATTCATCAGCCAGCGCCAGTCACTGTCGAACCGCGAGAGTATCCAGACTGGCTTGCCGAGCGCTCCTGCAACGTGCGCCACAGATGTATCTACGGTAATGACCATGTTCAGTTTCTGGACGATTGCAGCGGTGTCGGCGAAGTCTCTGACACTGTCCATCATATCCATCGGACGAAGTTCGGGCGGGATGTCTTGCAGTTGCTGGCGCGGCGCCCCCATTTGCAGGCTGACGAAAACGACGCCTGAAACCTTCAACACGTCGATCAAATCATGCAGACGCATCGACCTCTGATGGTTGCCGCCCGTCGGCACCCGACCTGGCCTCACATTTCCGAGATTCTCGGCGCCCGCCCAAACAATCCCGACCTTCATTCGCCCGTCGAGAGTCTGCCGGCTTAACGTGGCGTTCCATTGCTCGGTTAGCGATGCCGGCAAGCGTAAGTACGGAACCGCTGACGGAATATTCGCAAGCGTGATGCCGAGGTGATAGGGAACGCTCATCATGTAACACCAGACGTCGTATCCGATCGCCCTGGACGGTTCCCTCGCGTCGATGACCTCGTCAATACCGTCGACCGTCTGAAAAAGCCGGACGAGCGCACTGTCGCATACGACCGCGAGCCGCGATACTCCCAACGACTTCAGACGCGGCATAAAGCGCACGAACTGGATAGCGTCGCCCAGTCCCTGCTCGGGTGCAATAACCAGTGACTTGTTCGCGAGTGATTCGCCGTTCCATTTGGGTATGGGAATATTGCGTGGCGCCGCGTAAGGAAACTCGAAGTTTTCAATGTCCCATTCGTTTGATTCGATATAGCGCGACTCATAAAATCGCCAACCTTCCTGATAACGCCCCTGTTTCAGCAAGATCAGTGCGAGCAACAACTGCGCTGGCGGGTTCCCCGGCTTATATTCCAGTGCTCTGCGCACAAGCGCCTCAGCCTCGTCCATTCGATTGGAAGCCGCCAGTACGAGCCCGAGCGCCTGGTGGGATCGGTACAGCTTCGAATCTAATGAAATAGCCTTGCGGAGCACCACCTCTGCTTCGCGCAGACGCCCTTGAAGCCGCAAAACGTCGCCAAGCGCATAGCACTTTAGCGCCGAATCGGGCTGATAGCGCGTAGCGTTCTCTAAAGCCTTTTCGCTCTCGAGCCAGTGTCCTTCTGCTTTGTGTAACATGCCGAGGAGGTGATAAGCATCCGCATGTTCCGGCCGGAAAGTCAAAAAGCTCTGGATGCACGATATCGCTGCGGCATTGCGCCTTAGGTCGATCAGCACGAGTGCAAGATTGAAGAGCACATCTGCGGAACCGGGCGCGAGGCGTACCGCATTTCGCAATAGCGATTCTGCTTCCTCAAACCTGCCGGACTGCCTTAAGAAGACGCCCAGATTGTTATGAGCGGCAGCGGAATCTGGATGCTGGCGCAGCGTCGCTCTTAACGCAATTTCGACGCTGTCGATACTCGGCATTTGAGGCATTGATTATGAACAATGGATTTTCGTCGTGCAGTGGTGTCGCCACTGCACTGCACTGCTCCGCCAGACGAGGCGGCTTTTCGTTGAACGAACGGGTCAGTACTTGAATAGTCTCACCTGCAAAATTCGATCTCGCTCGCGCGTGCTCCCGAGTGGTCGATCGGGGCGCAGTCCCACCTTTCCATCTCGGACGGTCGCGCGGGGCGCGAACAAGGCTTCGGGCGAGTCTTTGAACCAGCAGCGCAGCCACGCAAGAACAAAAAATATGGGCGCAAGCCCCAGGCGGACGATGGCGCGCAACAGCCAGCGCAAGTTGTAGCCCGCCGCGCACAACACTGCGTGTAACGCGTCGCCGATTTGCCCTTTTAGCCAGCAACGCCGCATGCCGTGCTCCTGTTTTACGTGCCCGATGATCGGCTCGATCGCTTGGCGGCGCTTTAACCACTTTCGCTGCGTACTGCTTAGCGCCTTGTGTTTACCTCGATGAATCAGCTGCACCGGCGCAACATCGGCATCCACACCGCGAAATCCGAGGTCGGCCAGCACGATCTTCGGCGTCGGCGTGCCCGGCAAATCCTGCAGCAAGATGTTCGTTTGTTCAAGTTGCGCGGCCAGCGTGTGCCCGTCGTAAGGGTTGCCTGCAAACGAGCGCGCACCGACGATCAGACCCTGCTTCTCCGTGATCGCGAGACTGACTTTGACACCGAATTCGTAGGGCTGGCGGGCCTTGCCTTTGGATATGCATTCCACTTCTGGCGCGTGAAGCGCGTAGAGTTTGTGCTTGTCCTTCGCACGCTGACGGCAGATACGCCAGGCGCGCTCCAGCCAGATTCGCAAGGATGCCTGTTGCTCAGCGGATGCACCCGATAATTTGCGTTCGATGTCACGCAGCAATCGTCCGAGTATCGTGCGCTGACGCTTGAGCACCCGGCGCAGACGCTTGAACTGTTTGGCATGCGCATAGCCGCCTGCCCGGCGACGCAACTGTTTCCCCTCGCGCTGGTAGGTCTGCTTGAGCGTCAGTCCGGCGCGTTGGGCGAGCCTTGCGAGTTTTCCTCGTGCAACCTCCAGCAAGCGGCTGTCAGTCGGGTAGGCAATTGCTTTCTCCTGGACCGTCGTATCGACAATCACGCGCTCGAACTCGGCCGGCCTTACGGCTTTCATTTGCACGGCCGCCGCAATTGTTGTCGCGAGCATCTCCTCGACGCCGGCTTCGCCCAGCGCCTGCCGAAAGCGCACGAGGTTGGTCGGATCGCATGGCAGGCGCGGCTGGAAATAGTCCTCGCCGCAGAAGTACTGGAAGTACACGTCTTGTGCCCAGCGCTCGCAAACCGACTCATCACTTTCGTTGTATGCGTGCTTCAGGTAGAGCAGTCCGACCATCAGCCGGGTCGACAGGCGCGGACGTCCGGCAGCGCTATGGCCCGCGCCCGCCAGCTTGGGCGCCGTGCCGAACAGATCAACCTCTGCGCTCAGCCGGCCTTCGCGAGCACGCCGCTCGAAGATCGGTGTCAACGTCGCTTCTATCGACGTCCAGGGCATTCGGTTAGCCAGTACGGCCAGCGGGTGCCGCAAATCGATCATTGCATCCAGGCGGCTGCGGAAGAAATCCGGTGTGCTCATCGGCGCTTCTCACTCCCAGAACATAGGCCAATTCCATATTGGAACTGGGAGTTCCGCAACCCTCTGTTTGCACCTATTACCACGCAGCGCCTGGCTTCACGGCATTCTGCAAGACCGACTGAATAACGGCCGTGTCAGCAAGATGCGCCGGCCGTTCAATATTAGTGAATCGCACTAGTGGATGATAAGGTCATCCTATCTAATGTATTGTCAACGATTGTCGCGCGACGGCGGGATTCAAAACGGCAAGGCGACTTGGATGTCTTCGGAGTGCACCGCCCCACGCGAATATTTATTTTTTAGCGCAGAGCGGCACGTCGAGAAGCGATGCGAACTGCTTCGAGCAACACTAATCATTAACGCGCGACAAGCAGACTTTCAGCGAACTGCCATTCGTCATCGCGCCATTGATGCGTGCATTCGAAGCCTGCATCTTCCGCAATCGGCGCGACTTCTTCCGCTGCGTATTTGTGGCTGCTTTCGGTCCAGATCGTTTCGCCTTCGCGAAAATCCACGCGCAGGTTAGCGTCCTGCACGTGCACCGTTAGCGCGCGCTTGACGCGCAAATGCATTTCGATGCTGCGCGCATCTGGATTGAAGCGCGCGACGTGTTGGAACGCATCGAGCGGAAAGTCCCCACGCAGTTCACGGTTGATGCGCGCAAGCAGATTCAGATTGAAGGCCGCCGTCACGCCGATGGGATCGTCATAAGCGGCGATCAGCGTCGGCAGCGGCTTGATAAGATCGGTGCCGAGCAGAAGCGCGTCGCCGGGTTCGAGCATGTCGCGAATCGAACAGAGGAATTTAGTCGCGGCAAGGCGCGCGAAATTGCCGATCGTGCTGCCTAAAAAGAGCACCAGAAGCCGCTCGCCTTCGCTGCGCCTGGCGCTCACTTCCGCAAGCCCTGCAAGATAATCGCGCTCATAACCGACGATTGAGATGCGCTCGATATCGCCAAGTTCGCGACGGCACAATTGCAAAGCCGTGCGCGAAATCTCGATGGGGTAATACGCGGTCGGCTGCTTCTTGCAAAGCGCTTCGAGAATGCGGCGTGTCTTGCGCCCGCTGCCGCTTCCCAATTCGGCCACTTTGACGTTGTCCGGCAGCGCCGCGACGATATCCGCCGCATGCGCCTTTAGAACGCGCTCTTCCGCGCGCGTGACGCCGTATTCCGGCAAGGCGGTAATGACCTCGAAGAGCGCGGAGCCGACTTCGTCATACAAATACATGGACGGCAACTCTTTTTGCGGCTGCTTGGAGAGGCCGGCGTGAACGGCCTCGGAAAAAGCGCTGGAAAAACGGGGCGACAAGGCAGGTTGAGTCATGACGTCTCCATCGATGCGGCGTGTTCTTCGCGTGCTGGCTTGAGCCAAACCCGGCGTTTGGATGCTGCAGATGCTTTGACGTGAGCGGCGGTTGAATCCTGCGTAGCGTCGCTCGACTTCGTGTCGTGAACGGTTAAAGACAGGCTTGCGGAAGACAAGTTCAGGCGGCTTCGTGCGTTACGGCCCAAGCAAAAGATGCGCGCGGCTTAGCGGCGTATAGAATGCGCGTTCCTGCTCATCGGCTTATGCAATTACTTAGCGCGCCGCGCCTCCATTGATGAACCAGCACGTCCTCGGGCGCGGCATAGCGCTTTCCGTCACAGCATCCATGCTGTTCGCGCTCATGTCGGGCTATACGAAATGGCTTGCGCCGCTCGATGGTCTCGACATTTTCGCGTGGCGCATGGTATGGACGCTGCCCGGCGCGTTGCTGCTCGTCGCGCTTCGCAAGCGCTGGCCGCAATTATGCGCGCTCATCGCGAACATCGCCAAAAGCGTGCGCCTCTTCGCGGCCTTTGCAATCACGGCTGCGTTGCTAGGCGTGCAACTCTGGATATTCCTTTGGGCGCCGTTGCATGGGCGCGCGCTGCAAGTTTCGCTTGGCTATTTTCTTCTTCCCCTCGCGATGGTGCTTCTCGGGCGCTTTTACTACCGCGAGCGGCTTGACGGTCTGCAATGGGCCGGCGTTGTCGCGGCGGCCGTGGGCGTGGCGCATGAACTGATCGCGACGCATGCGTTCGCCTGGCCGACGCTCGTCGTCATGCTCGGTTATCCGCCGTATTTCGTGGCTCGGCGGCGGCTGAATGTGGATCCGCTCGTGGCGTTCGCTGTCGAAATGTTGCTGCTCGCGCCCGTCGGGTTGATCGTGCTGATCGCGCGTGGCTCGTTCGGGGTCGTCGCCGGTGCGCCTCTCTTGTCGATGGCGTTGCTGCCGGGCCTTGGCGCATTGAGCACCATCGCGCTCGGCTCGTATCTGCGCGCAAGCCGTTACTTGCCGCTCGCGCTGTTCGGCATTCTTGGATATGTCGAGCCGGTGTTGCTCGTCGGCGTCGCAGTGTTGTTGCTTGGCGAGCCTTTCTCGGCGAATCAGCTCGGCACGTATGGGCCTATCTGGATTGCGGTCGCTCTGACCGCGGTGCATAGCGCGCGCCTGCTATCACGCGAACGCGCGCAACGCGCGACGTTGCCCGTCAGCGAGCATCACGCGAGCGTGGAGCATGAGATCGGCGCGGAAGAAATCGAGCGCGTCGGTTGATCTTTGCATGGCGTCTGCGCAGAAAAAAGGCGAGCCCGAAGGCTCGCCCGACACAACACACGGATCGTTCAGATGCCGTGCGCGATGCGATAACGCAGGCCTCCCTACTTCTTCGCCGCGTCGACCTTCGCATCGGCAGCCGCCTTGTTCGCGTCGCTTTGAGCCTCGACTTTTTCTTTGTCGGCTTTGGCTTGTGCCACGTTGGCATCCTTCGCTGCGTCCTGCTTCTTCTTGTCGGCCTTGGACTGTGCAGCGTGTTTTTTCTTGTCGGCTTTCGCCTGTGCCTTGGCGGCTTCACCGCGGGCGTCGGAGGTCTTGTCCGACGTGGTCGCCTGCGCTGTTTTCGTGACGTCCTTGTTGGCGTCGGCTTGCGCCTCGGCCTTTGTATTGTTGCCGTTGACTTGCGCTTTATCGGCATGCGTCGCAGCCGTTTGCGCGAAAACGGAAGTGACGAGCAGCGTGGATGCGAGAGCGGCGACGATTTTCTTCATGATGTTCGACTCCTTGATCCTATGTCCTTGACGACGCATGCCACGATCGGCATGTGACGATGAAAACGCGGCGTCTCGCCCGGCCGTTGACGTCTTTCGAGTGACGAAGCGTAACCAAACGCGAGCAAATGAAACGGCAAGCGGTAAAAGCGCCTGCTTGCCCATCGCGAACGTTACGCGCGTTACATAAACCGTTCGGTCTCCGAATGAACCGGATTTGTAAGCGCTGAAATGCACCGTTACCAACTGCTGCAGTTATTTCTCGCGCGGCTGCTTAACATGGCTTCATGACCCGCCTAACGGGATTGGAGAGAAGCTCATGAAACGCGCGGCACTCGTGTTTTTGATGATTGGTAGCTTGTCGGTGGCAGGGCAGGCGTCGGCACACGGACACGGCGGCGGTCGCGGTGGCGGTGACGGCGGCGCTATCGTCGGCGCATTGATCGGCGGGGCGGTGCTGGGCGCGCTGGTGACGTCGGTCGTCAATGCGCAGCCGGCCTACTCGCAGCCGGTGTATGCACAGCCGGCCTATGCACAGCCCGCGTATGCGCAACCGGCGCCGCCGGCCGGCTACTGCTATGACGGCTATCGACGCGCCTACGTGCCTTGCGCGCCTTCCGGCTACGGCTATTGAACGTGCGAGCGGACGCGGCACGCTGCTTGCGCCCGGAGTATGCGGTTGGTTCAGCCGATGAACTGGATCAGCCGGCACGCTAACTCTGGAGACTTGCAATGAAAGCGATTACGACGAAGCTGGTGATTTCGGCGCTGGTGCTAGGCCTGTCGGGCGGCGCCTATGCGCAGGCGGGCGGCGGCGGAGGCGGTGCGGGCGGTGGTGGTAGCGCAGGCGGTGGCGGCGCGGGCGCAGGAGCGGCAGGCGGCGGCATGGGCGCGGGCGGCAACGGCTCGGCGGGCGCGGGTACCGGCGCGGCGGGCAAGGGCGGCGGCGTCGGAATGGGCGGCACCGGCATGGGCGGCGCGACGGACGGCTCCACCGGCACGGGCGTCAAGAGCGGGATGGGCAACAACGGCGCGAACAACGGTATGGGCCAAGGCACCATGCAACGTAGCACGCCGGGCAGCTCGCGAAGCGCCAGTCCCGGTGGAATGTCGAATGGAAATTCGCAGTAAGTGCGTTTAATGCCGACGCGAGCGGCTAAGGCCGCGTGTCAGCGCGCGAAGCGGGTGCGATCGCCGTGTTGGGTACGGCATCCGCCACGCGGCGGCGCTTGCAAGAAAAAGAAAAGAAGCGCGAACGAAGAACGCGCGATTCACTGAACGGACAAAGCCTGGACAGATGCAGCCGGCTCGAACGCCTTAACGCGCAAGCTGACTTTCTCTGCATAAGCGCGCGATCTGCCGTAATTCTTGAGCGCGGTATCCATATCGCCTTGCGCGGATTTCATATAGCCATGAAGGATGGCCGAGCCTACTTCGATGTTGGCTTCAGGCTCAGTCAAGTCCACGTTGCGCACGAGTTTCTTGTGCGCCGAAGGCACCACTTGCATAAGGCCCGTCGCATTGTTTGCGCCTATGGCCGTTTCCTTGAAGCGTGATTCGATCGAGATGATCGCAAGCAGAAGCGCAGGCGGAAGCGAGTATTTCGACGCCGAAGCCATGACCGCGCTTGCGATGGTTTGCGCCTTTTCGCGCGCCACGCCGAACTTGCGCGAGATGACGTCGGAAATCTTGTGGCGCGCCGCGTCGACTTGCGGATCCTGCTGAGCGGCTTCTTGCGACGCGGCGATGGGCGCCGAGTCGATTTCTTGAGCTAAAGCGGCTTGCGCGGAGATCAGCAATACGGCGAGTAGGAGAAATATGCGGCGCATCGGACTTAAGAAGAAAGCGGAGCCGCATTATATCGCCATAAAAAAGCCTTACCGATCATGGACTTGTCTTAAATTAGACCAAACGTTTCGCTTGCGGAAAGAATTACCCGACAAGCACCTTGAGCGCGCCGGCCGTCTCAAGCACGCTCGGCGCGCTTGGTGGCCGGCGCGGAGATGCCCTCGCCGGCGTCCGCAGACAGCCGCATGAACATCGGTAGAGACGCAAGCACGACGAGCGCCGTCGCGATGAATGCGCATGCGAGCTGCCAGCGCTCCGTATGCGCGCTGTCCGACATCAGCATCGTCGCCTGAATCGTTCCGGCGGCGACCGTCACGCCGAGCGCCTTCATCAATTGCTGCGCGGTGCCCTGAAACGACGTAGCCGCGGCAAGACGCGGCTTGGGAACGTCGGCGAAAGCGAGCGCGCCCATCGTCGCGAAACTGAGCGACCGGCCAAGGCCGCCCACGAGCAGCAGCACGAAGATGGCGCTTGCGGGCCATGCTTGCGACATCGTCGAGCAGACGGCCAGCACCGCCGCGAAGCACACAGTGCCGGCGCACAGCACAGCGCGCACGGAAAAGCGCCGCAGCGCGAGCGAGGTCATCGGCCTCATGCAGAACGAGCCGAGCGCGCTCGCGAACGTGACGAGCCCGCTTGCCGACGCGCTATAACCGAACCCCGTCTGCAACGTGAGCGGCACGAGAAAAGGCAGCGCGCCCGCACCCGCGCGAAAGAGACTGCCGGCGACCGTCGCCGCATGGAACGTCGGAATGGAAAGAAGCGAAAAGTCGATGGCGGGATTCGGCGTCTTACGGCAATGCACGACCGTCGCCCAGAAGAGCAGCAGCCCGACTGCCACGCACACCCACGGCACGCCTGGGGGCAATACGCCGCGCCCCGCGCTTTCTATGCCGATCATGAAGAGACTGAGCGATGCGCCCGAAAGCACCATGCCGCGCAAGTCGGGCGGCGTGCGGCTTTCGGGCGGTGAGGGCGGCAGCAGTTTCCACGTCAAGAGCAGACCCGCGATGCCGACCGGCACGTTGACCCAGAAGATGCTGCGCCAGGAGAGCGCGTCGGTGAGGAAGCCGCCTAGCGGCGGACCGAGCAGTGGGCCGACGAGCGCGGGCATCGTGAGCCACGTCGTCGCCTGAAGCAATTCTTCGCGCTTCACGCCGCGAAAAAGAATGAGACGGCCGACCGGGACCATCATCGCGCCGCCTAAGCCTTGCACGATGCGCGCGGCAAGCAGTTGCGGCAGTGTCGACGCTGCCGCGCACGCGATGGACGCAAGCGTGAACGTCGCGATGGCCCACATGAAAACGCGGCGCGCGCCGAAACGGTCGGCTACCCAGCCGCTGGCGGGAATAAAAACCGTGAGCGCGACGAGATAAGCGGTGATTGCGCTGCTGAGATGGACGGCATCGACGTGAAGATCGCGCCCCATCGTTGGAATGGCGGTCGCGACGATGGTGCCGTCCATGTTCTGCATGAAGAGCGCGCTTGCGACGACGGCCGCCGTGATGCGAAAGTTACCGCCCTTCATGATGCGTGGCGCGCAAGCGGGCAAGAACGCTGCGGCCGAATGTCGATGGTCTGGTGAGCGTGCATGCACGCCAGTTTAATCGAACGTTCCTCTGCGCGTCGTCACGCCAACGCGATGCTCGCCGCGATTTCCAGATAGTGACCAAGCGGCGGCGTGACGCGCTGCGCGTCCTTTGCATCGTCGTCCCAGCGGCGCAACGCGATCGCCTCTTGCGCATAGGGCTTCGCGAGAAATGCGCGCGCTTGCCCGGCATCGAACACGCCGCCCTGCAATCGCAGGCTTCGCACGGAATCCGCCGATAAACGCGCGTGATACGCGGGATCGATCGCGCAGAGGCAACGCTTCGCATCGACATGCAGGCGAATCGGTTCGAGTACGGCATCCGAAAACACGGGCCGCAAGAATGGCAGCGCGAAATACTGATGCATGTCGTCGATGCCGCGCGCGCTCGGCGTCTCGCCTTGCTGATTCAGCAAGTGGCCAAGATCGTGCAGCAGCGCCGCGACGGTCGATTCGCGGCTCGCGCCCGCCTCTTCTGCGAGCGACGCGCTCTGCAACGCGTGCTGCAACTGAGTCACCGGCTCGCCGCTATAGGCCATCGAACCGTAAGTGTCGAAGAGATGCCGGATGTCGTCGAGAGAAAGGGCCATCGAAAGAAAGCGGTCTCGCGCGTATGCTTGATGAAATGTGAAACGATAGATTGTGCCCGCGCATTGTGACGCGCTCATGGCGCAGCGCTTGCCGTCATGCCATTTTTCTTTAGCCGACGCCCCGAACTCACGGGATTGGACCGCATTGCGCGAAGCGATGTGCGGCGGCTTGCCTGGTACTTTGCGCAAAGGCACTGGACGCTTCATGCGCCCGCGTTCGCGTGGCTCGTCTTCGTGCTGCTGCATACGCAATACGGTTTCGTCGCTGACCGCGGCGATTATCTCTATGCGACGGCCGCGTTCTTCATCGTGGCGGTAATGGTGATTCGGCTGCATATCGCGCGCTATTTGCGGCCCGCGCGCGCCATTTATGATCTGCTCGGCCCGAGAAGCATTCGCGCGATCGCGCATATGCGTCGCTAGAAGGAAAAGTCCCTATTTCCAGCGTGCTAGGATGCAAAGCGTTTCTTATCCGGGCACGCTGATGGTCACGTTATACGAAACGCTAGGCGTGGAGGAACACGCCACCGAGGAAGAGATCAAGCGCGCGTATCGCAAGGCTGCGATGCGCTGTCATCCTGATCGCAATGCCGGCAACGAAGATGCGGCACGCGCGAAGTTTCAGGAAATCAAGGAAGCCTACGCCATCCTCTCGGACCCCGCGCAACGCGAGGTGTACGACCGTACTTTTGCCGAAGAGGTCGAGCGTTGGGAAGCGCGCATGCGCGAAGAAGAGGCCGAGCGAGAAGCGCTTTACGCGAAGCGCGTATCGCTGGCGATGCGCTTTGCGTCGCAAGGACATAACCGCGATGTCGTCTTCGGCGTGCTTATCGGGCATGACTGCGACGAAGAGACCGCGCGCCGCGTTGCCGAGAGCGTCGTGGCGCTTCACGAGTCGCGTCAGGCACCGGTTGCGGAGCCAGAAAAGGCCGATACGGACAACGCCGATACGGACGAAGCGCCCGAGGCGCCGGCCAAGACTAACGCGCCTAATCCGTGCAACGCGATGTGGTTCCAGTTCTTCAACAACCTGCGGCTTTGATCTGAGCCCTAAGCAGCAAGCCTCTCCCCGCGCATGTTTCCTCTTTGCGGCGCGGGAGGATACACGCACCAGTGGCCGTCGTCGTGACGGAAGAAGAACAATGCTTTCGATGCTGCACCGTGCAAGGTCTCCACGCATACGTAGCGCCGATGATCGTTACGTGTCCTGCTGAACTGCGTGACATGCACCGGCTCGTTTGCCGGTGCCAGCCACTTTTCAACCTGGTATCGAAGGGATCGTTCGTTTGTGCATTTCATCTGAAGTCTCCTGCACGCGGCGTGCAAGCGTGTTTACGGCTTAAAGCGATCCATCCTTTAAGCCGCGCACGCATCACGCTGCCGCAACGCACCACGCTCGTGATAAAGCGCATTAACTCTACGCTTCGAAGCCGTATGCCATGCACCCTTTGGTGAAATAGCAACAGCACGAAATCGATGCTTTATCGTCATGCGGTGCGGCGCTCGGGTCTGTGCGCGAACGGTCATATGAATACGCCGGTGCGTGCTTCAACCCTCACTAACTCATAAGCCAATACCGTGCCCGCAAGCCCGGAATCAAAGCGGGCGGGCGAAGCTGAGTTCGTGACCGTCGGGATCGGTGAGATGAAAATAGCGCTCGTTCCAGGGCGCATCGCGCGGAGCGAAGTGCGGTTCGATGCCGTTCGCCCTGACCTTGCGATAGAACGCATCGACGTCGGAGACATGGATGATGACGCGGCCCCACCAACCGATAGCGCCGTGCGTTTCACTCGTGATGTTGAGAAACGAATGACCGAGCGCGAAGGACGTGAACGGCTCGCCGGCGCCGCCATGAACGATGCGAAAGCCGAGCGCCTCATAGAACCGCACGGCGCGAGCCATATCGTGCGTGGCGAGTGTGATGGCGCTCAGGCTCTCGACGCGCGCGTCGTCGTCATCGGAAAGAGGCATGCGTATGCTTGTCAGCCGGAATGGTGATGATGCGAGACGATCGACAGCACCGACAGATCCGGATGCGTGCCATCGACGATGCTCTTGCCTATATGCCGCGCTTCTTCCGCGGCTTCGTCAGCGGTCTTGAACGCGTCGTCGCCGTCGGCGTGAAAGTGAACCGCTTCGCCGGGTGCGTCGGCATTCGCGCCATGCAGACACACATGACCGATGTATGTATATCGCTCGGGCGCTTGCGGCGATGCATGATCGGGCGCGGATTTGCGTTGCGCGAGCACGTAGATGTCGAAGCCCTCGTACTCGAAGACTTGCCATTGAGAAGCAGAGTCGCCGGACATGATCGCCTTCCTCTCGTCCCATGTGAATGGGGCGCATCGGTTGCCGTAATGACAAGGCAACGTTACTCCAGTCGGCGCGGCGAATCCATCAGGGAAGGCGCGGAGCGCTTGCTATGCGCTTAAGCGGCTCCGCGCGAATGCCGGTGCTTCGATGGAACACAGACGAGCTCAAAGGAGATACGGCCCACCGACGCGGCCCTCGAAGATGGCGATGTTCATCTGCCAGTCGTCGATTGTCGCGGTCGAGCCGCCATCGACCGTGGCGGCGACGGACCGTCCACCGGAAACTTGCTGCATCTGTTGCCGCGAAAGCGCGGCTTCATCCGGGCGAGCGGCTTTGTCCTGAGAAAGATCCGCTATGACGAGAGTGCGTTTCATGATGGTCTCCTTGACCGGTAGCTCCGAAGGAACGAGCATGACGATGCTCGCCCATCATTTTGCAAGGGCTATGCCAGTGCGCGGCGCGCGCGCT
This sequence comes from Caballeronia sp. Lep1P3, assembly GCF_022879595.1. Taxonomy (NCBI): domain Bacteria; kingdom Pseudomonadati; phylum Pseudomonadota; class Betaproteobacteria; order Burkholderiales; family Burkholderiaceae; genus Caballeronia; species Caballeronia sp. Lep1P3. Next base: position 1,236,822 of record NZ_CP084266.1, on the reverse strand, counting down.
TTCCGCATACGCAGCGTGCCTGCGCGCGTCTTGCTCGAAGCGGCGCGTCACGTTATGTTGGATGCGCGCAGACAACTCATGCACCTGGTGTTGGCGCAGCGGCCAAGACTTGTTCATCGGGGAACGCACTCATGACATGCATCGTTCGTGTATTGAGCGTAGCCATCGTCGTCATCGCTCTTTGCAGCGGTTACGCGAAGGCGCAAGGCGCGCAACAGTCCATCGCCTTGCTGGATTGCACGCTCATCGATGACAACGCCGCCTATAACGACGCGCAAATCAACCGCATCCAGAGCGAACGCCTTGCGATGGTGAGCGAGGCGCTGCGCAAGGACGTGCGCGATCGCGCGCTCTTTGACGTCGCCAATAATTCGAAGGTAAGCAAACTCGTCGCATCGCTCGAAAGTGCGCAAGACATCAACGCGTGCAATGGCTGTGAATTGCGCGTGGCGCGTGAGCTCGGCGCGACGCGCGTCGGCGTGTGCTGGGTGCAGAAGATCAGCAATCTCATCCTGAACATCAATCTGCGTGTGGAAGACGCGAGCAACGGCACGACGCTCTTTCAGCGTTCCGTCGATATGCGCGGCAATACCGACGAATCGTGGCGGCGCGGCGCTAAAGCGCTAATCGATCTGCTGGGAAGCGAGGCATCCGCTTTGCGCTAGGACACGGCCCTTGCACAATTCGGGAATTTCTCCCTCTTCCCGACGTTGCGCGCGCGGCGTTTCCTGAGCTAAGTTGCCTTCTGGGGCAGACTCGAGAACGATACAAAAAACGTTTAGCGGGAGACGACTCATGCAAGTCAGCATCAATGCGGCGCGCCTTGCATGCGCGTCCTTCGCAACGCCAATCGTGTTGCTGGCGGCAAGCCACGCGCAGGCCGCGACGCAAGCGCAAACGGCCACACAAACGGCCTATGTGACGAGCGAAACCGCGGGGATCGGCGTGATCGATCTCGGCAATCTTGCGCTCGCGAAGACTTTCGATGTCGGCAAGGACGGACCGCGCGGCCTTAGCCTCAACAAGGACGGCACGCGCCTTTACGTCGCGAATAAATCGACGGGCGATCTATCGGAAATCGATACGTCCTCTGGCAAGGTGATCAAGCGCGCAAAGATCGGCAAGAACCCGGAATTCGTGCGCGTGCTGGGCACTTACGCCTACGTCACCTACGAACCCGGCGAATCGGGCGGGCCGCCCAAGGCGGGCGAACCGGAAAAGGACGACGACGCCAACTCACCGCCGGCCGAAATCGCTATCGTCGATCTCAAGACGATGAGAGTCACGCATTCCGTCAAGAGCGGCCACGAAACGGAGGGCGTCGAGTTTTCGCCGGACGGCAAGCTGATTCTGGTCACGAACGAGGGAGACGACACGGTCTCCGTGTATCGCGTCGGCACGGGCAAGCCGGTACGCACGGTGAATCTGCCGAAGGGGTCGCGCCCGCGCGGCATCAAGGCAACGCCGGACGGCAAGCAATATGTCGTCACCCTCGAGAACGCCAATAAGTTCATCGTGCTCGAAGGAGACGATCTCAAGACCGTCAAGACCGTCGATACCAAAGCCGGTCCCTACGGCGTTTCATTCGATCCTTCGGGCAAGCGTTTGCTCGTGGCCGCATCGCGCGACAAGACGCTGCAGGTCTTCGACGGCTCGACCTATGAGCATATAAGCGATGTGCCGATGGGACAGCGCTGCTGGCATTTCAGCTTCACGCCGGACGGCACGAAGCTGCTGCTTGCATGCGGCCGCTCGAATGCGGTCTATGTGCTGGACGGTTCGACCTATCAAACCGTGAAGCAGATCGGCGACTTGCCGCTTGCGTGGGGCATCGTCACGTATCCGCCGAGCGCGGGGTCGATCGTGGGACGCTGACACACTGACCCTCGGACGCGCACGGCCATTTCGTTTTTTGCGGCGCGTCATTGCGCATTCGACCTCGCGTGGCGTCGTTAGCGGCTGCTAGTATCAGGTAGGCTCGCCGGCGAGGAAAAACATGCTTACATTGGCCGAGGCGTTCGACGCAATCAGCGACACACCCGCGCGCAAGCGTCTCTTGATCGCGGCACAGGGTGACGCAGGAAACTGCCGGTGGCTGCCCGCATACATCGGCAGACGAGGGGAGTTTCGCTGCTCCCAAAGCGAAGAGGCAGGCATCGAACTGGAGGACGATGCCATCGACGCGCTCCGTCTTTTCGACGCCGGCTCGCTTTCCTCTTGCGCGCTGGTGGTCCATTTGGGTGCGCCTGGCGTCGGCGCAATCGTGATGGGCCCCGACTCGCCAAGCGATGCCATGCGCATGCTCGAACAGCTCAAGGCGCATGCGTTAGGCCGTTTCGTCGAAAACTATCTGGCTGAACTCAAGCAGCGGCCGCCCGCGAAAATCTATCCGTTCAGGCCGCGTTGAAGGCAGGTTCTCCTCGAGCCGCTTCACTTCCACGCGTAGCGCAGGCCGACCCATACGCCGCGCGGCGCACCAATGCCGAGAAATTGCTCGTTGACCGTATCGGTCGGACTGAATGTGTGGTTCGGCCCGTTGAAGAAGTTCTCGCCGAGAATCGCAAAGTTCGCATAGCGCTTGTTGAGCAGATTCTTGACGGTGGCATAGACCTGCAATTGCTTCGTCACGTTATATGTGGTGTCGAGGTCGATAAGGAAATAGCCTGCGATGCTGCCATTCGCATCCTGATTGTTCTCGTCGCCGCGCGCGAAGATATTGCTGCGATACGTGAGATTGGTGCCGACATTCCATCGCGCAATCGGGTTGTAATCGAGGCGCATCTTGACGGTATTGGCCGGAATGCCCGGAATGCGATCGCCCGAATGCACGGTGATATTGCCGCCATCGTCCGCGCTGGAGTTGCTCGAACTGCTTTCGGTCCATGTCGAGCGATACGTCGCGTTCACATAGCTGTAGCTCGCGGCGACACCGAGCGGACCCCATTGCGTGCGTCCCGCAAGCTCGAAGCCCTGGCGACGCGTCTTGCCGACGTTCTGGAAATAGCCGAGCGTGCTGGACGCGCCCTGGCTGCTGACGAACTGAATGTCGTCGGAGAGCGTCGTGCTGTATGCGGCGGCGCTCCATGTGGTCGCCTGGCCGATGTGTCCTCGCGCGCCTATTTCGAAGGTGCGCGAGATAACGGGCCTGAGATCGGGATCGGCAATGAAATCGTTCGGCAACGAACAGGGCGCGTTCGGGTCCGCGCACGCGAGTTCGATGGCGGTCGGCGAGCGCATGCCTTCGTTGTACGTTGCATAAGCGGTGAAAGACGGCGCCGGATTCCAGTTGAAGCCGATAGCGGGATTGAAGCGTGAGAACGTGTGCTTTGCATCGAGCAGCGGCTGCACGCCGCTTTCGTCGCCGATGGTCGCCTTCGACCAGTTATAGCGGCCCGCGAGCGTCATCGACCATTGCTCGGTGAACGACAGCGTGTTCTCGAAGTAGATGCCCCAGTTCTCGTTGCGCGTCTTTGCATCGGTGCCTTGCACGAATGGACCGATGCCGACCGTCGCGCGGCTTCCCGTGAATTCGGCGGGCTGCGACGACTGCGTGAAATGCGAGTTGGCGAAGTCGCCGGCGGCGCCAAGAATCAGCTGATTGTCGAGGCCGAAGAGCTTGTTGAGCAGCGTGAGCTGAAGGCTTGCGCCATAGCTGTCGGTGACGATCACCGATTGATCGTTGGTCGCCTGCGTGAGATCGACATCGTCGTCGCCTAGCGGTTCGCCGAAGTCGTCGTTGACGTTGCTGCTCACGTTCTTGTTGCGATAGTGGCGGTAATACACGTTGCCGCTCAATTCGACATTGGGCGAGAAGTAATGCTCGCCCGAGAAGGTCAGATAGCCGACCTGATTCTCATTGGTATCGGGGAACGTGTACGCCTGTTTGTAGTTATCCAGGAACGATCGTGGAATGGTCTGCGATCCATGGAGCGTGTTGTCCGCGCCGCCCATCGAAAGCGAGAGCGTGGTATCGGCGTCCGTATAGCGCAGCTTGCCGAATGCCTGACGCAGGCGGCTCGAATTCTGGGCGGCCCAGCCGTTGTCGTTCGTGACGTTGGCCGTGAAGTAGTAATCGACGTTGCTGCCGATCACGCCGCCTTGCTCGATTTGCGCCGCCTTTCGTCCCCACGATCCCCCGCTAATGTCGATATTGCCGCCCGGATTGCTGCGCCCGTTCTTGGTCGTCACAGCGACCGCGCCGCCGAGTGTATTCAGGCCGAAGGTCGGATTCGATCCGGGGATGATCTGCATCGTGCTGATGGCGGCTTGCGGAATGAGGTCCCAGTTGACGACATCGCCGAACGGTTCGTTGATGCGCACGCCATCGAGAAACACGGACAAACCCTGCGGCGTGCCGAGCAGCGGCGAAGCCGTGAAGCCTCGATAGTTGATGTCCATCTGCGACGGATTGCCTTGCGCATCGTTCACGTCCACGCTCGCGAGGTTCTTGCGCAAATAATCGCTGACCGTAGCGGCGTGCTGCGCCTGTATGTCGTTGCCCTTGATGGTCTGCACATTCGCGGGCACTTTTTCGAGTGGCGTGCCTACGCCGACGAGCGGCGTCGTGCCCACGACGATGATGGAAGGCAGTTCCGTGTTCGGCGGCGCGCTCGCGGCGACGGGCGCAACGGCGGATGCATCTGCGTCGGGGGCGCTCGCCGTTTGCGCCCATGCGCCGACCGTGATGCTCGCGAACGCGCCGCCGAACAAGAGCCGCAAGCGCGCTCGGGGTTTGAACCGATGCGCGATGACAAAGCGGCGCGGCATGCTGTCCATGTTCGTCTCCTCTCGTCGTTGTAGTGTCGCTGCAATCGTTCTTTCAGGCTTCTTTAAGACGATGAACCTTTTATTGAAAGGGTCGCACAAGAATTCGCAGACGCACCGGGAGCCTTTCCCGATTCACGAGGGAAGCGTTCCCAAAGCGCCCGGCGACTCGATAACGCACGCAAAGAGCGCGCATAGAATGGACGCCGTGACGCCATCCGATTCCTTGCCCCCTCACGCCCATGCGCACGCCGACCGCGCGCCGCGTTCGACGGCTTTGCGCGATCTCGTGTGCGTGCTCGCGGTGACGGCTATCGCGGGCGCTGTCTTCGCCATCTTCGACTTCAGTGAATTCACCTATCGATGGACGCGCAGCGCCGAGCGCTTTCAGCTCGATGAATTGCCCGCGACGCTCTTCGTGCTTGCCACTGGATTCGCATGGTTCGCGTGGCGGCGTTATCGACAGGCAGAGCGCGAAGAGCGCCGGCGTCGCGCGTTGGAGGAAAAGGCGGAACATCTGCTCGCGGAGAACCGGCGGCTCGCGAATCAGAGCATTGCGGCACAGGAAAGCGAGCGGCGTCATCTCGCGCGCGAACTGCATGACGAACTGGGGCAATATCTCAACGCCATGTTGCTCGATGCCGGCCGCATTCGCGATCTTTCCGCTAACCGGGAAGCGGAAATTCATCGGCGCTCTTTAGCCCTGATGCAAAGCGCGAAGCATGTGTATCGCGAGATCGGCGGCATGATTCGCAAGCTGCGGCCCATCGGTCTCGACGAATTCGGCTTGCCGACGGCGCTCGAACATTGCATCGAAGGCTGGCGGGAGCGCCTGCCGCAAGCGAGCTTCACGCTGACAGTGGAAGGCGACTTCGACGGCCTTGTCGATGCGCTCAACATCGCGCTCTATCGGCTGGTGCAAGAAGGGCTCAACAACGTGTCCAAGTTCGCTCGCGATGCGCGCGTCGAGATCTTTCTGGTCCGCACGCGGAACGACGCAAAGCGCATGGATGAGATCGTCGTCACGATGGCCGATGACGGCCCCGGCATCGACTTGTCCATTCCGCGCAAGGGTCTGGGGCTCGTCGGCATGCGCGAGCGCGTCGAGGCGCTGGGAGGCGAGTTCGAGATCGCAAGCAGCCCCGGCCAAGGCTTTCTCTTTTGCGCGCGCGTCCCGGCTCAGGCGGGACTGCCGAAACCTTGCGAGCCGAATGAGGCTTCTTGCGAACCGGCGAAATCGGCGAAATGAAGCCCTAAGCGATTAGCGATCTGCGCGAGTTGTACGCCATTATCTGCGCCGAATTTCTGACGTATTACCGATTGATGATTCGCCACGGTCTTCTGACTCAGGCCCAGTTTTTCCGCGATGCTCGGCAACGTATAGCCTTGCACGAGCAGGCGCAGCACTTCGAATTCACGCGGCGACAACTGGCGTCCCGGCGGGCCGTCCTGAATGGTGGCGCGCAATGCGAGCGACTGCGATATGTCGGGGCTCAGATAGCAGACGCGGCGCGCAACCGAGCGCACCGCTTCGACGAGCACATCGGGCGCGCTCGCCTTCGTCACATAACCGCGCGCGCCTGCATCGAGCGCGCGGCGCACGAAAATCGCTTCCTCGTGCACGCTGAAGATGAGCACGCGCGCATGCGGCTCGCGCGCGAGCATGCGCCGCATCGCTTCGATGCCGCTTGCGCCCGGCAATGCGAGGTCCATTACCACGACATCCGGCTGCAACGCGCAGAACTTCTGATAGGCCTGCGCAGCATCCGCCGCTTCTCCCGCCACGCTGACATCAACGCTCAATTCGAGCAGACGCTTATAGCCCTCACGCACGACGGCGTGGTCGTCCACCAGCAGCACGGAGATATCGGCGGCCATGCTATTTTCCTTCGATGTCCGAATCGTTGTTTCGAAGCTCGGATGCGATGCGCCGCGCGTTCGCGTCATTGCGAAACACGATCGGCTGTTCGCGCGGCTCCTGCCTTTGCGAAGCGGCACGCACGACTTCGATCACGCGCTCATGGTGCGGAGACTTGTCGCAGACAGGGTCGGCATTCGCGGGATCCTGCGTCAGCAGATACGCCTGGCACCGGCAGCCGCCGAGATCGATGGCCTTCTCGTCGCAACTGCGGCACGGCTCTTTCATCCAGCCGAAGCCGCGAAAACGGTTGAAGGCATCGCTTTCGTACCAGATGTCCTTGAGCGGCATGTCGGCCACGTTCGGAAACGAAAGGCCCGGCAGCGAACGCGCCGTATGACACGGCAACGCAGCGCCATCCGGCGCGATGCCGAGAAACACCGAGCCCCATCCGTTCATGCAGCGCTTCGGGCGACGCTCGTAGTAATCCGGCACGACGAAGAATATCTTGCACTTGTCGCCGATTTCCTTGCGATAGCGCTCGACGACCGCTTCCGCTTCCTGCAATTGCTCGGCAGTCGGCATGAGTTGCGCGCGGTTCGCATGCGCCCAGCCGTAATACTGCGTGTTGGCGAGTTCGAGATATTCCGCGCCCATTGCGAGCGCCATATCGATGATGCGGCCGATATGCGGCAGGTTATAGCGATGCAGCACGCAATTGAGCACCATCGGAAAGTCATGCGCCTTGATGAGATTCGCGACACGCCTCTTCAGGTCGAAAGTCTTCGTGCTCGAGAGAAAGTCGTTGAGTTCCTGAGTCGAGTCCTGAAACGAGAGTTGAATGTGATCGAGGCCGGCGTCCTTGAGCGCCGTGAGACGCTTGTCGGTAAGACCGATGCCTGACGTGATGAGATTCGTATAGAAGCCGAGCTTGCGTGCTTCGCCGACGAGTGTTTCGAGGTCGTCGCGCAAGAGCGGCTCGCCGCCGGAGAAGCCGAGTTGCGCGGCTCCGAGCGCGCGCGCCTGACGCAGCACGTCGAGCCATTGCGCGGTGTCGAGTTCGCGTGCGTGATCGGTGTAGTTCACCGGGTTGTAGCAGAACACGCAGTGCAGCGGGCAGCGATACGTCAGTTCGGCGAGCAGCCACAGAGGCGGCGCAATGGCCACGCCTTCGTGCTCCGGCTTCGCGATGGGTTCGGATAGATCGGTCATGCTCGTGCCTCGTTACTCCAGCCAGCCGCGCGAACGCGCACCGGCGATGAACGCGCGGACGTCGTCGCCGATGCCGCTTGCGCCGAACGCCGCTTCGAGATCGGCGATGAGCGCGGGAATATCGCGCGTGCCGTCGCAACGCAAGAGAATCTGCGCGGCGCTCTCATTGAGCTTCACCATGCCCTCGGGATAAAGCAGCACGTGTGCATCCTGCGCCGGTTCCCATTGCAGGCGAAAGAGGCGCTTCAGCTTCGGCTGCAATGAATCGTCGGGCGCCGCGACCGCTTCGCTCACGCGCTGTGTGGGATTCGTGTCGCTCATGACGGAAAGGCCTTTTCGATCGAATCGAGCATGGTCCAAAGAATGTCGAGCTTGAACTGCAGGATGTCGAGCGCGCGCTGTTGCGCTTCGCGCGTCGTGAAATGCGCGAGCGTCACTTCGAGCCCATGTTCGACATCGCGCTGCGCAAGCGATACGCGCGAGCGGAAATAGGCGAGGCCATCCGGCTCTATCCACTTGTAATGCTCGGGCCAGGTCGCGAGCCGGTCCTTGTGAATCTGCGGCGCGAACATTTCCGTCAACGAAGAACACACCGATTCCTGCCACGGCGCGCGCCGCGCGAAATTCACATAGGCATCCACCGCGAAGCGCACGCCGGGTGTGACGAGATCGAGCGACCAGAGATCGTCGCGCGAAAGGCCCACTGCGTCGCCGAGGCGCGCCCATGCTTCGATGCCTCCGGGCTGGCCTTCATAGCCATCGTGATCGAGTATGCGCAGCACCCAGCGGCGACGCGTTTCGCGATCGGGGCAATTGGACATCACCGCTGCATCCTTGAGCGGGATATTGATCTGGTAATAGAAGCGGTTCGCCACCCAGCCGCGTATCTGCTCGGGCGAGCATCCTCCGCTATTCATCTTCACGTTGAACGGATGATGAATGTGATACGCCGTGCCCTTTTTGCGCAGCCGTTCCTCGAACTGCTCGCGCGTCCACGCGGGGCCCGGCTCCTTCAATGCGGTGAAATGCGGGCCGGTCGTGGGGTTCAGCATCGGCGCAAAAGCGTTGTCAGGCATTCATGATTCTCCGCGATATCTTCATAGCTCGATGCTCATGCCGTCGTGCGCGACTTCGATGCCATGCTCCGACAACATGCGTCGTTCGGGCCCGTCCTCGATCAGGATCGGGTTCGTGTTGTTGATGTGGATAAGCACTTTGCGCACGTCGGGGCGTTCGATCGAATCCAGCACTTCGATCATGCCGCCCGCGCCGCTTTGCGCGAGATGACCCATGTCCGCGCCGGTCTTCTTCGTGAGACCCAGTCGGATCATTTCGTCGTCGGTCCATACGGTGCCATCGACGAGCAGAAGGTCCGCCGCGTTCATGGCATCGAGTATGTGCGGTTCGAGCGCGCCCAGCCCCGGCGCATAGAACGCGCGCTTGCCGGTAGTGTCGTTCGTGAACATGAGTCCGATGTTGTCGCCGGCTTCGGGCGCTTCGCGATGCGGCGAGTAGGGCGGCGCCTTGCTCGATAGCGGCAGCGCATGGATGCTGACGCGCGGCAACTCGGGCACCTTCAACGCGGCGCCATCGAGCGCGATACGTCGATGCTCGACGCCGCAGTAATGCGAGAGGATCGACGTGATCGGAAAGCCCGTCGACAGGTCCTGCCATACGGCGTCGGTCGTATAGAGCGGCAACGGCGTGCCGCGTTCGCGCAGCATCAGAAGGCCGGTGACGTGATCGATCTGCGCATCCATCGTGATGACCGCCGCGATGCCGGTGTCGCGCACGCGGCGCGCGGGCTGCAATTCGGGGTTCGCCGCGATCTGCGCGAGTATGTCGGGCGATGCGTTGACAAGCAGCCAGTCGTCGCCGTTATCGCTGATGGCAATGGATGACTGCGTGCGCGCGCGCGCCGCAATCGTGCCGCGGCGCACGCCGTCGCAATTGCGGCAATTGCAGTTCCATTGCGGAAAGCCGCCGCCAGCCGAAGAACCGAGCACGCGTATCTTCATACGGCGCCTCCGATGAGGCACGATGCGCGGCTCATGGCCACATCCTCCTCAAGAGTCCGTCCTTGTCGATGAGTTGATGCTTCATCGCGCCGAGAAAGTGCAGAACGACCAGTGCGGCCATGATCCACGCAAGATAACCGTGGATGCCGAAGAAGAGCTCGCGCATGGCTTTGTCGTCCCATCCCCATTGTGGCAGAAGCACGCCCCAGAGGCGCGTGCCGAACTTGTTGAACGACGAACCGAGGTAGCCGGTAAGCGGCATGGCAATCATGCCGACGTATAAAAGGCCCTGCGTGGTGCTCGCGGCGGCGCGTTGCCACGCTCCCATCGGCGGCAGAGGCGGCCGGCCATAGGCCAGGCGTACCAAGATGCGGATCAGCACCAGCAGGAAAATCGTAATGCCGAGCGACTTGTGGAAGTTGATGAGCGTCGACTTGAAAGCCATTCCGCGCGGCAAGCCCACCATATAAAAGCCTATGCAAAGCATCGCGATGATGCAGACCGCGATGATCCAGTGCAGCGCAATGAGCGGCCGCGCGAAGTGCTCGTGTGCGACGCGCGTTTCGTCTTGCGTCGCGGCCGCAGTCCGCGCAGCAGTCATGGCGTGCCTCCTCGATCAAAGGGCATTCGTGCGCCGAATACAACTCCATTGTTCTCGTCCCTTCATGAATTGGCGATAAGCAATTCCCCCCGTCCGTCCACGGCGAGATCGCCCGCATAGCGCCTCGGTAAAGCTTTGCCGTCGAGCGTCGCAAACGGCGCGCGTTCGCGGGCGAGCATGCGCGTGAGTAGAAGCCAGAAGACGTCGAAACCGCGTTTGCCTTCGGTGAATGTCGGCTCCATGCGGGGTGGCGCGTTCAATAGTACGACCGTGCCGCGCCGCATGCCATAGCCGACGCGCGCGCCCGTGTGTCCCGCGATGCATACGGTGCCCGCAATGAGCCGCGATGCCGCGAAGTCGCCCGCATCGCCGCCGATCATCACGGTGCCGCGCCGCATGCGATCTGCAAGACGCGCGCCAGCGCTGCCGTGCACCGCAAGCACGCCGCCGTTCATGCCTTCCATGTCGCCGGGAAGCGCGCCCGCTGCAAAGTCCCCGACGTTGCCGTGCACCGTTACGCGGCCGCCTTGCATCTCGCAAGCGACGAAATCGCCGGCATTCCCTTGTATCGCGAGGACGCCGCCTGTCATGCCGATGCCAGCGCAATCGCCCGCATCGCCGTGGATGGTGAGCGTGCCTTCGCTCATCGACGCGCCCAGCCGATCCAGCCATCGCGCGTCGCCCTCGATGACAAGCGACGGCGCTTGTGCATCCGCTTGCGCGATGTCGAATACATCGCCTAACGCGCATGTCTCGCCATGCCCTTGCAACGTGAGGCGCGCCAATGCCTCAAGCGACAACTCCGCTAGAGCGTGAGGCAGTAATTTCGACGCATCGACGCGAAAGCCTGGCGCATTTTTTACGCGCAACGTAATGGCGTTCATGCGCCGCTCCCCGCGATGCCCGCCGCCAACTCATGCAACCTGAAGTGATAAGGCCCGAGCTTGCCGCCGTAGTTTCCCGCCGAAATGCGAAGGACGCCGCGTGCATGTCCCAACGATGTCGCCGCCGCAATGCCCGCTGTCATCGCGGCGCTCACGTCCGCATCCGTGAGACCGTCGATCACGATTTCGAGTACGCACGCGACTTCGGGCGTCAATTCGCTCTTACTCGACAAGCCGACGAGCGTCGGGCAAAACGCATCGTTCGTGGATGCAGTCGCGCCCGCGTATTTGGAGCCTATCTTGGAGCCTGAACGCACGACGCCGCCGGGAAACGGCGTAATGACGTTCGGCAGCGCATGCATGGCATCGACGGCTGCTTCGGCGGCGGCTAGCGCGCTGTCCACGTCGCTTGCGAGAAAAAGCAGATTGCCACCGCCCACGGCCTTGACCGTGGCCGTGAACTCTTCGCAGACGAATTCGCCGTCCATGACCGGCACGCGCCAATAGCGCGTGGCACCGAGCACTTTCGATATCTGAAAGCCGTCGCCGAAGAAGCGCAAGCCCGCGCCGAGCGGGGCGTTGTCGGAAAGCGGCGCGCGGCTCGTTGCACGATCGATGCCGCCATAGACGGCCGTTGTCGGACACGTCAGCACGCATTGCCCGACGCGCCGCGCGATCTGTTTTGCAAGCTCTTTCGACGACACCGCGAACATCAGCACCGATACGCCCGGCCGTCCATCGGGCGTTTCGTCGCCTGCGAGATCGCGCTCGATGCCCGCTTCGCATCCGCAGTCGATCACGGAGGTTGCAAAGCCCGTCAACGAATTGGCCGCGTGACGCGCCCATACCGGCGTATGCGCGGTGATGACGAGACGCGTCGCCTTCATCGGGAAGGCTTCGGCGAAGGTATCGTCGATTTGCGTACCGTTGATGCGCATGACGGTCATGGCCGATTCGCTCCATGGCCTGCCAGACATGCAACCGGCAAGAGCTTGCCGCCGTTGCAGCATGCGCAGATTTCGTCTTCGCCGATGGCGACGTTGTCGAAGCGGCCCGCAAGATTCGCCTGCGTGAATTCGCGCACGCGCGCCTCGATTGCGCGGTCATAGTCCGGCTGAACGTAATGGATGCCGCCCGTTGGCGTCGTCAGTAAAGTTCCATCGCGTGCGATTAGTTCGCCATCCTTGAGAACATAGGCGGGAGACGTGAACATCCGCTCGCGGTCGGCGTCCTCGCGATACACGGCGATATCGGCCGCCGCGCCGGCGCCGAGGTGTCCGCGATCTTTGAGTCCGAGCAGACGCGCCGGGCCTGCGCGCGTGATGATCGCGATGTCGTAGAGCGAGAACTCGCGCTCGATGCCGCCGAGCACGCTCAGCGCTTGGGCGTCGGCGTCGAGCGTTGCGAGCCTTTCGTCGCGGAACGACTTGTCCATCAGCAGCCGGATGAGATGCGGATAACTCGTGAACGGCGCGCCGTTCGGATGATCCGTGGTCATCGAAACGCGCCACGGATCGTCGACGAGCAGGAATATCTCCAGCCCGATGATCCATTGCAGCGCATTCACGAAGCTCTCTTCGCGATACCGAAACGGCAGCACGCCGCAGCCGCCGTCGCATTCGATATCGCCGAGCACCCATTTGCGCGGACGCGCAAGCGGAGCGTTACGAAACTGCATCATCGTGTCACCGGAAGCCGTGACGGTTTGTCCGAACATGATCTGGCCGACGTCGATGCTCACGTTGGGCCGCGCATTGACTGCTTCGGCAATTGCGCGCGCGCCCGACGAGAACTTGCGCGGGCCTTCGGTGCCATAGCTATGAAACTGGATATGCGTGAGGTGGATGGGCAAGCCTTCGGCGGCATCCATCGTGCCGATTGTCGTTGCGACATTGCCCGGTACGCCGAGATTGCTTGCATGCACATGAAGCGGATGCGGCACGCGCAACTCCGCGAGCGCACGCGTGAGCGTCTTGAGCACATCGCGCGGTGTGACGCCGTAATGCACATGCGCTTCGTCGAGATCGAGCGAGCGCTGGTTGAACTTGAACGCGGAGATGCCGCCGGGATTCACGACCTTCACGCCAAGCGCCTTGCTCGCGTTGATGGTCCAGCCGACGTAATCGCGCATGCGTTGGAAGTCTTCGCGCGCACCGAGCATCTGCAGGAACAGTTCGTCGTTGCCCATCATCACGTAGGCGCCGTGATCGATGATCGGCGTATCGCCCATTTCCAGATGCGTATGGCGCGCGTTGGAGCCGATCATCGCCGGTTCGAACGCGGCGGTGTAGCCCATTTCCGCATAACGATAGCCGGTCGCGAGCGTGCCCGGCGTGCAGGTGCCGCATGAAGGCAGCCGCATGTAGCGGCCTTCGCCGGGTCTGTTCGCGATTGCGCGCGCATCGTTGCGATGATCTTCCGGTAGCAGAAGACGCGAGAGATTGGTCTTTCCGCCGCCGATGTGCGAATGCAGATCGATGCCGCCTGCCATGACCACCATGCCGCTCGCATCGAAGTCGCGCTCGGGGGGAATGGCTTCGGCTGCCATGTCCTCGACGATGCGGCCATCGCGTATGAAGATATCGCGCCGCTCGCCGTCGATGCCGTTCGTCGGATCGTAAAGCGTGCCGCCTCTCAAGCGCGCAACGCTCATGAGGGCCTCCTTGCGCGAAGCTGCTTTACGAGTTCGCTCGCAACGGCGGACACGGTCGGCAAGCCGACATCGCGCGCGGCGACGAGCGGCGCGACAACCGATGTGTCCATGCGAAAGAGATGCGCGCTGCTATCGACGCCGGGCGTCGCGACGGGAATGAAGACGGTCGGCGCCGCGCGTTCGTCGAGCGTCGTCGCCGGATGACCGAGCACGATGGCGGGCGTATCGTCGGCGAGCGCTGCGGGCAAGGGCTCGGGCGCGAAGCTCGACACCCATAGCAGGGCGTCGATTTCGCGTCGATGCATGAGCGCATGCGTGTCATAGCGATGCGGATCGTAGTCGAGCGGCAAGCCGAAGGCGACGCGCGTGCGCAGCGGAAAGCCCGAGAGCCACGTGACCGCCTGATTCACCGACATTGAGCCGTCGTCGCCCGTGAGTGCGAGCGCGCCCGCGCGCACGGTGCGGTTGATCGTCTTCACGATGCGATGAATCGCTTCGATCGCGAGCGCCGCATGCGGGCCGGGCAGCGCGGCGGGTTCATAGACGAGCGCGGTGTAATGCGCTGCGCGGATGCGATCGATCAGACGTTGCAGCGTGCGCGCCGTTTCAGTATCCGCGAACGCATCGGGCTTGCGGCCTTCGACGAGTGCGGACCAGAGTGCGAGCGTATCGAAGGCATCGGCGTTTTGCAGCGTGGCGTCGGTGTGCGTGCCGGCAGCTGGATCGACGTTGCATCCGACAAAGACGATGTCGACATCGCGAAGCGCCGTGTCGATGCGTTCATAGAAGCGCGGATAGCGGCGCGACGGCTCGCATGCGAACACGACGATGAGATCGGCGCGCGAGCGCACTTCCGAGAGTGTCGTGAAGAGCGCGCCGCGGTCTTGCAGCGCGAGTGTGGCCGCACAGAGCGCGTCGCCGTGCAGATGGTCGAGTATGGCGCCGCTGTGAGCGGCGAGTTCAAAGAGTGCGCGCGCGCCGGCCACGTCGGTTGCCAGTCCGCCGAAAAGCGGCTGCCGTGCGTGCGACAGAATCTGCGCGGCTTGCGAGAGCGCCGACGCGAGATCGGTGGCTTGGCCATCGATCGTCGGCTTGCGGTCTGCATCTTGTGCGCTTGTTCGCGCAAGCGATTGCGCGAGCCGCGGGCAGGACGTGTTCGTGGCGGCCAGGCGTGCGTCGGCTGTGACGGTCAGGTATATGTCGTCGCATAGCAGCGGGCAGAATGGACAGGTCCAGGTTTTTTGCACGGCGGTGCTGAGCTTGTTTCTCTTTGGCTCGGAGTGGGCGTTTATAGCAATGTGTATGCCGGTTTTTGTTTTGGTGCTTAGTTTTCGTGGCGGTCTATTGGCGTTGCCCCTGTGCGGGGCGGCAGTCACTTTCTTTGCTGCTGCAAAGAAAGTAACCAAAGAAAGCAGCTTTTTAGCCCGCAGCAGAGAGTGCGTGTGCAGCTTGCGGAAGGGCATTGGCGAACCTATCCGCGTTTTTGTGGGCGAGGCGGTTAGCGGAGTTACCCGCGTGCGTTGGTAAAACGCTCTCCAAACAGAATAGCGAACTGGTTCATGGCGGAGGACCAGTCAAATGCCGCCCGTACCGACTTCGCCAGCACATTGCGCAATGCCAGCCAAAGCAGCTTGATGGCGGCCTCGTCGTTGGGGAAGTGGCCGCGCGTCCTGATGATCTTGCGCAGTTGCATGTTCAGACTCTCAATGGCATTGGTGGTGTACACCACCCGGCGTATCGCCGGGGGAAACACAAAGAACGGTGTGACGTTCTCCCATGCCCGTCGCCATGACTGCACGATGGTCGGATACTTCGCGCCCCATGGCCCTTCGGCAAAGGCCTCCAGCGCCTGCTGCGCGGCCTGTTCGCTGGCCGCCCCATAGATCGGACGCAACGCGGCGGCGACGCTTTTACGGTCCTTGTAGCTGGCGTATTCCAGGCTGTTGCGGATCAGGTGCACGATGCAGGTCTGCACGGCCGTGCGCGGGTACGCTGTGCCGATCGCCTCGGCCAGCCCCTTCAGGCCGTCGACGACCGCGATCAGGATGTCCTGGCAGCCCCTGGTCTTCAGTTCATTGAACACCTTCAGCCAGAACTTCGCGCCTTCGGTCTGCTCGATCCACAGGCCGAGCACGTCGCGCTGGCCGTCGGCCTGAATGCCCAGCGCCAGATACACCGCCTTGTTGCTCACCACGCCGTCGCCACGGATCTTCACGCGCAGCGCGTCGAAGAACACCACCGGGTACATCGCCTCGAGTGGACGGCTTTGCCAGGCCAGCGTTTCAGCCATCACCTCATCGGTGACCGAACTGATGAAATCGGGTGAGACCTCGGTGCCATAGCTTTCGGCCAGAAATGCCTGAATCTCGCGCACGCTCATGCCGCGTGCGTACATGGCGATGATGCGCTCGTCAAAGCCCGCGAAACGGCGCTCGTGCCTGGGAATCAGGATCGGCTCGAAGCTGCCTTCACGGTCGCGCGGCAGATCGACCCGCACCGCGCCGCGCTCGGTGATGACGGTCTTGCCGCTGGCGCCGTTGCGTTCATTGGTCTGCTCGGCAGGCTTGGGCTGGCCGGGCCGGTAGCCCAGATGCATGCTCATTTCCGCGCCCATCGCGCGTTCGATGAGCGCCTTGTTGAACGCCAGCATCAGGTCCTGGACCTCACCGGGCGTCATCGGACCCTTCACCAGCTCATCAAGCAGCGCTTCAGGCAACTCAGGCAGCGGCCCGCGGGCCGCTGCCTGGGACGCGACGGTGCGTTTCTTCTTCATCGGCATATCCATGACTTTTACCTCTCATGATATGCCTCGCCCACGGAATTACGGATAGGTCCGCATTGGCACTCAGATCAATAAAGAGCCTTGAATGACTCTCCGCGCCCGCTGAGCGCCACGTCCTGCGAGCCCCTTGGCTCGATAACACCGAAGGTTCGCGAAGGTATGCGTGCTTGTCTTCCCGCGCGAGCAAGACCATAGCGACAGGCAATTCATGGACGTCCGTCGCTGACTAGCGACGGGGCCGAAGGCATAAGCGCAAAACGAGGATGTGGTGTTAACGAGCCAAAGGGCTCGGAGGACGTGGCGCTCAGCGGGCGTGGAAGGTCATTCAAGGCTGTTTATTAACCGAGTGCCAATGCTTCTTCGCGAGCTACTCACACATTCCATGCTCCGGGCTGAAAAGCTGCTTTCTTTGGTTACTTTCTTTGCAGCCGCAAAGAAAGTGACCCCCGCCCCGGGGAGGGGCAACGCCAATAGACCGACATGAAAACTAAGCACCGAAACAAAAACCGCAACACGAGTGCAACACACTGTCACGCAACAAAGAAAGAAACGAAACGAAACGAACAATCAAAACCCATTGGCATAAATATTGAGTCTCACAAAAACGAAGAAACCCTGAGCAAGGTCCGATCATGAAGAGCAGAAGCAACGAGCCACCCTTGCGCGCCGCGCTGCGCAACAACGCGAAGATCTTCATCATGTCGCACGCCGCCCGCCCCGAACACCGAGCGGCCACCGGCAAGACCACGGACAGCGTCGAACGTGACGAGATCAGGGCCACCCGCAGCGCCAACGTGATCGAGCGTCATGACGATCACCCGCGACGGCCACAGTGCGCAATCGATACACGATGCGCCGAGCGCGCGTCCTCCCCGATAGTCGAGCGAAAGAATCGGCTCATAACCGGCCGCGCCGGCATGCGCGAGTGCGCGTGGATCGAGCAAGGTCTCGGTGCCGAACACAGGCACGAGCGTCGCGGGACGACCCGATCGCGTCGAGCGAAGAACGTCCTGCATGAGCGCGTGCATCGACGAAAACTCGGTGAAGCCCGCGTCGAGCCATATTTCGACGCCCGCGCCGAGTGAATCGCACAACATCGCAAGCATGCCGATGTGCGCGCCGCGCCCGAGAATCGCGCCGAGATCGGCCACGTACAACGTGCAAGCGCCAGTCGCGGCAACGAGCGCGCGGGCCACATCGTGCGGATCGCTCGTCGCGCACAACGATGACTCGATCGGACGATAGCGCGACCGCTCGCCGCGCACCGCGCGCACCGCGTGAGCGTCGAGCAGATCAAGAACCGGTATCACCTGCATGGATGGCATCCCCTTGACCAGACTATTCGTGTTCGAGTATCTCACCGGCGGCGGCATCGATCCCGATGTCGCAAGCGCGGGCAGCTTCGACGACCTGAGCGCGCTCATCGTCGAAGGCCGCGTGATGCGCGATGCAATCGCCGCCGACTTGCGCGCGCTGCCCGGTATCGAACTCACCGTCGCGAGTTCGCGCTTCGAGCAAACGCACGCGCTCCCGCGCTGCACGTATCGACGCGCGGAGCCGGGCGAGCCCATCACGCGCTTCGTGGCGCGCATGGCGCGCGAGCACGATTACGCCATCGTCGTCGCGCCCGAATGCGATGGCCTGCTCCTGCGCATGCACGATGCCGTCGGCGCGGCGCGCTGGCTCGGATGCGAGAAAGAGGCCATTCGCGCGGCATCGAGCAAGAGCGCGACCGCCGCTTGCCTCGCGGCGCAGGGCATCGCGGCAACGCCCGCGCTTCAACCGGAAGACGCGGCGGCAAGCGGCGCACGCCAATGGGTCGTCAAGCCCGACGACGGCGCCGGCGGCCTCGACACGCATCTCTATGACGATTTGCATGCTGCCCTCGCGGAATACGACGCGCGCGCGGCAGCAGGGCGCAGTCCCGTGCTGCAGGAATGGATCGACGGTGAACCGCTGAGCCTTTCGCTCATCTGCGACGACGCCGCGACGCAGCTCGTATCGGTCAATCGTCAGCGCATCGGTCTGTCGGATGCGGCGCGCACGAATCCGCATCAGCGCATCGTTCAGTTCGATGGCGTCGATGCCGATGCGATCGATCGCAACAGCACGCAAGGCCGCGTGCTCGAACGGCTTGCCATGCGTGTCGCGCGCGCGCTGCCGGGCTTGCGCGGATTCGTGGGTATCGACGTCGTATGGCATCGCGAACGCGGGCCTGTCGTCATCGAAGTGAATCCGCGCCTCACCGTTGCCTATGCGGAATTGAGCCGGACGCACGAGCTCGCCGCGCGCCTGCTCGCGGCGCATCGCGTGCCGGGGTTTCAGCACGATGCCCCTTCGCTGCGCGCATGCGGGGCATCGTCATGACGACGCGCGGCGGCATCGCGACGGTCTTCGGCTGGGACGTTGGCGGCGCGCACGTCAAGGTGTCGATGGTCAGCGCGGGCGCGCTCGCCGATGTCGCGCAATGGGCGTGTCCGCTGTGGCAAGGCATCGCGCATCTCGAACGCGTCATCGACTGCGTCTTCGAGCGCTGGCCGCAAGCCGCCGATGCGTGCGCGCGTCACGCCGTCACGATGACAGGCGAAATGGTCGATCTCTTCGCGGACCGCGCAGAAGGCGTGCGCATGCTCACAGGCGCCATCTCGCGACGGCTCGGTGCGCGCACGCTCTTTTATGGCGGCGAGCGCAACTGGCTCGCGCGTTCCGCATGCGCGGACGGCTGGCGCAAAGTGGCGTCCGCGAACTGGCTCGCCACGGCCGAATGGGTCGCGACGCGCATGGACCATGCATTGCTCGTCGATATCGGCAGCACCACGACGGACATCGTGCCGATCGTCGCGGGCCGCGTCGCCGCGCGCGGCACGAACGATGCCGAGCGTCTCGCGAGCGGCGAACTCGTGTATCAGGGCGTCGTGCGAACGCCGTTATGCGGCGTCGCGCATCGCATCGCGTTTCGCGGCGAAAGCACGGGCGTCATGAACGAATGGTTCGCGACGACGGCGGACGTCTATCGTCTGACAGGCGAGTTGTGGGCCGGCCACGATCAGCATGCGAGCGCGGACAACGGACCGAAGACCGAGGCCGCGAGTTGCGCGCGCATCGCACGAATGATCGGACGCGATGCAATCGATGCGAGCGCCGACGAATGGCGGCGTTTCGCGTTGCAGTGGCGCGATGAACAGTTGCGCGCAATCGAAGCGAATCTGCATCGCGTGAGCGCCCAGCACGCGGCGCTTGCGAGCGCGCCTGTCGTCGGTGCGGGATGCGGACGCTTTCTCGCGGCGGCGCTCGCGCAAAGAGAGGCGCGCGGTTACGTCGATTTCGCGCGTCTTGCAGGCGTGTCCTCAGCGGACGCGCAATGCGCGCAGTGGGCATCGACGTGTGCGCCGAGTGTCGCGGTGGCGTTGCTTGCGGCATCGCCGATAGAAGCGGTCAACATCGAACGAGGATAATGGCATGTGGGTGGTCAAGATCGGGGGAAGCCTGAGCCACGATCCCGCGCTGCGCGAGTGGTTGACGCGGCTTTGGGAAGTGGGCGGCGGGCGCGTCGTGATCGTGCCGGGCGGCGGCGATTTCGCGGACGCGGTGCGTCAATATCAGCGCGAATGGCGCTTCGACGATCTCGCGGCGCACAACATGTGCCTGCTCGCGATGGCGCAGTACGCGATCCTCATGCAAGGCGTGCTGCCCGAACTCGTGCTGGCATCGAACGAAGAGCGGATTCGCCGCGCACTGCGCGATGGTCGCGTGGCTGTATGGGTGCCGACCGATCTCATCCGCACGACGCCCGATTCCATGACGAACTGGGACACGACATCCGACAGCCTTGCCGCATGGCTTTCGACGACGCTCAACGCGGAGCGCCTCCTGATCGTCAAGTCATGCGACGTGGGAACGCAGGCGCCGCTCGAAACGCTGGCGGCAAGCGGTATCGTGGACAAGCGCTTTCCCGCTTACGTGAAGGACGCGAATTATCTCGTCGAAGTGTTCAACAAGGGCGATGCGTCCATCATGCGGGATCGCCTGCTCGCGTTTCAGGCGTGAGCCGTATCGCCGTCAATCTCGCGCCCGCCATGCAGCGCGCGCGCCCACTTCTGCACGCGCAGCGGGTCGAGCCTGCCCGTGCGTCCATCGCGTTCGTCGCATAGCGCGCCTCTGAAGCCCGCGATATCGGGCGCGAGCGCGCGGATGCGTTCGAGATCGGACCAGCCGAGCGAGCCTGCGAGCGCCGTCATCGCGCCGCGCGAACGCGCTTGTCCGATGCATGCCGCAAGCGTCGCGACATCGACGCAATCGAACAGCGTGCGGCCGTTCTTCGCCGCCGTATCGAACACGATGCCGACGAAGCCCAATTGCGCGGCGAGCGCGGCCACCTCGCGATCGACGCCATCGTCCGATAACAGCACGGGCACGACCGTCGCGGGCAGGCTCGCAAGATGACGCAGGCATGCGGCGGCCGCCGGTCCGGGCGCGACGCCCACTTTCACGTAATCGACGCCGCTCGATGCGACTTGCAGCACGCGATGCGTTATGTCGTCGAGCGCATCGTTGGGCAGGTCGCCGATGGTCGCGCTGATCGGCCGTATCGCATACTGCGCGCGCAACGCGCGCACGATCCGCGCGATATCGTCGAAAGCCACGCCGCCTAACGCGCCCGCGTGCGGTTCCTTGAGGTCGATCAGTTCGGCGCCGGCTTTCGCGGCATCGAATGCTTCGTCGGCTGAGCGGACGCTCGCGAGCAATGCGGTCATCGGGAGATTCCAGGATCGGAGAGATGGGTCATGCGGTGCCGTTCGATTGCCTGCAACAACCAGCTCCATGCGATGCGCTCCGCATCGCCCGCCGTCTTCTCGATGGCAATGCGCAAGTAGTCGATCTCGCTATCCACCTTTTCCGGCGGCAACATGAAAAGACGGCTCACGAGAATCGCGCCTTCGACGACTGCCGCTTGCGCGCGGTTGAAGCCGCCAAACGGCGCATGCGTTTCGCGATGCACGCACGCCATGCGCAATACGGGACGCGTCTCGTCGTCGAAGAGTTCGTCGAGACGCAGCTCCGTATGCGCGAGCGTGTCCGCGAGCCGCACGCCTGCCACGACGCTCGCGGCGCGCGTCGGCCAGTCACGCTCGATGCCCGTCACGCAGCCCGCGAAAACGCGCACGTCCGTCGTGAAGTTGATGACGGCGCTCTTCGTCGCGATCACGTTATCGAGCGTCGCCGACGGGCGAAACGGCGCGAGGATCGCAAACCCTTCCTCGAAGCGCACGCCCATTGGCGCGATATGCGGCGTGCCGTCGCGATCCGCGGTGGTGACGATGGTCTCGTAGATCATGTCCGGTCCGCGCGAAGCAGGGTCGCTTCGCGCGGGATGCATGCGCTTCTTCAGCGCGTGGCGATATACATCGTGATTTCAAAGCCGAAACGCATGTCGGTGAAGCTCGGCGTGGTCCATTGCATGAGGTCTCTCCTTGGGTGATGAACGATTGAAATGAAGCGTTCGATGCGGACGTCGCGATCCGTCACACGGACCGCGCGCCGGCTAAAAGACGCAAGCGCCATGCCAAAGCGTCGGCACGCTTCGCACGCAAGCACTGTGACGGAAACGCAGCAAAGTGTCCCGCCTGCGCGCGTGACGGTGAATAAGCGATCGCTTAGGCTCGCGCAAGAAATTCGTGAATTCCCAACGAGTGCGCCCGCGCCTACTCTGCAATCACAGCAGGCGCATCACATGAACGCGACGGTCGCCCGGTGGCTTCGAGCGCACGTCGTTCCCGTCACCCCTCTCATCGAGGAAAAGGAATGAACGACTTCAGCAAGGCCGCGGTGGAAGCGGCACGCGATTCATCCGGTTCGTCCGCTCCGCGTTCGCGCTATGCGGCGGGCGTGATGAAGTATCGGGAGATGGGTTACTGGCAGCCCGACTACGCGCCCAAGGAAACGGACATCATCGCGCTCTTTCGCATCACCCCGCAGCCGGGCGTCGAGCCGGAAGAAGCGGCGGCTGCGGTGGCTGGGGAATCGTCCACTGCGACGTGGACCGTCGTATGGACCGACAGACTGACCGCGTGCGACATGTATCGCGCGAAGGCGTATCGCGTGGAACCTGTGCCGAATGCGCGCGCCGACGAGCCGCAATACTTCGCGTATATCGCGTATGAACTCGATCTATTCGAGGAAGGGTCGGTTGCGAATCTCACGGCATCCATCATCGGCAACGTATTCGGCTTCAAGCCGCTCAAGGCGCTGCGTCTGGAGGACATGCGCATTCCCGTTGCGTACCTCAAGACCTTTCAGGGACCGCCTACGGGCATCGTCGTCGAGCGCGAACGGCTCGATAAGTATGGCCGTCCGCTGCTCGGCGCAACGGTGAAGCCGAAGCTCGGGTTGTCGGGCAAGAACTATGGCCGCGTTGTCTATGAAGGTCTCAAGGGCGGCCTCGATTTCCTCAAGGACGACGAGAACATCAATTCACAGGCATTCATGCATTGGCGCGATCGCTATCTCTTTTCGATGGAAGCGGTGAACCGCGCGCAGGCCGAGACCGGTGAAATGAAGGGCCACTATCTGAACGTGACGGCGGGCACGATGGAAGACATGTACGAGCGCGCCGAATTCGCGAAGGAACTCGGCTCGTGCATCGTGATGATCGACCTCGTGATCGGCTGGACCGCGATTCAATCCATGTCCCGCTGGGCGCGCAGGAACGACATGATCCTGCATCTGCATCGCGCGGGGCATGGCACCTATACGCGGCAGCGCAATCACGGCATCTCGTTTCGCGTGATTGCGAAGTGGCTGCGCATGGCGGGCGTCGATCACGCGCATGCGGGAACGGCGGTCGGCAAGCTGGAAGGCGATCCGCTTGCCGTGCAGGGCTATTACAACGTGTGCCGCGAAGCGCGCAATCCGGTCGACCTCGTGCGCGGCATCTTCTTCGATCAACCGTGGGCGGGCTTGCGCAAAGTGATGCCTGTGGCGTCCGGCGGCATTCACGCGGGGCAGATGCATCAGTTGCTCGACCTCTTCGGCGACGATGCGATTCTGCAATTCGGCGGCGGAACGATCGGGCATCCGCAAGGGATACAGGCCGGCGCAACCGCCAATCGCGTCGCGCTCGAAGCGATGGTGAAAGCGCGCAACGAAGGGCGCGACATCGCGAACGAAGGGCCGGACATTCTCGAAGCCGCCGCGCGCGGGTGCACGCCGCTCAAGCTCGCGCTCGATACGTGGCGCGATGTCACCTTCAACTACGCATCCACCGATACACCCGATTTCGCGGTCACGCCATCCGTGGCTTGAACGGTCAAAGGAACCGACATGCACATCACACAGGGAACGTTCTCTTTTCTTCCGCCTTTGAGCGATGAGGAAATCCGCGCGCAGATCGACTACGCGCTGAATCAGGGATGGGCCTGCTCGGTCGAATTCACCGACGACCCGCATCCGCGCAACACGTACTGGGACATGTGGGGCCTTCCGATGTTCGACCTGCACGATGCGGCCGGCGTCATGATGGAAGTGAACGCTTGCCGAAAGACCTATCCGCGCCTTTACATCAAGGTGAATGCGTTCGATTCGGTGCGCGGCTTCGAGACGATGCGGCTCTCGTTCATCGTCAACCGGCCGCCCGACGAACAAGGCTTCCGCTTGCAGCGTCACGATGAAAAGAGCCGCGTGCAACGCTATGGCATTCGTACCTATGCCACCGATCGTCCGGCGGGCGAGCGGTATTAATCAGGAACCCGTAACATGACCGAAGAAGCCACGATCGAAGAAGCCGCTGACCTGATGGCGCTTTATCGCGAATCGCGCATCGGCGAAGTGCTTGCCGAACTGGACCGCGATCTCATAGGCCTCGCGCCAGTCAAGACGCGCATCCGCGAAATCGCCGCGCATCTGCTGGTGGAACGCGCGCGCGAAACGCTCGGCATGGCGAGCGGCGCACCGACCTTGCACATGTGTTTCTCGGGCAATCCCGGCACGGGCAAGACGACGGTCGCGCTGCGCATGGCGCAAGTGCTGAACCGGCTCGGCTACATTCGGCGCAATCAACTCGTGTCCGTCACGCGCGACGATCTGGTCGGCCAGTACATCGGCCATACCGCGCCGAAGACGCGCGAAGTGCTCAAGCGCGCGATGGGCGGCGTGCTTTTCATCGACGAAGCGTACTACCTGTATCGCCCGGAGAACGAGCGCGACTATGGGCAAGAGGCCATCGAAATTCTGCTTCAGACGATGGAGAACCAGCGCGACGATCTCGTTGTGATTCTTGCGGGTTACGAGTCGCGCATGGAGACGTTCTTTCGCAGCAATCCGGGCTTTCGTTCGCGCATTGCACATCACATCGTCTTTCCGGATTACGCGCCGCACGAGTTGCTGAAGATTGCCGAACACATGCTCGCGGACATGCACTATCGCTTCGACGACGATGCGCGCCGCGCGTTCGAAGAGTATCTCGAGCGGCGCATCCATCAGCCGAACTTCGCCAATGCTCGCTCGGTGCGCAATGCGCTGGACCGCGCGCGTCTTCGTCAGGCGAACCGGCTTTTTGCGGCAGCCGAACGCGGCAGCGGCCCCGCCGACATCAACGCACTGATGCTGCTCGATCAATGCGACATACGCGCAAGCCGCGTGTTCACCGAATCGCCATCGTGAAGGAGGGCGCCATGCAGGACGGACGCACGACGTTGTCGAAGTTCCTGATCGATACGCTCGATCGCAAGCCCGGCCCGCATGCGGCAAGCGGCTTGTCGGCCTTGCTCGTCGATGTCGCGGCATCGGTGAAGACGATCGCGGCGGCGCTCACGCGCGGCGCACTCGGCGGTCAGCACGGCTCGGCGCACAGCGTCAATACGCATGGCGAAGAGCAGAAGAAGCCCGACCTCGTGGCGAACGAAATCTTCCTGCAACACTGCGAATGGGACGGCCTGCTGGCGGGCATGGTGTCGGAAGAAATGGAAGGAGTTTATGCCGTCCCCGAGCCTTATCCACGCGGCGATTATCTGCTTGCCTTCGACCCGCTCGATGGATCATCGAACATCGATATCAATGGCGTCGTCGGCTCGATTTTCTCGGTGCTCAAAAGAAGTGGCGCCCGGCAGGATGCGCCGGACGAAGGCGAATTCCTTCGCCGCGGATGCGAACAGGTCGCGGCGGGCTACGCCATCTACGGTCCTTCGACAATGCTCGTGCTGACCGTCGGCAATGGCGCGCATGGCTTTACGCTCGAACGCGATGTCGGCAACTTCGTACTGACGCATTCGGATATCCGCATCCCCGAAGACTCGTGCGAATTCGCAATCAATGTATCCAACGAACGCTTCTGGGAACCGCCCGTGCGCCGCTACGTTCAGGAATGCAAGGACGGCCGCACAGGATGCCGCGCGCAGGACTTCAACATGCGATGGATCGCGTCGATGGTCGCGGAAGTGCATCGCATCCTCATGCGCGGCGGCGTGTTCATGTATCCGCGCGACTTCAGGACGCCATCGATGGAAGGCCGGCTGCGAATGCTCTACGAAGCGAGTCCGATGAGTTTCGTCGTCGAACAGGCGGGCGGGCTTTCGATCACCGGACGCGAGCGCATTCTCGATGTGATGCCGCGCGCGCTGCATCAGCGCGTGCCGGTGATACTCGGCTCGTGCAACGAAGTCGCGCGCATCCAGCGGTATCACGGCGAATACGACCGCGGCGAGGACAAGCCTTTCACGTCGCCGCTCTTCAACGAACGCTCGCTCTTTCTACCCGAGACGTCCGCATGAGTTCGAAGATAACGACACAGGGAGACGCGCATGTCCATCAAGCATCCGATCATCGCCGTGACCGGTTCGAGCGGCGCGGGTACGACCACCGTCATGAAGAGCTTCACGCACATCTTCAGGCGCGAGCGCATCAACGCGCAGATCGTCGAAGGCGACGCATTTCATCGCTATGACCGGCTCGGCATGCGCGAAGCGATGAAGCAAAGCGAGCGCGACGGTCAGCACAATTTCAGCCACTTCGGCCCTGAAGCGAACCTGCTCGAAGAGCTCGCGCAGCTCTTTGCGACCTATGGCGAAAGCGGACGCGGCCAGTTTCGCCGCTACGTTCACGATGAGACGGAGGCCGCGCATTACAGGCAGGACGCGGGCACGTTCACGCCGTGGGAGGATATCGCGCCGGATACCGACATGATCTTCTACGAAGGCCTTCACGGTGGCGCCGTCACGGAGAAGGTGGATATCGCGCGTCATGCGGACTTGCTCGTCGGCGTGGTGCCGATCATCAATCTCGAATGGATTCAGAAGCTGCACCGCGATCAGACGATGCGCGGCTATTCGCATGAAGCGGTGGTGGATACGATTCTGCGCCGCATGCCCGATTACGTGAACTACATCTGCCCGCAGTTCTCTCGCACGCATGTGAACTTCCAGCGCGTGCCGACCGTGGATACATCGAACCCGTTCACTGCGCGCGAGATTCCTCAGCCCGACGAGAGCTTCGTCGTGATTCGTTTCGCGAAGCCGAGAGGTATCGACTTTCCGTATCTGCTGACGATGCTGCACGACTCGTTCATGTCGCGCCCGAACGTGATCGTGGTTCCCGGCGGAAAGATGGGTCTTGCGATGCAGCTCATCTTCACGCCGATGATCCTTCAACTACGCGACCGCCGCGCGCGCGCCTGAGCCGCTAGTACCGATTTCTCATTGCAGACAAGGAGGCATTCATGAATGCCGTTGCCGATGCTTTGCCGAGGACATTTCGATCGCCCGATACGCGGCAGATGGCCAACGCGTTGCGCATGCTCGCAGTGGATGCGGTGCAGCGCGCGAACTCGGGTCATCCCGGCATGCCGATGGGCATGGCCGAAATCGCGGTCGCGCTGTGGACGCGGCATCTCAAGCACAATCCCGCCGATCCAGACTGGCCGGACCGCGATCGCTTCGTGCTGTCGAACGGACATGGCTCGATGCTGCTGTATGCGCTTCTGCATCTCACGGGCTATGACTTGGCGATGGACGAGCTTCGGCGCTTCCGTCAGTTCGGAAGCAGGACGCCGGGACATCCGGAAGCGGGCTTGACGCCCGGCGTCGAAACCACGACCGGACCGCTTGGACAAGGCTTCGCGAACGCGGTGGGCATGGCGCTCGCGGAAACGCTGCTCGCGCGGGAGTTCAATCGGCCGGGGCATGAGATCGTCGATCATCGGACGTATGCGTTCGTCGGCGATGGCTGTCTGATGGAGGGCGTGTCGCACGAGGCGGCGTCGCTCGCGGGAACGCTGCGGCTCAACAAGCTCATCGTGCTGTATGACGATAACGGCATCTCCATCGATGGTCATGTGCAAGGCTGGTTCACCGACGACACGCCTCAACGCTTCACATCATATGGATGGAACGTGATCGCGCCGGTAGATGGTCAGGATGTCGAATCAATAGACGAAGCGATCGAGCGTGCGCGTAGGTCGGATCGTCCGACGCTCATCTGTTGCAAGACGACCATCGGCCACGGCTCGCCTTCGATGGCCGGCACGCATGACGTCCACGGCGCGCCGCTCGGCGCGAGCGAAGTGCAGGCAACGCGTCGCTCGCTCGACTGGCCGCATGCGCCGTTCGATATTCCCGCGCACATTCGTGAACTTTGGAACGCGCGAGACCAGGGCCAGACCGCGCAGAAAGACTGGATGCGCCGCATGGACGCGTATCGGCGAGCGTATCCCGCGCAGGCGGCTGAGTTCGAGCGACGCACGCGCGGTGCGCTGCCCGCGAACTGGCGCGATGCGGCACATGCGCTCCTGCGCGAAACGAATCGCGCGCGGCAAAGCGTTGCGACGCGCAAGGCATCGCAACTCGCCATAGAAGCGCTTGCACGCGTCTTGCCCGAACTGCTCGGCGGATCGGCGGATCTAACGGGATCGAATCTCACGCGCTGGAAAGACGCGGTGGACGTGAGTGCATCGTCGGGTAAAGCGAACTACATTCACTACGGCGTACGCGAGTTCGGCATGAGCGCGATGATGAACGGCATCGCGCTGCATCGCGGCTATCTGCCGTTTGGCGGCACGTTCCTCACATTTTCCGACTATGCGCGCAATGCGTTGCGCATGGCCGCGCTGATGAAGACGCGCACGGTATTCGTCTTCACGCACGATTCCATCGGCCTCGGCGAAGACGGTCCGACGCATCAGCCCATCGAGCATGCGGCGAGCTTGCGCATGATCCCCGGCCTCGACGTCTGGCGTCCGTGCGATGCCGTCGAAACCGCGCAGGCGTGGATCAGCGCAATCGACCGCGACCGGCCCTCGTGCCTGCTTCTGTCGCGCCAGAGCGTGCCGTTTGTCGAGCGCGACGAGGCGCAGATAGACGGCATCGAGCGCGGCGGGTACGTGCTCGTGGATTGGCCGGGAGCATGTGAGCGCGATGCGCGGCGTGTCGTGTTGATCGCGACCGGATCGGAGGTCGCGCTCGCGATGCAGGCGGCCGAACGGCTCACGCGCGAAGGCATTCTTGCGCGCGTCGTGTCGATGCCGTCCTCCACCGTGTTCGACCGTCAATGCCACGCGTGGCGCGAGCGCGTCTTGCCGGAAGGCGTGCCGCGCGTGGCGATAGAGGCGGGCGTCACATCGTTCTGGCGGCAGTACGTCGGATTGAAGGGCGGCGTTGTCGGCATCGACCGGTTCGGCGAATCGGCGCCCGCTGAAGATCTGTACGCGCACTTCGGCGTGACGCAAGAGGCGCTCGTGGAAGAGGCGCGGCGCGTGGTTCGAATTCACCATAATAGTTAGGAGAACGACAATGCCATTGATCGCACTGAGGCAATTGCTGGACCACGCGGCGGAGCATGACTACGGCGTGCCCGCATTCAACGTGAACAACATGGAGCAGGTCCACGCGATCATGCAGGCCGCGGAAGCCTCGAATAGCCCGGTGATTCTTCAGGCGTCGGCGGGCGCGCGCAAGTATGCGGGGGAGCCGTATCTTCGCCACCTGGTGCTCGCGGCAGTCGAATCGCATCCGGATATTCCCGTGGTGTTGCATCAGGATCACGGCGCAAGCCCCGCCGTGTGTCAGCAGGCTATCCGCTCGGGCTTTACGTCGGTCATGATGGACGGCTCGCTCATGCCCGACCAGAAGACGCCCGCCGATTACGAATACAACGTGGACGTGAGCCGCCGCGTGGTGGACGCGGCGCATGCGGTCGGCGTGTCGGTGGAGGCCGAACTAGGCTGCCTCGGCTCGCTCGAGACAGGCCGCGCGGGTGACGAAGACGGCGTAGGCGCGCACGGCACGCTTGCACACGAACGCTTGCTGACCGATCCCGACGAAGCGCGCGCGTTCGTCGAAGCGACCGGCATCGATGCGCTTGCCATTGCCATCGGCACGTCGCACGGCGCATACAAGTTCAGCCGCGAGCCGACGGGCGATATTCTCGCCATCGACCGCATCGCACAGATTCATGCGCGCATTCCGGACACGCATCTCGTGATGCATGGATCGTCGTCCGTGCCGCAGGAATGGCTCGATGTGATCCGCGAACATGGCGGCGAGATTCCGTCGACGTTCGGCGTGCCGGTGGAAGAGATTCGGCGCGGCATCGCGAACGGCGTGCGCAAGGTGAACATCGACACCGACATTCGTCTCGCGATGAGCGGCGCCATGCGTCGCGCGATGGCGTCGGCCAAATCGGAATTCGATCCGCGACACGCGCTCAAGGCGGCGATCGCGGCAGCGCGCGATCTATGCATCGAGCGGTTCCACGCCTTCGGCAGCGCGGGGCAGGCGGACAAGATCAGACCGCTTTCGATGGAGAAGATGGCGCTGCGGTATCAATGACGCAAGCAGAGCCATAGCCATACGGGAGCGCTCATGCCGACTCAATCACCACCCGGCGAACTCGGCGCATCGGCGAGCGCTTTCTCGCTGCTGGCAACGGACGGCAAGCGCTACACGCTCGACGCGCTCAAAGGCAAGAATGGGCTCGTCATCGCGTTCATGTGCAATCACTGCCCCTACGTGAAGGCGGCGATGCCCGGTTTGATACGCGACGCATGCGCGCTCATTGAAATGGGCGTGAACGTCGCGGGCATCAACTCGAATGACGCGAGCGTCTACACCGACGATACCTTCGAGCGCATGATCGAGCAGGCGAACGCATGGCGCTTGCCGTTCCCCTATCTTTGCGACGATACGCAGCAAGCGGCCCGCGCATACGGCGCGGCATGCACGCCCGAATGCTTCGGCTTCGACGCGGACTTGCGGCTCTGTTACCGTGGCCGCGTCGATGCATCGCGCAAGGAGCCGTTGCCGGATGCTCGCCGCGACATGCTGGAGGCGATGCGCGCGATAGCGCATGGAAGCGCAACGCATGATCCGCAGTATCCGGCGCTCGGATGCTCGATCAAGTGGAAGCACCGCTGATCAGCGCTTTTTCATCGTCGCGCCCGGCGCGCACCATGCGGCAAGGTCTTCGTCGGGACGATCCACCTCGCAACCCCAGTCGAGCGGCTGATCCTGATCGAAGCGCTTGCCGAGTTGCCACGCTATCTCCGCGCGCGCGAGTTGCACGCCCATGTAGAACGCATGGCCGCCGTCGGCTTCGAGCCTGAGTTGCGGATAAAGCGCGAACGGATCGGTGGCAATGCGATGTCCCTCGCGGTTATAGACATGAATGCCTTGCGCCGACACCTGCACGCGGAAGTTCGGATCGCGCACGGCGGCGGCGAGCGCATCGATTTCATCGGCGCTATAGGGAAACGGCTGCTTCGCATGCAGCGCGGACAGATCGCCCGTCATGCCTTTTGGAAGCGTCTGCGTTTCGCGCGCGGCGTGCATCACGCGTCGCGCGACATCGGCTTCGCGCACGGCGCGGCGTGCATGCAGGCTCACCGATGTGGTGAGCACGGCCGCCACGCGCAATTCGGCCGCCATGCCGAGCAACACCGCGTTGATGCCGCTCGTATCCGCTTCGGTCAGTTCGGTAACGTTGCCGATGCCCATCATGATCGGCACATCGGCATGGCGTTCGCGCAGCGCGACATAGCGGGCGATGGATGCCGCAAGCCCGAACGGAATCGGATCGAGAATCGGATCGGCGAGGAACGGGCGATTGCGCTTCTGCATCGCGTCGATGGCCGCGTCGAGCGATGCCATGTCGTGCGGTGCGCGCGGCACGAGTATCGGCGTTGCGCTGCATTCGTCAGTTATCCATAACGTATCGGCGTTGAGGCTCATCAGATAATCCGCGCCCGCGCGCGCGCCGCGCACGAGTTCGTCCGCGAGCATCGAATCCACGCTCACGCGATAGCCCTGTTCCTTCAGCATCGCGACGGCGTCTTCCAAGTGCGGGAACGGCGTCTCCGGCAGGCAGCCAATATCGATGACGTCCGCGCCCTGGCTCGCATACGCGCGCGCGCGAGCCGCGATGCCATCGAGATCGAGGCGCGGTGCATCGACGATCTCCGCGAAGATCTCCGTCTCGTAGCGCGACAGGTCGATATGCCGCGCCTCGCGCCCAAAGAACTGCGGCAAGTCCTTCACTTCCTCGGGGCCGCGCTCCACTGTCACGCCGTAATGCGCGGTGAGCGCATCGAGATCGCCCCGGCATCGTCCCGGCACGATCATGCGGCTCGTGCCTTCGGTAAGCGGCACCATAACGCGGCGGCGGATCATGTCGGCGGTCATGAGACCCGCGACTTGCAGCCCTATTTCGCGCACTTCCCAGGTGAAGGGCGTTTGATCGGCGGACGGCGCAATGCCTTCGAGCACGCGGTGAAGGCTCGGCTCGGCAAGCCGGCCCGTCAGGAAGACGATGTGTTCCATGCGAGCTTGAGGTCCGTGAGCCGACGCTCGAGCGCGGCTTTCAGGTCGTCGAGCGTGCGCGCGACGGTCGTATGCTCGATGCGTGCAAGCCGCTCCACGTTCTCGAACTCGATGGCGCGCGGCCTCACTTCGACCCATTCGTGCGGCGTCTGCGTCATAACGCTCGGCGCGGTATCGCATGCGAATACGATGCCCGGCACGCATTGCTTGCCGGCTTGCGCGAAGAGATTCGTCGGCAGCGTATCCGATATGCCGAATGCGCATTTGGCGACCGTATTGCTCGTGGCCGGCGCGATCACGACGGTGTGATAGTCGCCGTTATAGAGCATGCCGACAGGCACGCTGCTCGCGCTGTTATCGCGAAAGACCTTGAAGCGCTCGCGCAGCCTCTTGATGGGCCAGCCGTAAAGCGGCAGCACTTCTTCGCCCGCGCGCGAAAGAAAGAGATCGCAACCGGGCAGACGCAAGGCAAGCTCGATCGACTCTTCGATCATGTGACCGGAGCCCGTCACGCACCACGCGAAGCGCGCGTCGGGCTTGAACTCGTCGAGCCGTCTGACGGGCGCGGGCGCGGGCTGCGTCATGCGTCGTGCGGCGCGGCGGAATCGTGCGACAGCCTGATATGCAGACGATGCATCTTGCGATACAGCGTATTGCGGCTGATGCCGAGCACCTTCGCGACATTGCTCACGTTCCAGCGATGTTCGTCGAGTAGAAGCAGCACGGTCTCGCGCTCGCGCGCCTGAATCGCGTTGAGCGCGGGCGTGATCGCATCGTCGGTGAGATGCGTGAGCGGCGCGGCGGGCGCGCTCGCCGCAGCGGGCGCACGCGCGCCGCTCACGATGTCGGGCGGCAGATGCGCGCAGCGTATCTCGGGGCCGTCGCACAGTGCGATCGCCATTTGCAGCACATGCCGCAATTGCCGGATGTTGCCGGGCCACGGATAGCTCAGCAGCGCTTGCCGCGCTTCCACGCTCAATGCGGGCGGATCGGCGGATTCCGTTTCGAGGATATGGCCGATGAGCGCAAGCGCATCGGCGCGTTCGCGCAACGGCGGCAGATTGATCTCGATGCCATTGAGCCGGTAGTAGAGGTCCTCGCGAAACATGCCGGTCTGCACGAGTTCCGCGAGATTGCGGTGGCTCGCCGAGATCAACTGAAAGTCCACTTTTACAGTAGTTTCCGCGCCGAGCGGCGTGACCTCGTGTTCTTCGAGGACGCGTAAAAGGCGCGCCTGAAGCGCAAGCGGCATGTCGCCTATTTCATCGAGGAAAAGCGTGCCGCCGTTCGCCTGCACGATCTTGCCGCGACGTCCTTCGCGCTGCGCGCCGGTGAACGCGCCTGCGCGATAACCGAACAACTCGCTCTCGATGAGATTCTCCGGCAGCGAAGCGCAATTCACCGCGACGAACGCACCGGTTCCGTTCGGGCTGATGCTATGCAGCGCATTCGCAAACACTTCCTTGCCGGTGCCGGTTTGTCCGCGAAGAATGATCGGAATCTTGCGTTGAATCACGCGCGCGGCAAGCTGAATCTGCGAGGCCATGCGCGGGTCGCCGAACTCCAGATGCGCGAGCTTGTCCAGACGGCCCGCGCCTGCGTCGTCGCGCGCTTCCTTGCGCGTGGCCCTCGAACGCGTGCTGAGCGCGGAATCGTTCATGAGAATGCGCGTCGCGCCATTCGACGCTTCGCGCGGCGTTTGCGCCGTGAGAAAGAAGCGGCTGTTCGCCTTCGCGCTATAGACCGTCACCGGGTGAAACGAGCCGCGAATGCTGCGCGCGATCATGTCTTCCAGCGACGCATTGAACGCCTCTTCGATGCGCTTGCCGCATAGCTCCGAAGGCGAGCGCAGGTCGAGTTGAAAGAGCGCGCTGCGGCTCGCGGCGAGCACGACGCCTTCATCGCTGACGGCGAGCTTGCCGGCATGCAACGTGCCGACGAACTCGGGCCGGCTATGAAAGTGAATCATGTTCGCGTGCCGATACCGCGCATCGATCAGACGATTTTCGATCATCTGCCGCGACATGCCGACAAGCACCAGCGAGTGCTGCTGCAAGAGCTTCGAGCGGCTCGTCACATCGAGCACGCCGACCACTGCGCCGCGTTCGTCGAAGATGGGCGCGGCCGAACAGGTGAGCGACGTATAGCGCGGATAGAAATGCTCGTGCTGACATACGGCGATGCAGTCGCGCTCCACGAGACACGTCCCCATGCCGTTGGTGCCGGCTTCGCGTTCGCTCCATAGCGCGCCGACGCGCAGGCCATCGGCGGCGACGGCTTCGCCGAACGGCACCGACGACACCTGATGCACGATCACGCCGTCGGCATCGACGAGCACGACCGCGAGTTCAGGGTCCGCGAGTTGCTGATAAAGCGTCGTCATTTCGAGCTTCGAACACGCGATGAGATCGCTCGCGGCTTCGCGGCGCTCGGTGAGTTCGCGCTGCGTGAGCACGGGCGGCATGACGAAGCGGCCCGGATCGAGATGGAATTCGGTGAGGCAGCGCATCCACGACTGGGCGACGGAATCGCTCGCGCGCCGCGAGGCCAGCGGGTTATTGACGATGTTCAGCACTTCCCGGACATGCGTGTCTACGTCAGCGAGCGACGACATGAGGGCGTGTCTCCGTGGCGTTAGCGTGATGTTCGCGGCAAGCGCGGCCATCCGACGCCGAATCCGTTGTGAGTTCCGCTGGCGCTGCGGCTGTCATGATGCAGTCGTGCCACTGCACGCTTCGCGCGCCTCGGGCCGGGTTTCTACGTAGATCAGGGCGTTGTTACCTGCTCCGTCCCGTCCGGCTCCAAAAACTCTACATCCTAAGACGCGCCGGTTCAATAAGTAGTCGCATAGAGGCCCGGCCTTGCGCGCGGTTTTTGCTTGTCTCTTGCGCTTGTTTTGCGCTGCACGTCATCACTTCAACGGGGGCCGCTCGCGCGGCGACACGCACATGGGCCGATTCGATCCGATCCGCGACACCTTGCCCGCAACCGTCGAACATGCTGCGATGGACATCGTCTATATCGAGGGAATGACCGGGCATACCGTGATCGGCATCGACAAGAGCGAGCTGCACGATGCGCAGCCGGTGCGCCTGAGTCTCGCGATCGGCGTGCCGTCACTGCGCGCATGCACGACGGATTGCATCGACGACACCGTGAATTACGCGGCCGTGCGCGAAGCCATTCACGGTCTGCTTGCTTCACACGGCGTGCAGTTGCTCGAAGCGCTCGCGGAGCGCATCGCGCAGATGGTCATCGCGGACTTCGGCGCGCATTGGGTGAGGGTAACGCTCGCTAAACCCGCGAAATTCGCCGATATCGAGGCGGTGGGCGTGGTGATCGAGCGCAGGCGCGCATCGTCGGCCGATGCGGGGCTCGGATGGTTCGGCCTTGGCTACGTGCCGCGCTGAACGTGCGATGCAACGCTATTTTCCGGCCGATGCGCCTTGCCCGATGCCGCACGCCTTGAACGCGTCGCGCTGAAGGTCGCGGAACTTTTTCGTCTGCGCCTTTGCGCGATCCACGCGAAATTCGGCGCCGCCTTCGCCGCCGAGCGTCGCGTACTTGGAGAACGTCGACTGCTCGACGAAATCGTCGTAGTTCAGCACTTGCGCGATCTTGTCGATGGCGCACGAGCACTTGTAGACGTTCACGAAGTCGTGGCCGTTGTCGTCCATGCAGCCGAGCACGTATTCGACGCGTCCTTCGGTCGGATAGTCGTGTCCCTGCGCCGGGGCGCTGGTCGCGGCAAGCGCCAACGGGCAGAACAACGAAAGGAACGAAGCGCAGGCCAGCACCGCGAGCGCCGGGCAAGGTTTAGTCATTCCATGAGCCTCTTTCCATTTTCGATGATGAAAGGCCGGCGCGCGACGTTGCGATGCGCCGGCCTTTGCGGGCATGACGTTTTACTCAGGCAGCCGCGAACGGATGCGCGACCTGTGATTTTCTCGACACCACTTCCGACGCCTTCGGCTCGCCGGCCACCGCGCGCTTGATCGATTCCTTCGTGGCCTGATAGTTGAACTCCTGAATCTTCTTGTCGTCGGACGCTTCCCAGTGGATGAATACGCCCACGCAGATGAAGAGATCGTCGGCTTCGTCGGCGGGAATGGTGCCGTCCTCCACGCTGTCGGCTACCGCAAGCGCCACCGCGTGCTGTGCCGGACCGAACATCTGCACCGCCTGCTTCGCGCCCTTGATCGTGACCTTGTTGAAGAGAATCGTGTTGGGCTTCGTGATGAGATTGGGCGCGACCACGGCGAGCAGCGACGTGAAGCCGTCCTTGTTATTCGTGAGCGCGTGACAGAACGCGGTCTCCGCAGCCGAACCTCGCGGTCCGATGATCAAGTCGATGTGCGCAACCTCGTTGCCATCGCCGACGAGCGACTCTCCTATCAGGACGCGGTTGATCTTGGCCATGCTGTTCCTCCAGTGATTGGTTCTTGGGACGATCGACCTGCTTTGCACTTGCCTTGCACTCGCGGCGGCAACGCTCGATACCCCCAAGTCGACAAGAGCGCGCATGAGGGCTGCATGACCGCGCACGTCCTAAACATGTTCCGTGCCAATCTCATGCGTCATCGTGCACACGCGAGGTCATGAGCGCGACGAAGAGCGTCGCCACCGCGAGGTCCGCGCTCGTGCCGGGGTTGATGCCGCGCATCTTCAGATGCGCGTCCCACGCGTCGAGTTCGGCCGTATCCGCGCGACGGCCGTTCGCGAGCCAGCGTGCGCGATGCGCGGCGGCATCGCGCGTGACACTTTGCGCCATCGCCGCGCCGTGCTTGCGCACTATGTGCGAATCCGGCCAGCGCGAGAGAAACGCGAGGAACGCATCGAGCATGGCGGTTTGTTCATCGGCGACGCTTAGGGCTTGCGCCGCTTCGAAGACATCCGCGAAGCCGTTCGCGTATTGCCGCGCGATGCTGTCGCGGTCCGCGGCGAGCGTCATCGCGGCGCGCAGGCCGACGGTCGGCGGCGCATGAACGGACTGCTCGGGCGCGTCGCCGAGGCCGCCGGGATTCGCAAGCGCGATCGCACGATAGGCGAGGCGCGCATCGTCGATGTCGAGTGAGGCAAGCACGCTTTGCGTGGCGGCGTGCCAGTGTTTTGCATGGGTCGCATCGGTAGCGAGCGTTTCGAGCGCCACGCACAACGGCGCGGCCAGCAGCACGATGCCGAGATTCGTGTTGCAGCCGACGGCATCGGAAGTGCGGCGCACGGCATCGAGAATGCGCGCGCCGACGCTCGCGCGCGGCGTAAAGAGGCCCGCTGCCGCCGTCTCCGCGCTTGCGATGAACTGCGCGGCGCTCATGCCATGCCCCGCGCTCGCGACGCTCACGTTGCCCGGCTTCTTCGTCTCGACGTCAAGGCAGCATGCGCGCAGGAACGCGCGGCGCGCGTCAGGCGCTTGCATCGCCGCTGGCAAGCGCGAGCTTGCGTTGCGTTGCAGCGAGTTTGCGATCGAGCAGATCGTCGACGAGGCGCGCCGCGATATCGAGCGGCGTCACCGATTGCAAGCCGCGCCATGCCGCGACGCCGTTCACTTCGAGCACGAGCGGACGCTCATCGCATGCGATCAGATCGACGCCCGCGTAATCGAGGCCGAGCGCGTTGCTCGCGCGCACGGCGGTATCGGCGAGTGCGGGCGTGAGTTCGGCCGGCTCGCAGCGCGCGCCGCGCGCGAAGTTGTGAATCCAGCCATCGCCGCCCACGCGCTTCATCGCCGCGACCGCTTCGTTGCCGATCACGAGCACGCGCCAGTCGAAGCCGGGGCTGCCCGCATCGATATAGCGCTGCAAATAAGCCACTTCGTTGAATCCGGCGAGCGATGGCAACGCGATATCGGGGCGCTCAAGGCCCTTCCCTTGCGATCCGAAGAGCGGCTTCATCACGACCTTGCGGCCCGCCGCCGCTTCGCGCATCAAGACGCGCTGCGCGAACGCGGCCGATTCGCAGGTCCACGTCGCGGGCGTCGGCACGCCGTATCGGTTGAGCAGGAAGCTCGTCATCGACTTGTCGACGCTGCGCTCGATGGCGCGTGCATCGTTATAGACCGGCACGCCGCATTCGCGCAGCGCATGCAGGATGCCGAGCCGCAGCGTCACTTGCTCGAACGTGCCGCCCGCGATGCCGCGCACGAAAACCGCATCGGGCAGCGCGTGTCCGAAGCCGGGAATCGCGAGGCCATGCGGCGCCCATGTCGTGTCGATGCGGCAGTCCGCCAGATCGACGCAACGCGCGTCCACGCCGCGCGCGCGGAACGCTTTCTTCAGACGGCCGGTGTGCCAGCCGGTCTCGTCGGTCATGATCGCGATGCGTGTCATGGCGTCTCTTGCGTGACGTGCCATTGCGCGCCGATGAGCGCGCGATTGAGCTTGCCGCCGCGATGCGTCGCGCCGCTTTCGAGGCTCGACACCCATGCTTCGGCGGGCGCGAAAAGCGCGGCATCGATCTGATAGAAGTCGTAGTTAAACGACTTGAAGATGTCCGCGAAAGGTTGCCCGTAATCGCGCGCATTCAGCGACGGCAGTTCGGCGGCAAGGCGCTTCGCGGCTGCATCGCTTTTCACGGTGAGATGCACGCGGCCGCCGTAAAGAATCGCGTCGTTCGTGCGGCCCATTGCGGCGATGCCATCGGGCGCGGGCGGCGGCAGCGGCGCGCTGCCGCTTGCGTCGACGATCTCCGAAAGATCGACGCCCAGCACATGCGTCTTGTGCAGCGCAACTTCGACGACGCGCGCCACGACCTGCACCGTGCCCGCGACAGAGTGTGTCGGCGTCACGGCGATCACGAGATTCTCCGGCGCGAGGCCGCAATCGGCGAGTACTTTGTCGATGACGACTTGCGGCGGCAGCCGGTCCACTTCCATCACGAGCGCGCCGCGATCATGGCGATCGCGATAGCCGAGTTCGTCGAAGAGCGGTTCCTTGCCCGCGAGTGCGCGCGCCGGTCCCGAGCCGAGCGAGAAGAACTTCTTGCCGCCGGTCTGCTCCTTCGTGGCCGAAAGGCTCCAGCCCGCGTACTGACTGCCGAGGCATGCAAGCACTGGATGGGACGTGTGCACTTCGATGAACGTCGGCCATAGCGGGTCGGAATCGAAGGCGGCGCGGCGCGTCACATGCCCGAGCCCGCCCATGCAGATGCGCGCGATCAGCACGCCCGCATCGACGCTGCCCGCCGCGTTCACGCCGGCATCGACGATGATCGTGCCGCCCGCCGTGCGCGTGACATCCACGCGAAGCCGTTCGTGATGCTCGATCAACTGCGCGACGAGCGGCGCGCTCATCGCGTTGACGCTCAGCGCAGCGGGCAAAGGAGAGGATGTCGTCATGACTCAGAGAGTGTCCATGCGTTGCAGAACGCGCGTGCATTGCGCGTCGAGTTCGATGCGCAATGCATCCAGTTCGGATGCGGCGGCGGTCATCGTGCAAACGGGCATGCCCGCCTCGATGCGCGCGCCCGATAGCGGCACGTCATGGCATGCGGAATCGTCGAAACAGGCGTCGCTGAACGCGCCCGATACGGTGAAACTTCGCGGCGCGAAAACCACGCGCTGTCCCGCGATCAACGGCGGCCGCATGAGGGCCGTGTTCGCGCGCGGCAACTCGCCGTCGAGACACGCTTCGAGATGCGCCCCGATCAGGCCGTGCGGCCACGCGTTCGGCCATGCAGCTTCGTAAAGGGCCATCGTCGAGGAAGGGCGCGTGTTGATTTCGAGCACCTGGAACGTGTCGTCGTCGAGCAGGAAGTCGATGCTGTTGAGTCCCGCGAGATCCGTTTGCCACACGATCGTTTCGATGGCGGCGACGATGCGCGCGGCCGTATCGCGCGGCAACATGACGGGGCCGAGCGAACCCGCGTGCACGAATGGAAGATGGCCCGCTGCCACCGTGAGCTGTTCCGCGAAACCGATGACCGCCGCCTCGCGCCGCGCGCCGATGAAGAGCGCCGACATCGAACGGCCGTGCGAAAGACGCTGGAAATAGGCATCGGAAGGCATATTGCCGATGTCCTCCGCCCGTTCGATATGCGTGCCGCCGCAGCCATCGGAGCGCTTGACGAGCCAGCCGCTCGCATCGGCGGGCGCGGAGAAACGCACGTCCGGATGCGCGACATGCGCTTCGTCGAGCAACGCGAAGAAGCGTCGCGGATCGCGCACGCTTGCCGATTGCGCGCCGTTGCCGATGAAACGCGGCACGCGCGGCGCGCGGCTCAGCTCGATGGCGAGCGGCTCCAGTCCGCTCGTCACGATGAGGCCCAGCATGCGCGGCAGGCGCGCGGCTCGCTCCAGCGCATCGTAAAGACGCGCGCGATCGATGGAGAGACCGTCGCCGCCGATATCGAACCACATGCCCGCATGCGCGCGCGTATCGCGGTCGCCGAAGATGTCGAGCGCGACCACGTTGAGGCCCGCGCGCGCCGCCGATTGCGCGAGCAGACGCGCGGACAGTCCCGCAACCGCGACGCGGGGCGCACGCGCGGCGTCGTGCAGCATCATGAGCCTTGTCCCGCGACGATGGCGCGCGCTTCGTCGAAGGCTTCGGGAAAGCCGAGATACACGGGCTTGCCGCCGGTTCGCATCCGCACGAAGAGCCGATGCTCCGCCTGATACTTCACGTTGCCGATGGCGAGCGCGCCGATGCCGATGGCGTCCGCGCGCGGCGCGCCGGCGAGCGGCTTGCCGTCGTCCATCACGTTGACGCCCGCGATGCCTTCGGGCGGCACGGCGTTGACATCGGCGGCGATCAACATGTGCTTCGCGTGCGCGAGGTCGGCGGCGCTCATCACCTGAACGCCGGCGACGGCGGTGGCGAAGACGATCTCCGCGCGCGCGAGTTCGCGATGCAGTTGCTCGGGCGC
Organism: Caballeronia sp. Lep1P3; assembly: GCF_022879595.1. Taxonomy (NCBI): domain Bacteria; kingdom Pseudomonadati; phylum Pseudomonadota; class Betaproteobacteria; order Burkholderiales; family Burkholderiaceae; genus Caballeronia; species Caballeronia sp. Lep1P3. The sequence continues at coordinate 1,195,388 of NZ_CP084266.1, read as the reverse complement.
GCCGGTCGCGACGCCGCTCGTGGCGATATCGAAGCGCCGGTTGATCTCGTCGCTCACTTGCGTGGCGCGCGACTGGCTCGAATGGCTCGCGACGGCGACGTCCGCACCGAGCGATGCGGCCATCGCCGCCGCCACGCGCCCGACCGCGCCGGTGCCGCCGAGGATCAAGAGGCGCTTGCCGTCCAGCCCGACGCTGTGCCCGGCCTTCAGATGCTTTTCCGCGAGCGCGACGAGCGCGGCGGCTGTCGTGTAAGCGCCGCTCGGGTCGGCGAACACGGAGACCTCGAAGGGCGGCACCATCGCGTTGCGCGCGCGTTCTAGCATGTCGGCGGCGAGCATCACGTCGCGTCCGCCGATGAAGATGCCGGTGCGCGAGACGCCCTTCGGCCCGCGCGAGAAGATCGCGTCCTGCGTGAGTTGCACGACGCTCGCTTCGTCGACATTGCAATACGGCACGAGGATCTGATAGCCGGCATCCGCCGCCATGTTCACATCGAATGGACTCATCTGCGGCGTGCTCGTGAACATGTGCAGCACGTACGGTCTTTCGGTCGCTTCGGGCATGGTGGGCTCGTATCGATGATGATGAGTGCCGCGTGCGGCGAGAAGTCAGGCGGCATCCGCATCGTGCTGCCGGCGGGCGGCTGTATGCCACGTCGCGCCACGATTGCGGGCGGCGGCGATGGTGAACGCGAGCGGCGCCTGCCGCGATGCGCGCTTAGCGGCTGCGAGCGCGCGCTCCGCGTGCTGTGCGCTTCGAACGAACGCGAAGCCGACCGGTCCCCACGACGTCTGCCCGATGCCGGCCTTCTGCTCGGCGGCGACGGCTTCGAGCGCGCGCGCGACGGCGGGACTCGCGAACACGCCGCCCTGCACGGGCGCGAAGTATTCGCCGATGGTCTGCTGCATGTCGGAGATGGCGTCGGCGAAGGTATCGAAATCGCTTTCCGCGACGGCGGGCAGGATACGCATGAGCACGAGATGCGAGAGGTGCGCGGCGAGCGTCGCGGGGAAGGGCGCGAGTGCGGCCAGGCTGCGTTTTTCGGCATCGCCGTGCAGGCCTACGCGCGACGTGTCGTCGATGAGCAGGACGCGCCACGCATCGGGAAACGGCTGGCGCGCGAGCATGGGCGGCAGCGTGGCCGCGTTCGTCCGGGCGACGCTGCGTCCGCCATCGACGATCAGTCCGCCGTGTTCGAAGCCGTGAATGCCGATGCCGGAGCGCGCGCCGCGGCCGAGTATGCGGGCGATGTCCGCGGTGCCGATGTCGTGGCCGGTGAGACGCGCGAACGCAGTGCCGAGCGCGAGGGCGAGTTGCGTGCCGGAGCCGAGGCCCGTATGCGGGCGGGGCGTTTCGTGCACGTCTATGTCGACGGGATGCGAGACGTTGAGCGCTGCGTGCAGTTGCTTGAGAGACGCTTGGATGCGGTCGTGCTGGGCCGGGCTTGCTGCGCCTTCTATGTGCGCCTCGTGCTGCGAGCGACGCGCGGTGATGCGCGTGGCGTGTGCATCGATGACGAGGCCCACGCTACCGAAGGCGCGGCCGAGCGAAGCGTTCGGATCGATGAAGCCGAGATGCAGCCGGGCTGAGGCTGCGATCGTGATCGCCGGGGGGGATAGACGCGTGGGGGCGGTCATTGGTGGTTCTTTTTCCTGCCGGGGGCTTGGGTTTTTGCTTTAGGCAAGAGGTGTACCAATCTGCTTTTTGTTTCGGTGCTTAGTTTCGTGTCGGTCTATTGCTGTTGCCCCGCCCCGCATAGGGGCAACGCCAATAGACCGACACGAAAAATAAGCACCCTAAGAAAGGCGGTCGTACTTGACATACCTAAACCGCTGATCATCGGAAGGCGTCCCCTGAAGAGGACCACCCTCAACCCCCGGCTGCCACTGAACGACCTCTTCGATCTTGGAAGCAAGCGCGAAATCCTTATCGGTGATTCCTTTAGCCGAATGCGTCTTGAGCTTGACGACAACGAACGCATAAGAGACGGTGAGATCCGGATGATGCCAGGCTGCCTCGGCCAGATGCCCAACGGTATTCACGACCATGAGCGTGCCTTTCCAGCCTTCGGTTCTGAACTTGCGCCGAAGCCACCCATCTTCGAGATACCAGTGCTTGAGCGGACCGTTCAGACGCTGCTGAACCTCATCGTCCGAATAGACTTTTTCTGCTTGAGCCATGACAGAGTCCTCAAGAGATACGTCAAGCGTCAAGTATGCGCGCAGCACGAGCCGCAAGCCAAAAAGTCCGCTGCTGCGCCGCGTCAAGCAGTGAAGGCCGAACCCTTGTCCCAGCAACACGCACTGTATTTGACACAGTATGTATCGCGACAAAGCCACTACGCCGGACGGAAAACGCGCTTTCACGCGCGTGTCGCAATGCGCGCGAGCGCACGCGAAACCGGCATGGAATATGCAATCGGCGTCGATACGCAAGCGCCCGGCTATGGACCGGGCAAAGCGAAAAGATCGTTACCCGCATTGAGAAGGCGCGCGCGATGCAACCGGTAGCGTGGTCATTCCTGGGTCGGAGGCATCACCATTCTGGAGGAGACATGAACTTACGCACCCTGGTTCTTGGACTGGCGGTGGTCGCGACGGCAGGCCTGAATTCCTACGTGGCGCAGGCCGATCCGCAGCTCGACAGCCTGATCAAGAATCCCTCGAACTGGGCGGCGCAAGCGGGCGATTATTCGAATCACCGCTATAGCACGCTCAAGCAGATCAACGAAAACAACGTCGGCAAACTACAGGTTGCCTGGACCATGTCCACCGGCGTGCTGCGCGGCCACGAAGGCTCGCCGCTCGTCATCGGCGACACGATGTATATCCACTCGCCATTTCCCAACAAAGTCATTGCCATTAATCTCAAGGACCAGACCTTCATCTGGCAATATCAGCCGAAGCAGGATCAGCAAGTCATTTCGGTGATGTGCTGCGATACCGTCAATCGCGGGCTCGCCTACGGCGACGGCAAGATATTCCTTCAGCAAGCCGACACCAAGCTCGTCGCACTCGATGCAAAAACCGGCGACGTCGTATGGTCCGCGCAAAACGGCGATCCGAAGAAAGGCGAAACCAACACCAACGCGCCACATGTTTTCGGCGACAAAGTCCTGACCGGCATTTCGGGCGGCGAGTTCGGCGTGCGCGGACGACTCATTGCCTACAACATCAAGGACGGCAAGGAAGTCTGGAAAGCCTATAGCACCGGCCCCGACGATGAAATGCTGCTCGACCCGCAGCAAACGATGACCTGGACCGACGGCAAGATGACGCCCGTCGGCGCGGATTCGTCGATCAAGAGCTGGCAAGGCGACCAGTGGAAGTGGGGCGGCGGGACCACATGGGGCTGGTATGCATGGGACCCGAAGCTCAACCTTGTCTACTACGGCACGGGCAATCCCGGCACATGGAACCCTTCTCAGCGGCCAGGCGACAACAAATGGTCGATGTCCATCTTCGCGCGCGATCTCAATACCGGCAAGGCGAAGTGGGTCTATCAAATGACGCCTCACGACGAATGGGACTATGACGGCGTCAACGAGATGATCCTCTCGGACCTGACCATTGGCGGCAAGCGTGTGCCGGCCATCGTCCACTTCGATCGCAACGGCTTCGGCTATACGTTGAATCGTGAAACGGGCGAACTGCTCGTCGCGCAGAAGTACGATCCGGCAGTGAACTGGGCCGATAGCGTCGACATCAAGAGCGGCTTGCCGATTCGCAATGCAGCGTATTCGACGCAAAAGGCCGGCGCCGATCACAACGTGAAGGGCATCTGTCCCGCTGCGCTCGGTTCGAAGGATCAGCAGCCCGCCGCATTCGATCCGAATACGAGCCTGTTCCTCGTGCCGACGAATCACGTCTGCATGAACTACGAGCCGTTTCAGGTCGATTACGTTGCCGGTCAGCCGTATGTAGGCGCAACGCTGGAGATGTTCCCCGGTCCCAACGAGAACGGCGCGATGGGCAACTTCATCGCGTGGGATGCGGCCAAGGGCAAGATCGCATGGTCCAAGCCCGAGCGCTTCTCCGTATGGTCGGGCGCGCTCGCGACCGCAGGCGGCATCGCGTTCTACGGCACGCTCGAAGGCTACATCAAGGCCGTGCGCATCAAGGACGGCAAGGAGCTGTGGAAGTTCAAGACGCCTTCGGGAGTCATCGGCAATGTGTTCACCTACACGTTCCAGGGCAAGCAGTACGTTGGCGTGTATTCGGGCATCGGCGGCTGGGCGGGCATCGGCATGGCGGCGGGCCTGGAAAAGTCGACGGAAGGTCTGGGCGCGGTAGGCGGCTATAAGGACCTCGCGAAATACACGGCACTCGGCGGCACGCTCTTCATATTCGCCATCCCGAGTTGATGCACGTAGCTTGAGCAACGATGCGCGGCGGCACGCGATGCCGCCGCGCAAACCGATTTCTGATTACCCGATAAAAGCAACTAAGGAGACAAGCGCATGAAAGGCCGATCACTCTTGATGCTGTCGATGGCGCTTGCGGCGTCCACCATTGCGTTTGCCCAGAACGACGCGGGGCAGATGAAGCCGGTGGCGTACAAGGTCGTCGACGGCAACAAGGTCGACAACGATACGTTGCAGGGCTGGCGTACCTGGCGCGCGCTCGCGTGCGAACGTTGTCACGGGGCGAAGCAGGAAGGTCTGGTCGGCCCGTCACTGGTCGATGCTTTCAAGACGCTCGACAAGGACGAGTTTCATCGCACCGTGTTCGGCGGACGCGTCGACAAGGGCATGCCCGATTTCAGCGCGAGTCAGATGATGCAGAAGAATTGGGAGAACCTCTACGCGTATCTCAAAGGGCGTTCAGACGGAAAGATCAATCCGGGCGACTTGCAGGCGATCGATGCGAAGTGACGGCCAGGCGCGTTGCATTGCAGGCGACGTTCGATGTTTGCGTTCATTCCCGGAGGCTTCATGAATCACCGTAACGCGAGACGCAGCGCGTGGTTGCGGCTTTCGATTGCACTGGTCGCGGCGCTTGCGGCAAATGTGTCTCATGGGCAAGGCGCGGGCGCTCCGCCGCCGAACCTGCCGAATAACGACGGCGCCGATGGCGTGCTGCGCGTGTGCGCCGACCCGAACAACATGCCGCTCTCGAACCAGAATGGCGAGGGCTACGAGAACAAGATTGCGAGCCAGATGGCGAGCGACTTCGGCTACAAGCTCGAATACACGTATTTTCCGCAGCGCATGGGCTTCGTGCGCAATACGCTGCGCCAGAAAGTGCCCGATACGGAACGCTACAAGTGCGATCTCGTCATCGGCGTGCCTAAGGGCTATGAACTCACCGCGACCACGCGGCCTTATCTTCATTCCACTTACGCGATGGTTCTCGCGAATCGCCCCGAGTACGCGAGCATCAAGACGCCTGCCGACTTGATGAACCTGCCGCCCGATCAATTGAGGAAAATGAAGCTCGGCATCTTTGTCAAAAGCCCCGCGGTCGATTGGCTGCTAAGGAATAACCTGATCGATCAGGCGGTCTCGTATCAGGGGCAAAGCGGCGATCCCGAAGCGTTTCCGGGCGAAATGATCGAGCACGATCTCGCGAAGGGTAACGTGGATGCCGCATTCGTTTGGGGGCCCATAGCCGGTTATTTCGTCAATCGTTCGGATAACAAAGTAAGGCTCGTTGCGTTTCCGCCGCAGCCGAACATTCGATTCGACTTCGAGATATCGATGGGCGTGCGCTATGGCGAGAAGGCATGGCGCGATAAGGTCGACAACTGGATCGCATCGAATCAGCCGAAGATCGACCAGATATTGACGAGCTATCAGGTGCCATTGCTGCCGTTGCAGCCCATGCAGCCGGCGCAAGCGCAATGAAGCCCGCAAACGCAGTGGCGCTCGCCATGCTGATGGCTGGGTGCGCGCTCTCGACGGCGGCGTTCGCGGCGGCACCGGCGCCGACGCCGGCCTCGACGCCGGGCGGGGAGATCGCGCCGGCCGAGCGCCTGCTCTTCATGCAGCCCCATATGACGGGCGTGGAGCCGCAGACCGAACTGGATTACGCGCTGGACTATTCAGGGCCGCCCGTAAAGGTGAGCGATACGTTGCGCGTGATCGTGACGAGTCCCGGCAACAGCAAGAACGACGCGCGCGTAACCGATCGCACAGGCGATGTGAAAGTGCCGGGCGGCTTGCCGTGCAATCCGGTCATCATCTATTTTCTCGAGCACGACATTGCAGAGATGGAGCAATTGACAGGCGGGCAGCGGCGCTACTTTCAGCAACGCGTGAGGCTCGCGCTCGCAGCGGGTCCCGCCATCACGCCCGTATCCGGCGATGCCCTCGGTATGCAAGGCGCGAAGCACGTCAAGGCGCGGCAAGTCGTTATTCAGCCTTACCTGAACGATCCCAACGCGGAGCGCTTTGCGCAATACACGGGCAAGCGCTATACGTTCGTGATCGCTGACGACGTGCCCGGCCGCGTGCTGATGATCCGCACGGAAGTGCCTGGCGCAAACAACGATTTCGCGCATCCAGTGCAAACGGAAACCATTGCCTATCAAGGCACGCTCAAGAACATCACCCCGCCGGGACAGGCGCCTGTCAAGGCGGGAAACGTGCCGCGCGCAAGCCGGTGAGTCGTCTTTCTTAGCGGGTCGCGCATGAATTTCGTCCGCTCGCTCACGCTGCGTCAGCTTCAAATCTTCGTGATTACCGCGCGTTGTCCCAGCTTCGCGCGCGCGGCGGAAGAACTGCATTTGACGCAACCCGCCGTGTCGATGCAGATCAAGCAACTCGAAGACGCGATTGGCCTGCCGCTTTTCGAACGCGTCGCGCGCCGTCTTGCGCTAACCGAAGCGGGCGAACGATTGCAGCATCACGCGAGCCGCATCCTCGGGGAAATCAAGGATGCGGAAGACGCGATGATGTCGCTCACGCAAGCGGACAGCGGGTCCATTGCAGTCAGCATCGTGAGTTCGGCGACCTACTTCGCGCCCAAGCTGCTTGCACTGTATTCGCAGCAGTATCCGAGAGTGAATGTGCATTTCTCGGTCGGCAATCGTGAGACGCTGCTCAGGCTCCTGCAGGACAACGCCACCGATCTCGCCATCATGGGCCGTCCGCCGCCCGAGCTGGGCACGACCGCGGAGCCGCTTGCCTGTCATCCGCATGTGATCGTGGCGCCGTTGTCGCATCCGTTGCGGCATGCGCGGCGTTTCGATCTTCAGGAGCTTGCGAGCGATACGTTCCTTCTGCGCGAGCCGGGGTCGGGCACGCGCGCCGTCGCCGAACACGTCTTCAGGCAGAACCTGTTCGTTCCATCGCGCAGCGTCACGCTGGGAAGCAACGAGACCATCAAGCAGGCTGTCATGGCGGGCATGGGCGTGAGCCTTATTTCGCTGCATACGCTAGGCCTCGAACTGCGCACGGGCGAGATTGCCGTACTCGATGTGAACGGCACGCCGATCGACCGGACATGGCAACTCGTGCATTCGCGCTCCAAGCAATTGTCGCCTACGTGCCTTGCGTTTCGACGCTTTCTGCTCGAACACGCCGAGCCGTTTCTCGAACGCGAATTCGCGCCTTTCGGCTTGCTGCGCTCGAAACGTCTTGCCGATGCGGAAAACATCCGATGACTCGTGTGCGAGCGTCGTGCGCGCTGGCGATTCTCGCGCTTTGCGTCGCGAGCGCGCGTGCGCAGACAACGCTCGCGGTGCAGCAGATCGCGCCGGGCATCTACGCGCATCGCGGCCACGACGATGTGGCGACGCCCGCAAATGGCGGCGATATCGCGAACGTCGGCTTTATCGTGGGATCGCGCTGCATCGCCGTCATAGATACGGGCGGCACGCTTGCAGAAGGGCGCGCGCTTCGCAGTGCGGTGCGCAAAGTGTCGTCGCTGCCGGTGTGTTATGTCATCAACACGCACATGCACCCGGATCATATCTTCGGCAATGCGGCCTTCGTGGACGATCACCCGCAATTCGTGGGCAGCGCACGGCTCGCGCAAGCGGAAGCGGCCCGGGCGGATAACTATCTGCGGGCGTTGAATCGCGAACTCGGCGACGCCGCGCGAGGCAGCCGGATCATTGCACCGACGCTTACCGTCGAAGGGGAGTTGCGGCTCGACCTGGGCGACCGCGTTCTCACGCTTCAAACATGGAAAACAGCGCATACGAACAACGACATCACGGTATACGATGAGAAGAGCGCAACGCTGTGGCTTGGCGATCTGCTTTTCGTGCGATGCATTCCTGTCATAGACGGCAGTGTCATTGGCTGGCTCGACGACATCACGCGCATTAAGCAGATGAATGTGCGACGCGCGGTGCCGGGGCATGGTCCGCTCGACGCGCCGTGGCCTGAGTCGCTGCAAGCCGAGGAACGCTACATTTCAGCGCTTGCGCGCGATGTACGCGCCGCGATCAAACGCGGCGAGACGATTCAGCAGGCCGTGGATTCGATAGGCGTCGATGAGCGTAAAAAGTGGCTGCTCTATGATGTCTATCATCGTCGCAATGTGACGGCGGCTTATGCGGAACTCGAATGGGAGCCGTAGCCTAGCCGGCATCGGAGGACATCATGCTGATGCATTCAACTCACGTCGCGCGCGCACGAACGATGGCGCTTGCGGCGTCGCTCGCCATGCTTGCGCCGTGCGTCGCGCACGCGGCGCATCCCGACGACGATCCCGACAAGGTCGCGCGCTGGCTGGACTTCAAGGAAGGCGCATTCAAGGGACGCACGATCGATACGCATGGCGATGCCGTCATCAAACTGGACGCCCCCGCGCGCGCGGCGGATGCCGCCGTGGTCCCGATTGCAATCAGCGCGCAATTCGCGCAGACGCCCGAGCGCTTCATCAGGAAAGTCTATCTTTTCATCGACGAGAATCCGGAGCCGTATGCAGGCTCTTTCGAATTCACGCCGGAGTCCGGGCTTGCGAGCATCGAAACGCGCGTGCGCGTGGAAGACTACACGTTCATGCGCGCCATCGCCGAAACCAGCGACGGGCATCTCTATAGCGCCGTGCGCTTCGTGAAGGCATCGGGTGGCTGTTCCGCGCCCGCCGACAAGGACGATGAAGCCGCCGAGCGCGCAGCGGGCGCAGTGCGTTTGCAGGCCGAAGGCAAGGCCGTTGCCGGCAAGCCCGAGCTTGCGCAACTCATGGTCCGGCACCCGAACCGCACCGGCATGGCGATGAATCAGGTGACGCGCAATTACGCCACGGCCTATTTCGTTCGCAAGGTGGCGATTACTTATGCAGATAAGCCTGTCATGACCGCGAACGTCAATTTCTCGATTAGCGAGAACCCGAATTTCCGCTTTTATTTCTTGCCGGGCGCTAAGGGCGAGCTCAAGGCGCATATCGAGGATACGAAGAATAAAGCGTTCGAAGCAGCCGTCGGGATAGATGCGCAAGCCGGCGCGCAAGCATCGGCGATGAAATGACGCAGCGCTGCGTCAAGGCGTTTATCGCTGCATGCGTGATGGCGTGGATATGGCTCGCTCACTCGGCAATGGCGGCGCTGGCCGGCATGCCGGCGCCCATCGCGATTGCGCCGGGGGTCTATGCGTTCATCGGCACGGGCGATGCCGTTGCGCCCGAGAATCACGGCATCGTCGCGAATAATGGCTTCATCGTGGGGACGAATGGCGTAACCGTGATCGACACCGGGCCGTCGTATCGATATGGCCGCGCGATGATCGAAGCCATTCGCAAAGTCACGCCCTTGCCGGTGAAGCTCGTCATCATCACGCATCAGGCGCCCGAATTCGTATTCGGTGCAGCGGCGTTTCGCGACCGCGACGTGCCGATACTCGCGCATGCGCGCGCTGCGCAATTGATCCGCGAGCGCTGCGCCATTTGCCTCGCGAATCTAAGACGAACATTAGGCGACGACGAAATGGCGGGCTCGCGCGTGACCGTGCCCGAGCGCACCATCGAAGGCACGACGGAAATAGAAAGCGGTGGACGCAAGCTGCAACTGCTGCATTTCGGGCCGGCAAGCACGCCAGGCGATCTTGCCGTGCTGGACACGCAATCGGGCGTTCTCTTCGCGGGAAGCCTCGTGTCGAACGGTCGGATTCCGGAGCTGCGCAACGAGCAGATACCCGGCTGGCTCGGCGCGCTGGAAAACCTGCGCGCACTCGACCTCACGACTGTCGTTCCCGCGTTCGGCCCGCCATTGCGCGGCGACGACATGCTGCAAACAGGCGTCTATCTGCGCGAACTCGATGCATCGGTCAAACGCGCCTACAAGAGCGGCATGGGTTTGACCGAGGCCATGCATTCGGTGCAAGTGCCCGCGTTCAGCGGCTACAAGCTCTATGCGACGGCACAGCCGCAGAACGTGCAACGCATCTATCTTCAGTTGGAGAAGCAGTAACGGTTTCGCCCTTTGACTTGGACACTAATCAGGAGACACCACGATGGCTACACTCGTTGCGCTCTACAAAACGCCGTCCGATGCGCAGGCATTCGACGCACACTACACATCGACGCACGCACCGCTCGCGAAGAAAATGCCCGGCGTTAGAAGTTATACGGTGAGCGCCGGACCCGTTTCGGTCGCGCAGGGCGAATCGCCTTATCACCTTGTCGCGCTTCTTCAATTCGATTCGCTCGATGCCATTCAGTCGGCGCTAGGCTCTCCCGAAGGGCAGGCGACGGCAGCGGATCTCGCAAACTTCGCGCAGGCCGGCGTCGAATTGCTGATGTTCGATACGAGAGACGCCTGAGCGCAGTTCAACGAGGCGCGCCCGGATCGGTCATGTCTTCGCTGGATTCGACTTCCGGGTCGGGCACGCTCAAATCGTCGCGCCGATGATTGACGAAGAGAAAGAAGCTCATCAATACGAGAAAGCCCGCAACGAGCAGCGTTGCATTGAAGAACACGCGTTCATAGCCGAGTTCGGCCACGTTGATGAACCAGTATGGATAGAAGTCCGACGAACTGCCTCGCCATAGCGTGACGAACAGATAGCAGAGCGGATAAACGAGCCAGAGCGCGCATCGTCGCCAGGAAAGATGAAAGCGCGGCACGAATAGAAACCAATATAACGCGGCCAGCGCCGGCACGACCGTATGCAGCGATTCGTTGACGAGCGCGCGATATCCCGTTGGCGACCAGAGAAACCGCAACAGCGCGTTATAGGCGATGCCGACGAACGCGATATAGACCACAACCGCAGTGACGACCGTCGGCCGCCTAAAAAAGCGCGCGATGGGCGCACGCGCGCGCGTGGCGACACAGGTGAAGCTAATGGCCGTGAGCAACACCGTGAGGTTCGTGAGATAGCTGCTCATGCGCGCGAGGCCGTCGATGACGGTCAGCCCGCGACCGAGCGAACGCGCGATGGTGAGATCCGTCTGCGCCGCGATGGCAAGCCACGCAATCATCGCGATGGCGGCTGCGAGCGCTAACGACGCAGTGCTCGGCGTATGAAGCGGCAATTCTGACTCGTGCCGCCGCGAGGTTTTCTTGGGGAAGGACATGCGGCCATTTTATCGGCGCATGCATGAGCGTGCAGGTGATGTATTCATCTAGACGTCTCATCGGCGTCACCGTCTCGTCATGTTGGCTTCCTAGAATCTGCCAGACGTCTTAGCGCACCGTCGTGCGCGGCAAATCGAGGAAGCCATGAACGCAATACGCATCGAGCGTCTTAGCAAGACGTTCCGAAATGGCCGCAAGGCGCTCGACTCGATCGATCTGCGCATCGAGGAAGGCGAAATGGTGGCGCTCATCGGTGCATCGGGATCGGGAAAATCGACCCTGTTGCGGCATATCGCGGGCTTCATCGCAGCGGACCCGGCGCCCTCGCATGTGACGCTGCTCGGCAGGCCGATTCAGCAGAACGGCAAGATCGTGCGTGAAGTGCGCGCCATTCGCCGCGATGTCGCCTTCGTATTCCAGCAATTCAATCTCGTCGGGCGTCTTTCGGTGATGACCAACGTGCTCATCGGCGCGTTGTCGCGCGTGCCGTTGTGGCGTCGCTTGTCGGGATGCTTTCCGCCGCGCGAACGCGCGCTTGCGCTCGATTCGCTCGCGGCAATGGGCATTGGCGATCACGCGTTCGAGCGCGCGAGCAATCTGTCGGGCGGGCAACAGCAGCGCGCCGCGCTCGCACGCGCACTCGTGCAGCGCGCGCGCATCGTGCTTGCCGACGAGCCTATCGCATCGCTCGATCCCGAATCGGCGCGGCGCGTGATGGAACTCATGCAGTCGCTCAATCGCGATCACAAGCTGACGGTGATCGTGTCGCTGCATCAGATCGATGTCGCGATGAAGTATTGCGCGCGCACCGTTGCGCTGCGCGACGGGCGCGTGGTCTTCGACGGCCCTTCGGAGCGGCTCACGCCCGACGTGCTGCGCGACCTCTACGGCTCGGCTGCGAGCGAACTGCTCGCGAGGCCCGCCGCGCAGGAACGCCACGATATCGAGCCTTCGCCAGTGGCCGCGTTCTCTTCCATCGCGCCGGCTGTCGGCTCCTGAACCATCCTCATTCACTCTGGAAAGCAAACATGAAATCAGCACGTATCTTCGTGGCTGGCGCTGCTCTGGCGTCATGTCTTCTGAGCCAGGCGGCGCTTGCCGAAACGCTCAACTTCGGCATCATTTCCACGGATTCGTCGGCGGCGCTCAAGCAGCGCTGGCAGCCGCTCATCGACGATCTCAACAAGCAGACGGGTCTCGACGTGAAGGCGTATTTCGCCACCGATTACGCGGGCATCATCGAAGCCATGCGCTTCAACAAGGTGCAGATCGGCTTCTTCGGCAATGCGTCGGCAATCGAAGCCGTGGACCGTTCCAAGGGCGAAGTCTTCGCGAAGGTCAAGTACAAGAGCGGCGAGGCCGGCTATTACTCGGTGCTAATCACGAACGCGAACAGCAAGTGGAAGAGCCTCGATCAGGTGCTGAAGAATAGCCACGAAATCAACTTGGGCTTTGGCGATCCTAACTCGACGTCCGGCACGCTGGTGCCTTCGTATTATCTGTTCGCGAAGAACGGCTTGTCCGCGAAGACGTCGTTCAAGAGCGTGCTGCCTTCGAGCCATGAGGCCAACATGCTCGCGGTCGTCAACGACAAAGTGGACGTCGCGACCAACAATACCGACATGCTCGATACCATCAAGACGGAGCATCCGGAACTGTATTCCAAGGTGCGCGTGCTGTGGAAGTCGCCGCTGATTCCGTCGGACCCGCTCGTATGGCGTCGCGATTTGCCGCAGGCAACGAAGGACAAGCTGCGCAATTTCTTCGATCACTATGCGCAGAAGGACCCGCATGAACAGGCTGTGATGACGGCGATATCCGGCTATTCCGGCTTTGCGGATTCATCGGATGCGCAATTGGTGCCTATTCGCCAGATGGCGCTCTTCCAGAAAAAAGAGCAAGTGCAAAACGACGCGCATCTCGACGATGCCGACAAGAAAGCCCAGATCGCCACGCTCGACCAGAAGCTCGTGGCGCTCGATAACGCGGCGGCGAAGTAATGAAGCCGCTCGACGTATCCGCGTTCGAGGCCGGCGCGAGCCGGCCTTCGGCAACGAAGACGCACGCGCAAGCCAAGCGAAGCTGGATGTCGATCATCGGCTGGATGGCGCTGATTGCCGTGCTAGGGCTTTCATGGCAAAGCGCGGACATGCGCCCGCTCGACTTGTTCAGCGCATCGGGCAACATGAGTGAGTTCGCACGCGACTTCTTTCCGCCGGACTTCAGCGAATGGCGCACCTATATGCACGAGATGATCGTGACGCTTGCGGTCGCCGTGTGGGGCACCGCGCTTGCGCTGGTATGCGCGGTGCCGTGCGGACTGCTGTCCGCGCAGAATATCGCGCCCGTGTGGATCGCGCAGCCCGTTCGCCGCTTGATGGACGCATGCCGCGCGATCAACGAGATGGTCTTCGCGATGCTCTTCATCGTCGCGGTGGGGCTTGGGCCGTTTGCGGGCGTGCTTGCGCTTTGGGTCCATACGACCGGCGTGCTCGCCAAGCTCTTCGCCGAAGCGGTGGAAGCCGTCGATGCGCGCCCTGCCGAAGGCGTCCGTGCAACAGGCGCAAGCAGTCTCGATGAAATCGTCTATGGCGTGCTGCCGCAAGTCATGCCGCTATGGATTTCATTCGCGCTTTATCGCTTCGAATCCAACGTGCGCTCGGCCATGGTGGTGGGTATGGTCGGCGCGGGCGGCATCGGCGTCGTGCTTTACGAGGCCATTCGATCATTCAACTATGCGCAGACGGCAGCGGTCATGCTGATCGTCGTGGTGATCGTTTCGCTCATCGATCTGATGTCGGGGTGGATCAGAGAGCGCGTCATCTGATGTGCAACGCATGGGCTCTTGCGAGCCCATGCGCTTTATCGCGCGGGGTCGCCCACCACATCCAGAAGCCTGGCGCCCGCATCCGCAAGCAAGCCCGAATTGTCGATACGCACCACGCGCGCATGCCCAGGCAGCTCGAATGCAGGCTTGCGCGCGAGCCGCGCTTCGATCTGCCGCGCATCCTCGCGACCGCGCCGTGCGAGCCGCGCGGCGAGCACGGCGGGCGCGGCATCGATATGAACGAAGCACGCGTCGGGATAGCGCGATAGCGCGGTCTCGGCATGCTGGCGCGAGCCGTTCACGACGACCGGCACGCCACGCGCAAGCCACACATCCACTTCGATGCCGATTCCATAGCGCAGACCGAGGCTTTCCCAATGCATCGCGAAGAGGCCGTGCGAGAGGCGCGACGCGAATTCGTCATGCGTGAGCGCGATATGGTTCTCGCCATCGCCGATTTCGCGCGTGATGTAGCGATGCGCGAACATCACGCTTGCGCCCACACGTTCGCGTGCGAAGCTCAGTAACGAATCCTTGCCCGCACCCGACGGGCCCATCACATAGATCAGTTTTGCGCTGTCTGATTTGCTCATGCCTTGTCCTGTGCAGTGTTCGCGATGTTCGCAATGTTGGTGAAGGGCAGGCGCTGCCATAGCATGAATGGCGCGCCCGGCTGCGGCTCGACGAACAGCGCCGCGCCGTGAATGGGCAATGGTCCGAGCCGCTCGATGCGGCGCGTCCACTCGCTTGCGATAGTTGCGCGCGCGTGGGCGTCATCGAGTGAATCGGAAAGCGTCATATGAAAGCGATATTCCTCGAGCACATACGGATAGCCCCATTCGCGCAGCAACGCGATCTGACGCGCGCTCATGCCCGGGCTCACGCGCCGCTCGATGCTCTCGGCGGAAGGGCGCGCACGCACGGAGGCAAGTGCATGCAGCGCGCTTGCGGCCATCGCGCGCAGGCGTTCGTCGTCGCTCGCGTGCGCCGGGCGCAATGCAACGAAGCGGTTCAGTTGCGCGGCACGCACCGGCATCTCGAAGCGCGGCGTCGCGCTCGCCCACGCCTGCGCTGCGGCGAGCACGTCGGCAGGCGTAACGCCGCGCGCGCAATGAAAGGGCGCAACGATGGTCGCGTGCCAGCCATAGCGACGCGGCGCTTCGGTCCATGCGTGCACGCCCGTCTGAATCGACAGGCCACTTTCCGCGTCGCGGCCGAGCCATTCGCAGCCTTCGCGCCACCATGCCGACGATGCGGGCGGCGCGTAATACAGCGCGATGCGTGGATTGTTCGTGATCGCGGCGGTCATAAGTCGTGCTCGACCATCAACTGCACGCGGTCCGCCGCGAAGTGCGTCACGCCGTATTTGACGGGCACGCCTTTCTCGTCCACGTCCACGTTCTCGACCCACAGCACCGGCTGCTGACGGTTGATCTGCAAACGCCGCGCGACGTCCGACGATGGCAGCACGCTGCCGATACGGCTCCATTTGCGCGTGTAGTCCTTCACGCCGAAGCGCGCGAGCGCCGCGCTCACGCCGCCCGCCGCTTCGACGACCGCGGGAAGGTCCGCAAAACGCGCGGCGGGATACCAGTTGCGCGCATAGGTGAGCGGTACGGCGTCGGAATCGTGGCGCGTCTCGATCTGATAGACGAGCGTGCCGGCGCGCACGCCGAGCGCCTTCGCGACGACCGGGTCCGCCTTCACGCGCTCCGACGAGAGCACGACGCCCGCGGACGCGTGCTTCTGACGCCGCAGGTTCTCCGTAAAGCGCGTGCGCCGGCCGATCTGATAGTCGATCGCGCCTGGCTGCACGAAGGTGCCACGGCCTTGCTCGACGCTCACGAGGCCTGTTGCCGCGAGCCGCAGCATGGCACGGCGCACGGTATGACGATTCACGTCGAAGCGTCTTGCAAGCTCCGCTTCGCTCGGCAATCGGCCTTCTTCGCCGAAGCTCCTGGCCGCGATTTCCGCCGACAGTATCTGTTCGATCTGCCGCCAGACCGCGACTCCTGCGCCGCGTTCCACGGCATGCCCCGGCGCGGCGTTCTCGTTCGATGTCATGTGGGTGTCATTCCCTTGGGTTTGAATATCGTTCTCTCGGATTGTAGTGCGCGGCTCGTGATAAAAGTGTGAATGCGTCGATGTGTAGACGTATAGACGTTTAGATGAAAACACGAGTAGCATACGATGGCCGAATCGTTCAACGACAGGGACCGCCATGAGCATTTCAAACGAGCCGCTGGATGCGGCTCAATCGACGGCGCGCCGCGAATGGATGGGCGTGCTTGCACGCACACCGCGCGAGCATCTCGAGGCCGCGCTCGATGCGGCGCTGCAAGGCGCGCGCGTGCCCGCCTATGACTGGCTGCGCGCGCCGGAGATCGGTCTCGCGATGGTGCGCGGGCGCATCGGCGGAACGGGCGATGCCTTCAATCTTGGCGAAGTGACCGTCACGCGCGCCACGTTGCGTCCCAAGCTCGACGACGGCCACGCGCCGGTCGGCGTTGCCGTGCACATGGGCCGCGACAAGGCGCGCGCAACGCTCGCGGCACTCGCGGATGCCTTGCTCCAGACGCCGGCGTTCGCGGAGCGTCTGCAGACGCGTCTGATCGCACCGCTCGCCGCGCGCATCGCGGATGAACGGCGGCGCAAGGAAACCGAAGCGGCATCCACGAAAGTGGAGTTCTTCACGATGGTGAGAGGCGAATGATGCAGATCGACATGACCACGCTCGTGCCCGGCTTCAACGACACGGTGCATGATTCGCAGCGCGTGTTCCGCGCGTTGCTCGAAGCGCTGTCGCGGCCCGGCAGCATCGTTTCGATCGATGCCGCGTTGCCCGGCAATCATGCGCTGCGCGACGGACTTGCCGCGCGCGTGCCGCTTGCCGCATTCGCGTCCTTGCTTGCGCTGACGGATTACTCGACGCCGGTTTTCATCGAACGTGACGAACGCGACGAACGCACGCTCGCCGATGCGCTGCGCTTTCATACAAGCGCGCCGATTGCGGAAGAGCGGCGCGAGGCCGCGTTCGCCTATATCGACGACATCCACGCCATGCCTTCGCTCGATGCGTTCCCGCAGGGCGATCCCGAAACGCCTGAAGGTTCCGCGACGCTTTTCATTCGCGTGCCGTCGCTCGACAAAGGCGAGCCGCTCGTGTGGAAAGGGCCCGGCATCGCGGAACAACGCACCGTCGCGATTGCGGGCGTGACGCGCAAGTTCTGGCGCGAACGTGCCGAACTGACCGCGCAGTTTCCGTGCGGCATCGATTGCTATTTCGTCGCGGGCGGATCGCTTATCGGCCTGCCGCGCACGACGCAAGTGGAGGTGAGCTGATGTATGTCGCTGTGAAAGGCGGTGAACGCGCCATCGAACGTTCATGGGAACTGCTCGCGAAGAGGCGCCGCGGCGATGCGGCCACGCCCGAGCTTTCCGTCGCGCAGATTCGCGAGCAGTTGCGTCTCGCGGTGGCGCGCGTGATGACCGAGGGTTCGGTCTATGACGAAGAACTCGCGGCGCTCGCGATCAAGCAGGCCGCGGGCGATCTCGTCGAAGCGATCTTCCTTTTGCGCGCCTACCGCACGACGCTGCCGCGTCTCGGCTACACGGTGCCGATCGATACGGAAGCGATGTGCGTCGAGCGCCGCATTTCGGCCGCGTTCAAGGACATTCCCGGCGGACAGATGCTCGGCAGCACGTATGACTATACGCAGCGCCTCATCGACTTCTCCTTGCTTGCCGAAGGAGAGGCGCTAGCCGATGCAACGTCGGCGCATCATTCAGAAGCGGACGCAATGCCGCGTGTGCTTGCGTTGCTCGACAAGGAAGGGTTGATCGAGCAGGAGCGCGCGCAGCCGCATGCGCCGGAACCCGGCGATCTCTCGCGCGAGCCGCTTTCCTTTCCCGCCGATCGCGCGACGCGCCTTCAAAACCTCGCACGCGGCGACGAAGGCTTCCTGCTTGCCGTGGGCTATGCAACGCAGCGCGGCTACGCACACAGTCATCCTTTCGCGGGCGAGATACGTCATGGCGACGTGGCCGTGCAAATGCACGTCGATGAACTGGGCTTTGCCGTCGATATCGGCGAGATCGACATCACCGAATGTCAGATGATCAATCAGTTCGCGGGAAGCGGCGACGTGCCGCCGACCTTCACGCAGGGCTATGGGCTCGCGTTCGGCCACTCGGAGCGCAAGGCGATGGCAATGGCGCTCGTCGATCGCGCGTTGCGCGCGCAAGAGCTGGGCGAAGCGGTGGAATCGCCGACGCAGGATGCCGAGTTCGTGCTGTATCACAGCGACAACGTGGAGGCCTCCGGCTTCGTGCAGCATCTCAAGTTGCCGCACTACGTGGACTTTCAATCGGAACTCGAATTGTTGCGGCGCTTGCGCGCATCGCATGGCAACCAGGAAGACGAGGAGAACGCGGCATGAGCACGCAAGAAGCAAACACCGCACTCAGCGAAGGCTATAACTTCGCGTATCTGGACGAGCAGACCAAGCGCATGATTCGCCGCGCACTGCTCAAGGCCGTGGCCGTGCCGGGGCATCAGGTGCCGTTCGCATCGCGCGAAATGCCGCTTCCTTATGGATGGGGCACGGGCGGCTTGCAAGTGACGTCCGCGATCATCGGCGCAAACGACACGCTTAAAGTGATCGATCAGGGCTCGGACGAAACGACCAACGCCGTGAACATTCGCCGCTTCTTTGCGCGCACGGCGGGTGTGGCGACCACTACGCGCACCGCCGACGCGAGCATCGTGCAGACGCGCCACCGCATTCCGGAAACGCCGCTCACCGACAAGCAGGTCATCGTGTATCAGGTGCCGATGCCCGAGCCGCTATTCCGTCTGGAACCGCGCGTGACCGAATGCAGGAAGCTGCATGCGCTTGCGGATTACGGTCTCATCAACGTGAAATATTATGAGGATATCGTTCAGCACGGCAGCATCGCGACGACGTATGACTATCCGGTGCTCGTGAACGATCGCTATCTGATGTCGCCTTCGCCGATCCCCAAGTTCGATAATCCCAAGATGCACATGAGTCCGGCGCTGCAGTTGTTCGGCGCGGGCCGCGAGCGGCGCATCTATGCGATTCCGCCTTATACGAAGGTGAAAAGCCTCGATTTCGAGGACCATCCTTTCAGCGTGCAGAAGTGGGACCATGCGTGCGCGCTGTGCGGTTCGCGCGAGAGTTTCCTCGATGAAATGATCGTCGACGATCAAGGCACGCGCATGTTCGTCTGTTCCGATAGCGACTACTGCCATAGCCGTCGCGATGAAGCCGAAACGGAGGCCGCGCAATGAACGCGTTGCTCGAAGCGAGGGGTCTAACTAAACGTTATAGCGGGCGCGGCGGCTGCGTCGATGTGGATCTCGACGTGCATGCGGGCGAAGTGCTCTGCATCGTGGGCGAATCCGGTTCCGGCAAATCGACCTTGCTGAACGCGCTCGCGTTGCGCGCCGGCATCGACAGCGGCACGCTGAACTATGCGACGCGCGAAGGCGAAACGCTCGACCTGCTCACGCTGAACGAGCCGGGAAAGCGGCTCTTGTCGCGCACCGAATGGGGCTTCGTGCATCAGAACGCGCGCGACGGGCTGCGCCGCAACGTATCGGCGGGCGCGAACATCGGCGAGCCGTTGATGGCCATCGGCGCGCGCCACTATGGACGCTTGCGCGAGACGGCATCGGACTGGATGACGCGCGTTGAACTGGATGCCGCGCGCATCGACGAGTTGCCTTCCGCGTTCTCCGGCGGCATGCAGCAGCGCCTGCAAATCGCGCGCAATCTCGTCACCGGACCGCGTCTCGTCTTCATGGACGAGCCGACCGCGGGCCTCGATGTCTCCGTGCAGGCGCGCCTGCTCGATCTTTTGCGCACCCTGACCGGCAAGCTGCATCTCGCCGCGGTGATCGTCACGCATGACATCGGCGTGGCGCGCTTGCTCGCGCATCGTCTGATGGTGATGAAAGACGGACGCGTGGTCGAAAGCGGCCTGACGGATCAGGTGCTCGACGATCCGCAACATCCCTACACGCAGACGCTCGTGGCGTCCGTGCTGCCCGTTTGAGGTGCGACAGATGACCATGACCGATGAAGAAGCATTCGCCACGCGCGACGCATTGATGCTGCGCGCATGCGGTATCGAGAAGACCTTTACGCTGCATCAGCAGGGCGGCGCGCGCATTCAGGCACTCGCGGGCGTCTCGCTCGATGTCGAGCGCGGCGAATGTGTCGTGCTGGCGGGCGCATCCGGCGCGGGCAAGAGCACGCTTCTGCGCTGCATGTACGGCAATTATCTGGCGACGCGCGGGACCATCGCCGTGCGCGACGACAGCCGTGCCGCACGCTATCTCTCGCTCACGCAAGCCGCGCCGCACGACATCATTCGCCTGCGCACGACGACGCTCGGCTACGTGAGCCAGTTTCTGCGCGCGATACCGCGAGTCTCGTCGCTCGATCTCGTCGCGGAGCCGCTCGTCACGCGCGGCGTGGACGAAGACGAAGCGCGCGAACGTGCGAGCATTTTGCTCGAGAGACTCAATGTGCCGCGCCGCTTGTGGGCGCTTGCGCCCGCGACGTTTTCCGGCGGCGAGCAGCAGCGCGTGAACATCGCGCGCGGATTGATCGCCGCGCATCCCGTGCTGCTGCTCGACGAACCCACCGCATCGCTCGATGCCGAGAACCGCGATGTCGTCGCTCAACTCATCGTGGAAGCGCGCGAGCGCGGCGCGGCCATCGTCGGCATCTTCCATGATGAAGACACGCGCGAACGGGTTGCCACGCGAATAGTGCGACTTCATTCGCCATCCTTAACATCATCCACGAAAGAAAGCGGAGCGTTGCAGACATGCTGATCAAGAATGCGCAGATCGTCACGCGTGACGAAGCGTTCACGGGCACCGTGCGTATCGAGGACGGGCGCATCGCCGATATCGCGCCGGGCAATACCGCCGCGCGCGATGCGGCCGACTGGGACGGCGACTATCTGCTGCCGGGCCTGGTCGAACTGCATACGGACAACATCGAGAAGCATCTCGCGCCGCGTCCCGGCGTGCTGTGGGATCACGAAGCCGCGATCATCGTGCATGACGCGCAGGTGGCTTCCGCCGGCATCACGACCGTGTTCGATGCGCTCGGCGTCGGCTCGCGTCCCGAAGATGGCGTGCGCGGCCGCGAGCTTCAGGTGAAGTGCGCGCAGGCCATCGGCCGCTTCGTCGATGAAGG
Organism: Caballeronia sp. Lep1P3; assembly: GCF_022879595.1. Lineage (NCBI taxonomy): Bacteria > Pseudomonadati > Pseudomonadota > Betaproteobacteria > Burkholderiales > Burkholderiaceae > Caballeronia > Caballeronia sp. Lep1P3. The sequence goes on along the minus strand of NZ_CP084266.1, from coordinate 1,173,853 downwards.
GCTGCTTCGCGCGGATCACTTCCTGCATCTGCGTTGCGAAGTCGGGACCACTGATGTCGTCGACATCTTCGATTCGCTCAGCGCGCACCCGCTTTTCAGGCTCGCTTCCGTGATGGATCACACGCCGGGGCAGCGCCAATGGCAGGACCATGAAAAGTGGCGCAAGTATCAGGAGCGTCATGGCAAGTGGACCGACGAACATGCGAACGCGGTGCTCGCGCAACTCGCCGAGCATCAGGCGCGCTTTGCGGCGGCGCATCGCGCGCAGATCGTCGCGCGTTGCAATGAACTGAAGATCGCGCTGGCAAGCCACGACGATACGCTCGTCGAACACGTCGACGAAGCAGCGCGCGACGGCATCGTGCTCGCGGAATTTCCGACCACGCTCGAAGCGGCACGCGCCGCGCGCGAGCATGGCATCGCGACGATCATGGGCGCGCCGAACGTCGTGCGCGGCGGCTCGCATTCGGGCAACGTGTCGGCGCTCGAACTGGCGCGCGAAGGGCTGCTCGATATCCTGTCGTCGGACTACGTGCCGTCGAGCTTGCTGATCGCGGTGTTCGCGCTGGTCGAAAAGGCAGGGTGGAGCTTGCCGCGCGCGGTCGCAACCGTCTCGTGGACGCCGGCTCATGCGGCTGGCCTGCACGATCGCGGCGCGATTGCGTTGGGCTTGCGCGGCGACTTCGTGCGGGTTGCATTAAGGGATGGCCTCGCGGTGCCGCGCGAAACCTATCGCGCGGGGCGGCGCGTCTGTTGACGAACGCTTGCGTCAGCACCGGGTATCCCCGCGTTGCGGCGATGCCCGTTGTTGCGTACTCTCACGCGAAATCGCATAGTTCGCTATGTGAATCGCTGTTCGCATAGCGAACATTCATCGTCTCCATTCAGAGGGAATGAAGTGAGCAGAAGTCCAAGCGTGAACGTGCAGACGTTCATCAACGAGCATCCGTTCTCGCCGTTTCAGTGGCTCATCTTCGGGATGTGCTTCGTCATCGTGCTGCTCGATGGTTTCGATACCGCGGCGATCGGCTTCATTGCGCCGTCGCTCGTCACCGAATGGCAGATCAGCAGGCCCGCGCTCGCGCCCGTTCTGAGCGCGGCGCTTTTCGGTCTCGCGGCGGGCGCGCTGCTTTCCGGGCCGCTCTCCGACCGCCTCGGCCGCCGCGCGATGCTGTTGTCGTCGGTGATCCTCTTCGGCGTCGCGTGCTTTGCATCGTCCTATTCGGGGAGCATCACGCAATTGACGACGCTGCGCTTCGTCACCGGCCTCGGGCTCGGCGCGGCCATGCCGAATGCGGTCACGATGATGAGCGAATTCTGCCCCGACAGCCGGCGCGCCACGCTCATCAATCTGATGTTTTGCGGCTTTCCGCTGGGCGCGGCATTCGGCGGCTTCCTCGCTGCATGGATGATCCCGCACTTCGGCTGGCGCAGCGTGCTGTTGCTCGGCGGCGTCGCGCCCCTTGCGCTCGGCGTGCTGCTGCTGCTCACGCTGCCGGAATCGGTGCGCTACATGGTGGCGAAGTCGAAGCCCGTCGAGAAGATTCGCGCCACGCTCGCCCGCATTTCGAACGACGCGCATAACGCAGGCTCGTTCTTCATGACCGAAGCGGCGCCGACCGTGCAAGGGCAAAGCGGCATGAGCGTGGTGCTGTCGCGTTCATTCGTGGTCGGCTCGGTCATGCTTTGGCTCGCCTATTTCATGGGCCTCGTGATCTTCTATGCATCGATCAACTGGATGCCGATCCTGCTCAAGGAATCGGGTCTCAGCCCGCAACGCGCGACGCTCATTTCCGCGTTGTTCCCGCTTGGCGGCGTGGGCGCCGTGCTGCTCGGCGTGCTGATGGACAAGTTCAACGCGAACCGCATCATCGCCGCCTGCTATGCGTTGACGGCGGTGAGCGTGTATTGCATCGGACAGGCGGCGGGCAATGTGGGTCTGCTCGTGCTGGTCGTGTTCGTTGCGGGCGTGTTGATGAACACGGCGCAATCGTCGATGCCCGCGCTTGCAGCCGCCTTCTATCCGACGCAAGGGCGCGGAACCGGCGTCGCCTGGATGCTGGGTATCGGACGCTTCGGCGGCATTGCGGGGTCGTTCCTCGTGGCGGAACTCACGCGCCTGCATTTCACTTTCAGCGGCATTTTCGCGGTGATTGCGGTCGCCGGCCTCGTTTCGGCGGTCGCGCTTCTCATCAAGCAGGCGGCGCATCCGCATTCGGCGCTCACGAGCGATCTCAAGGCGACGGACGCTGTCGGGCACTGAGCGCCTCGTTCCTCGCAAGCTGGCGTATCGCTCCGCATGGCATTGGCCGTGCGGGGCGATTTTTTTTGCGGCTCTGGAGGCGGCGCTCCAAATTCAATCGGGTAACTAACTATTTCCTGTCGCCGCGACGTTCCGGCAAGGTTCGGCTACCGGCGCGGCGCGCGAGGCCGCTCCCTTTCACGACGCTTCGTGGATTCGGGCAATCGTCAGATCGTGGCACGCGTCATGCTGTGTATCCGGATGCGACCAACCGCCCGATTCGACGGGCGGCCAGCATGCAGAACAAGCTGCACGAATCGCATTCGCAAACCGCAAAGGAGTCACACGACATGAAACGTATCGCTCTCTCCTGCGCCGCCGGCGCATTCGCTCTCGTCTGCGCATCCGCTTTCGCGCAAGACAATCCGCCGAGCTCCGCCACGGGCCTGCAAGCCGGCGACAACGCGCAGACGACCACGCAGGGCGCAGGTTCGTCCGGCTCGTCGCACAAGTCGCACGCGAAGCGCTCGCATCACAGCCATTCGTCGACGAACAGCAGCGGTTCCTCGACGACGCCCGGCGGCACCGCGACGCCCGGCGGCCCCGGCGCGCCGGTCAGCGCAAGCGGCTCGGGCCAGTAATCGTTACGTTCTCGCGATGTAAAAACGGGACGCCCGCGGGCGTCCCGTTGTCATTTCAGCGCCTGCCACGCGGCCTGTCACGCAACGCAGCGGCGCATTATTTCGCAAACAGCGACGCCATGTCCGCGAACGCCTTCACTTCCACCGCGTTGCCCGACGGATCAAGGAAAAACATCGTCGCCTGCTCGCCCACTTGTCCCTTGAAGCGCACATGCGGCTCGATGATGAAGCGCGTGCCCGCCGCCTTCAGCTTCTCGGCCAGCGTCTCCCATTGAGGAATGGACAGCACGACGCCGAAGTGACGCACCGGCACGGCGTCGCCATCGACGGCGCTCGTCGAGCGATGACCGACCTCGTCCGGCGCAAGGTGCGCGACGATCTGATGCCCGTAGAAATTGAAGTCGATCCAGTCCTCCGAACTGCGTCCTTCGGGGCAGCCAAGCAAGTCGCCATAGAACTCGCGCGCGGCGGCGAGGCTATGAACGGGAAACGCTAGATGGAACGGCGGCATGTTTTCTTGCGGCGTGCTCATGTGAAAAGTCCTTTGGACGAGAAGCGAATCCGCGTAGTTTATTCATGAAGATAATCCATGAAAAACGATATATTGCGGGACTGAGCCACAACGAAATCGATCAATCCAAATGCTGCGCGAACTCAGGACTTTCATCGCCGTGGCGCGCCACGGCACCTTCGCGGGCGCGGGCGCGCATATCGGTCTCACGCAATCGGCGGTGAGCGCGCAAATGCAGCGCCTCGAAGCGCATCTCGGCTTTGCACTCTTCGACCGGACGGGCCGCTCCGCGACGATCAACGCTGCGGGCCGCCGCACGCTCGAACTCGCGGACGAACTCATCGCGCTCTATGCGCGTCTTGCCGAACCCGAAGGCGACGAAGGGCGCGGCGGCACGCTGTCGGTGGGCGCGATTGCATCGGCGCATGCGGCGCTCTTGCCAAATGCCATCGCCGCGTTCAGGCGCGCATTGCCCGCATGGCGCATCCGTCTCGTGCCGGGCGTTTCGCTGAACCTGCTTGCTCAGGTCGATGCGGGCGAAACCGACATGGCCGTCATCATCCGTCCGCCTTTTTCGCTCCCGTCGGAGCTGAAGTGGCGCACGCTCGTGGCGGAGCCGTTCGTGTTGCTCGCGCCTGCTGCGAAGAAGCGCGTGCCGTGGCGCGAACTCATCGAGACGCAGCCCTTCATTCGTTATGACCGGCGCTCGTTCGGCGGACGACAGGTGGATGTATTCCTGCGCAAGAAACGCATTGCCGTGCGGGATGCAATCGAAGTCGACGAATTGCAGGGCATCGCGCAACTCGTCGCGCGTGGAATGGGCGTGGCGCTCGTGCCGCAATCGCCGGGCATCGGCGCATGGCCGCGCGGCGCAGTGGCGCTCGATCTCGGCGACGACACGTTTCATCGCGAGATAGGGCTTGTCGAGCGTGCGCGGCGCGCGCGCCATGATGCGGCGACGCATCTTGCCGAATGCATCGTCAAGGCGGCGGCGCATGAGTCATCGAAGCGCGATACGTCGAGCGCGAAGCGCGCACCGCGAAAAAAGACCGCCTAGAATGCGATGCAGACACGGCATGCGCACGCCGCTTCAAGGTCAATGGCGATGAACGACGAACCGAACGATCAGGTGAACTTCCCTCGATACGCAGGCTCGATCCTCGCATGGCTCGATCGCGCGGACCCCGGCGCGCATCGGCGCATCAAGGGCTTAAGGCTCGTGACGGCATACGGTCTGGCTGCCGCGCTCGGGGCCTTGCAGGACGTCACGCGCGATGTGCCCGCGGGCGTATCGGTGGGCTCGCTCGCTGCGGCTTTTGCGCTGTGGGCGAGCGTGTCCGAGGCCCGCGCGCCGCGCGCCGAGTCGAGCCGCGATCTTGCCGTGTTATGCGTCGCGGCAGCGTTGGGCGCATGCAGCTTTGCGTTGCTCGCGCCATTGTTTCGTGAGGCAGGACGCGGCGGCGCGGAGTTCGTGCTTGTCTCGGGCGCGTTTTGCGTGGGCTATCTCAAGCGTTTCGGCGTGACGGGCGCGGGCATCGGCTCGCAGCTATACATCGGTCAGCTCGTAGCGTATTCGATGAAGCTCGCGCCGATGGACGCTTGGGCCATCGCGCTTGCGCTGCTCATTTCGATGATCGCCGCCATCGTGCCGCGCATGTTGAGCGGGCCTGCGGAGCGGCCTGTCGTGCTGCCCGCGCTCGCATCGGAGCCTGCGTATGCGAGGCGCGCGGTATCGCCCGCATTTGCGATGGGATTGCAGGCTGCGAGCGGCGCGCTCGTCGTTGCGCTCCTCAACGCGATATTCGCGCTTGCCGAATCCGCGTGGGCCGTCACCGCGTGCGTGTATGTGGTCGCGACCTCGGCAGTGGGAACAGCCGAGCGCGTGCGACGGCGCATCTACGGCACGCTGGTCGGCGTGCCGGTCGGTCTCGCGTGCCTGCCGCTTGCCGAGCATGCGCCGCTCTTAGTGTGGGCGATGGCGGCCGGCGCGATGATCGTCTATGCGATGGCCTTGCCGGATCGCTATGACATCGCGTGCGGCGCGTTCGCTTTCGCGCTCATCGTGACGCTTGCCGCAAGCGGCGTTCATTCGATCCCGCTGCTTGCCGCGCGCGCATGGGAAACGTTGCTTGGCGGCGCGCTCGGACTGGTGTCGGCGAGGCTCGTGTTTCCATTGCGGCTCGTGCGTTGAACGTCGGCACGCTCAACGTCCGGGCGCGCCTTCGATTGCAAGTTCGATGACCGCGTCGAGATTGTCCATATCGACGGGCTTGACGAGATGCGCGTCGAATCCCGCTTGCTCGGAGCGTTCCCTGTCGCTTGCCTGACCGAAGCCCGTCATCGCGACGACTACCGCGCGGCCGCCGATGCGCTTCGAACGCATGGCTCGCAAGACGGAATAGCCGTCGATATCCGGAAGCGCGAGATCGAGAAAGACGAGATCGGGCGGAAAGTGGCGCACCACATCGATGCCTTCCCGCCCGCGATATGCGATGCGGACTTCATGCCCCTTCATTTGCAGCAGCATGGCGAGGCTATCGGCGGAATCGCGATTGTCGTCGATGACGACGACACGCAGCGCACCGCGCGTCGCAGCCGTGTTGCCGGCGCTATCGGCAAGCTGCGGATCGGGCACTTCGTCTTCCAGTGCGAAGGGCAGGCGCACGGTGAACGTGCTGCCCTGATTCGCTCCGGGGCTTGCCGCCGAGATTGAGCCGCCATGCATCTCGACGATGGAACGGCACAGCGTCAGGCCAATGCCAAGCCCGGCGTCGCCAGGATTGAGATACTGGTCTTCCTGCACGAAAAGATCGAAGATGGCCGTCAGCCCCTTCTCCGAAATGCCGCGGCCCGTATCCATCACCTTCAATAGAAACGCATTGCGCTCACGCTCCACTTGCAGCGTGATGGTGCTGCCGTGCGGCGAAAATTTCGATGCGTTATTCAGCAGGTTTTGCACGACCTGAACGAGCCGCGTTCTGTCGCCGGTGACGTGAATCGGCTCTTCGGGCAGCGCCGTGACGACGCGTTGGCCGCGACTCACGATATAGGGATGAACGAGTTCGATGCTGCGCTCGACGATGTCGCTCACTTCCACGCGCGCCATGCGCAGATCGATCTTTCCCGTGGTGATGCGGCCCATGTCGAGCAGATCGTCGACGAGGCGCCCGAGATGCGATGTCTGCCGGTCGATGATGTCGCGGCAACGCGCAAGATGCGGCGGCAGCGATGTTTCCATCTGCATCACGCCCACTGCATTGCGCACCGGCGCAAGCGGATTGCGCAATTCATGCGCGAGCGTCGCGATGAATTCGCTGATTCGCCGCGACGACACTTCCAGTTGTTCGAGCCGCTTGCGCTCGCTCATGTCGCGTGTGACTTTCGCAAAGCCGCGCAGCACGCGTTGCTCGTCATACACCGCCGTGATCGCCACGCTCGCCCAAAAGAGCGAGCCGTCCTTGCGCACGCGCCAGCCTTCCTTTTCGACGCGCCCCGCGCGGATGGCGGTTTGCAGTTCGATTGCCGGGACATCGGCGGCGACGTCTTCGGGGCAATGGAGAACCGAAAAGTGCTTGCCGACGATCTCCGAAGGCTGATAGCCCTCGATGCGCATCGCGCCCGTATTCCAGCTCACGATATGGCCTTCGGGGTCGAGCATGAAGATCGCGTAGTCGGTCACGCTTTCGACGAGCAGCCTGAAGCGCTCTTCCGATAGCCGCAGCTTTTCTTCCTCGGCGCGCTTGGTCGTGAGGTCGCGCGTGTACTTTGCGTAGCCGATGATTTCGCCGCGTGGATCCCGCGCAGCGGTAATCACGACGTTGGCCCAGAACATCGTGCCGTCCTTGCGCACGCGCCAGCCTTCGTCTTCGAAACGGCCGGTGGCGAAGGCCTGCTTGAGTTCGTAATCGGGCCAGCCGCGCGCAACGGATTCCGCCGTATAGAAGCGCGAAAAATGCTGCCCGATGATTTCGTGGGCCTCATAGCCCTTTAATTTCCGCGCGCCCGTGTTCCAGCTCGTGATGCAGCCGTTCAGGTCCAGCATGAAGATCGCGCAATCTTCGATGGCATCGACGAGCGCGTGATAGCGCCAGTCGCTCATGGTGGGCTCGTCGCGCTTGACGAGTCTTGGCTTGGGCGCCGGAGATGCTCCCGATGTCGTCATGGTTCTGATCGCGGGGCCTGTAATAGACGGAAGGTCGCGGATGAAGCAGGGCGGCAGCAGAACGGATGCAATGCTGCGCGCTTGCGCAATCCACGTGATGCCGACAGTTTAACGCGTGCGCCCATTCGTCGAAGAGTTGCACGTCGTTTGCGAACGATCGTTCTAACTCGAATACATCCCAGGCGCTTGAAAGGTTCTTGACACGCACATTCGCCATTTATAGCTTTAAGGTATTCGCCCTAAGCCTAGAGCCGCTCATCCGTCGGACTTGACGCTCGACACCAGCGTGCATGGCGCAACGCCAGGTTCGTTCACGGAGGCTCTCATGGATCGTCGCCGGTTCTTGTCCTTGTCCGCGTTTTATACCGTCGCGGCAGCGACCGGCACGCTCGCCGCATGCCACGGGTCCAGCAACGACAACGGCGGCGGCAGCTCGGGCAATGGCGGAACGCCGCCGCCCTCCGGCGCTCATGCGTTTGCGCAAGGCGTCGCAAGCGGCGATCCGCGCGATACGTCCGTCGTGTTCTGGACGCGCTGCGTCGCCAATGCCAATCCAAGCGCATCGCAGGCGGCGATCGCGCTGACATTGCAGGTCTCGCCATTGCCCGATTTCTCGCAGCTCGCGGCAAGCGTTCCGTTAAGCGCCGTCGCCGACTATGACTTCACCGTGCGCGCGAAAGTCACGGGCCTGACCGCGAAGACGACGTACTACTATCGCTTCGTCGCGGGCGGCGATATCAGTGCAACAGGCACCACGCGCACCGCAGCCGCCGCTAACGACGCGCTCCCGCAACTTCGCTTTGCGTGGTTCGTCTGCCAGAACTGGAGCGTGAATCACTGGCAAGCGCTTACGTTGCTCGCCGCGGAAACGGATCTCGACTTCGTCGTGCATCTGGGCGACTACATCTATGAGACCGTCGGCGCGCCGAACGAGACGAATGCATCGGAACCGGCGCATCCGCCCATCACGCTGCCCGATGGCGTGCCGCTTTCGGGCGGCGGCGTCTATGCCAATACGCTCGCGGATTACCGGACGCTTTATCGCACGTATCGGGGCGATGCGCGGCTGCAGACGGTTCATGCGCGCTTTCCGGTCATCGCGATTTGGGACGACCACGAGTTCTCGGACGACTGCTGGCAGGACCATCAGACCTACACGAACGCGAACGTGCAGCAGACCGCGCGCCGCCGCAACGCGAATCAGGCGTGGGCGGAATACCTGCCGGTGGATTGGGGCGATGTCTCGTTCGATTTGCGCAACGCGAATTACGACAACATCCGCATTTATCGCGACTTCCACTTCGGCTCGCTGCTGCATCTCGTCATGACCGACGAGCGGCTTTATCGCGACGATCATGTGGTGAGCGAAGCGGCCATTGCGCAATCGCTCGGCCATGATCCCGTCAACGGCAACGATCTCGTCGGCTCACGTTACTTCGTGCCGCAGCAAGTGCTTTCGCAATTCGAGGCGCAAGATACGCAGCGCCTTGGCCGCATGCCCTCGATACTCGGTCCCACTCAGACGCAGTGGTGGAAGGACACGTTGAAGGCGTCCGCCGCGACGTGGAAAGTCTGGGGCAACGAAGTCATGATGAACCGCATGTGGCTCGACCTGCGCTCGATCGCGCCCGCGCCCGACAATGTCGTCTTCGTGCTGGATGGCGATGCATGGGACGGCTATCCGTCGCACAAGGCCGATCTCACGTCGTTCCTGAAGGCGCAAGGCATTGCAAACCTCATTGCGATCACCGGCGACCTGCATGCGTTTCAGGCAGGCATCGTGCGCGATGTGCCCGATCCCGCAACGGGCACGCCCGTCATGGTGGACCTGATGTCGGCGGGCGTCAGCAGCCGGCCGTTCTTTCAGGACGCGACGACCTATGCGGCAGGCATGCCGCTCGCATCGCTTCTTACGTCGTCCGCGCTGCTCGACAGCTTCATCCAGCGGAACAATCCGGACATGCTCTATGCGGACCATGACGGCATCGGCTACGCATCGGCGACCGTCACGCCTACGCAGTTCGTCGCCATCTTCAACAAGATGAAGGGATTGAACGCGGATGGCACTGCGCCGCAAAGCCCGCTTGCCAAGCGCACGCGGCTCACGATCAATGCGGGGACCGTTGCAATCGCCGTGCAGGACAACGTCTGATTGAGCAAAGCGCTTCATCCACGAAGCGCTTGCCCGCCCATTGGTATCCGCGCTTCTGGGGGGATTTCATCGTATCGGCACGCACGTAGACTGCGTGCACATTTCGAAGGTCGCTTGCTGAAGGCAGTGCAGGAAGGCCGATGAAGTGGATAGGTGAAACCTCAAGGAGCACACCATGATCGGCAAACTCAGCGGCCTTATCTTCGTTGCGGCGTCCCTCGCCGCGTCCTATGCACTCGCAAGCGGCTATGGTCCCGCGCCGTTTTACGTTCCGGAGACCGGCGCGCCTTCGTCGCAACAAGGCATGAGCACGCAGAGCATCGCGGCGGATCAGGCCGCGACGCAAAGCAATGACGACGCGAGCGTGTCCAAGGACAAGCAGGACAGCCCGCTCATTCAGGCGCAGGACTAAGACGCTTGCAAGGCATCGGCGCTCGATATTCGCTCAAGCGTCGATGCCGATGTGCGTATGCGTGGCTTCGTCGCCCTTTGCAACGCTCCCGCGCAATCGCCCGATTTCGATGGCCGGCATGAACAGCATCGATATGACAGCGCCGAACGCAATCACGAACATGGATGTGAACGTCAGATGCAATGCGTGATGCAGCGCAAACCGAATCGCACTGTTGCTCTCGAAGTTGCCCGGCGCGGCGGATAGCAGCCGCTTGAGTTGATCCGCGCTCACTGCCGGCAATCCGCTCGCATGCGCGAGGCCATAGTTTTGCACCGCGCCGAACACCGCCGCGCCGAGCGTGTTGCCGAGATTGCGCGCGAAGAGATTGGATGCGGTCGCGCTGCCTCTCTCCGACAACGTGACGATCTCCTGAATGAGAATGAGGCACGAGACGCTCAGCATGCCCATGCCAAAGCCCATGATCGCGGAGCCGACACCGGCCCACACCGGATTGCCTTGAGGCGTGAGCAGCACGAACGGAATCGCGCCCAGCGGAAGAAACAGTGTGCCGCCTATGAGCAGGCGGCGCAGTCCGACGCGAGTGAACGTGCGCGACGTGAACGTTGCGCCGCTTGGCCAGCCGATCATCATCATCGTGAGCGCGAAACCCGCTTCGACAGGCGAACGGTGCATGACGCCCTGCACGTACATCGGCAGGAAGGTGGTCAGGCCCATCAATGCCATGCCCGCGAGCAGGGTCGCCGCATTGCCCGCCGCAATCGGTCGATGCGCCCATAGTCCGAACGAGATCATCGGGTCGGCGGCGCGCCTTTCCTGCAGCACGAAAAGCACGCTCGCCACGACGAACACCGCGATTTCCACGCCGACTCGCGCATGGTTCGGGCTGCCCGCATCGGTGAGCGCCATCATCAGCGAGGCAATGGCGGCCGTGAACAGGAATGCGCCCGCGAGGTCGATGGCGGGGCGCTGGTGCTGCTGTTGTTCATGCAGGAACAGAACGAAGAGCAACGCGGCAAGCACGCCGATAGGCACGTTGATCCAGAAGATCCACGCCCACGACAGATGACGGATGAGCAGGCCGCCAGCCATCGGGCCGAGCACCGCGGAGACCGCCCATACGCTTGCAAGATAGCCCTGCACTTTGCCGCGTTCCCTTGCAGGGTAGAGATCGCCGACGACGGTCAGCGCTACGGGCAGGATCGCGCCGGCGCCCACGCCCTGTACGAGCCGGAAGACGATCATCGCGGGCATCGACCAGGCGAAGCCCGCGAGCACCGATCCGATCACGAAGATGGCGATGCCCGCGAGCATTGCCGGTTTGCGGCCATAGATATCGGCAAGTTTGCCGAATACGACAGTGAGCGCGGTCTGCGTCAGTAAAAATGACGAGAAGACCCAGCTATAGAGATTGAGGCCGCCGAGCTGCGTGGCGATTTGCGGCATGGCGGTGGAAACGATCGTGGCTTCGATCGCTACCATGGCCATCGACGCCATCACCGCGCCAATAACGAGGGGACGAACGGTTTGCTTGGACTGGGGCTGGGGCATTCGGCTTAGGGCTTAGAGCTTTGATAGAAATGCGCCGCGATATTCGAGTTATTTATGCGGCCGCTGCAAGACACGCCATCGTATCCCGATGCAGGCAAGGCTGCTTGCGCCTACCGCAGTCATCCGCGGTTTATGCCGCCGAGTAGAATCGGGCTGACAAGCGCCTTGCCCATTCATTCACGACGAAGCGCACTCCCATGATCAAATCGCTAAGAAATCAGCTGGTGATTGCGCTGGGTTTGCTCGTGAGCGTAATCGGCATTGCGCAAGGCATCAGTTCTTATCAGTTGTGCAAGGCCGGCATGAGCGCGCTGCTCGATCTGCGGCTCGAACAGGTGGCGGCGCGCATGCGCGATGGCTTTGCCGAGGGCATTCCCGCGAATCCCGCGCGCGGCTCGCAAGATGACCGCGATGTCGTCGTCGTCGTGTGGAAACCGGGGCTGGATGGGCCGTTTCGCACGACGGACCCGTCGCTGCGCTTCTCGCCCGATGCACAGCCGGGCTTCTCTAACGCGACGGTCAACGACGAACCCTGGCGCATCTTCACGCGGCAGGAACCGACGATGACGATTCAGGTTGCGCAACGCTCATCGGTGCGGCGCGCGCTTTCGGAGGCAAGCGCCACGAAAACGCTATGGCCTATCGCCGTTTTGTTGCCGTTGATGTGGATGGCAGTCGCGCTCGTCGTGCAACGCTCTCTGCGCGAACTCAATAGGCTAGGCCAGGAAGTGCAGGCAATCGATGCCGGTCACTTGCAGCCGCTGCCGACTGTCGGCGTGCCCGCCGAAATCTCTCCGTTCATTCATTCGATCAACACGATGATCGAGCGGCTTGCGAAGTCCATCGAAAGCGAGCGCAAGTTTATCGCCGATGCCGCGCACGAATTGCGCACGCCGCTTACCGCGCTTCAGCTACAGGCGGATAACTTGGCGCCGCATATCGCGCCGGGCAATCGGGAACGTTTTCAGGAATTGCGGCGCGGCATTGCGCGCAGCGGCAGTCTCATCACGCAACTGTTGCGTTTGGCGCGCGCCGATGCGCCGATGAACGGCAGCGCTCTTTCGCGCGTGGATGTATCGACGGTTGTAAGAGACGCAGTGGCGGATGTCTTGCCGATTGCCTTCGAGCGCGGCCTCGATCTCGGCGCGGGAGAAGTCTTTAGCGCACACGTTCGGGCGCTGGAAACGGACATCGGCATGGCGGTAAAGAACTTACTTTCGAACGCGGTCCGCTATACGCCCGATGGCGGCACCATCGATCTGCGCATGCGGCGCGACGAGGACTTGATCTGGGTGGACGTCATCGATACAGGGCCGGGCATCGCGGAAGAAGCTCTGCCTCGCGTATTCGATCGTTTTTTTCGCGCCAATGCGGACATAGAAGGAAGCGGCCTCGGGCTTTCGATCGTCAAAGCCATCGCCGCGCGCTATAACGGAGAAGTGTCGCTGCGCAATAGGAGCGATGGGAGATCGGGCATCGTCGCATCCATTGGCTTTCCCTTGGACGAAAACATCGAAGGCTTCGCTAAGAGAACGAGTGCGGCTACTGCCTGAGAATGGCGACTACAATGCATTCGCCGCTTGGCGCGAACGCTGCGAATCAATCGATCGTGCGCTTCGCTCTTTGCGCTGACGCCAGCACGGCGGCGCGTTGCCGTGTCCACTGCGGTGTGCAAGGTGCAACATGCGAATTCTTCTGATCGAAGACGATGTGCAAATCGGAACGAGCCTCATGCGCGCGTTGAAGGATGCCGATTACGCCGTCGATTGGGTGCGCGATGGCAGCGCGGGCCGCAAGGCCATGGATGCCGCCGACTATACGGTCGTGCTGCTCGATCTCGGCTTGCCGGGCCTGAGCGGCATCGAGCTTTTACGGCAGGCGCGCAGTGCGGGCAATGCGACGCCCGTACTCATTCTCACCGCACGCGACGATCTCGATACGCGCGTGCAAGGCCTGGATCTCGGCGCCGACGACTATCTGCTCAAGCCCTTCGACATGCCTGAACTGCTTGCCCGCATTCGCGCGGTGCTGCGCAGGAAAGCCGGTTATGCGGTTTCCCGTCTTGGCGATGAATCGATCAATCTCAATCTCGACCAGCGCACGCTCACATGCGGCGAAACCTCGGGCGTGCTGTCCGCGCGCGAATTCGCATTGATGCACGCGCTGATGGAACGCCCCGGCACCATTTTCTCGCGCGATCAACTGGAAGACCGCTTATATGGCTGGGGAAAGGAAGTCGAAAGCAATGCGGTTGACGTGCTCATTCATTCGGTGCGCAAGAAATTCGGCGCGAGCGTGATTCGCAACGTGCGCGGCCTCGGCTGGACGGTCATGCTTGGACAAGCCGGACGTGAAGCGGCCCGCGACGAAGCGAAATAGCGACGCTAGAAACGCAATGCATCGTCGCGCGGTTTGATCGCGCCGCAGAACGGCAGGCTATCAATGCGATCGCGATGCTCGACGATTCTCATGCGATGCTCGAGATCCGCCAGGTCGCTCGATGAAGCGAGATAGGCGTCGATTGCGCGGTCTTCCCTTGTATGAAAGAGATCGCCGAGAGATTTGGAAAGTCGTTGGAACATGATGGACTCCGTCGTTGAGAACGACGTCCGCGCTCGCCGGTTATGGCGTATGACTTAAAGGCCAGTTCAAAAAGCGCGCTCCGTTCGGCTGAAGATGTTCCAGCAGACGAGTGCGCAGGCTAGCTTTAAGAAAGCTTCGTGAATGTCAGCGCGGCGTTCGAAGCGAGTGCGGAGGCGACGGAAACCATGGAGCCAAGAATGAGTCCGTTCGACGACCCAACGGAATTTGCCGAGGCCGCTGCCGTGTTCCGTGCGACGCCTGGCGATAACCGGTTGGATGCCGCGCTCGCGAAGCCGGCGGCGATGCGAGTCAGAATCGTAACCACGGTCGGCGTAGATGACCTTGGGCTTGCGAAGCGGTCGGCCGCGAGTGCCACGAATCGGCGGGATGGCGTCGACCAGCGGAAGCAGTTGGGTGACATCGTTGCGGTTTGCACCGGTCAGAATCGCGCTGACTGGAACGCCGTTGGCGTCTACGAGGACGTGGTGCTTGGAGCCTGGTCGCGCACGATCGGTGGGGTTTGGCCCAGTTTTTGGCCCGCCCCAACGGCTCGCACGGACGATGAATCGACAGCCGCATGTGAGAAGTCGAGCTGGCCCGACTCGCGCAGCTTGTCGAGCAGCAGCCCATGCAATCTGTCCCACACCCCGGCCTGCTGCCAGTCGTGCAACCGACGCCAGCAGGTCGCGCCAGAGCCGAAGCCTAGCCGCGTCGGTAGATGGTTCCAACGGATACCTGTCTTCAGAACGAGCAGGATGCCATTCAATGCTGCACGGTCCGAGACCGGTAGGCGCCCGGGGTAACGCTTGCGTCGCGGTCTGGGCGCTGGAAGTAGTGGTTCGATCAGTGCCCACAGTTCGTCATCGATGATAGGTGCCGGCATTCCTTGATCCGTTGTTCAGGCATCCAAGGTTAACCGTTTCGAAGAAAAGTAAACAGCCCTTCCGAGCTCTTTTTGAACTGGCCTTTTAAAGCGGCCGCCGATGCAACGAAGGTTAAGCCGCCCGACTTAGCCGTAAATGAGCCGCCATGAACCGTTCGGCGGCGCACGGTGCGTTCTCTTTCAGGCACTGCCGCGTCGCACCATCCCGTGCTATCGTGTTTCATACGGATTTCATACGCAACGGGAGCGCATTCGCTTACGCGCTTCTTGCCGAAACGTGCTTCGTGAAGGCCGCCATGAACGATCTGCCTCGTACCCTCAGTGCCCGCGATCGAGTCGAACTGCTCTGCTGGCTTACATGCGGCAGCCTCGGCGCTTTTTATCTCAATGGCGACTGGCCGGCGGCGGCGTTTCATGTGCAAGCCGCGCATAAATGGCTGGACAGACACGAACGGCTTGCCGACTGGCTCACGGTTGCCAAGCTCGCCGCCCTTGCGCGCGATCTTGCCACGCGCCATTGCGCGCTTCTCGAAGCGGACTGGGCACGCGACGCCGTGGAAGAAATACTCGACAGCGAAGACCTCAATTATCAGTCCGATGTCGTGAGACAGGTGTTCGACGACTGCCGCCGCGCGCTTGCGCCCAAGCATTTGCCCGAATAAGTAGCCTAAGCGCGCGCTGGCGCAAATCCCTGTATGGATGTACAGTGAGGCCATTTTTTCGACAGGGCCTCAAGGCGCTTTTGCGCCAGCCTCTTTGCCGTCGATGGACGCTTCGTCTTCCGCTAACGCCAAGCTGCATTCGCCTAACGCATCGCGCCGCATCGCGCATCTGGACATGGACGCATTCTTTGCGTCCGTCGAACTGCTGCGCTATCCCGAGTTGCGCGGTGAGCCGGTGGTCGTCGGCGGCGGGCGCAACGCGACGCCCGAGACGCTTCCCGACGGCACGCGCCGCTTCCAGCGCTTGCGAGATTACGCGGGCCGCGGTGTCGTGACGACATCCACTTACGAGGCGCGCAAGTTCGGCGTGTTCTCTGCAATGGGCATGATGAAGGCCGCGCAACTCGCGCCCGACGCCATTCTTCTGCCCACTGACTTCGATTCTTACCGGCATTATTCGCGGCTCTTCAAGGCGGCCATCGCCACGTTCACGACGCAAATAGAGAATCGCGGCATCGACGAGATTTATATCGACGTCACGGATATGCCGGGCGATTCCGCCTATATCGGCCAGCGCATGAAAGACGCCGTGCGCGAAGCGACAGGCCTCACGTGTTCCATTTGCATCGCGCCGAACAAGCTGCTTGCGAAGATCGGCTCCGAACTCGATAAGCCCGACGGTTTGACGATTCTCACGATGGACGATTTGCCGACGCGCATATGGCCGCTCGCCGCGCGCAAAGTGAACGGCATTGGGCCTAAGGCAAATCAAAAGCTGGCCGCAGTCGGCATCGTGACGGTAGGGGACATCGCCGCAGCGGATCTGGCGCTCTTGCAGACGCATTTCGGCCCGACCTATGCCGCCTGGCTCGCGCGCATCGCGCAGGGGCAGGATGAACGTCCAGTAGTCGTTAGTTCGGCGCCGAAATCCATGAGCCGCGAGACGACATTCGAGCGCGACCTGCATCCAAAGCATGATCGCGCGACGTTGTCTTCCGAATTCACCGGCTTATGCAAGCGCGTCGCCGATGATTTGCAGCGCAAAGGCTATGTTGGCCGCACAGTGGGCATCAAGCTGCGGTTCGACGACTTCCGCACGGTCACGCGCGACTTGACGGTTCCGGTCGCCACTGCCGATGCGAGCGAGATTCGCCGCGCGGCGACCGAGTGCCTGAAGCGCATTGTGCTGGACCGAAAGCTCAGGCTTCTCGGCGTGCGCGTAAGCGCGCTTCATGCAGCGGACGAAAGCGGCGGCTTCATCGCACCGGTGCAAGTCGAGTTGCCGTTCGACGCACTGGAAGATTAATCGTCTTACGGTTCTGCTTCGTCATTCTTTAGAAGAATTAAACAAATTCTTCCTTGGTGAAGCGCCACACATACATCGATAAATCTCACCGATAAGTTGTTGGCGTGCCCCGCTACGAAGGGCACGCTTACTAAGCTCGCCTATCGGTCCGCTCTCGCGGTCCATCGGCATAGTTCGGGAGAGCGATATTGATCAAGCGGACGTTGGTCTACGTGGCGAGTTGCGCGCTAGGCTCGGGGACGGCTGGAGCGCAGGAGGTTTTCACGCAAGCAGGCACGCAAGGCATCGGTATCGGCGCAGCGTATTCTTTAGGGCCGCGCTTTGGCGTGCATGCGGATTTCAACGGCATCGACTTTCATCACGACATTTTCCTTGGCGGCAATCGCTATAAGGACGATGCTCGCTTGCGGCAAGGCGGCGTCTATCTGGACTATTTCCCGCTGGAACACCGCGGCTGGCGGATAACAGCGGGCGTGCGTTTCAACGACGATTCCATCGAGGCGGTGTCCTCGCCCGATAACGGAACCTACTCGTTCGACGGTAAGCGCTATCCCGCGCCACCCGGTGCGACGGCGACCGCGACCGCGAAGTATCCGCTTGCAATGCCTTACTTCGGCATCGGCTTCGGGCACAAGCCGCAAGGCAAGGGCTTTGGCTTCATTGCCGATATCGGCGTCGCTTATGGCGAACCGCGCACGAGCTATACGCTCTCGCCCTCACTTTCCGAAATGGTCGGACCAGCGCAGAGCGCGACGCTCGTCAGCACGGGCGAGCGGGAAGTGCGCGACAAGGCATGGCGGTTCCGCTGGTATCCGGTCGGACAAATAGGCATTTCATACCGGTTCTGATGACGCGGCTTTAGCGTGGCGACGGATAAGGAAATCGCATATCGTTCGTTGCCCGCCGCGCGCGCACGGCGTAGATTCGTCGTCTGTTCGCCGTTTTCAACATAATCGTGACGACTCTTTCTCTCATTGACGATGCGCCTTCCGAAGGCGTCGCGCAACGCATCGACATTCGTGCTTTCGACGCTCCCCTGGGCGCCGAAGTCATCGGGCTGGATTTGTCGAAGCCGCTATCGCAAGCGGACTTCGCGCGCATTCACCGCGCGCATCTCGACCATCACGTCCTCGTGTTCCGCGACCTCGACATCACGCCGGAACAGCAGATTGCCTTCAGCCGGCGCTTCGGCCCGTTGCAGATTCATGTGCTGCATCAGTTCGGGCTTGGCGGACATCCCGAGGTGCTGATCGTGTCGAACATCATCGAGAACGGCAAGCCGATCGGACTGGGCGATGCCGGTCATTTCTGGCATTCCGATCTGTCGTACAAGGAGAAGCCGAGCCTCGGTTCGATGCTGCACGCGCAGGAGTTGCCGGCGACGGGCGGCGATACGCTTTTCTCGAATCAGCATCTCGCATGGGACACGCTGCCTGCGCATTTGCAGAAAGCGGTGCAAGGGCGCGCGGCGGAACACACGTATCTGGCCAAATACGCGGAGTTGCAAAAGCGCAGTCCGTGGCGTCCGAATCTGACGGCGGCACAGATCGCCGAGGTGAAGCCCGTGGTGCATCCGATCGTGCGAACGCATCCGGAAACGGGACGCAAGGCGCTTTTCGTGAGCGAGCACTTCACGACGCGCGTAATCGGCATGCCGGAGGACGAAAGCCGCGTATTGCTCGATGAACTCTTTGCGCATAGCGTGCGTGCGGACTTCGTTTATCGCCATGTATGGCGCGATCGCGACATGGTGTTCTGGGACAACCGCTCGGTCATGCATCTCGCCGCAGGCACGCCGGACGATCAGCGCCGCAAGCTGTACCGCACGACCATAGAAGGCGATGCGCCGTTCTGACAGCCAGCACAAATAGTCCTTCGAATACGGGGTTTCAATGCAAGTTCGACAACGGAAGGGCGCACTGCGCGCGCTCGCGGCGGCACTCGTGCTGTCGCTTGGGAGCACATGCAGCGCGTATGCAGAGGGCACGCTGCGCATTGCCGAACAATATGGCGTGGTCTATCTGCTGCTCAACGTGGCGCGCGACCAGAAGTTCATCGAACAGGAAGGCAAGAAGCAGGGCATCGACATCAAGGTGGATTGGGCGAAGCTCTCCGGCGGCGCGAGCATCAACGATGCGCTGCTTTCCGGCTCGGTCGATATCGCCGCTGCGGGCGTGGGGCCATTGCTGACCATCTGGGATCGCACGCATGGACGTCAGAACGTAAAGGGCGTGGCGTCGCTTGGCAATTTGCCGTATTACCTCGTATCGAATGACCCGCGCGTGAAGACCATTGCGGACTTCACGGACAAGGACCGCATTGCGGTGCCGGCGGTCGGCGTGTCGGTGCAGGCGCGCATTCTGCAATACGCGGCTGCCAGGACTTGGGGTGACAAGCAATACGATCGCCTCGACAAACTCACTCAAGCGATGCCGCATCCGGATGCCGCTGCGGCCATCATCGCGGGCGGCACGGAGATCAACGCGCACTTCGGCAATCCGCCTTTTCAGCAGCAGGAATTAGCGGGCAATCCCAAAGCACATGTCGTGTTGAACTCCTACGACGTGCTCGGCGGCCCGAGTTCCGCAACCGTGCTTTACGCGACGGAGAAGTTTCGCGACAACAATCCAAAGACGTACCGCGCATTCGTCGATGGCCTCGCCGATGCTGCACGCTTCGTCACGCAGCATCCCGAAGCGGCTGCGGATATCTACTTGCGCGTGAATCAGGCCAAGCTCGACCGCAATCTGCTCATCAAGGTCATCAAGGACCCTTCGGTGCAGTTCAAGATTGCGCCGCAGAACACCTTTGCGCTTGCGCAATTCATGCATCGCGTGGGCGTCATCAAGAACGAGCCTAAGTCCTGGCAAGACTATTTCTTTAGCGATCCCGCCACGCGAGACGGCAGCTAAAAGGGCATAGAAGCCGCACGACGCGCTTATCCGCGATCCTGCATTGGTTATTCGCAATCATTGTTTAGTCCGCGCCGCGCGCCCCGGTATCTTCTTGGTTTGCATTCGGGCAAGACAATCATGGCTGCAAACCCTCATGTGCTTTATCCAGCCGAAGACGGCCACGCCCTTGCGCCGAGCGGCAAGTTGTTGAGCGCGCGTAACGTCACGCTCGAATATCGCACGCCGGAACGCCTCGTGCGCGCAACGCACGACGTGAGCTTCGATGTCTACGGCGCCGATCGCTTCGTCCTGCTCGGGCCGTCCGGCTGCGGCAAATCTACTCTGCTCAAAGCAGTCGCCGGCTTTATCGAACCCGTTGCGGGCAGCATCGAAATAGACGGCGAACGCGTGAGCGGGCCGGGCGCGGATCGTATCGTCGTGTTTCAGGAGTTCGATCAGCTTCCACCCTGGAAGACCGTTCTACAAAACGTCGCCTTTCCACTGCGCGTCGCGAGAAAGCTAAGCCGTGCAGAGGCGCGCGAGCGTGCCTTGCATTCTCTCGACAAGGTCGGCCTTGTGCGCTTTGCCGATGCTTATCCGCACACGCTTTCGGGCGGCATGAAGCAGCGCGTTGCCATTGCGCGTGCGCTTGCCATGCAGCCGCGCGTTTTGTTGATGGACGAACCCTTCGCCGCGCTCGATGCGCTCACGCGCCGCCGCATGCAGGAAGAGTTGCTGCGTCTTTGGAGCGACGAGCGCTTCACGCTTTTGTTCGTGACGCATTCGATCGAAGAGGCGCTCATCGTCGGCAATCGCATTCTGCTTTTGACGCCGCATCCGGGGCGCGTGCGCGCGGAATTGAACAGTCATCAGTATTCGCAGGAAAGCGTGGGACGCGGCGACTTTCAGCAAAGCGTCGCGCGTATTCATCGCCTGCTATTCGAAGAGGAACATGCGCGATGAGCACGCCGCAATTGATCGAGCCGCCCGTGCGGCCCGAATTCGAAGTCATTCCCTCGCAACCCGACGGCATCGCTCACGAAGCGCCTTTGCCGCTCGGCAAAGGCCTGGCGGACCGCGCGTGGCTGCGCAAGACGCTAGTTGCATTCGTATTGATCGCCATCTGGGAAGCGGCCGCCCGTTTCGTCGATAACGACCTGCTGTTGCCGACCTTTAGCGCGACATGCATGGCTTTCGTCCAAGGCATCGTTTCGGGCGAACTGATTGAGAAGGTCGCGATCTCGATGTCCGTTCTCTTGCGCGGCTACGTGCTCGGCGCGGCGCTTGCATTCGCGCTGACTTCGCTTGCAGTGTCGACACGCATCGGCCGCGACATTCTTTCGATGCTCACGGCGATGTTCAATCCGCTGCCGTCCATTGCGCTCTTGCCGCTTGCGCTGCTGTGGTTCGGGCTTGGCACCGGCAGTCTTCTTTTCGTGCTGGTGCATTCGGTGCTTTGGCCGCTTGCGCTCAACACATATGCGGGATTTCAGGCGGTGCCTTCCACCTTGCAGATGACAGGGCGCAATTACGGGCTGACAGGCTTGCGGCACGTCGTGCTGATTCTCGTGCCTGCGGCGTTGCCTTCCATTCTTGCCGGCTTGCGCGTGGGGTGGGCTTTTGCATGGCGCACGCTGATTGCGGCGGAACTCGTGTTCGGCGCGAGTTCGGGCAAGGGCGGCCTTGGCTGGTACATCTTCCAGAACCGCAACGAGCTTTATACCGACCGCGTGTTCGCGGGGCTTGCAGCGGTCATCGTCATCGGGCTTGCGGTCGAACATCTCGTGTTCGATACCATCGAACGCGTGACGGTGCGGCGCTGGGGCGTTCAGTCATGAAGCCGGGCGCGCGCGTCGCAGAAAAACCCACGCATTGAACGCCGCACCGGCGAACATCAGGACGCTCGTCATCACAAAGACCGAACGCATGCCCGAATGCGCCGCGATGAAGCCGCCCGCAAGCGGCCCCGCGACCTGCCCGACATATTGCGCGGAAGTCGCATAGCCGAGGATATAGCCCGCCGTGCTGTCGGGCACGTTATGGCGCACCACGCTCGTGATCGCGGGCAAGAGACCGCCTAGCGCGAGGCCCATCAAGAAGCGCAGCGCGACGAGCTGCGTACCCGTCGTCACGAACGTCTGGGGAATCAGCAAAACACCGCACAGCGCAAGACATGCAACGATCACCTTCGTCGCGCCGATGCGATCCGCGAGTCTGCCGACGCGCGGCGCTGCCAGCACGCTGCCCAACGCGGCGGCGGACATCACGAAGCCCGCGACGAGCGTCACGCTCTTTTCATCCGTGACGAGCTGCGAAACGTACACGGTGATGATCGGCTCGATCGACATGTTCGCGAACATCAGGAGCATGGCGCTCGCGAGCATCGCGATGACGGGTGTGAGCGCCGGCACGTCGCGCCAGCCGCCGCTTCGTGTGCCTTTTGCATGAGAAGGCGCGCGACGCTCTTCCTTGACGAGAAGCGTCGTCATGATGAACGAGCAGAAAATCAGGCCGCCCGCGAGAAAGAACGTCGCACGAATGCCGATCAGCCCCGGCAGCACGCCGCCTGCGAGGGGGCCGACGAGATTGCCCGCCATCATGCCGGCGGCGTGCGTGCCGAGCGCCCATGCCGTTCGATGCCTGGGCGTCTGCGTCGCGATCATCACGATGGCGCCGCTCGCATAGCCGCCGACCAGCCCCGCGAGAAAACGCATCGCCACCAGTTGCCAGACCGTCTGCACGACGCCGAGCAGCGACATCGTGATCGCCATGCCGAGGCTCGCGCGGATGAGTATGGGTTTCCTGCCATAGCGATCCGCGAGCCGGCCCCAAAGCGGGGCGACGAGACCGGCCGCAAGGAATGTCGCGCCGAAAGCGACGCCTGACCATTGCACGGCGGCATCCACAGATTTCGCGCCGAGCTGTTGCACGTAAAGCGGCAGAAAGGGCAGCAGCAACGTCATCGCCATGATGGTGGTGAACGAGCCGAACACGCAGACGTACAGATTGCGCTGCCAGTGCGCGGAACCATCCGGCTGCGGCGGGGCGGATGCGGACATGTAAGCGGAATGCCTATGAAGTGAATGCCGCAGATTATCGCGTGGCGGCACGCATCGTGCATGGCGTGCAACATCGATGACACCGGAACCCTCACGCCCGATGAAGATCGCGACTTTCAATATCAACGGCATCCGCTCGCGTATCGACGCGCTGATTACGTGGCTCGAGCGCGAAGCGCCCGATATCGTGTGCTTGCAGGAACTCAAGGCGACGGACGCGCAATTTCCTGCCGCGGCGATCGAAAACGCGGGCTATGGCGCGCTATGGCATGGGCAAGCATCGTGGAACGGCGTCGCGATTCTGGCGAAGGACACGCAACCCATTCTGAGCCGCCGGGGTTTGCCGGGTGGCGAAGACGACACGCATAGCCGTTATATCGAAGCGGCCGTGCATGGCATTCTGGTCGGCTGTCTTTACCTTCCTAACGGCAATCCGCAGCCGGGGCCGAAATTCGATTACAAGCTCGCGTGGTTCGAGCGCTTCAACGCGCACGCGGCGAGCTTGCTCAAGAGCGGGCATCCGGTCGTGCTCGCGGGCGACTATAACGTCGTGCCGACCGACGAAGACATCTATAACCCGCGCTCATGGCTCAAGGACGCGCTGCTTCAGCCCGAAAGCCGTGCGGCCTATGCCAGGCTGCTCGCGCAAGGCTGGACCGATGCGTTGCGCAAGCACTATGGGAACGAACGCATCTATACGTTCTGGGATTATTTTCGCCAGCATTGGCAGACGAATTCCGGGCTTCGCATCGATCACCTTCTGCTGAGCAAGGACCTTGCGTCGCGGCTACAGGATGCAGGCGTCGACAAATGGGTGCGCGGCGAACCGCACGCGAGCGACCATGCGCCCACGTGGGTCGTGTTGAAGGAACCGCGCGCACGGAAAAAAGCGTCAGCCGAGTGACGCTTTGCGCGAGTGCGTCAGACGGGGCGTCGCGACGATGCGCGCGCAGCCTTCGCGGTCGCGTTTTCGGCGGCTTCGCCTGGTTGTTTCGCCGCGCTGCTCGACTCGTTCGCGATCTGGCCGCTCGCGTCCAGAATGACGCCGCTCGTCTGCTGTGCCGCTTCGCTTGCGGTTTCCGCGAGGTTCGTCACGACGAGACTCGTCTCTTGCGTGGCTTCCTGCGCGGCTTCGTGCGCTGTTTGTTGCGCTTCGTTTGTGCCTGCATCGGCAAAGCCCTTGAGCGAGATGCCGTTACGCTCGTACTGGCTGCGCACTTCGCCGATGATGTCCGCTTCCGTCGACGTGATGATGGACAGCACATGCTGCCCGTAAGAAGCCGCTTTCTGCGGAAGCTGCGCGAACATCACGGACTGCCAGGCGAGCACGTCGCCTGCGCCCGTTTCGTCGCCGCCATGCAGAAGCGAATTGCTTTCCTCGAGGACCTTGCGCACCGTTTGCACGTTCAATTCGGCAAGCGCCTGCATGCCGCTGGCAAGACGGTCGCTTGCATTGAGAAACGCCTGAAGATTGGCACGCGCGATCGAAGGAATCTGGTAAGCGCTAAAACCCGGATACTGGAACATTGACCGCTCCTCTTGTAAGAGTCCAAAGACAATCGGTAAAGAAGCAATGGCGCTGAAACCCGCGCCGCACGAGTCTTTGAGACGAAGCGCGCGTGCGGCGGTTCCCAATTGCAGCCGGAACTTTTCGAGCACGGTCGGTCAGGTTGCGTCGTGAAGTTTTTGCTTGCCGCGCGTGTCGAGCGTCGCCAAAAATTGCATGACGTGCGCGCGTCCGCCTTTCTCCCAGACGTCGAGATGATCCGCGCCTTCTATCAGCGCCAGATGCTTTTCGCCTCGCGCGGCATCGAATAGACGTTGAAAATGCGCGGGTGGAATGACGAGATCCCGCTTGCCGCCATAGATGAAAATCGGCGCGCTGATCGATGCGATCTTGGAGAGATTGTCATAGCGGTCCTTTGCCAGATAGCGCACGGGAAACAGCTTGAATCGCACGGCCGCCACATCGACGATGCTCGTGAACGGCGCTTCGAGCATCAATGCATCGATGCGCGATTCGCTTGCAAGCTGCGTGGCCACGCCGGAGCCGAGCGAATAGCCGTGCAGCACGATCGACTGCGAACGCGCGGCGGCATAGGCGTAAGCGGCGCGCGCATCGGCATAGAGGCCCGCTTCGTGCGGCTTGCCCGGGTTGCCGCCATAACCGCGATATTCGGCAAGCAATACGCCAAAGCCCGCTTCGATCAACTCATGCGCGATATGCGCGCGCTGCGTGAGGTCTTCGCCATTGCCGTGAAAGAGCAGCACGGTAGGCGCTTTATCATCGGGCGGCGCTCTATAGCGCGCGACGAGATCGAGCCCGTCTTGTGTCGTCACGACGATGCGTTCGGTGTGATCGTCGAGCGCGGCATCGACGATGCCGGACAGATTTTCGAGCGGATAGACGAGGCGCCCCTGCATCCAGTAGAGCGCGGCGACGGCAAAACCATAAGCCAGCGCGATGCCTGCTAGAAGAATCCAGAATGCTTGAATCATGAATGGCGGCGATGATGTCGTCATAGCCGCATGATAAGCGCGCGGTTCAGTCCCGCGCGCGTGCGCCCCCATCGTCGCCCGGGTGCAGGCTCAATGGCATGTCCGCCGCAAGCTCGCGCTCCACTTCATCCGTCGTTTGTCCGCGATTGAAAAGCGCGTTCAACGCAATGGCCAGAATCGCCGTGAGCGTGATGCCGCTATGTGTCAGCGGCCCGGTCCACGCGGGCATATGCGCGAAGAAAGTGGGCGCGGTCAGCGGAATGACGCCCACGCCAAGACTGATCGCGACGATGAGCAAGTTGTTCTTGCTGTCGAAATCGACCTTGCCGAGAATCTTCACGCCCGTTGCCGCGACCATGCCGAACATCGCGATGCCCGCGCCGCCCAGCACGACCACCGGTATCGACGCGATCAGATTCGAGAGCTTCGGCAAGAGTCCGAGCAGCATCAATATGACGCCCGACACGGCCACGACCCAGCGGCTTTTCACGCCCGTGATGCCGACAAGCCCAATGTTCTGCGAGAACGACGAATGCGGGAACGTGTTGAAGATGCCGCCGATCACCGTGCCGAGGCCATCGGTGCGCAAGCCGCGCGTCGCGTCGGCGCGTGAGACCGGACGCTTCGCCAGATCGCCGAGCGCGAGGAACATGCCGAGCGATTCCACCATGATGACGATCATCACGAGACAAAGCGATGCAATCGCCGCGAAATCGAACGTCGGCATGCCGAACGCAAACGGGCGCACGGGCGCGAACCATGCGGCGCGGCCGATGCCCGAGAAGTCGATGAAGCCGAGCGGCAGCGCGATGGCAAACCCTATCGCCATGCCGAGCAGCACCGAGATGTTCGCGAGAAAGCCCTTCACGTACTTGTTGATGAGAAGGATCACGAGCAGAACGACAGCCGCGACCACGAGATTCCTCGGATCGCCGAAATTCGCCGAGCCGCGCCCGCCGCCCGCCCAGTAGATCGCCACCGGAAAGAGCGTCATGCCGATGGTGAGAATGATCGTGCCGGTCACGATCGGCGGAAAAAAGCGCATGAGACGGCCGAAGAACGGCGCAATCGCAACGGCAAAGACGCCCGCCGCGATGGTCGCGCCGAAGATCGCGGGCAGCCCCGCGCCGGATGTGGCCATCGCGACCATCGGACCGACGGGCGCGAAGCTCACGCCCATGATGACGGGCAGCCGTATGCCGAACTTCCATACGCCGATGCATTGCACGAGCGTGACGACACCGCATGCGAAGAGGTCCGAGCTGATGAGAAACGCGACCTGCTCCTTTGGCAGCTTGAGCGCCGCGCCGATGATGAGTGGCACCGCGATTGCGCCCGCATACATGACGAGTACGTGCTGAATGCCGACCGCGAGCATCTGACCGAAAGGCAGCACTTCGTCGACGGGATGAATCGTTTGGCTCATGTGCGCTCCAGCGGCGACTGCGTTAGGAATCGCGACGTTTGATGCTTCGCGTGCGACCCAGTATTGCATTCGCCGATACGCAAAAAAATATTCGCGCTGCTATACGCGGCATTGGAAGCGCGGTTTTCGCGTAATGGGCGTTTTGACCGACTGAGTCGGACATACGAGCCGGACTCGGCACTTATTGCCGGCGCGCGACACAGGGTTCGTTTATTCGTCCAAACAATTTCCGAAAGTCCTGCAAAGCAAGGCTCCATGCACTGTCGATTTTCGAGATAGCGTGATACATTCCGAGCGCCTTTGCGTTGCATCGTCGCGGGGCGCGATATACGCAGCCTTCATGTTGCAGCCAGGCGAAGCACCCCGGACCGGTGCTTCTCACCACCATATAAAACATCATTCGCACAGGAATCTCGCATGGACATGGTCGGCGGAACGCGACTCGCGCAGGTATTCACCTCCAACCAGGCGGAACTCCTCGCGGAATGGATCACGCAGCAACACGCCATCGCGTCGCGGCGCGGGCTCGTCGGCGAGGCGGAGTTGCGCAACCAGTTCGCTCAGTTCATCTCGCTTATGCTCGCGGCGCTCGCGGCATCCGATCGCGTCGACTTCAAGCTCGCGAACTGGCAGGAAGTGCGCGCGTTTCTCGCCGACATGTCCGGCCAGCGCGCGCGTCAGGGCTTCTCGCCGGTCGAGACCGCGATGTTCGTGTTCTCGCTCAAGAAGCCGCTGGTCGCGCGTCTGCGCGAGCACCTGAAAGACGACCCCGCGATGCTCGCGGACCTGACGTGGACCATCAGCTCGCTCTTCGACGAACTCGGCCTCTTCACCACCGAAGTGTTCCAGGCGAGCCGCGAACAGGTCATCGTGCGCCAGCAGCAGGAACTGCTCGAACTGTCGACGCCCGTCGTGCAACTGTGGGACGGCGTTCTCGCGTTGCCGCTCATCGGCACGCTGGACTCCGCGCGCACGCAAGTGGTGATGGAAAACCTGCTGCAGAAGATCGTCGAAACGGGCGCTGCCATTTCCATCATCGACATCACGGGCGTGCCGACGGTCGATACGCTCGTCGCGCAGCATCTGCTCAAGACGGTGGCGGCGGCGCGCCTGATGGGGGCGGACTGCATCATCAGCGGCATTCGTCCGCAGATCGCGCAGACCATCGTGCATCTCGGCGTAAACCTGTCCAACGTGACGACCAAGGCGACGCTCGCGGCCGCGTTCGTCGTCGCGCTGCAGCGCACCGGCAAGTCGGTGACGGTGGCGGGCGCGCAGGAAGGCGCGGCGCGCAACGGCGCGGCCGGCATGCACGATTCGTCGCTGTCCGAATGACGGCGCGCGCGGTCTTTCACAGCATGCAACGCGACTGAACAGGGTCAGGCGATGGAACGCATTCCAATTCTCACGATGGGCAAGCTCTTGCTCGTCACCATTCAGGTGGACATGCACGACCGGCTCGCGCTCGCGCTTCAGGACGATCTGACGAGCCGCATCGTGAAGGACGGCGCGAACGGTGTGCTCATCGACATCTCGTCGCTCGATGTCGTCGATTCGTTCATCGGCCGCATGATCGGCAACACGGCGGCGATGGCGCGCGTGCTCGATGCGCAGACGGTCGTCGTCGGCATGCAGCCTTCGGTCGCGATCACGCTCGTCGAACTCGGACTCACGCTGTCGGGCGTGCGCACGGCGCTCAACGTCGAAAAGGGCATGGCGCTCCTCACCGGGAGCGGCCCGGCCTGACGGCCGCGCGCCAAGCACATTCATGATCACCTTCGATCCTTCGGCAGCGCAGGCTGCCTCGTCACCGTCCGAGACGCTGCCGATCCGCTCGGACGAGCAGATCGTGCGGCTGCGCCAGTTCGTGCGTGAAAAGGCGGTGGCGCAGGGCCTTTCCCTCATCGATCAAACGAAGTTCGTGACGGCGGCGAGCGAGCTGGCACGCAACACGCTCATCTACGGTGGCGGCGGCGACGTGCACTGCACGCTCGTCGAGCGCAATGGCCGCCGCGGCCTGAGACTCGAATTCGTCGACAACGGACCCGGCATTCCCGATATCGCCCGCGCGCTCTCGGACGGCTTCACCTCGGGCAGCGGCCTGGGGCTCGGCCTCGGCGGCGCGAAACGCCTGTGCGACGAGTTCGATATCCGCTCGGCGCCAGGCGAAGGCACGCACGTCTCGATCACCAAATGGAAACCGTTTTGAAGGAATCGATGGCCGCGCAGCAGCGCTACGAGATCGCCGAGGCGAGCCAGGTTGCCTTCGCGCGGCGCTCGATCGGCGAACTGGCTCGCGGACTCGGTTTCGGCGAGACGCCCGCGGGGCAACTGGCGATCGTCGTCACCGAATGCTGCACCAATCTGCTCAAGCACGCGGGCAGCGGCGAGCTGCTCGTGCGCCCGCTGATGGACGGCGGCGAGCGCTACGGCATCGAGCTTCTGAGCATCGATAGCGGCCCCGGCATTCACGATCTCTACCGCTGTTTCGAGGACGGCTACACGACGGCGGGCAGCCCCGGCAACGGCATGGGCGCGATCCGGCGTCTGTCCGACGAACTCGATCTCTGGAGCATGCCTGGCCACGGCACGGTCATGCGCGCGGTGTGCTGGAGCAGCGCGCGCGCGAGCTCCGCGGTGCCGGCGCGCGTTACCTACGGCGTCGTGAATCTGCCGCTTCAGACGGAAACCGTCAGCGGCGATGCCTGGGCGTGCGCGCCGGGCGAGCGCGATTTCACCGTGCTCGTCGCCGATGGCCTCGGCCACGGCCCGCTCGCGAACGTCGCGGCCATCGAAGCGGCGCGCGTGCTCGGCATGCCCGGCATGCATGACGACACGCCGCTCCAACGCATCATGGAGGCAGCGAACGAAGCGCTGCGCCCGACGCGCGGCGCGGCGGTCGGCATCGCGCGCATGCCGTCGGTCGTGTCGGCGGGCGGCCTGGCGGCGAACGTCGCGTTCACCGGCATCGGCAATATCTCGGCGAGCGTGTGGACCGAGGAGACGCACCGGCATCTCGTCTCGCACAGCGGCATCGTCGGGCATTCGGCGCGGCGCATGCAGCAGTTCGAGGTGCCGTATCCGCCCAACGCGCTGCTCGTGCTGCATTCGGATGGAATCGGTTCGCGCTGGGACCTCGCGCGTTATCCGGGTCTTGCCGCGCGGCATCCGTCGCTCGCTGCGGCGGTGCTCTACCGGGACTATTCGCGCGGCCGCGACGACGTCACCGTGTTCGTCGCGCGCGCAGCCGGAGGCGCGTGATGACGCTCTCGCTCTACTCGATGCAGATCGACGGCGAGCACGATATCGTCATGGCCCGGCGCAAGGCGCGCGATGCGAGCGCGGCGCTCGGCTTTTCCGCGCAGGACCAGACGCGCATTTCCACCTCGGTGCTCGAAGCGGCGCGCACGGTGCTCACGGCCGGGCCGCACGCGCGCGCCGATTTTTTCGTCGATGACGCGGCGTATCCGCCGCGCTTCGTCGTGCGCTTTCTCGCGTGCGCGGGCGCGGGCGAGCGGCTCCGCGCGGCGAAGAACGACCATTCGCAGGCGGCGCTCGGCCTGCTTGCCGCGCAACGCCTGATGGACCAGTGCGCGATCGCCGACGAAGCCGATGGCGGCACGTCCATTTCGCTCGCGAAGGCGCTGTCCGAAACCGCATCGTTCGATGCAGCCGCCGCACAGTCGATCGGCGCGACGCTTTCGCGCTCGGACAACGAAGACTCGACCGCCGAACTCGCGCGGCAGAATCGCGAACTGATCGGCGCGCTCGCCGATCTGCGCGAGCGCCAGGAAGAACTCACGCGCCTCACGCGCGAACTCGAGGACACGAATCGCGGCGTCGTCGCGCTTTACGCGGAACTCGACGCGCGCGCGGATCATCTGCGCCGCGCGGACGAATCGAAATCGCGGTTCCTGTCGAACATGAGCCACGAATTCCGCACGCCGCTCTCGTCGATCCGCGCGCTTTCGAAGCTGCTGCTGGAACGCATCGACGGCGATCTGACGGAAGAGCAGGAAAAGCAGGTGCGCTTCATCCGCAAGGCCGCCGAGGATCTTTCCGAAACCGTCGACGATCTGCTCGATCTTGCGAAGATCGAAGCCGGCAAGATCGAAGTGCGCGCCGCCGAATTCGAAGTCGATACGCTTTTTTCCGCGCTGCGCGGCATGTTGCGGCCACTCACGCCGGGCGGCGCGGTGGAACTCGTTTTCGATTCCTGCGAAGGCCTGCCGCCCATTCGCACCGACGAGGCCAAGGTCGCGCAAGTGCTGCGCAACTTCGTCTCGAACGCGCTCAAATTCACCGAGCGCGGCGAAGTGCGCGTATCCGCGACCTACGACAAGGCGCGACGCCTCATCACGTTCGCGGTGAAGGACACGGGCATCGGGATTGCGGCGGAACATCAGCAAGTGGTGTTCGAGGAATTCGGCCAAGTCGAAAACAGGCTCCAGCAATACGTGAAGGGCACGGGACTCGGGCTGCCGCTGTGCAGGAAGCTCTGCAAGCTGCTCGGCGGCGATGTCTCGCTCGAAAGCGAAGTCGGGCGCGGCTCGACATTCATCGCGACGATACCCGCGTTCTACGGCGCGGCCGACAGCAAGCACGACGCCGACGCGCACGGCGACCCGCGCGCGACGGTGCTGCTCGTCGCGAGCAATCCGATCGAGCGGCTCGACTGCGAGGCGGCGCTTAGGCCGTCGCCGTATCGCACGGTGAGCGCGGCGACGCTCGACGAAGCGAGCCGCGCGCTCTCGCGCACGCCGCCCGCCGCGCTGCTTCTGACCGTGCGCCCCGCGCCTTCGGAAGCCTGGATCTGGCTCGCGGCGCTGCGCGCGCAGGCGGCGACGCGCAACATTCCCGTCGTCGTGCTCGGCGAGGCCGACGACCGCAACGAAGCCGAAGCGCTCGGCGCGGCGGCATTCATCCAGAAGCCGATTTCCGGCGGCGAACTGGCGGGCGTGCTCGACATGGTGTCGAAGGCCCTGAGCGGCTCTCGTCGCGCGGAAGGAACGGCATCATGAAAAGCGACTGGAGCGACGTTCTGATCCTCAACGTCGACGACAACGACGGGGCGCGCTACGCGAAAACGCGCATCCTGTCGCGCGCGGGTTTCAACGTGATCGAAGCGGGCACCGGCACCACCGCGCTCGAGCGCGTGCGCGCGGAATCGCCGGATCTCGTTCTGCTCGATGTGAAGCTGCCCGACATCAACGGGCTGGAAGTGTGCCGGCAGATCAAGGCGTCGCCGCAGACGCAGAGCACGCTCGTGCTGCAAACGTCGGCGGCGGCCGTGCATAGCCTCGACCGCATTCGCGGTCTGGAAGGCGGCGCGGACAGCTATCTCACCGAGCCGGTGGAGCCGGCCGAACTCATCGCGCATGTGCGCGCGCTATTGCGCGTCCGGCTCGCGGAAAACGCGCTGCGCGAGAGCGAGGAGCGCTTTCGCCAGCTTGCCGACAATATCGACGACGTCTTCTGGATGCTCGATCCCGCCGCGAATCGCCTGCTCTACGTGAGCCCGGCGTATGCGCGCCTCTGGAGTTCCGGCGAGGGCGCGCCCACGCCGCAGCCCGGCCCGGAACACTGGTCCGGCGAGATTCATCCGCTCGACCGCGAGCACGTGGCGGCGGCTTACCGGCAGTTGCTGGCAAGCGGCGCGCCGTATCACGTCGAATTCCGGATCGCGCGCGCGCAAGGCGGGCCGCGCTGGGTGGCCGAGCGCGCGTCGCTCGTGCGCGGCACGGATGGCCGGCCGGCGCGCATCGCGGGGATCGTCAACGATATCTCCGAGCGCAAGGCCGCCGAAATGCTGCTGCGCGATGCCGACCGGCGCAAGGACGAATTCCTCGCGATGCTCGCGCACGAATTGCGCAATCCGCTCGCGCCGATCCGCAACGCGGTCGATCTGCTCGATCCCGAGCGCGCGCCGTCGGCTCATCACTTTTCGACGGTGCGCAACATCATCGACCGGCAAGTGCGGCATCTGAGCCGCCTCGTGGACGATCTGCTCGATGTCGCGCGCATCACGCAGGGCAAGGTCACGCTGCGCCAGGAGACGGTGGACATCGCGGCGGCGGTGGACGCGGCCATCGAGACGGCGCAGCCCGCGCTGCAGAGAAAGCGCCACAGACTCACGACGAAGCTCGCGGATACGCCGCTCTATATCGTCGGGGACAGCGTGCGGATCGCGCAGGTGTTCGGCAACCTGCTGTCGAACGCGTCGAAATACAGTCTCGAGGAAGGCGAAATCGCCATCGAGACCGCGCAGTTCGGCGACGAAGTCCGCATCACGGTGCGCGACAAGGGCATCGGCATCGCGGCGGACATGCTGCCGCATATCTTCGATCTCTTCGTGCAGTCGGAGACCTCGCTCGAACGCTCGGAGGGCGGGCTCGGCATCGGCTTGCCGCTCGCGAAGACGCTTGTCGAGCTGCAAGGCGGGCGCATCGAGGCGTATTCGGCGGGGTCGCACCGCGGCAGCGAGTTCGTCGTGTGGCTGCCGCTCGCGCAAGAGCCGGAGATTGCGCCCAGCCGCGCCGAAGCCGCGCCGCCGCGCGTGAGCGGGGGCAAGCGCGTGCTGCTCGTGGATGACAGCGTCGACGCGGCGACGGCCATGTCGCTCTTGCTCGAAGCCGATGGCTACGACGTGCGCACCGCGCACAATGCCGCCGACGCGCTCGCCATCAGCGATACGTTCGCCCCGCAGATCGTG
The DNA here is from genome assembly GCF_022879595.1 of Caballeronia sp. Lep1P3. Lineage (NCBI taxonomy): Bacteria > Pseudomonadati > Pseudomonadota > Betaproteobacteria > Burkholderiales > Burkholderiaceae > Caballeronia > Caballeronia sp. Lep1P3. The sequence continues at coordinate 1,140,158 of NZ_CP084266.1, read as the reverse complement.
CTGCTCGATATCGGCTTGCCCGGCATGGACGGATTCCAGCTCGCGGCGGAGATGCGCACCCGCGCGGTCACGGCGGATGCGCTGCTGATCGCCGTGACGGGCTACGGCCAGGCGCACGACCGCCAGCGCTCGAAAGAGGCCGGCCTCGATCATCATCTGGTGAAGCCCGTGCCGTTCGCGGAGATTCAGCGGGCGGTGGAAGGGCGCTTCGAGCTTTAGGCGCCGCTTGGATCGGACGCTTATTTCGACGCTTATTTCGACGCTAGCCAGACCGAGTTGAGATCGCGCGCGTCGCCTTGCGCGACCGTCAGCTTTCCCCGCGCGATGAGTTGCGCAAAACGCCATTTGCAGAAGAGATCGCTGCGGCCCGAGCGAGCCATCGCCGCGCCGAGGATGTCCGCGCTCGCGAGTTTCACGGGCGTCGAGGGCGTCGCGTGGACGAGCGAGGCGAAGTCCGCGTCGTAGTGATCGATCGGATAGGACGCGAGCCGGCCGTTCTCCGCCACGCGCACCGAATCGCCGTCGTTTCTCAGCGCCTGCCATTCGTTCGCGAGTTGCGCGCGCAGTTCGGGCGTGGCCGTCTTGCGTCCGGCGACGAGCGCCGCCGCCTGCCCGACGCCCAGCGCGAGCGCCTGACCCTTGGGTATCGCGCGGGCAAGCTCGCGCAAGCTCACGCCGATCTCGCTCACGTTCGCCGCCGCGTCCTTCAGCCACCAGTGCGCGCGGCGTCGCAACGCCTGCTCCACGTCGCCGTCGTCCGCCCAGATCACGACCTCCGTCGCGTCGCGCGCAATCGACGCAAGCCGCTCGTTCATGTCGCGCAGCTCGCCGTACCAGTCCATCGCCGCTTCGTCTTCCTGATCGAAACCGCCGCACGCGAAGAGCGCCTTCATGAAACGCACGCGCGCGTCGGGCGTAGCGGTGTCCACGTCGGCGAGCGGACCGATGGACGCATCGTCGAGGATGTCGATAACGGGATCGCGCAACGCGGCGCGCAGCATGGCGGCGGCCGATCCGCCCTGGCATACGTGATGGATGAGTGTCATCGTTGTCCTCTCTTCAGCCGCGCGCCCGCATCGAGGGCCGCGCAAAGCCGCCGACTATAACGGAACCGGCATCTCGAATTTAGCGCGCGGCGAGCGCCGCCGCGCTGCGCGCGTAGGACCAAAGTCCAATGTTTTTGCGCGCGCCGCGACCTAGACTGCTTCTCGAATCCAACGGCCGATGCGCGTGTCCCGCGCATTGCGTGCTGTCCGACTTTCATTAGCGCGATGAGCGAAGCGAAGCCACATGTGGCCGTGGTCGACGACGACGAATCGGTGTGTCGTGCCCTCGCGCGCCTGTTGCGCTCGGCGGGCATGAGCGCGCTGACCTTCGGCTCCGGCGACGCCTTGCTTGCCGCGCTCGCCAAGGGAAGCCAAGGGCATGACGCGCATGACCCGCCGCCCGACTGCATCGTGCTCGACGTGCAGATGCCCGGCATCAACGGCCTCGAAGTGCAGAGGCGGCTCTCGCACGCGGACGTGCCGATCGTCTTCGTCACCGCTGACGACGATCCTGCCATGCGCGAATCGGCGATGGCCGGCGGCGCGGCGGCATACCTGCACAAGCCGTTCGACGACGAAGCGTTCATCGGCGCGGTGCGCGCCGCGATTCAGGCGGCTAGGGCGCGAACGAGACGCCCCCCGCCGATGCGAGACGACTTCGACAAGGAGCATCGAGATGACTGATTCGCATCTGTTCAAGGGCGCGCATGACGGCGCCCCGCGTTCGCGCCGCGTCGCGCTTGCCGCGCTCTCTTTCGCGGCGCTCGCTTCGCTCAACGCGCCCGCGCAGCAGCAGATTTTTTATCCCGCGCGCGGACAGAGCCAGAGCCAGCAGAGCAACGACATCGGGCAGTGTCAGCAGTGGGCGAAACAGAACACCGGCATCGATCCGATGACGGTCGCGCAACAGGCCAACCAGCCGCCGCCGCAGCAGGCGCAGGGCGGACGCGTGCGCGGCGCGGCGGGCGGCGCGGCGACGGGCGCGGCCATCGGCGCGATCACCGGCGATGCGGGCAAGGGCGCGGCGGCGGGCGCGGTCGGCGGCGCGATGATCGGCGGGGCGCGCCAGCGACAGCAGCATCGCGCGCAGGCGGCGCAGCAGCAGGCAAACCAGCAGCAGACATCGCAGGAGATCGCGACCTTCAATCGGGCGCTGTCCGCCTGCATGTCGGGGCGCGGCTACACGGTTCAGTAGGGTCCGTTCGACGCTCGCGCCTCCGGGAGAGCGCGGGCGCACATCCTTGGAGGCACTCATGCCGACTCCACGCTCGCGGATGATCAACGCGCATCGTTCGACGCCGGCTTCGCTCGCGCGATGGCGTCGCGCTTTCGCGATCCTGCTTGCGCTCGCCGCCGCCGCGTGCAACAAGCCCGTGAGCGTCCCCAAGGCACAGGCGCCCGAAGTCACGGTGATGACGGTCACGCAACGCAATACGCCCGTCACGTTCGAGTTCGTCGCGCAAACGCAGAGTTCGCGTGAAGTGGAAATACGGGCGCGCGTCGAAGGCTTTCTCGACAAGCGCCTCTATACCGAAGGCTCGCTCGTGAAAGCGGGACAGGTGATGTTCCAGATGGACAAGAAGCCCTTCGAAGCCACGCTGCAGACGGCGCGCGGCCAGCTTGCGCAGCAGCAGGCGCGTCTGACCGTCGCGGAGGCGAATCTCGGGCGCGTGCGCCCGTTGCAGGCGCTCAACGCGGTTAGCAAGAAAGATCTCGACGACGCCATCGGCAATGAAAAATCGGCGCGAGCGGCCGTGATCGCCGCGCAGGGCGAAGTCACCAACGCGGAGCTGAATCTCGGCTACACGACGATCAAAAGCCCGCTTACCGGCTTGTCGAGTTATGCGCGCATGCAGGAGGGCAGTTATCTCTCGGCGGGGCAGTCGAGTCTCCTGACTTATGTGTCGCAGCTCGATCCCGTGTGGGTGAACTTCAGTCTTTCGGAGAACGAAATACTGAGCAACCGCGACCAGATAGCGAAGGGTCTGCTCAAGCCGCCGTCCGACAACCGCTATGTCGTCGAGGTGATTCTCGCGGACGGGTCACGCTTTCCGAATACGGGACTCGTCGATTTCATCAATCCGTCGTACAGCAAGGATACGGGCACGTTTCTCGTGCGCGCCGTGCTGCCGAACAAGGAGGGCGCGCTGCGTCCTGGCCAGTTCGTGCGCGCGCGCGTGCATGGCCTGAGCCGTCCGAATGCGATTCTCGTGCCGCAGCGCGCGGTTTTGCAGGGCGCGAAGGCTCATTACGTGTGGCTGCTCGACAAGGACGGCAAGACCGCGCATGAGCAGGTCGTGGAAGTGGGCGAATGGCTCGGCAACGACTGGTTCATTCCGCAGGGCCTGAGCGCCGGCGACCGCGTGATCGTCGACGGCGCCATTCGCGTGGCAGCAGGCGTGCCGGTGAAAGTGACGGGCGAGGCGTCGGATGCGGCGTCGAACCCCGCGGCTGCGAGCGCGCCGGCCGTCGCCGTCAAGCCCTCAAGCCAGCCTATGTGAGCGACGAGCGGCCATGAAATTCTCCCACTTCTTCATCGACCGGCCGATCTTCGCGGCGGTCGTCTCGATCGTCATCACGCTGGCTGGCGCGATCGCGATGGTGCAGTTGCCCATCGCGCAGTATCCGGACATCACGCCCGCGCAGATCACCGTCTCCGCGCAGTATCCCGGCGCGAGCGCGGATGTCGTGACTAACAACGTGGCTGCGCCGATCGAGCAGCAGGTCAATGGCGCGGACAACATGATCTACATGAACTCGTCGAGTTCATCGACGGGGCAAATGACGCTCAACGTGTTCTTCGACATCGGCACGAACCCGCAACTCGCGCAGGTGGACGTGCAGAACCGCGTGAATCTGGCGCTGCCGCAGTTGCCGCAATCGGTGCAGGCGCAGGGCGTGCAGGTGCAGAAGAAATCGTCCGCGTTCATGATGGTGATTGCGATCTACTCGCCGACGAATCGCTATAGCGCGAGTTATATCGCCAACTACGCGAACGTCTACGTGCTCGATGCGTTGAAGCGCGTGCCCGGCGCGAATCAGGCAAGCATATTCGGGAGTCCGGATTATGCGATGCGCATATGGCTGAAGCCCGACCGCATGGCGCAGCTCGGCGTCACGGCGACCGAAGTGCAGAGCGCCGTGGCGAACGAGAATCAGCAGTTCGCGGTCGGCAGCATCGGCCAGTCGCCGACGGGCAGCCCCGTGCAGCAGTCGTTTGCGGTGACGACGACAGGCAGGCTCGCGACGCCCGCCGAATTCGAGGACATCATCATTCGCGCGCAAAGCGGCGGCGCGGCCATCGTGCGCCTGAAAGACGTGGCGCGCGTCGAACTCGGCCAGAAGGACTATTCGATCCGCAGCCGCTTCCAGGGCAAGGACGCGACGGTGATCGCCGTGTATCAGCAGCCGGGGGCGAATGCGCTCGATGTATCGAAACAGGTTCGCGCGACGCTCGAACAGATGAAAAAGTCGTTTCCCGAGGGCATCGACTATCGCATTTCGATGGATACGACCGAGTTCACGCGCGCTTCCATCGCCGATGTGATCCACACGTTCTTCGAGGCGCTCGTGCTCGTGGTCATCGTCGTGTATCTGTTTTTGCAGAGCTTTCGCGCGACGCTCATCCCGGTGCTCGCGGTGCCGGTGTCGATCATCGGCACTTTCATGGGCATGTCGGCGCTCGGCTTTTCGATCAACATGCTCACGCTTTTCGGCATGGTGCTCGCCATCGGCATCGTCGTGGACGATGCGATCGTCGTGATCGAAAACGTCGAACGCAACATGACGGTGCATAAGCTCCCGCCCAAGGAAGCCGCCAAGCGCGCGATGGACGAAGTCTCCGGGCCGGTGGTCGCGATCGTGCTCGTGCTGTGCGCCGTGTTCGTTCCAGTGGCGTTTCTCGGCGGCATCACAGGCCAGCTCTATAAGCAGTTCGCCATTACGATCGCGATATCCGTGGTGTTTTCAGGGCTCGTCGCGCTGACGCTTTCGCCGGCGCTCGCGGCACTCTTGCTCAAAGAAGATCACGGCAAGAAGAAAGCGCGCTTCTTCGTGTGGTTCGAGAACGGCTTCGCGAAGATGACGCGCGGCTATGCACGCTCCGTCGCGCTCATCATCAAGCGCGCGTTCGTCGCGCTGCTGTTTTTCGCGGGCATGATCGTGCTGTCGGTCTATATGGTGAAGACCATTCCGACGAGCTTCCTGCCTGCGGAAGATCAGGGCTATCTGCTGGGCGCGGTCATCATGCCGGATGCCGCAAGTCTCGACCGCACGGGTCAGGTGTCGGAGCGCGTGACCGACTACTTCATGAAGCAGCCCGCCGTCGACAGCATCACGACCGTCGATGGCTTCAGTCTGCTCGACGGCCAGACGAAGAACAATGCGGGGACCTTCTTCGTCGGCTTCAAGAACTTCGACGAACGCTATTCATCGGCCAACATTCGCACGCAGAATGCGCGCGCGGTGCTGATCGACGCTTATAAAACGCTCTCGCAGGTGCGCGCGGGCATCGTCGTGCCGGTGAATCCACCTTCGATTCCAGGCCTCGGCACGACAGGCGGCCTGGAAATGTGGATTCAGAACAAGGGCGATGCAAGCATCGGGCAGCTTGCGGACGTGGTGCGCCAGTTCGTCGGCAAGGCGAAGCAGCGCGCGGAGCTGTCGGGCGTGACGTCCACGTTCAACGCGAGTTCGCAACAGCTTCAAGTTGACGTGGACCGCTCCAAGGCGGAGACGCTCGGCGTTCCGGTGCAGGACGTATACGGCGCAATGCAGACGATGTTCGGTTCGCTCTACGTCTCGCAGTTCAACAAGGACAGCCGCCTGTGGCAAGTGATCTTGCAGGCAGAATCGTCGGAGCGGCGCACGCCTGACGATCTGAATCGCATCTTCGTGCGCGGCACGTCGGGCGAGATGGTGCCGCTCAAGTCGGTCGTTACATACAAGTACGTGACCGGCCCCGATCTCATCACGCGCTTCAACAACTTTCCGGCGGTGAAGATCACGGCCAATCCCGCGCCCGGCTATAGCACCGGACAGGCAATGGCCGCGCTCGAAGAAACTGCGGCGAGCGTCATGCCGAGTGACTTCGGCATCGGCTGGAGCGGGCAGGCTTACGAAGAACAAAAGTCGGGCGGACAGTCGGCGATGGTCTTCGTATTCGGCCTCGTGATGGTCTTTCTGATTCTTGCCGCGCAATACGAGAAGTGGTCCTTGCCGGTCGGCGTATTGCTCGCCGTGCCGTTCGCGCTGTTCGGCGCGTTGCTGGCCATTCTTATGCGCGGCCTCGACAACAACGTGTATTTCCAGATCGGCCTCACGATGCTCGTTGCGCTCGCCGCGAAGAACGCGATCCTGATCTTCGAGTTCGCCGTGCTGAACCGCGAATCGGGCAAGTCCATCTACGAGTCCGCGATGACCGCCGCCGAAGAGCGTCTGCGGCCAATCGTGATGACCTCGCTCGCGTTCATTCTCGGCTGCGTGCCGCTTGCGATTGCGACGGGCGCATCCGCGAATAGCCGTCATTCGATCGGCACCGGCGTGATCGGCGGAATGCTCGCCGCGACGCTTATCGCGGTGTTTTTCATTCCGATGTTCTTTTACCTGATCGAGACGTTGAGCGCGAAGCTCAGCGGAAAGCAGAAGCGCAGCGCAGCGCCGATGCCCGCATCGCCTCCCACGGCGCATGGGAGCGAATGACATGCATCCGACTTCCTTTCGCGCGCTCGCCATGCTTTGCACGCTCATGCTCGATGGCTGTCTGCTCGGCCCGAATTACGAGCGGCCATCCGTGGATACGCCTGCCACGTTTCGCTTTGCGGAGGCGCAGACGAAGGAAATCGCCGATACGGTCTGGTGGGAGCAGTTTCAGGACCCGCAACTCAATCAATTGATCGACATCGCGTTGCAGGAAAACAAGGACGTGAAGGTCGCGGCAGCGCGCGTCGATGAGTTTCTGGGCCAGTTTCAAACCACGCGTTCACAACTGTTTCCGCAGGTGGGCGTCGGCGTGAACGCAGAGCGCGAGCGCTTGCCGTTGGGCTCGGCGCAATTGCCGCCGGGCGTCGGCCCCGTCATCGATCAATATCAACTGGCCTTGAATGCGTCGTGGGAGATCGACGTATTCGGGCGCTTGCGCCGTCAGACAGAAAGCGCGCGTGCGGCGCTGCTTGCGAGCGAAGAAGGACGTCGCGCGACGATTCTCTCGCTCGTGGCATCGGTCGCGTCGACGTATGTCACGCTGGTATCGCTGGACCGGCAGCTCGATATTGCGCGCGCGACGACGAAAAGCCGCGCCGATGCCGTCGATGTGTTCAAGCTGCGCTTCGAATACGGTGCGGTATCGCAAATGGAGCTTGCGCAGGCGCAGTCGGAATATGAGGCATCGGCTGCGACCATTCCGCAGTTGCAGGAGCAGATCGCTACGCAGGAGAACGCGCTTTCCATCCTGCTTGGCCGCAATCCGCAAGCGATCACGCGCGACCGCGAACTCGATGATCTCGCCACGCCGGTCGTGCCACCGGGTTTACCGTCGGAACTGCTCACGCGGCGTCCGGACTTGCGGCAGGCCGAGCAGAACCTGATTGCCGCGAATGCGCAGATTGGCGCCGCGCGCGCGCTCTATTTCCCGTCAATTTCACTGACAGGTCTCTTCGGCACCGCGAGCACGCAGTTCTCGCAGTTGTTCAAGGGGCCGGCACGCCTATGGTCGTTCGCGGGCGCGGCCACGATGCCCATCTTCACGGCGGGCGGCATCGGCGGTCAGGTGAAGGCGGCAGAGGCGCAACAGCAGCAGGCGCTTTTCACGTATCAGAAGGCGATACAGGCAGCATTTCAGGATGTCGATGATGCGCTCATCACCATGCAGAAGACACGCGAGGCGCTCGCCGTGCAGGGGCGCGAAGTCGATGCGTTGCGCACCTATGCGAACCTCGCGCGCCTGCGTTACGAAGGCGGCTATTCCAGCTATCTCGAAGTGCTCGACGCGGAGCGCAGCCTCTTTCAGTCGCAACTCTCTTACGCGCAGACGCAAGGCAACGCGTTGACGTCGGTCGTATCGCTCTACAAGGCGATGGGCGGCGGATGGGTAAGCGACGCGGAGCATCGCACCGGCGTCGCCTATGGCGACAATGGCGCGCCCGCGAAGGCGTCATCGCCATGAACGGGCGGCCCAGCGCGTGTCTCGTCGCATGTCACGAGTGCGATCTTCTTCAGCGCGAAACGGCGCTTGCGCGAGGCGGCGTTGCCCGCTGCGCGCGATGCGGCGCACAGCTCTATCGCGACCGTCCCGATGGACTCAACCGCGCGCTTGCCTGCACGCTCGGCGCACTCGCAGCCTTTGCGATTGCGAATGCGTATCCCATCGTCGGACTCGATGTGGGCGGCACGGTCGTGCAGACCACGCTGCTCGGCGCGGTGCGCGTGCTGTATGTCGAAGGCATGTGGCCGCTTGCAGCGCTCGTGTTCGCGACGTCGTTCGCCATGCCGCTGCTGGAGATGAGCGCGATGACCTTTCTCCTTCTGCCGATGCGTTTCGGTCGCACGCCGCTTGGTGCGCGCGCAGCGTTTCGCGCGCTGCATGCCGTGCGTCCGTGGGGCATGACGGAAGTATTGATCCTTGGCTTTCTCGTCGCGCTCGTAAAGCTCGCGCATATCGCGAGCGTGTTGCCGGGCATCGCGCTCTTCGGGTTCGGCGCTGTGATGTTGCTGATCTCCGGCGCGTCGGCATCGTTCGATGCGCGTGAGTTCTGGACACGGATAAGCGGTCATGCGGCCTTCGTCGCCGATCGTTCGATTCGCGCACGCACCGCGGCAGAAGCGCGGCTCTTCGTCTGTCACGACTGCGCGCTGCTCTCCAAAGTGCCGCCCCATGCGAGCGAAGGCCGCTGCCCGCGATGTCATGCGCGGCTGCATGTGCGCAAGCCCGACAGCATCGCGCGGACATGGGCGCTTCTTATCGCTGCAATGGTGCTTAACGTGCCCGCGAACGTGCTGCCCGTGATGTACACCAGTTCGCTCTTTGGCGCGCAGGACGACACGATCATGAGCGGCGTCGCGTATCTGTGGGTCTCGGGATCGTGGCCGCTCGCGATCGTCGTGTTCATCGCGAGCATCGCCGTGCCGATGCTCAAGATAGTCGCGCTGGTGCTGCTTGTGACGAGCACGCAGTTTCATTCGCGCTGGATGCCCGAGCGCCGCACGCGCGTTTATCGCATCGTCGAGTTCGTCGGACGCTGGTCGATGCTCGATATCTACGTCATCACCGTGCTCGTTGCGCTCGTGCAGTTCAATGCGCTCGCGACGATCCATGCGGGCACCGCTGCCATCGCGTTCGGCGCAGTCGTGGTATTGACGATGCTCGCGGCCATGACGTTCGATCCGCGTCTCATGTGGGACGCCGCCGGGGACGACGATGGCTGAGCCGCCCAACACGTCGCGCGAGCCCGATGACGATCTTCCGCAAGCGTTGGCCGAAAGACGTTCGCGCTTCGGCGTATCGCTGATCTGGCTGGTGCCGCTTATCGCCGTGCTGATCGGCGGCTGGCTTGCGGTGCACGCGATCCTGGAAAAAGGGCCGACGGTGACCATCAGCTTCAAGACGGGCGAGGGACTCGAAGCGGGCAAGACCAAGATCAAGTTCAAGGACGTGGACATCGGCACGGTGAAAAGCGTGGTGATCGCGCCGGATCAGAAGCATGTCGTTGCAACCGCCGAACTCTCGAAGAATGCGCAGCAGATGCTCGTCGACGATACGCGCTTCTGGGTCGTGCGGCCGCGTATTTCCGGCGGCACGGTGTCGGGTCTGAGCACGCTCATCGCTGGGTCGTATATCGGCATGGACGTCGGCGCGAAGACGTCGAAGCGGCGCGATTTCGTGGGTCTCGAATCGCCGCCCGTCATTACCGCGGACGTTCCCGGCAAGCAGTTCGTGCTGAAGAGCGACACACTCGGCTCGCTCGACGTCGGCGCACCGATTTATTTTCGTCGCCTGCAAGTGGGGCAAGTCACGTCATACGAACTCGACGCAGACGGTATGGGCGTGACGCTGCATGTATTCGTGAACGCGCCTTACGACAAGTACGTGAAGATGGATACGCGCTTCTGGCAGGCAAGCGGCGTCGACGTGAAACTCGATTCCACCGGCGTGAAGATGGACACGGAATCGCTCGTGGCGATACTCATTGGCGGCCTCGCTTTCGAAACCCCGCCGCCTGCGCCGGGCATGGCGGACGTATCGGACGTTCCTTCCGCCGACGCCCCCGCGCCGCAGGGCCATACGTTCGGCCTCTTTTCCACGCGTGCGGAAGCAATGAAGCGGCATGACGTCATCGTGGATTCATACGTGTTGAACTTCAAGGAATCGGTGCGCGGACTTTCCGTGGGCGCGGAAGTGGAGTTTCGCGGCATCGTGCTCGGCGAAGTCACCGCAATCCAGACGCGCTACGACCCGGTCAAGCGCGAGTTCAGCATTCCCGTGCGCGTGAACTTTTATCCGGGACGCTTCGCAATGCGTGCGCAGGAAGGCAAGCAGGGACGCGTCGTCAAGGACCGGCGTCAATTGCTGCAATATATGGTCGAGCATGGCTTTCGCGCGCAGCTTCGCACCGGCAGCATTCTGACCGGACAGAAATACATTGCAGTCGATTTCTTCCCGAGTGCGCCGAAGGCATCGCTCGTGTGGAATGCCGATCCTCCGGAACTGCCCACGGTTCCAGGCGGCCTGCAATCGCTGCAGGATTCGATACAGGCGCTCGTCGCCAAGCTCAACAGGATTCCGTTCGACGACATAGGCCGCGACGTGCGTTCGACTTTGCAGGAAGCGAATGCACTGGTGAAGACGCTCGACACCGAGATCGCGCCCGAAGCCCGCGCGACGCTCGGAGCCGCGCGCGATGCGCTCAACGCTTCGAGCCGCATCATGCAAAGCGATTCTCCGTTGCAGACCAACGCCGCAGATACGATGCGCGAACTCGGGCGCACTGCCGCCGCGTTCCGCAGTCTCGCTGAATATCTGGAACGGCATCCCGAAGCGATTCTGCGCGGCAAGCCGGAGGACGGGAAGTGATGCGCCGCTCGGTTCTTTCATCGGCTGCAGCGAGTGTGCTCGTGCTTGCAGCGTGCAGTTCTCCGAGGGCTGCGTTCTATACGTTGAGCCCGGACGCCACGCTCGAACGCGGCGCCGCTGACGCGTCGGTGCGCGTGACCGTGGGACCGGTCACGGTGCCCGATCTCGTCGACAAGCCGCAGATAGTCACGCGGCGCGCGCAGAACGAAGTGATCGTCAACGAATACGCGCGCTGGGGCGAACCGCTCAAGGAGAACATCGCGCGCACGCTCGCGGCGGATCTGTCGCGTCTGCTTGGCGTGGATAACGTGACGGTGTATCCATACGGCGCGGACGTGAAGGCGTATCAGGTGCGCGTCGATGTAATGCGCTTCGAATCGATTCCCGGTGACGCCGTGACGCTCGATGCGATATGGACGATCCGCGCCCCCGATGGCGCGTCGCGCTTCGAGGGTCATTCCATGATCCATGAGGCCGTTGACGGCAATGGCTTCGACGCGATCGCGGCTGCGCATGGCAGGGCGCTCGCCCAGATGAGCAGGCAGCTTGCTGCGGCTATCGCGCAGATGCCGCACCTGCGTTAGCACTTCGCGGGCGCATTCAATTTCCTTTTATTGGTTCGGCATCCGAAGGAATGCAATCGACGACGGGCCAGTGACATTGCGTTTATCATGTCGACGGACGGCGATGCACCGTCATCGTCGCCCGTACTCGCGCCTGAAGAAACCGCGAACACAAGAACGGAGACAGATACATGGTGACGAAACGCAAGCTGGCGGCGCTCATCGGCGCTTCGATGTTCGGCGCGTTCATTGTGGCAAGCGCGCATGGCGACGACGCGCCCGTCGAGACGATGCGCGTAGCAGGTCTCTCACAACCGTCGGATATTCTCGTAGACCATTGGGGCGTGCCGCATATCTTCGCCGCCAACGATAGCGATGCCTTCTTCGTGCAGGGCTTCAACGCGGCGCGTGATCGCCTCTTCCAGATCGATTTGTGGCGCCGGCGCGGACTCGGGCAGCTTGCCGAGGTGTTCGGGCCGGCATACGTGGAGCAGGACAAGGCGACGCGGCTCTTTCTTTACCGCGGCGACATGTCGACCGAATGGAAACGGTACGGCCCCGATGCGAAGCCCGCAGCAACGCGCTTCGCAGCAGGCGTCAACGCGTATATCGACTGGCTGGCGGCGCATCCGGACCGCATGCCTTACGAGTTTCGCGAGATTGGCTACTGGCCCGCGAAGTGGCATGCCGACGATGTCGTGCGAATTCGCAGTCATGGACTCACGCGCAATCTGACGAGCGAAGTGGCGCGCGCCCGCGTCGCATGCAAGAGTTCGCTCGATGCGGATTCGGTGCGTTTCGGCTTGCAGCCGCCCTGGAAGCCGCAGATGCCTGAAGGGCTGGACTCATGTTTGCCCGACGACGTGCTCAAGGTCTTCACGCTCGCCACGCAGAGCGTGCGCGTCACCAAGGAATCGCTCAAGAGCGCGGATGCATCGACGACCGTGATCGCTGCGGCCGACAACCCCGAAGAAGTCACCGAGGGCAGCAATAATTGGGTGATCGCGCCATCGAAATCCGCGACGGGGCGCGCGATCATGGCGAACGATCCGCACCGCGCTTATGCTGCGCCGAGCTTGCGCTATATCCAGCAGATCAGCACGCCGACGCTCGATATCATCGGCGCGGGAGAGCCATCCGCGCCGGGCATTTCGATTGGTCATAACGGCGCCATCGCATACGGTCTCACGATCTTCAACATCGATCAGGAAGACCTTTACGTGTACGCGACGAATCCATCTAACGCGCGCGAGTATCGCTACAAAGGAGCGTGGGAGCCGATGCGCATGGTGCATGAAACCATCGAGGTGCGTAATGCGCCGCCGGTTGCGGTCGATCTGCTGTTCACGCGGCATGGTCCCGTTATCTATAGCGAGGAGGGCAAGCATCGGGCGTTCGCCGTGCGTACCGCGTGGCTCGCGCCTGGCATGTCGCCCTATTTCGACTCGATGCGCTACATGCGCGCGAAGAACTACGCGCAGTTCAAGGCTGCGCTTGCGACGTGGGGTGCGCCGACCGTCAATCAGGTGTACGCGGATACGGAGGGCAACATCGGCTGGGTACCAAGCGGTTTAGCGCCGATTCGTCCGAACTGGGATGGCCTTATGCCCGTGCCCGGCGACGGCCGTTACGAATGGGCTGGCTTCTTGCCGCGCGATGCAATGCCGTCGACCTATAACCCCGCGCAAGGCTACTTCACGACATCTAACGAGATGAATCTGCCCGCTGGCTATCCGTATGCGCAGCGCAAACTGGGCTTCGAATGGACGAATGGCTCGCGGCATCAGCGCATCGACGAGGTGCTGAAGTCATTGCCCAAGGTGTCGATCGAAGACTCGGAACGCTTGCAGAACGACATCGTTTCGATTCCGGCGCGCAGGCTCGTCTCGCTGCTTGCGCCGCTATCGAGCGACGACGCCGATACTCACGCGGCGCTTGCGTTGCTCAAGGGCTGGGACGCGCGCATGGACGCCGATTCGCCGCAAGCCGCGCTCGAAGAAGTATGGCTTTCGAGGCATCTCGGGCGCGCATTCAAGCAGGCGGTGCTGCCCGCTGATGCCGCGGATTCCTTTGGCGCACCGGACACGGCAGTCATGCTCGATACGCTCGAACATCCGGAGCCGCGTTTCGGCGCGGATGCGCAAAGCAAGCGTGACGCCATGCTCATGTCGAGCCTTCGCGATGCATATGCCGAGATGATTCGTCTTCAGGGCGACGATGCATCGCATTGGAAGTGGGGCGGGCTTCAAACCAATCTCAACGCGCATCCATTAGCGGATGCCGTCGACGCGAAGACTCGCGCCAAGCTGAATGTCGGTCCGCTAGGCAAGGGCGGGAGCGCTTATACGCCGAATCAGTCGACATACCGCGCAAGCGACTTCCGCGAAACGAATGGGCCGTCGTTTCGCGTCGTAGTCGATGTGGGCAATTGGGACAACTCACGCGCCGTGAACTTGCCGGGGGAATCAGGCGACCCCGATGATCCGCATTACCGCGACCTCGCGCAGATGTGGCTCGACGGTCGGTATTTTCCTTTGCTCTACTCGCGTCAGGCCGTCGAAGCGGCGACCGAAAAGCGGGTACATCTCGGGCCCAACGCGCAGTGAGTGTTTCCGGCGTGACATCGCGGGAATAGATTGCGATGCGTCCGGGTTAACCAATCGAAGCCTCAACGCTTGAAACCTAGGGCGAGCGGATGGGGCGTAACGGAGCATGTTCCGTTGCGCCCGGTGAGGTTCGTGGATCGCATGCGATCCAGGTCAACTCATTCCTGTCGGAGTCTGCACATCATGAATTCTTTTGCCAAAGTCGTCGTATCGGTCGCTGTCGTTATTGCACCGACGCTCGCGTTCGCACAGAGCCAGGACGCACCGCTCACTCGTGCACAAGTCAAAGCCGAGCTTGTTCAACTCGAGCAGGCGGGATACTCCACAGCGTCAGGCGACAACGCGACTTATCCCGCGGACATCCAGGCGGCCGAGGCCAAGGTCGCCGCGCAACACGATGTCAGCGAGGCCAATGAAGCGTATGGCGGCATGCAATCGGGGGCGGGTGCATCGGGGGGCGCTCAGCGCGGATCGTCCGCGAAGGAATCGGCGGCATGCGTCGGGCCAGCCGGATTCTGCGCGGCTTACTTTGGGAGCTAAGCTAAAGACTGCTTCGGGTTCAGGGAAAAGAAACGGTGTGGCGGTTGTTTTTACCGAAACCCTCTTGGCGCCAGGTCGATAAAAATAATTTCGAAAAGGGGTTGACCTGGCTGTCTTGCGCCAGTCATAATTCGCCTCCCGTTGAATGACGGCGCGCAAGAAACGAAGCGAATCGCTAAAAACTCTCTGCGCAATGCTCTTTAAAAACTAACAGCCGATAAGTGTGGGCGCTTGATGGCGAGTGCGGTTTCAGTCTTTCGGGGCTGAGGCGACAAGCAAAAGTAATCAAGAGTCTCACACGAAGTATCAGAGGAAGGTTGATCCGTCTTAGGATGGATTAATCATCGTCAGTACGTTGAGTGAGCGACCGGTTCTACGGAACCGAAAACAGTAACAGGCATTGAACTGAAGAGTTTGATCCTGGCTCAGATTGAACGCTGGCGGCATGCCTTACACATGCAAGTCGAACGGCAGCACGGGGGCAACCCTGGTGGCGAGTGGCGAACGGGTGAGTAATACATCGGAACGTGTCCTGGAGTGGGGGATAGCCCGGCGAAAGCCGGATTAATACCGCATACGCTCTAAGGAGGAAAGCGGGGGATCTTTCGGGACCTCGCGCTCAAGGGGCGGCCGATGGCAGATTAGCTAGTTGGTGGGGTAAAGGCCTACCAAGGCGACGATCTGTAGCTGGTCTGAGAGGACGACCAGCCACACTGGGACTGAGACACGGCCCAGACTCCTACGGGAGGCAGCAGTGGGGAATTTTGGACAATGGGGGCAACCCTGATCCAGCAATGCCGCGTGTGTGAAGAAGGCCTTCGGGTTGTAAAGCACTTTTGTCCGGAAAGAAAACCGCCGCCCTAATATGGTGGCGGGATGACGGTACCGGAAGAATAAGCACCGGCTAACTACGTGCCAGCAGCCGCGGTAATACGTAGGGTGCGAGCGTTAATCGGAATTACTGGGCGTAAAGCGTGCGCAGGCGGTCTGTTAAGACCGATGTGAAATCCCCGGGCTTAACCTGGGAACTGCATTGGTGACTGGCAGGCTTTGAGTGTGGCAGAGGGAGGTAGAATTCCACGTGTAGCAGTGAAATGCGTAGAGATGTGGAGGAATACCGATGGCGAAGGCAGCCTCCTGGGCCAACACTGACGCTCATGCACGAAAGCGTGGGGAGCAAACAGGATTAGATACCCTGGTAGTCCACGCCCTAAACGATGTCAACTAGTTGTTGGGGATTCATTTCCTTAGTAACGTAGCTAACGCGTGAAGTTGACCGCCTGGGGAGTACGGTCGCAAGATTAAAACTCAAAGGAATTGACGGGGACCCGCACAAGCGGTGGATGATGTGGATTAATTCGATGCAACGCGAAAAACCTTACCTACCCTTGACATGGTCGGAACCCTGCTGAAAGGTGGGGGTGCTCGAAAGAGAACCGGCGCACAGGTGCTGCATGGCTGTCGTCAGCTCGTGTCGTGAGATGTTGGGTTAAGTCCCGCAACGAGCGCAACCCTTGTCCTTAGTTGCTACGCAAGAGCACTCTAAGGAGACTGCCGGTGACAAACCGGAGGAAGGTGGGGATGACGTCAAGTCCTCATGGCCCTTATGGGTAGGGCTTCACACGTCATACAATGGTCGGAACAGAGGGTTGCCAAGCCGCGAGGTGGAGCCAATCCCAGAAAACCGATCGTAGTCCGGATCGCAGTCTGCAACTCGACTGCGTGAAGCTGGAATCGCTAGTAATCGCGGATCAGCATGCCGCGGTGAATACGTTCCCGGGTCTTGTACACACCGCCCGTCACACCATGGGAGTGGGTTTTACCAGAAGTGGCTAGTCTAACCGCAAGGAGGACGGTCACCACGGTAGGATTCATGACTGGGGTGAAGTCGTAACAAGGTAGCCGTATCGGAAGGTGCGGCTGGATCACCTCCTTTCTCGAGCTTCGCACACTAAATTAAGCGCTCACGCTTATCGGCTGTGGTTTGAAGAAACAGGCTTTGGGTCTGTAGCTCAGTCGGTTAGAGCACCGTCTTGATAAGGCGGGGGTCGTTGGTTCGAATCCAACCAGACCCACCACGAGTCAAGCAAGACACGGGGGGATTAGCTCAGCTGGGAGAGCACCTGCTTTGCAAGCAGGGGGTCGTCGGTTCGATCCCGTCATCCTCCACCAAGTCCTCAATGCTTAGGGTTGAGCTCAAGAGAGAGCGAACCTTAAGCATTGGCGATTGCGAGCCAGTTGATGCTGTTGGGTAGTGAAGTGACCCGATCGGCTAAACGTTCTTTAACAATCTGGAAGAAGTAGTAAAGAGAATCTGCGAAAGCACTTAGAGATGGGTGCGAGTAGGAGATTCAGGGTAGTGATTGTATCAAGTATGAAAAGGTAATCGAAAGATTGCTTTGGAATACGGCACACACGTAGTGTGGGGTTCACGTAAGTGCTAAAGCACTAACGCGGACCGACACGCGAATACTCAGCCTATGGCGGGGCGGCTCGATGGGAGACGCACTCGTTATAGGGTCAAGCGAACAAGTGCATGTGGTGGATGCCTTGGCGATCACAGGCGATGAAGGACGCGGTAGCCTGCGAAAAGCTTCGGGGAGCTGGCAAACGAGCTTTGATCCGAAGATGTCCGAATGGGGAAACCCACTCCGTATGGAGTATCCATGACTGAATCCATAGGTCATGTGAAGCGAACGCGGTGAACTGAAACATCTAAGTAACCGCAGGAAAAGAAATCAACCGAGATTCCCAGAGTAGTGGCGAGCGAAATGGGATCAGCCTGTACTCTTTATCTGTGTTGTTAGCTGAACGCTCTGGAAAGTGCGGCCATAGCAGGTGATAGCCCTGTAAGCGAAAACAGCGTGGAAGAACTAGGGGTACGACAAGTAGGGCGGGACACGTGAAATCCTGTCTGAAGATGGGGGGACCATCCTCCAAGGCTAAATACTCGTGATCGACCGATAGTGAACCAGTACCGTGAGGGAAAGGCGAAAAGAACCCCGGGAGGGGAGTGAAATAGATCCTGAAACCGCATGCATACAAACAGTCGGAGCCTGGAAACGGGTGACGGCGTACCTTTTGTATAATGGGTCAGCGACTTACGTTCAGTAGCGAGCTTAACTGATTAAGGCAGGCGTAGCGAAAGCGAGTCCGAATAGGGCGATCAGTTGCTGGGCGTAGACCCGAAACCAAGTGATCTATCCATGGCCAGGTTGAAGGTGCGGTAACACGTACTGGAGGACCGAACCCACTAACGTTGAAAAGTTAGGGGATGAGCTGTGGATAGGGGTGAAAGGCTAAACAAACTTGGAAATAGCTGGTTCTCTCCGAAAACTATTTAGGTAGTGCCTCGTGTATCACCTTCGGGGGTAGAGCACTGTCATGGTTGTGGGGTCCATTGCGGATTACTACGCCATAGCAAACTCCGAATACCGAAGAGTGCAATCACGGGAGACAGACATCGGGTGCTAACGTCCGGTGTCAAGAGGGAAACAACCCAGACCGCCAGCTAAGGTCCCAAAGATTGGCTAAGTGGGAAACGAAGTGGGAAGGCTAAAACAGTCAGGAGGTTGGCTTAGAAGCAGCCACCCTTTAAAGAAAGCGTAATAGCTCACTGATCGAGTCGTCCTGCGCGGAAGATGTAACGGGGCTCAAGCCAGTCACCGAAGCTGCGGATGCGAGTTTAACTCGCATGGTAGGAGAGCGTTCCGTAAGCCTGCGAAGGTGCGTTGAAAAGCGTGCTGGAGGTATCGGAAGTGCGAATGCTGACATGAGTAGCGATAAAGGGGGTGAAAAGCCCCCTCGCCGTAAGCCCAAGGTTTCCTACGCAACGTTCATCGGCGTAGGGTGAGTCGGCCCCTAAGGCGAGGCAGAAATGCGTAGCTGATGGGAAGCAGGTCAATATTCCTGCACCATTGTTAGATGCGATGGGGGGACGGATCGCGGAAGGTTGTCCGGGTGTTGGACGTCCCGGTCGCTGCATTGGAGAAGGCACTTAGGCAAATCCGGGTGCGCAATTCAAGGGTGTGGCGCGAGCTTCTTCGGAAGCGAAGCAATTGGAAGTGGTTCCAAGAAAAGCCTCTAAGCTTCAGTCTAACGATGACCGTACCGCAAACCGACACAGGTGGGCGAGATGAGTATTCTAAGGCGCTTGAGAGAACTCGGGAGAAGGAACTCGGCAAATTGGTACCGTAACTTCGGGATAAGGTACGCCTCTGTAGCTTGACTGGCCTGCGCCAGGAGGGTGAAGAGGTTGCAATAAACTGGTGGCTGCGACTGTTTAATAAAAACACAGCACTCTGCAAACACGAAAGTGGACGTATAGGGTGTGACGCCTGCCCGGTGCCGGAAGATTAAATGATGGGGTGCAAGCTCTTGATTGAAGTCCCGGTAAACGGCGGCCGTAACTATAACGGTCCTAAGGTAGCGAAATTCCTTGTCGGGTAAGTTCCGACCTGCACGAATGGCGTAACGATGGCCACACTGTCTCCTCCCGAGACTCAGCGAAGTTGAAGTGTTTGTGATGATGCAATCTCCCCGCGGCTAGACGGAAAGACCCCATGAACCTTTACTGTAGCTTTGCATTGGACTTTGAACCGATCTGTGTAGGATAGGTGGGAGGCTATGAAACCGGAACGCCAGTTTCGGTGGAGCCGTCCTTGAAATACCACCCTGGTTTGTTTGAGGTTCTAACCTTGGTCCGTGATCCGGATCGGGGACAGTGCATGGTAGGCAGTTTGACTGGGGCGGTCTCCTCCCAAAGTGTAACGGAGGAGTACGAAGGTACGCTAGGTACGGTCGGAAATCGTGCTGATAGTGCAATGGCATAAGCGTGCTTAACTGCGAGACCGACAAGTCGAGCAGGTGCGAAAGCAGGTCATAGTGATCCGGTGGTTCTGTATGGAAGGGCCATCGCTCAACGGATAAAAGGTACTCTGGGGATAACAGGCTGATACCGCCCAAGAGTTCATATCGACGGCGGTGTTTGGCACCTCGATGTCGGCTCATCTCATCCTGGGGCTGTAGCCGGTCCCAAGGGTATGGCTGTTCGCCATTTAAAGAGGTACGTGAGCTGGGTTTAAAACGTCGTGAGACAGTTTGGTCCCTATCTGCCGTGGGCGTTGGATATTTGAAGGGGGCTGCTCCTAGTACGAGAGGACCGGAGTGGACGAACCTCTGGTGTACCGGTTGTCACGCCAGTGGCATCGCCGGGTAGCTATGTTCGGAAGAGATAACCGCTGAAAGCATCTAAGCGGGAAACTCGCCTTAAGATGAGATATCCCCGGGGCTTCGAGCCCCTTGAAGGGTCGTTCCAGACCAGGACGTTGATAGGTCAGGTGTGTAAGTGCAGTAATGCATTGAGCTAACTGATACTAATTGCCCGTAAGGCTTGATCCTATAACCGGTGTGTCTTAACCTGCGCCGGTTGAGTAAGCGACTGTGCCCAAACCAGTCACTACCCACTACTTCTTCCCAGATTGGTCGTGGCGCACCCCCGTGCGACGCGACAACCCGTCATGCCTGATGACCATAGCGAGTCGGTCCCACCCCTTCCCATCCCGAACAGGACCGTGAAACGACTCCACGCCGATGATAGTGCGGATTCCCGTGTGAAAGTAGGTAATCGTCAGGCTCCTCATGCAGCAACGCAAAAACCCCACCCCACAAAGGTGGGGTTTTTGCATTGGGACGGTGAGACCGCGAGAGGACTTCCACCGGTGACGTCCGGGCGCTTCGAATCTGTCGGTAAAATGGCACGGCAAGGTGATTAACGTCACGCCGACCCTACCGGAGCGCATATGAGAACGAGCCTGTTGATCGCCGCCGTCACCGTCGTGCTGCTGACTGCGGCCTGCGGCAAGAAGAACGATGCGAGCGAGTCCACATTGGGCGACGCCATTTCCGCCGACATGAAGACGAACCGCGGCTTGCTGTGTCTCAACAGAAGCGGACGCGGCCCTTTCACCTTCCCCTCCACTTACAGCAACCGCGACCTGAACGAGTATTCAGCCGCGGCCTTGCGCGAGCAACTCGCTGCGCTGGAAAAAAGCGGCCTGGTCGCGCGATCGGCGACGACGCCGGCCAACGCGAACGCCAACGCGAACGCCAACGCCAACGCGAGGCAAAATGGCATCGCATACAGCTTGACGGGCGAAGGCCAGAAGTACGCCGTCGAAACAGTCCGGCAGGCGGGCGACCCGAACGTCACCGCCGACTCTCGCGCCTGGATGCTGTGTTACGCGCGCGTCAAGCTGGACAAGGTCGTCGCGTGGGCGGAGCCGGACGCGACGGCGCACCGCTCGGACGTGACCTACACGTACAAACTCGACAACGTCGCGCCGTGGGCCGACGACCGCGACATCAAGCGCGCGTTTGCCGATCTCACAGCCGCCGACCGCGAAGCGGGCGAAACGAAGCTGCACGTCACGCTCGAACAGCGGCCCGACGGCTGGGCGAGGGTCGATTGAGCAACGTGTCCGCTTCCTTCGACGATATCAAGTCCGGCCCACCGCGTATGTCCGATGTGGCGCGCCTGGCCGGCGTCTCCAAGATGACTGTGTCGCGCGTGCTCGCGGGGCATAGCGTTGCCCTTGCAACGCGCGAGCGCGTGCAGAAGGCGATCGACGAACTCGGCTATGTCGCCGATGCCGCCGCGGGCGCTTTGTCCTCGGGGCGCTCCGAGTTCGTTGCCGTGCTGGTGCCTTCGCTTGCGAGCTCCAATTTCTCCGATACCGTTCGCGGCCTCTCCGCCGCGTTGGAGCCGCACGGCCTGCAATTGTTGATCGGGGACACCGACTATCACCTCGACCGCGAGGAACGGCTCGTGCGCTCGATGCTGCGTCATCAGCCGCGCTGCATCGCGCTGACCGGCTCGCGACATACCGAGGCGACGCGCACGCTGCTGCGTCGCTCCGGCGTGCCTGTCGTCGAGATGTGGGACGCTCCTGCTGATCCGATCGACGCCGCCGTGGGCTTTTCCAACGTCAATGCGTCGCGCGAGATGGTTCGTTATCTCGCGCAGCGCGGCCACACGCGCATCGGCTTTCTGGGCGGCGCTAGCGAACTGGACCGGCGCGGCCTGGACCGGCTCAAGGGCTTTCGTATGGAGATGAAAGCCCTTGGCCTCGACGCCGAACGCGTGATTCGCCTCGGCGATTCCCCGATCACGATGAGTCACGGCGGCCCTGCGATGACGGCGCTCCTCGAAGCATGGCCCGATACGCAAGCCGTGATGTGCGTGAGCGACATGTCGGCGTTCGGCGCGATAATGGAATGTCATCGACGCGGCATAGCGGTGCCCGATGACATCGCCGTGGCCGGTTTTGGGAACTTCGAAGTCGCGGCATGCTGCATGCCTTCCATTACGACCGTGTCCGTCGACGCATATGGCATCGGCTTGCGCACCGGAGAGGCGCTGCTTGCGGCGCTCCAAGAACGCGATCAGGGCGCGGGCAGGCGCACGAGCAAACGCATCAGAATCGGCTATCAGGTGGTATCCCGCGCGAGCGCCTGAGCACGCGAGCGCCGCGCCAATGCGTGCTACCATACTCGCGATGTTACCGGTAACGGAAGGCTTGGGAGAGCGCCGCGCCGCGAAACCCCTCACTGAAGAGAGATGCCATGTCGCAACAGACACCCCGCCGCCTGCGCAGTCAGGAATGGTTCGACGATCCCTCGCATGCCGACATGACCGCGCTCTATGTCGAGCGCTTCATGAATTACGGCCTCACGCGCGAGGAACTGCAATCGGGCCGGCCTATCATCGGCATCGCGCAGACGGGCAGCGATCTTGCGCCATGTAATCGTCACCACATCGAACTGGCCGCGCGCACGAAGGCCGGCATTCGCGACGCAGGCGGCATTCCGATGGAGTTCCCCGTGCATCCGCTCGCGGAGCAGAGCCGCCGTCCGACCGCCGCGCTGGACCGCAATCTCGCGTATCTGGGCCTCGTCGAGATCCTGCACGGCTTTCCGCTCGATGGCGTCGTACTCACGACCGGCTGCGACAAGACCACGCCCGCCTGTCTGATGGCGGCGGCCACCGTCGATTTGCCCGCCATCGTGCTGTCCGGCGGTCCCATGCTCGACGGATGGTACGGAGGCAAGCGCGTCGGTTCCGGCACCGTGATCTGGCACGCGCGCAATCTGCTCGCTGCGGGCGAGATCGATTACGAAGGCTTCATGCGACTGACGACGGCCTCGTCGCCGTCCATCGGGCACTGCAACACGATGGGCACCGCGCTCTCGATGAACAGCCTCGCGGAAGCGCTCGGCATGTCCTTGCCGACGTGCGCGAGCATTCCCGCCGCCTATCGCGAGCGCGGGCAAATGGCTTATGCGACGGGCAAGCGCATCGTCGATGTCGTGCGCGAGGACTTGCGCCCGTCGAAGATCATGACGCGCGATGCATTTCTCAACGCGATCGTCGTTGCCTCCGCGCTCGGCGCGTCGACCAATTGCCCGCCGCATCTGATCGCGATTGCGCGGCATATGGGCATCGAGCTGAGTCTCGAAGACTGGCAGCGTTACGGCGAGCAAGTGCCTCTCATTGTCAATTGCATGCCTGCGGGTGAGTACCTCGGCGAGAGCTTCCACCGCGCGGGCGGGGTGCCAGCCGTGATGCGTCAACTGGATGCCGCCGGCCTCTTGCGCCGCGAATGCCTGACGGTATCGGGCCGCATGATCGGCGAGCATGCCGATGAAGCGCCGGTCGCGGACCGCGAAGTGATTCGGACTCCGGATGATCCGCTCAAGCACGGCGCGGGCTTCATGGTGCTCTCGGGCAATTTCTTCGACAGCGCGATCATGAAGATGTCGGTCGTGGGCGAAGCATTCACAAAGACGTATTTGAGCGCGCCCGGCGCGGAGAACGTGTTCGAGGCGCGCGCCATCGTCTTCGACGGTCCCGAGGACTATCACGACCGCATCAACGATCCCGAGCTCAATATCGACGAGCACTGCATTCTGGTGATTCGGGGCTGCGGCACGGTCGGTTATCCCGGCAGCGCGGAAGTCGTCAACATGGCGCCACCGGCCGAACTCATCAAGCGCGGTATCGATTCGTTGCCCTGCATGGGCGATGGCCGTCAGAGCGGCACCTCCGCGAGTCCGTCGATATTGAACATGTCGCCGGAAGCGGCTATCGGCGGCGGGCTCGCGCTCTTGCGCACGAACGACCGCATACGCGTCGATCTCAACGCGCGCTCGGTGAACGTGTTGCTCGACGAAGCGGAACTCGAAAGCCGCCGCGAGCAGGCCGCTTTCGCCGCGCCCGTCGCGCAGACGCCGTGGCAAGAGCTTTACCGCCAGACGGTCGGACAGTTATCGACAGGCGGCTGTCTCGAACCCGCGACGCTGTATCTCAAGGTGATCGAGACGCGCGGCAATCCGCGGCATTCGCACTGACGCAGTCATTCAGACGCGGGCATCGCGGCTTCGCATGATTTTTCGCGCAGTTTTGAGCGCCGGTATCGTGCCGCTTTCGATGTAGTGCTGCACGGCATCGGCCGCTTCATCGTAGTTGCGCTCGTCCAGCCAATGCCATACCGCTGCGAGATAAAGGCCTAGCCCCGCATGCCCGCAGTGTGCGATGACATCGCCGATGCCTTCCGCAAGCGCCTGATCGCGGCCGCTCGCCGTGAACGCGCTCGCGATATGCGAGGCGCTGCGCGAAACCAGCATCGCGTGCAGAGGGTGAAGTTTCGCGTTGAACGCGCTCGAAGCGTGACCTCGGAACGTGCTGCTGCTGCCCATGAGGGCCCCCGTATATAGATGCGGCGTGCTGCGTCGTTGCTGACGCGCCGCCGCTGGTTTTTGATGCGTGGGTCTTTGCAAGAAGCAGGCCACGGCGCGGTTCTTGCGGCGAGGCGTCGCGCGTGCATATGCGCGCGAAACGTTATGGCGTTTCTTCATTAAGTATGAAGAAAACGGCATAGACACGTCACTCGCGGGGACATCGATGCGCCCGAATCTCGCTCGACAACGACTAAGCGTCGCGTGCTGCGTACTTTCACTGCTTGCCGGCTGCTCGGGCGCAACGCACGCGCGTGGTGAAGAACCGGCTCCCGCAGCGACCGGCGAGCCGCAGCCGCTTCATCATGCAAAGCGCACGTCATCGGGTTACGAGAACAACTACGGACACTTGCCGCGCGAGTCGTTTCTCAAATGGCAATGGGAGCGCTTCACGCAAGGGCTTCCAAAGCCACCGGCGAACGGCTACCGCTTCCCGATGGTTCATCCGGACATTGCGTTCCTCAAGTCGAACCGGACGGTCGATACGCTCACCTGGATAGGCCACGCGAGTGCGCTCTTGCAAGTGAACGGCGTGAACATCCTGACCGATCCGGTTTTCTCCGAGCGCGCGTCGCCGTTCTCGTTCATCGGCCCCAAGCGCAAGATGCCGCCCGGGCTAACGCTGGATCAGCTACCGCATATCGACGTCGTGCTCATCTCTCACAACCATTACGACCATCTGGACAAGCCGAGCGTCGAGGCGTTGAACCGTCAGGCCGGCGGCCCGCCGCGCTTTCTCGTGCCGCTCGGCGTGAAAGCATGGATGGCGAGCGTCGGTATCACCAACGTCGAAGAACTCGACTGGGGCGATGAAACGCACGCAGCCGGACTCGATATCTGGTTCACGCCCGCGCAGCACTGGTCCGCGCGCACGCCCTTCGATCGCGCCGAAACCTTGTGGGGAAGCTACGTCGTGAAGACGCCGGCGGGCGCGCCACATCCGTTCTCGTTTTTCTTCGCGGGCGATACCGGCTATTCGCCCGACTTTCGCGATATCGGCGCGCGCTTCGGCGGCTTCGATCTCGCATTGATTCCGGTGGGCGCCTATGACCCGCGCTGGTTCATGCACGCGCAGCACGTCGACCCGGAAGAAGCCGTGCAGATCTTCAAGGATATTCACGCGAAGCGCGCCATCGGCATTCATTGGGGCACGTTCGAACTCACCGACGAGCCGCTCGACGAACCGCCGCATCGTCTTGCCGATGCCGTGCGCAACGCCGGTCTTCCCGGCGATGCATTCACTGTCCTCGAGCATGGCGAAACGATTCGGGTTCCTTAACATTGCGCGATAAGCAAGACGCGCGGGCGATAAACCCGCGCGTTTCTCATTGCATGGCGTGCGATGCTGCGATCGTCATCGCCTGAAGACGCCGAGCAGCAGCGTGGCGAGGAAGATCACGATAAAGATGAAGAACAGGATCTTGGCGATTTCCGCCGCGCCCGTTGCGATCCCGCCGAAGCCGAAAAAGGCCGCGATGATCGCGATGATGAAGAATATGACAGCGTAACGGAGCATGAAGCCTCCCACGGGGATCGGTTGGTAGTTCGATTCGCAGCGGACTGACACCGTTGCCGCCTTCGCTCATCGGTCGTGCCGCGCTTTTGTTCACGCTCTTCGGCGGCACGAGGGGTAGAGCAACTGCTGTGCCCAGTTCGACACATGGGTTCGCGCCCAGCGGATGCAAAAACGCCGCAAGGCCCGCTGAAACATGGGCGATTGCGGCGTCGGGGCGCACGCGGTAAGCGGCGCATGCGGCTCTTAGGACTAGCGGCCGGGTGTGCGATCGGAGTCGGCTTCGTCGTCCTCGTCGTCTTCATCGTCGACGCGGTTCGCATCCGGCAGATGGTTCTTCAACTCATCGCGCTCGATCTGATCGGCAAGGTCGAGGGACTTGCGCGTGGCGGGACCGGACGGGCGGTTGGCTCCAGACATGGCGTACTCCTTGAGCAAATTTCAAAGCCGCGCCGCAATAATCGGCGCGAACCGACGAACAAGAGAAGGCATCACGCACCGGGCGATGAATCGCCTTAAAGGACCGCTTAGGGAAGGTGAGGTCGCGATCGTTCGTCCGACAGCGCTGATGAACAAGGACGAAACCAGGGAGTAGAAACGCCTTCCCATTCTTTCAAGCGGAACGGCAAGTTTTGCCGGGCCGGTGCGAAGGTTCAGTATGCACCGGTCCGGCTGCGTGGCAAAGCGCTTTGTCGTCGCGGGTCCGGTACACGAATACGCGCGATGTAGCGATGAAACGCTGTGCGCTGCGTTTCATCGTGCGCATCATTCGAACAGATGCGCAACGATCGGATAGAGCGACAACACGAGCAACGCGGCCATGCTGAGATTGAATGCGCGCAGCAGGCGCGGCTTCGCGAGAACGCGGCGCAGCGACATGCCGAACGCCGCCCACGCGGTGATGCACGGCAAGCCGATGACGACGAACACGAGCGCCATCAGCGCAGCGTTGAGCGAAAGGCTCGCGTGCAGATGAATGGTCGTCGCGGCAGTCAGCACCATCATCCACGCCTTCGGATTGACCCATTGGAACGCGACGGCTTCGTGAAAGCGCATCGGGCGGCGCTCCGCATCGCGCATTTGAACGGACGACGACGTGCCGATCTTCCACGCGAGATACAGCAGATACGCGACGCTCGCCGCTTCGAGCACGGAATAGAGCCACGGCAGACGGCCGAATGCCTCAGCGAGTCCGAAGCCCGCGGCCATCATCAGAAGCGCAACGCCCGCGCTGATGCCGAGCACATGCGGCACCGTGCGCTTGAGCCCGAAATTCACGCCCGAAGCGAGGAGCATCGTGTTGTTCGGGCCGGGCGTGATCGTCATGACGAGCGCGAAGAGCGCGGCGGCGGGAAGGGCGTTGAGCAGGTCGGATGGCATGGCGCGGCTCCTGGAAGAATCGATTTGCGGCAGTGTACGGACTGTGATCTGTACAGTACCGGTACAGCTTCGCAAAAGATTTCCGGTACGGCGCGCCACGCCGCCATGCATCACACCGGGAAGGGATTGCGCTCCGCGAAGCCTTCCTGATGCCAGTACGGATAAGGCGGTCGCACCTTACTCGCCTCGTCGAGCCGCGCGACCTGCTCAGGCGTGAGGTTCCAGCCCACCGCGCCCAGGTTCTGCCTGAGCTGCTCTTCGTTGCGCGCGCCGATCAGCACGGTCGCGACGGTCGGGCGCTGAAGCAGCCAGTTCAGCGCGATCTGCGGCACCGTCTTGCCGGTCTCCTCGGCGATGGCATCGAGCGCATCGACGACGCGATACAAATACTCGTCGGGCACGGGCGGCCCCATGTCGGCGGTTTTATGCAGACGGCTCGACGCGGGCAGCGGTTCGCCGCGCCTGATCTTGCCCGTGAGACGCCCCCATCCGAGCGGACTCCAGATGACCGCGCCGACACCCCGATCGAGACCGAGCGGCATCAGTTCCCATTCATAGTCGCGGCCGATAAGCGAGTAATACGTCTGATTCGCGACATAGCGCGGATAGCCATAACGATCCGCTACGTCGAGCGATTTCTGCAGATGCCAGCCCGAGAAATTGGACACGCCCGTATAGCGGATCTTCCCCGCGCGCACGAGATCGTCGAGCGTGGAGAGCGTCTCTTCGACGGGCGTTTTCGCATCGAAGCCGTGCAACTGAAAGAGGTCGATGTAATCGGTTTGCAGGCGCTTCAACGCATCGTCGACTGCCTTGATGAGATGAAAGCGCGATGAACCGACGCTGTTGGGATCGTCCGCATCGAAACGAAAGGTCGCCTTCGTCGAAATGATGGCCTTGTCGCGCCGGCCCTTCAGCGCTTCGCCGAGAATCGATTCCGACGCGCCGCGCGAATAGATGTCCGCGGTGTCGAACATCGTGACGCCCGCATCGAGGCAAATGTCGATGAGCTGACGCGCTTCGCTTACGTCCGTCTCGCCCCACGCCTGAAAGAATTCGCCTTTGCCGCCGAAGGTGCCGGTGCCGAAACTCAATACGGGAACCTTGAAGCCCGAAGCGCCTAGATGTCGATATTCCATTCTCGTGTCCTCATGGGTTGTGAACTGACAGGCAAACGATGTCGCTCACGCGAGACTACCGCAATGGTCGCATGCGCGCAGACGTGAGCCATATACCGCGAAACGCGGGCATGCGGCTTGCAAACTGCTAACGCGGCAACTCACTCATGCAGTTCATCACGGAGAACGCTTGACCGACACATCCGCGCGCGAGCCGCGCGCCAACGCCATGACGATGGAGCATCGCGACGCATCTTTCTTCGAGCCGGGACGCAACTGCGCAAGCGTGCGTCATGCGGACCGCTTTAGCCTGCTTATCGACGGATCGGATTATTTCAGCGTGCTGCGCGAAGCGATCACGCGCGCGGAACGCACCGTCTTTATTCTCGGCTGGGATATCGACAGCCGCATGAAGCTCACGCCCGAAGGCGCGGACGATGGCTATCCCGAAGCGCTCGGCGACTTTCTGCATACCATCGCCGCCGAGAAGCGCCGGTTGCGCATCTACATTCTCGCGTGGGACTTCGCGATGCTCTACGCGTTCGAACGCGAGTGGCTGCCGGTCTACAAAATGGGCTGGCGCACGCATCGGCGCATCGCGTTTCAGATGGACGGCAAGCATCCGCTCGGCGGCTCGCAGCATCAGAAGATCGTCGTGATCGACGACCGGCTCGCGTTCGTCGGCGGTCTCGATCTCACGCGCTCGCGCTGGGACACGCCCGCGCATGCGCCCGACGACCCGCATCGCCGCGATGCGAACGGCATCGCATATCAGCCGTTCCACGACGTGCACACGATGTTCGATGGCGACGCGGCGCGCGAGATCGGCCAGCTTGCGCGCGAACGATGGTCGCGCGCGTGCGGCAGGCGGCTCGCGATTCGCGCGCATCGCGCGGCGCTGCGAAACGATCCGTGGCCGCCTTCGCGCGCCGTCGATCTCGAAGACGTGCGGCTCGCCATTTCGCTGACGGAGCCGGCCTATCTCGGCCGTCCCGCCGTGCAGCAGATTCGCGCGCAATATCTCGATGCGATTGCCCGCGCGCGGCGCAGCATCTATATCGAGAACCAGTACTTCACATCCGGTTCGATCGGCGCGGCGCTATCCGAATCGCTCGCGCGCGAGGACGGTCCCGATGTCGCCATCGTCGTGCCGCGCAATCAGAGCGGCTGGCTTCAGGATGTCACGATGGGCGTGCTGCGCGCGCGCCTGCACACCATTCTCAAGAGCGCCGACCGTCACGGACGGTATCGGCTGTTATGCCCGAGCGTGCCGGACCTGGGCGAGCAGATCGTCAACGTTCACAGCAAGCTGATGATCGTGGATGACGAACTGCTGATCGTCGGTTCCGCGAACCTGAACAATCGCTCGATGGTGCTCGACAGCGAATGCAACGTGTCGATCGATGCCGGCGCGGACATCCGTATCCGTCGCGCGATCGCGAAGATGCGCGACACGCTGCTCGCGGAACATCTCGGCTGCAATATCGAAGACATCGTGCGCGAGCGCGATGCGCGCGGCGGCATGAATGCGGCCATCGCTGCGCTTTCGCGCGACCGCGACGAACATCGCACGCTGGTGCCGCTCGATCCCGTGGTGTCGCGCGAACTGGATCAACTCATTCCGCCCGACGCGCTCATCGATCCCGAGACGCCCATCGCGCCGGACGAACTCGTCGACCAGTTCGTGCCCGCGGAAAGGACGCGGCCGCTCATCGGACGCTTCGCGCTGCTCGGCGTGCTCGCGCTGATCTTCGTCGGCATCGCGGCGCTCTGGCACTGGACGCCGCTTGGCGACTACGTGAATCTCAAGTCGCTCACGAACGCGACCCGGCGTATCGACGCGCTGCCGCTCGCGCCGCTCTGTATCGTGCTGTGTTACGTGGCGGCCGCGCTCATCTCCGTGCCGATCACGGTGCTGATCGCGACGACCGGCCTCGCGTTCGGCGCGGGATGGGGCAGTCTCTATGCGTTCTCGGGCACGATGATCTCGGCCGCCATCATGTATCTGCTCGGGCGCTGGCTCGGACGGGACGCCGTGCGCAAGCTCGCGGGCGCGCGCGTGAACCGGCTGTCCGAACGCGTCGCGAAGCGCGGCATCGTCGCCGTCGTGGTGTTGCGGCTGCTGCCCGTCGCGCCGTTTTCCATCGTCAATCTGGTGGCGGGCGCGTCGCATATACGCATGCGCGATTTTCTTATCGGCACGCTGCTCGGAATGGGGCCGGGCATCTTGCTGACCGTGGCGTTCGCGCATCAGCTCGTGGCTTCCCTGCGCCGTCCGACGGTCGGCTCGTTCGCGGTGCTGATCGGCATCGGCGCGGTGCTGATCGGCGTGTCCATTCTGTTGCAGCGCTTTCTTGGGCGCGGCGATCATCGCGAAGAAAAGATCCACGAAGGCGCACCGAGCGACGAGGACAAGTCGCGTGCAAGCGACGAAGCCGCGCGCGCGAGCCTGCTGCGCGAGCGCAACGCGATGCCAGGCGACCGCGCGCAAGACGCCGTGCCGCGCAGCGAAAACGAGGTGAACTCATGACGTTGATGCACGACGCCGGAATCGATATCGAAACCGCGAAGGTCGCGCGCGCGAAGGAGCTGCGCATCGCGACGTACAACCTGCACGGCGCAGTGGGCATCGACGGCAAGTTCGCGCCCGAGCGCATCGGCGAAGTGCTCACCGAAGTCGATGCCGACATCTTCGCGCTGCAGGAAGTGCCGCTTGGCGGCAGCGGTTCGCCCGACGTGCTGCACGTGCTGCAGAGCATGACGAACCTGCACGCCGTTGCGGGACCGACGCTCGACACGCCCGAGCGGCGTTACGGCAATGCGGTGCTGACGCGCTATCCGGTGCAGGCCGTTCGCACGCTCGATCTCTCTTTCAGAAGCCGTGAGCCGCGCGGCGCGCTCGATGCCGACATCGATTGCGGCGGTGAGACATGGCGCGTCGTGGCGACGCATCTCGGGCTTGCATCGAGCGAGCGGCGCACACAAGTGGAACAAGTGCTGCAGAGCTTCGATACACCCGCGCTTCCCGTCATTCTGCTCGGCGATCTCAACGAATGGTTCGTCTATGGCCGCACGCTGCGGCGTCTCGTTACGCACTTTCATCGCGCAAGCGCGTTGCGCACGTTTCCGACGCGCTGGCCGCTCTTCGCGCTCGATCGCATCTGGGTGCATCCGGGCGAACGGCTCATGCGTGTGGATGTGCACCGCACGTCGCTTTCGCGCATTGCATCCGATCACTATCCGCTCATCGCGCACATCGCGCATCGTCGGCTCGATGAAGCCTGATGCATGTCGAGTGGCGCACATGTCAGCATGACGCCACGCGTTGCTCCAGAAAACCCCTGAAAAAACGATATAAAAACGCAAAAGACTCGCACGAACGCGTCCGGCGTATGTAGAATCCGGCGTGATACGCACGCATCGGTGCGGACGTATTCGATATCAACGACCAAACAGGTAGGAGAAACATGCCGACTTCCGCAAAAACCGCTGCTAAGAAAGCCCCGGCCAAGAAGGCCACGGCAAAGTCCGCCGCACCGGCAAAGAAAGCAGCAACGAAGGTTGCCGCGAAGAAAGTAGCCGCCAAGAACGTTGCTGCGAAGAAGACCGCGGGTACGCCGTCGCCGATCAAGGACACCTTCACGAAGGCATCGCTCGCCGCGCATCTGGCAGACCGCGCCGAAGTGGACGTGAAGGCAGTGAAGGCCGTGCTCGTCGCACTCGAAGACACGATCCTCGGTTCGGTTCACAAGAAGGGCGCTGGCGAATTCACGCTCTCCGGCCTGTTGAAGATTTCCGCACAATCCGTCCCGGCCAAGAAGAAGCGCTTCGGCAAAGACCCGTTCACGGGTGAAGAACGCTGGTTCCCGGCCAAGCCGGCAAGCGTGCGCATCAAGGCGCGTGCGTTGAAGAAGCTGAAGGACGCAGCGGCTTAAGGTTCTGTACGGCGTTCGACTTTTTCTGTCGATGCCAAAAGAAAGCCAGCTTTCCTCGCGGAAAGCTGGCTTTTTTCATATGCGTTGATTCAGACCGCGCTTCCGGTCTGCTGAAAGACTGACGCGACCCACTCCACGAAAACCCGCACGCGCGCGGACAACTGCCGGCTTTGCGGATAAAGAACCGATACGGGCATCGGTGGCGGAGGATGATCGGTCAGGACGCATTGCAGACGCCCATCCGCAAGCGCATCGTCGATGTGATAGCGCGGCACCTGCACGATGCCGAGTCCCGCAAGCGACGCCTGCGTATAAAGCTCGACGCCGCTCACCGCGATAGCCGACGCAAGCTCCACGGTCTCGATGCGTCCGTGCACCGCGAATTCCAGCGGCAATGCGCGCCCCGTTGCGCTCGATAGATAATTCACCGCGCGATGTGATGCGAGCGCATCCAGACTCTTCGGCGTGCCATGCCGCGCGAGATACGCGGGGCTCGCCACCGTCACCTGTTCGAGCAGTGCGACGCGCCGCGCGATCATCGACGAATCCTGCAACGTGCCCGCGCGCAGCACGCAATCCACGCCCTCGCGCACGAGATCGACGAGCCTGTCGTCTTCACCAATTTGCAGTTCGATCTGCGAATACCGTTCAAGAAACGCAGGCAACGCAGGCACGATGAAATGCCGCGCAAGCGTGCCTTGCAGATTCACGCGCAACAGGCCCTTGGGTTCCGCATGCCTGAACGATCCCTCGGCTTCTTCGAGGTCCTGAATCAGGCGCACGCAGCGCCGATAGTGCGCTTGCCCATCATGCGTGAGGCGCACGGTGCGCGTCGTGCGTTCGAGAAGGCGCGTGCCGAGCCGCTCTTCCATGCGCTTCATCAGGTTGGTCACGGTGGCGCGCGGCATCTGTAAATCGTCGGCGGCTTGCGTGAAGCTGTGCCGCTCCGCAATGCGCACGAACACCTGCATTTCTTGAAAGCGATCCATTTGCGAAGGGCTTCCGTCTTATCGTTCGATTGTTGAAGCAACTGGAACGATGATACTAAGCCACGCACGATGATCGCCAAAGACGAATGATTCATCATGCTTCGCATCCGGCAGTCAACTTGGGGAGCAAGCGATGAATGAGAAACAGGGCAAGCGTGTTGCCATCGTGACGGGCGCATCGCGCGGCATCGGTGCGGCAATCGCGAGGCGGCTCGCGAGCGACGGCTTTGCCGTCGCGGTCAACTATGCGTCGAGCGCGAACGAAGCCGATGCGCTCGTCGCGGAGCTAGACGCGGGCATCGCGGTGAAAGCGGACGTGGCGCATGCCGACGACGTGCGGCGCATGTTCGATGCGGTCGAGGCGCAGCTAGGCAAGGTCGATGTGCTGGTGAACAACGCGGGCGTTCTGAAGACCATGCCGCTCGCCGACACCAGCGACGCGCTCTACGACCGCACGTTCGATATCAACGTGCGCGGTACATTCAACACGTTACGCGAAGCGGCATCGCGCATGAACGACGGCGGACGCATCGTGAACTTCTCGAGCACCACGCTCGCGCTCAACATGCCCGGCTACGCGGTCTATAACGCGACGAAAGCGGCCGTCGAAGCGTTCACGCACGTCTTTGCGAAGGAATTGCGCGGGCGCGGCATCACGGTGAATGCCATCGCTCCGGGACCGGTGGCGACGTCGCTCTTTCTCGAAGGCAAGAGCGACGAACAGATCGCGAGCTTCGCGAAGATGCCGCCGCTGGAGCGGCTCGGTCAACCGGACGATATCGCGTCGGTCGTGGGGTTTCTCGCCAGTGCGGACGCGGGCTGGGTCAACGGGCAAGTGTTGCGCGCGAATGGCGGCTTGGCTTAAACGGGCAGCGCGAGCTGTGCCGCGTTCGTGACGTCGCTCGCGCGACGGCGCGGCGCAGCACGCTTTTCGTTCGATGCGGCGAGCGTCGGCATCGCTTGCTGCATGACGAGATCGAATGCGGGACGCGCATCGCAGGCAAGCCATTCGAGCTGTCCGCAAGCGAAGCGTTTCGCGAGCAGCGCATAGACGTCGGCATCGAAAGGGCGCGGCGACGGTGCGTGCCCGAGCAGCGCCGCAATGTCTTCGCGCGTTGCACAGGTGCCGACGTAACACCAGCGGTCGATCACATGCCACGCTTCGCGGCCGGTTTGCGCATCGCGCTCGGCAATCGCGACAGCGCCTTCGTGCGGCCAGCGCACGACGCGCGCAGGCTCGAGCGCTTCGAGCGCGCGCGCCGCGTGATGCGCGAGCGTCTCGGCGCCCGCGCATGCGCCCAGACACCGCTTCACCTGATAGCCGAAGCAGCCGCGCATGCGTCCCGGCGGCGCTTTTTCGAGGCCCAGCGTCGCGGGACAGAGCGTGTGTTCATCGGCGAGATGGCGCATGAACCCATGCGCCTTCGCTCGCGACGCGAACACGCCGAACAGATGCGGCTCGCGCGACAGATCGCGCTTGTCGGCGCGCAGAAGAACCGGCGCGGGCGCGCCCGGCAGCCATTGCCATGCACACGTAGCCGATGCGCGCTTGAGCAGGCGATTGTGCACCGGCTGCAAGTCCTTCACGAGCTTCGCTTCGAGCAGCAGCGCGCCGAGTTCGCCGACCGTCTCGCGATAATCGATGCGACGGATCGCCTGCGATATCGACAGGTCCTTCGCCAGCCGATGATCGCCCGAGAAATGCGCGGCCACGCGCTGCTTCAGATTGATGCTCTTGCCAATATAGAGCGGCACGTCGTCGTCGCCATGAAAGAGATAGACGCCGGGCGCGGACGGCAACGCATCGAGCGCGCCTTCGGGCAGCGCGGCGGGCAGACTCGCGCGTTTCACGAGCGTCTTCACCGCGGCATCGACGAGTTCCTGCGAATAAAGCTCGTGAATCTTCTGCCAGAACTGCCACAGGAGGTCCGCATCCGCGAGCGCGCGATGCCGTCCTTGCGGCGCGAGATCGAAGCGCGCGATGAGCGCATCGAGACCATGCCGCTCGACCGACGGAAAAAGCGCGCGCGAGAGCCGCACCGTGCATAGCGTATCCGCGCGAAAGGCGATGCCCGCGCGGCGAAACTCGTTCTTGAGAAAGCCGTAGTCGAAGCGCGCGTTGTGCGCGACGAAGAGCTTGCCGTTGAGCCGTTCGGCAAGCGCGGGCGCGAGCGATTCGAACGTGGGCTGCCCGCGCAGCATGGCATCGTCGATGCCCGTCAGCCGCGAGACGAAAGGCGGCACCGGCATGCCCGGATCGACGAGCACGCTCCATTGCTCGATGCCCGCCGTGCTCGCTTCGACGACGCCGATTTCGGTGATGCGATCGGCCGTCGCGTCGCTGCCCGTGGTTTCGAGATCGACGAACACGATAGGGCGCGCGAGACCGGCGAGCAAGGCATCGGCGAGAGAATCCTGAGGCATCGGAAACAAAAGGAAAGAGCGAGACAGGCGCCGAGTCTAGCGCGAAAACGCGCATCGCATTGCGCGCTCAAGCGAGCGCATGCGCGTGCCGATATTGCGCACATAAGCACGCGCGATGCGATGCGCGAGCCCGATTAGTACAATATTGGTTTGGTTTTTTGATTTTCGGAAATATCGACATGACTTACTGCGTGGGCATGTGCGTGGACGAGGGCCTCGTGTTCCTGTCCGACACGCGCACCAACGCCGGCGTCGACCACGTCAGCGCCGCTCGCAAGATGGCCGTCTTCGAGCAGCCCGGCGAGCGCGTGATCGTGCTGCTCGCGGCGGGCAACCTCGCCCTCACGCAAGCGGTGACGCAACTGCTCGCGGAACCCGCCGACCCCGACGCGCCCACGCTCTATAGCTGCGCGACGATGGCGGAAGCGGCGCGCATCGTCGGCGATGCGGTGCGCGAGGTGCATCGGCGCGATGCGCTGTCGCTCGCGGAATTCAGCGTCGACTTCAACTGCAGCTTCATCCTCGGCGGACAGATTCAGGGCCAGGGCCCGCGCCTGTTCATGGTGTACGCGGCGGGCAACTTCATCGAATCGACGCGCGTTTCGCCGTATTTCCAGATCGGCGAATCGAAGTACGGCAAGCCGATCATCGATCGCGTCATCACGCCCGCTTCGCCGCTCGATGAAGCCGCCAAATGCGCGCTCATTTCGATGGATTCGACGCTGCGCTCCAATCTCTCGGTCGGTCTGCCGCTCGATCTGCTCGTCTACGAGAAGGACGCGCTGCGCGTCACGCGCTTCGCCACGCTCGACAACGACAGCGCGTACTACCAGATGATCAACCGCTCTTGGGGCGAGCGCCTGCGGCAGCTTTTCGGCGAGATTCCGAATCCGACCTGGACGGATCTCGCGAACGTGCCGCTGCGCCCGCGCGAATCGCGCACGATGGTGCCGCGCCTCGTGATCGGCGATCTTCCCGCCGCGTCCGATGCGCCCGCGCAGACACTCGCGCAAAATATCGACGCGGCGGGCAACGCGCCGCACGATTGAGTCAGCGCGCGTCGGCGGCGCATTGCGGCGTTGCCATTCCAGCTTCGCCCGTCATGCCTGCCTTGATCGCCTGCAACTTGCGCGGCGAGTCGGCGAGCACCGCGTCGATGCCGAGACACGCGGCGGCGCGATAGTCCGCGGCGTCGTCGATGCCGATTGCCATGACGTGCACATCGCCATGCGTTCTGAAGCACGCGAGCGCCTCGTGCGTCCAGAGCTGCGCCGTGACGGGCGAGCGCGCCTCGCCGAGCGTGAACGTCTCCGTCAACTCCATCTGCCTTTTCCACTCGAATGCGGCCCACGTGCCGGGCTGCGGCGGGTCGATGCACGCGTGAGCCAGCGCGACGCCCGCGAGCCGTCCACGGGTCGCATCGCGCGATTCGAATAGCCGCGCGCGAGGATAAGCCGCGAACGCCGACCGGTACGCGGCATCGGTCGAATAGATCAGCACGCGGCTCCATGCGTTTTCGTCGGAAAGCACGCGGGCGACGGCCGCCGCTTGCGGCTCGGCGGGCAGCGCTTTCATGTCGAGGATGACGGGCGTCGATGCCGGAATGGCACGCAACGCTTCGCGCAGCGTCGGAATCCTGAGCGGATGCGCGCGATAGGGAAACGTCTTCGCGCCGGTGGCATCGGTTCGCGCGAAATTCCATCCGGCGTTGAGGCGTTCGAGCGCGGTGAAATCCGTGTCGGCGACGGCGCCCGCGCCGTCCGCGTCGTCGGTGTTCGCCGACAGCTTCGCCGGGCGATACAGCACCGGAACGCCGTCGTGCGTGAGCTGCACCGAGAGCCAGATGGCGTCTGCGCGATGCGCGAGCGCGCCGGCGATGGCGAGCAGCGTGTTCTCGGGAAAGTCGGCGGCGCCGCCGCGATGGGCGACGATCATCGGCAGGGCGGGCGAAGCATCGTCCGCAAAGGCGCGGATCGCGCCGCACGCGAAGAGCGCGGCAACGGCGATCGGGCGAAGCGCAGCCAGCGCGCGTGAGGTCATCGACACAACTCCGTAACGCGATATCGAGAAGCGAAGTACGGCATTCATTCTGCCGATGCCGCCGATCGGCTGCGCGCGCTGCGACGATTCATCACGGATTCATCGCGCAAAAAAAACAGCCATCGGAAAACCGATGGCTGCTCGAGATGCCGCTGTCCGTCGACGCGGCACTCGCGTGCCACGCCGATCGGTTGTTACTAGTGCTATTAGAACTTGTGACGCATGCCGATGATGACGATGCCTTGATGGTTGCGGCCGCTTTCGTAGCCATACGAACCGATCGAAGCCTGCGCCGCCACCGGAGCGCCGGTCGCCGCGTCGCGCTGCGTGCCGCTTGCGTGCTGATATGCGCCGACTGCGTACAGGTCCGTGCGCTTCGACAGCGAGTAGTCCGCGCCGACGCTTGCCTGGTGGTAGGTCGCCGACGTGTCGCCCGACGCCTTGCTGTACGTGTAGCCCACGCCAACCAGCAGAGCCGGCGTCGCCTGGAAGTTCACAAAGCCGTTGCCGATGTTGAACTTCTCGTTCGATGCGAACGTCGAGAAGCCGTCACGACGATACTGCGCGTTGCTGTACGAACCGCCGACCGTGAATGCGCCGATCGAGTACTGGATCGCGCCGCGTGCGATGCCGATCGAGTGAGCCGAAGCGTAGCCGTTGTTGATCGGGCCGTCGAACAGCGGATCCGACGACGGGCTGTTCCAGCCGGTGCGCGCGCCTGCTGCGAGCGGCGTGTTCGGGTTGCTCGTGAAGAAGTAGCCGCCTGCGATAGCCAGCGGGCCGTTGTTGTACGTCGCGGCGCCCGACCACGTCTGGCCCTGGCCGGTTGCACCAGCGAGGCCCGAGAAACCATACAGGCCTTCGAACTGGAAGCCCGCGAAGTTCGGCGAAACGTACTTGACGGTGTTCGACGTGCGCAGCGAGTTGTCGTAGTTGTCGACGTCACCCGGCGTTGCGAAGACCGCGCCCCAGTAGTTGTCGGCGGTGATGCCCTGAACCATGTCGACGAGCGGGTCGTACTGACGGCCCAGCGTCACGGTACCCCATTGCGCGCCCGACAGACCGACGAATGCCTGACGGCCGAATTCGCGACCGCCTTGTCCCAGACGGCCCGTGCCGACGTCGAAGCCATTTTCCAACTGGAAGATCGCCTTCAGGCCGCCGCCGAGGTCTTCCTGACCCTTCAGGCCCCAGCGGTCGCCGGACAGGTTGCCGTTGATCATGCCGAACAGCTTCTGGCCGTTAGCGTTGGCGTTGCTCACATAACCCAGACCGGCATCGATCACGCCATACAGCGTCACGCTCGTTTGTGCCTGTGCTGCGCCAGCCGCGCCGAGCAGGGCCAGCGAGAGGGACGTCAGTGCGAATCGTTTCATCGAATTCTCCACGCGAATGATTAAAATCGTTGTTACCGGCGCAGAGAATAACGCAACGTTTCGTTACGTTAGAAACGAAAAAAATAGACTGTCTCCAAAAACACACACTGCGGCGGAACGCCCGCCGATAAACGGTCTCAGCGACCCGTCAGCGGATTTTTTCGACGACATGCACGCGCAGGAAAAGTTCCGCGCCCCGTTTCGCGAGCCGACGATTGTGCGTCGCGCGTCCGCTCGATTGGCGTCGATTCGGATAACAAAGGCGCGCATCGCCGTGCCATTTTTCGCTTCAGCGTGACAGCGCCATAAGTGACGAGCCGGTGAAGCGTCAGCCGTCGCCATCGCGCCGGGAAAGCAGCGCCACGGCCACGCCCGCGCCTGCCGCGACGAGCACCGCGCGCCACGGATGGCGCCTCACTGCCGCATTCGCCTGCGATGCCTTGCGCCCGGCGCCGACCATCGCGGCTGCGGTCGCGCGCGTCGCTTTCGTCTCGGCCCGTGCGACTTTGCGCGACAGTTCGAGCGCGAGCCGCATGGCGAAGATCGTCCCGCCGGCTTGCGCCGTCAGGGAGCGCGCGCGGATGGCCGGCGGCGTGGAGGCATCGGCGGTTACGGACGCCGCGGCGTTCGGCGCGACCGACCGCGCCGTGGATGCAGCAGCAGCGGCAGCGGCGTTCGGCACGGCCGCGCGCGTCGAAGCGGCGAGCATCGAACCGATTTTCGCGCGGCTGCCCGGCGGCACGCGGCCATTGTTCTGCATGCCCCAAGCGCCGCGCGGATCGTGCATGCGCGCGCGGGCTGCGGAAAACTCGGCGCCGAGCAGCAAGACCGCCGCCGAGAAATACAGCCACATCAACAGCACCGCGAGCGATCCGGCCGCGCCGAATGCGCTCGCCGTGCCCGCATGAGTCAGATAGAAAGCAAAGAGCTTCTTGCCCGCCGAGAAAAACAGCGCGGCCACGAGGCCACCGACGAGCGCATCGCGCCATTGCACCGGCGCATCGGGCAGAAACTTGAGCAGCGCGCCGAACGCGACGGACAGAATGGCGAGCCCCGCGACCATCTGCACGATATCGCCGATGATAACGAACGGCGAATTGCCCCACAGCCACAAGCCGACGGCCTGAATCGCGGTATCCAGCACGAGCGAGACGATCAATAGAAACGCGACGCCCAGCACCAGCCCGAAGGACACGAGCCGCACGCGCACCATCGCGAGCACGCCCGAGCGCGTTTCTCCGGCAAGCGGCCAGACGATGTTGAGCGCCGTATTGAGCGACGAAAACGTCGCGGACGCGCCCACCGCGAGCAGCACGAACGAGATGATCGCGGCGATGCCCGTCCCGCCGCTGCGATGCGCGTTCTCCACGATGCTCTGCACGCCCGCCGCCGCCTGATCGCCGATCAGACCGTTGACCTGATGGAAAAGCTGCCCGCGCGCCGCTTCGGGGCCGAACACCCAGCCGGCGACGGCGATCACCATGACGAGCGTCGGCGCGAGTGAAAACGCCGAGTAGAACGCGATGCTCGCGGCCATCGCGGCGCAGCGGTTCTCGGAGAACTGCTTGAGCGCGCCGATCACCCACGACGCATCCTTTTTGACGGCGGCCTCTAATCTCTGCGTGGAAACGGAGCTCATGACAGGTCTCTCAGTCGATCGGACGCTGGCGGCGCGGGATTTCCCGCGTCGCACGCGCCCGCGGGCGGTAAATGCAACCGGTCGAGCAGGTTCCGTTCCAAGACAGCGTGCGCCAGGTAAGCGTCTACATAAGAAGGTTGCTATGATCGCGCCTGTTTGCAAAAAGGCGCCGCATTGCTGCGCGCATCGGCATTATCCGCGCCGCACGCCGCGCCCACAGAGCGAACGTCGTGCGTTAAAGCCCGTCGAGGCAAAACGCACACCTATACTGCAGAGCACCCCACTTACGACGCGCCGAGGCCACCATGCTTCAAATGTCACGGCGACAGTTCCTCAAGGTTTCCGCGAGCACGCTCGCCGGATCGAGCCTCGCAGCATTGGGCTTTTCTCCGGCACCCGCGCTCGCCGAAGTCCGGCAATACAAACTGTCGCGCACCACTGAAACGCGCAACACCTGTCCGTACTGCTCGGTCGGGTGCGGCATCCTGATGTACGGCTTGGGCGACAACGCCAAGAACGCGAAGGCCAGCATCATCCATATCGAGGGCGATCCGGATCATCCGGTCAATCGCGGCACGCTGTGTCCGAAGGGCGCCTCGCTCATCGACTTCATTCATAGCCCGAGCCGGCTGCTGTACCCCGAGTACCGCGCGCCGGGTTCGTCCGAGTGGACGCGCATCTCGTGGGACGACGCGCTCGACCGCATCGCGACGCTGATGAAGGAAGACCGCGACGCGAACTTCGTCGAAAGCACGCCGGACGGCAAGAAGGTCAACCGCTGGCTGACGACGGGCATGCTCGCGGCGTCGGCGGGAAGCAATGAAGTCGGGTACCTCACGCACAAGACTGTCCGCAGTCTTGGCATGCTCGCATTCGACAATCAGGCGCGTGTCTGACATGGCCCGACGGTGGCAGGTCTTGCCCCGACGTTTGGCCGTGGAGCGATGACGAACCATTGGGTCGACATCAAGAACGCGGACGTAATTCTGGTGATGGGCGGCAATTCGGCCGAGGCGCACCCGTGCGGTTTCAAATGGGTGACCGAGGCGAAGGCGCACAGAAAGGCGCGGCTGATCGTGGTCGATCCGCGCTTCACGCGCACGGCATCGGTGGCGGATTTCTACGCGCCGATCCGCACCGGCACGGACATCACCTTCCTTGGCGGCGTCATCAATTATTTGCTGACGAACGACAAGATCCAGCACGAGTACGTGAAGAACTACACGGACATGTCGTTCATCGTGCGCGAGGACTTCGCGTTCAAGGACGGCGTGTTCTCGGGTTACGACGCGGAGCATCGCAAGTACGACAAAACGAGCTGGGACTACGAGCGCGGTGACGACGGCTTCGTGAAGGTCGATCCCACGCTGCAACATCCGCGCTGCGTGTACAACCTGATGAAGCAGCACTACGCCGCCTACACGCCCGAAATGGTGACGAAGGTGTGCGGCACGCCGACCGACAAGTTCCTGAAGGTCTGCGAGATGCTCGCATCGACCGCGCAGCCGAACCGCGCCGCGACGGTGCTGTACGCGCTCGGCTGGACGCATCACTCGGTCGGCGCGCAGATGATCCGCACCGGCGCGATGGTGCAGCTTCTGCTCGGCAATATCGGCATTGCGGGCGGCGGCATGAACGCGCTGCGCGGGCACTCGAACATTCAGGGCTTGACCGATCTCGGCCTGATGTCGAACCTGCTGCCCGGCTACATGACCTTGCCGATGGAAGGCGAGCAGGACTACGACGAGTACATCACGAAGCGCGCGACGCAACCGCTGCGGCCGAACCAGCTGAGCTACTGGAAGAACTATCGCGCGTTCCATGTGAGCTTCATGAAGTCGTGGTGGGGCGACAACGTCACGCCCGAGAACAACTACGGGTTCGACTATCTGCCGAAGCTCGACAAGTCCTACGACATGCTGCAAGTGTTCGAGCTGATGGCGCAGGGGAAGATGAACGGCTACATTGCGCAGGGCTTCAACCCGCTCGCGGCCGCGCCCAACAAGGCGAAGATCAGCCTCGGGCTGTCGAAGCTGAAGTGGCTCGTCGTGATGGACCCGCTCGCCACGGAAACGTCGGAGTTCTGGAAGAACCACGGCGAATTCAACGACGTCGATTCGTCGAAGATTCAGACCGAAGTCTTCCGTCTGCCGACGACGTGCTTCGCGGAAGAGCGCGGCTCGCTCGTCTCGTCGTCGCGCGTGCTGCAATGGCACTGGCAGGGCGCGCAGGCGCCGGGCCAGGCGCGAAGCGACATCGAAATCATGGCGGGACTGTGGCTGCGCATGCGCCGCGCGTATCGGGAAAAGGGCGGCAAGTATCCCGACCCGATCCTCAATATGACGTGGCCCTATGCGGACCCGGAAAGCCCGACGCCCGAAGAGATCGCGATGGAGTTCAACGGCCGCGCGCTCGCGGACGTCACCGATCCGACCGACAAGACGAAGATCGTCGCGAAGAAGGGCGAGCAGTTGTCGAGTTTCGCGCAGTTGCGCGACGACGGATCGACGGCGAGCGGCTGCTGGATCTGGTGCGGCTCGTGGACGCAGGCGGGCAATCAGATGGGCCGGCGCGACAACGCCGACCCGACCGGCATCGGCCAGACGCTC
Organism: Caballeronia sp. Lep1P3; assembly: GCF_022879595.1. Taxonomy (NCBI): domain Bacteria; kingdom Pseudomonadati; phylum Pseudomonadota; class Betaproteobacteria; order Burkholderiales; family Burkholderiaceae; genus Caballeronia; species Caballeronia sp. Lep1P3. The sequence goes on along the minus strand of NZ_CP084266.1, from coordinate 1,096,519 downwards.
GGCTGGGCGTGGGCGTGGCCGGCGAATCGCCGCGTGCTGTACAACCGCGCATCGTGCGATGTGAACGGCAAGCCGTTCGATCCTTCGAGAAAACTCGTCGGCTGGAACGGCAAGGCGTGGACCGGCGCGGACGTTCCGGACTTCAAGGTGGACGAGCCGCCCGAGAACGGCATGAGCCCGTTCATCATGAATCCGGAAGGCGTGGCGCGTTTCTTCGCCCGCGACGGCATGAACGAAGGCCCGTTCCCGACGCACTACGAGCCGTTCGAGACGCCGCTCGGCTACAACCCGTTCTTCCCGGAGAACAAGGTGGCCACGAGCAATCCGGCCGCCCGCGTGTTCCCGGACGATCGCGCCGCGTTCGGCACCGCCGACAAGTTCCCGCATACGGCCACGACGTATCGCCTGACCGAGCATTTCCACTACTGGACCAAGCACGTCAAGCTCAACGCGATCGTGCAGCCGCAGCAGTTCGTGGAGATCAGTGAGAATCTCGCGAAGGAAGTGGGCGTGGTGGCGGGCGATCGCGTGAAGGTATCGAGCAATCGCGGGCATATCGTCGCGGTGGCGCTTGTCACCAAACGCATCAAACCGCTGACCGTGGAGGGCAAGAAGGTGGAAACCGTCGGCCTGCCGCTGCACTGGGGCTTCAAGGGCCTGACGCAGCCGGGCTATCTCGTCAACACGCTCACGCCTTCCGTGGGCGACGGGAACTCGCAGACGCCGGAGTTCAAGTCGTTCCTCGTCAAGGTCGAGAAGGCATAAGGAGACGACATGGCTCTGCAATCGCTCGACATCAAGCGCGTCTCCGCCACCACCACGCCGCCGCCGCAAGCCCGCGAGCCGGTGACGGGCACCGTCGCGAAGCTGATCGACGTGTCCAAGTGCATCGGCTGCAAGGCCTGCCAAACGGCGTGCATGGAATGGAACGACCTGCGCGACGAGGTCGGCCACACGACCGGCGTCTACGACAACCCGCGCGATCTCACGGAACATTCGTGGACGGTGATGCGCTTCACGGAGTACGAAAACCCGAAGGGCGACCTCGAATGGCTGATCCGCAAGGACGGCTGCATGCACTGCGAGGACCCGGGCTGTCTGAAGGCGTGTCCGTCGCCGGGTGCGATCGTTCAGTACACGAACGGCATCGTGGATTTTCACGAGGAAAACTGCATCGGCTGCGGCTATTGCGTGACGGGCTGCCCGTTCAACATTCCGCGCATCTCGAAGGAAGACAACCGCGCGTACAAATGCACGCTCTGTTCGGACCGCGTCGCGGTCGGGCAGGAACCGGCGTGCGTGAAGACGTGTCCGACCGGCGCGATCATGTTCGGCACCAAGGCCGACATGCACGAGCAGGCGGCCGAGCGCGTGGAAGACCTGAAAGAGCGCGGTTTCGCGAACGCCGGCTTGTACGATCCGCAGGGCGTGGGCGGCACGCACGTCATGTACGTGCTGCATCACGCGGATCAGCCGGGTCTGTATCACGGGCTCGCGGAGAATCCGAGAATCAGTCCGCTGGTGTCGGTCTGGAAGGGCGTGACGAAGCCGCTCGCGGTCGCGGGCATGGCGCTCGCCGCGCTCGCGGGCTTCTTCCACTACACGCGCATTGGGCCGAACGAAGTAAGCGCGGAAGAGGAAGCCGAGGCGCAACGCGAGGCGGACGACGCACGCAACGACAAGGAGCGTTCGAATGAAACACGATAGCGAAGTGCGCGACGTGCGCGGCAACCGCCTGATCGTGCGCTACACGCCGAATGAGCGCACGAACCACTGGATCACCGCGATCAGCTTCGTGCTGCTCGCGCTGTCCGGGCTCGCGATGTTTCATCCGTCGATGTCATGGCTGTACGCGCTGTTCGGCGGCGGGCAATGGACGCGCATCCTGCATCCGTTCGTCGGCTGCGTGATGTTTCTCTCGTTCCTCGTGCTCGCGCTGCGCTTCTGGCATCACAACTATCTGGACAGAAGCGACGTCCAGTGGATGAAGCAGATCGACGACGTGCTCGCCAACCGCGAAGACCGCCTGCCCGAGATCGGCAAGTACAACGCCGGCCAGAAGCTCGTGTTCTTCGTGATGGTGGCGAGCCTGCTGCTGCTGCTCGCGTCGGGCGTGGTGATCTGGCGCGCGTACTTCGCGTTCTACTTTCCGATCACCGTGATCCGCCTCGCCGCAGTGGTGCACGCAGCGACGGCCTTCGTGCTGATCGTGTCCATCATCATCCATATCTATGCGGGAATCTGGGTGAAGGGATCGATCGGCGCGATGGTGCGCGGAACCGTGACCTACGGATGGGCGAGGAAGCACCATCCGCGCTGGTTCAGGGAGATCATTGGGAAGTAACGTTGCGGCTCAGGCAGTGACGACGTAGTGACCGAACCGCTCGCGTCCCGAACAGGCCGAGCGGTTCTTTCTTGCATATACGCCGATTTGACCCTCGCTTGCGGCATCCGATTACGATCCGGCAAGCTGCTATCCTTGACCCACACCCTTACCCCGCTTCCCCGCGCCGCGCGCCTTTGCGCCGCACTCAAGCATTCCGAGGAACAACCCAAGTGGTTCAACGCATACTCGAAGCCGGCTCGATCGAATCGCTCGATCAGTCGGCCATTCCCCGCCTGCGCATGCCCGAGCGCGCCACCGTTTTCAGCGCGCGCGCGGCGCGTCTGCGCCAGCTCGCCGATGCAAGCAATCCCATCGCGGGCTATCTGCGTCTGATGGCCGCACTCGCCGACGCGCAGCAGAACGTCCTCGCGCAATGCTCCGCGCCGGAGCCGTCGCGCGAGTCGATCGCGCTCAATCAGCGTCATTCGATGCCCATCGTTCCCGCGCTCGCGGATTCGCGCGATCCCGCATGGCGCGACGTGCTGTTCATGCTGCTCGACCGCATCGAGGCGGCGGGCGCGCTGACGCCGCCGCTCGTGCAGCTCGTCGCGCATCTGCGCACGATGGAACCCGCCGCGCTCGACGCGCAGGCCGACGCCGTCCTCGCGCTGCGCTTCGCCGAGGTCGAGCCGGCGGCGGCGCCGTTCATCATGGCGGCGTTGCAGGTCGTATGGACCGATGTCGCGAGCCGCATCGACGCGAAGGAAGTGCCGTATCTCGACACGGCGGGCGTGTGTCCGGTCTGCGGCACGATGCCGGTCGCGAGCGTCGTGCGCGTGGGCGGCGTGCACGACGGCTATCGCTACGTGCAATGCGGCCTGTGCGCGACGGAATGGCACGTCGTGCGCGCCAAATGCTCGAATTGCGATTCGACCAAAGGCATCGCCTATCACGCGATGGACGACGCCGCGCAAGCCCCCGACGAAGACGAACAGGCGCGCGCCGAACGCGCGCGAGGCGCGGCGCTGAAAGCCGAGTCGTGCGACGAATGCGGCACGTATCGCAAGATCGGCTATCAGGACAAGGCTTACGACTTCGAACCTTTCGCCGACGACCTCGCGAGCCTCACGCTCGATCTCCTGATGGGCGACGCGGGCTTCAGACGCCCGTCGCCGAATCCGTGGCTGTGGCCGGAAGCGGGCGAAGAATCGGGCGAAGAATCGGGCGAAGGAACGGGCGACGAAGCGGGCAAAGCGGGCGACGAACGATGAGCGACGTAACCGGCGGCGACGGCAACGAACTGCGCGCGCTGATGGCGCGCGTGCCGTCGGTCGAGCGGGTGCTCGCATCGGCGGTGTTCGAGCCGCTCATCGACGAATACGGACGCACGCAGACGCTCGCGGAACTACGCACGACGCTCGACGCGTGGCGCACCGACGCGCAGGCGGGCCGCGCATCCGTCGATGCGCTCACCGACACGATGCTCGGCCACGCCGTCAGCCTGCGGCTCGCAAGACGCGCGCAAAGCCGCGTGAAAAGCGTCTTCAATCTGACGGGCACGGTGCTGCACACGAACCTCGGCCGCGCGCTGTTGCCTGACGAAGCCGTGCGCGCCGTCGCGGAAGTGCTCACGCGCCCCGCGAATCTCGAATTCGATCTGGATACCGGCGCGCGCGGCGACCGCGACGACCTCATCAACGATCTCGTCTGCGAGCTGACGGGCGCGGAAGCGTCGACCGTCGTGAACAACAACGCGGCTGCCGTGCTGCTCACATTGTCGGCGCTCGCCGCGAGGAAGGAAGTGATCGTCTCGCGCGGCGAACTGGTGGAGATAGGCGGCGCGTTCCGCATTCCCGACATCATGAGCCGCGCCGGGGCGAAACTGCGCGAAGTCGGCACGACGAATCGTACGCATCTGCGCGATTACGAAGACGCGATCGACGCGCGAACCGCGCTCCTGATGAAAGTCCATTGCAGCAACTACGCGGTCACGGGTTTCACGAAGGAAGTGACGACCGCCGAACTCGCGCCGCTCGCGCGCGAGCGCGGTTTGCCCGTCGCGGTCGATCTCGGCAGCGGCACGCTCGTCGATCTCACGCAGTGGGGCCTGCCGCGCGAGGCGACCGTGCGCGAGACGGTGCAAGCCGGCGCGGATCTCGTCACCTTCAGCGGCGACAAGCTGCTCGGCGGCCCGCAGGCAGGGCTGATCGTCGGGCGGCGCGACCTCATCGCGAAAATCAAGAAGCATCCGTTGAAGCGCGCGCTGCGCGTCGGCAAGCTCACGCTCGCGGCGCTCGAAGCGGTGCTGCGCCTGTATCGCACGCCGGAGACGCTGCAGGCGCGCCTCACGACCTTGCGCCTGCTCACGCGTCCCGCCGACGCCATGCGCATGGCCGCCGAGCGTATCCAGCCCGCTTTGCAGCGCATGGCGGGCGAGAGCTTCGCGGTGACGACCGAGCCGATGTTCAGCCAGATCGGCAGCGGCGCGTTGCCCGTCGACGTCTTGCCGAGCTACGGTCTCGCCGTGCGGCTCGCAAGCGGCAAGCGCGCGGGCGGCCAGTTGAACCGCATCGAAAAGAAACTGCGCGCGCTGCAGAGGCCGGTGATCGGGCGCATCGCGGACGGCGCGCTCTGGCTCGATCTGCGCTGCCTCGAAGAAAGCGGCGAGCTCGCGTTCATCGCGCAATTGCAGCTGGACGCGCAAGGCCGGAGCGACGGCGCATGATCGTCGGCACGGCGGGGCACATCGACCACGGCAAGACCACGCTCGTGCGCGCGCTGTCCGGCGTGGACACGGACCGTCTGAAGGAAGAGAAGGCGCGCGGCATTTCCATCGAACTCGGTTATGCATATGTGCCGCTCGACGATGGCGGCATGCTCGGCTTCATCGACGTGCCCGGCCACGAAAAGCTCGTGCATACGATGGCGGCAGGCGCGTGCGGCATCGACTTCGCGCTCGTCGTGATTGCCGCCGACGACGGCGTGATGCCGCAGACGCGCGAACATCTCGCCATTCTCGGCTTGCTCGGCGTGACGCGAGGCGCCATCGCGCTCACGAAGACGGACCGCGTCGCTGCCGCCCGCGTGCGCGAAGTGCGCGCGCAAATCGAAGCGTTTCTCGCGCCGACGCCGCTTCGCGATGCGCCGGTCTTCGACACGAACGCCACCGCCGCGAACGATGCCGGCGTGGCCGCGCTCGATGCATTCCTGCGCGACGCCGCCGCGCACTGGCGCATGCGCCGCGACGATGGTTTTTTCCGGCTCGCGGTCGATCGCGTGTTCACGCTCGCGGGGCAGGGCACCATCGCGACCGGCACGGTGTTCGCGGGCCGCGTGAATACGGGCGACGTGCTTGCGCTCGCGCCGCGCGCATCGGTCGAGGAAGTGCGCGTGCGCGGCATTCACGCGCAGAATCGCCCGGCGCAGGCGGGGCGCGCCGGGGAGCGCTGCGCGCTGAATCTCGCGGGCATCGACAAGGACGCGCTCGCGCGTGGCGACTGGATCGTCGATGCGCGCATCGCGCGGGCGTCGGAGCGCATCGACGTCGAATTGACGCTGCTCGCGGACGCGGGCCTCACGCTCGCGCACTGGACGCCGCTGCATGTGCATCTCGGCACGACGCATCGCGTGGCGCACGTCGCGCTGCTGGAAGCCGACACGCTTGCGGCGGGCGCGGCGGCGCGCGTTCAGCTCGTCTTCGATCAGGCCGTCTGCGCGCTGCCGGGCGACCGCTTCATCGTGCGCAATGCGCAGGCGAGCCGCACGGTCGGCGGCGGCCGCGTGCTCGATCCGTTCGCGCCCGCCCGCAAGCGCCGCACGCCGCAACGCCGCGCGTGGCTCGATGCGCTCGCCGCGTGGCTCGACACGGCCCGCGCCGATGCGCTCTTTCGCGAAGCGCCTTACGGCTTGCCGCGCTCGCTCATCGAGCATCTGGTCGGCATGCCCGCGGCGTCCGTCGCGCTGCCTGAAGGCTTGCGCCGCGTGCCTCTGCACGACGACGCGCTACTGATCGCCGCCGCGCACTGGGATGCGCTCGCCGCGCGTCTCACCGATGCGCTCGCCGCCTTTCACGCACGCTTTCCCGACGAACAGGGCCCGGACGCCGCGCGCCTGCGCCGCATGGCCGCGCCGCTCGCGCCGGATGCGCTGTGGCGCGCGCTCGTCGATGACGCCGTCGCGAGCGGACGCGTCGCCCGAAAGGGTCCGTGGCTGCATTTGCCGTCGCATTCGGTCGCGCTCGACGCGCGCGAGGAGGCGTTGGCGGGCGCGGTACTGGCGTCGATCGAGCGCGGCCGCTTCGAGCCGCCGTGGGTGCGCGATCTCGCGAAGACGCACGGCGCGCTCGAAGACGACATGCGCCGCCTCCTGCGCAAGCTCGCGCGGCGCGGCGACGTGTTCCAGGTCGTGCGCGACCTGTTCTATTCGCGCGCGGCCATCGGCGAACTCGCGCGGCTCGCTGCGCAACGCGCGCGCACGCGGGACGGCGCGGCCAACGCCATCGGCGCGGCCGATTTCCGCGATGCGAGCGGTCTTGGCCGAAAGCGCGCGATTCAGGTTTTGGAGTTCTTCGACCGCGTTGGATACACTCGCTTTCACCGCGATCTGCACCTTTTGCGCGCCGACAGCCGCTGGCACGAATCGGGCTAAAGAGGCGGCAGTTCCAGCCGCGCGCGAGCCGAATACGATGGAGCACGCCTACTACCATTTGCTGCATCTGCTCTCGGGCCATCCCGAATGGACGCTCGCGGTGGTGCTCTTCGCGTCGTTTCTGGAATCGGTGGCCTTCATCGGCACATTCGTGCCGGGCAGCACGGCGATGTTCATTGCCGGCGCGCTCGTCGGCGCGGGCGCGCTGAATCTCGGCTGGGTATTCGTCTGCGCGATCGCAGGCGCGATTGCCGGCGACGCCGCGAGCTTCTGGTTCGGCACGCGCTACGCAAACGCCATCGCGCAGATGTGGCCGTTCCGGCGGCATCCCGGCGCGCTCGCCGCCGGCAAGAATTATTTCGATGCCCACGGCGCGAAGAGCGTCGTGCTCGCGCGCTTCGTCGCGCCGATGCGCGCGGTCGTGCCGGTCGTCGCGGGACTGTCGGGCATGACGCCGGCGCGCTTTCTCGCCGTGAACATCGTGAGCGCGCTCGTCTGGGCGCCGCTGCATATCCTGCCGGGCGTCGTGTTCGGCGCGTCGATCGAACTGGCGGGCGCGGTGTCGATCCGGCTCGTGTTCATTCTCGTCATCGTCGCGGCGCTCGGCTGGCTCGTCTTCAATCTGGCGCGTGTCGTCGTCGCGCACGCGAAGGGCTGGACGCTCGCCTCGCGCGAAAGACTGCTCGCGTGGGCGCAGCGCCGCGACAGCCTGAGCGCGCGCCTCGTCTCGCGCGCGCTCGATCCCGGCAATCCCGCGACCGGGCTCATCGTCACGATTTCCGCGCTGCTGCTCGCCTCGGCGGTGCTCTTCTTCTACGTGATGTCGAACGTGACGCACGGCTCGTCGCTCGTGCAGGTGAACGCGTCGGTTTATCGGCTGCTGCAATCGTTCCGCTCGACGTGGGCCGATGCGATCCTCGATGGCGCCGCCGCGCTCGGCAGCATGTTCACGTTGCTCGCGCTCGCCGCGACGGTCATCGTGTGGATGATCGTCGAGCGGCGCTGGCGCACCGTCGCGTACTGGGTCGTCGCGGTGGTGTTCTCGCAACTGCTCGTCGTGGCGATCCGGCTCGCCGCGCACCGCACGATGCCGCTGCCCTTCGGCCCCGTCGAGCGCCCGTTTCCGAGCCCGCATCTCGCGGCCACGGTCGTCATCTACGGGTTTCTGGCGTTTTTGCTGCTGCGGCGCGTCGGCATGCTGACGGGCGTGTTCGTCGCGACGGCGACCTCGGGCATCGTCACGGCGGTCGCACTCGCCGGAGTCTACTTCGGACGATTCACCATCTCGGATGCGCTCGGCAGCACGGCGCTCGCGGCCGCGTGGGTGTTTCTCATCGCGCTGACGGCAGTGTGGCGCAATCCCGGCAAGCCGAGGCCGCGTCCGCTGATGCCGGTCGCGGTGCTCGTCGTCGTGAGCGCGAGCGTGGCGCTGCAAGTGAGCGACGCGACGCAGGCGCACAGCGCGACGCCCGCGACTATCGTCATCACGCCGATTCAGTGGACGGACAGCGTGTGGCGCACGTTTTCCTGTTACCGGTCGAACATGGAAGGCGACCGCCGCGAGCCGATCACCGTGCAATGGGCCGCGACGCCGCGCGAGATACGCGCGCAGCTCGCGCGCCGCGGCTGGACCGAAGTCACCGGCGTGACGATGAAGAGCGTGATGTCGGTGGTTTCGCCGAACGCGCCCGCGACGGCGCTGCCCGCGCTGCCGCGCCTCGATAACGGCGAGCCGTCGAGACTCGTGTTCACGCGCTCGCATCGCGGGCAGGACGAACGGGACGTGCTGCGCTTCTGGCCGACGCGTTACGCCGTGAAAACCCGCGCCGGCGCGAATCCGACCCCGATCTGGCTCGGCTCGGTGGTTCACGAGCGGCTGCGGCGTCCGTCGTGGCCGTTCAACGTGCTGCGTCCGGACCGGCGCGTCGATCCGATGGCGTCCGTGCGCGGCGACGGCTCGCCGTGGGAGGGCATCGAAATTGCGAACAGCGCGGGATGCGGCAGCGTGCCGGTGATGCTCGTCGAGTCGAGGCCCGAATGAAGGTGCGAAGACGCGCTCGCGCAAGCGGGCGACGCAGAGGTGGCCGTTGATCCAGATTCCGCCATCGGCCATTGCGCAATGGGGCGCGGCCGCCGTGTTTGGCAACGTGCTGTTGACGCGGCTCGGCGTGCCGTTGCCCTCAGCGCCGCTCTTGATCCTTGCCGGGTCGATGATCGCGAGCGGGCGGCTTTCGTTCGCGCACGTGCTGCTCGCGGCGCTGTGCGGCGCGCTGCTCGGCGATGGCGTGTGGTTTTCGGCGGGGCGCGTCTATGGGCGGCGGCTCGTCGCCGCGCTCTCGCGCCGGTCGTATGCGCTCGATTCGGGCATGAACCGCGCGAGCCAATTGTTCGAGCGGCATGGCGCGCCGATCGTCGCCGTATCGAAGTTCGTGCCGGGGCTCGGGCTGGTCACGCCGCCGCTGATGGGCACGACGGGCATCGCGGTATTGAGCTTCTTTCTGTGGGATACGGCGGGCATCGTCGCGTGGGCGGCGTTCTGGCTTCTGGGCGGCGCGCTCTTTCAGCGCCAGTTGCACTACGCGCTCGTCGAGTTGCAGATGCACGGCGCGACGGTGATCGACCTGCTCGTGCTCGTCGGCTTGCTGTATGGCGCGTACAGGCTGCTGCGGCGGCGCGAGCCGCCTGACCGTTCCCGCGACGACGCGCGTTGATGCCCGCGCCGCTATAATCGGGCGCTCTTCTTTCGGTTCTCTTTTCCGCTCAGAGGAAGGCATTCGTATCCGGTGGTACGGCTGAGCTTCAAACTCAGTTGGGGGTGTCAGACACTCCCAGGTCGGTTCGACTCCGGCTGCTTTCCGCCATTGAACGGTTGCTTCGTCTGCGTGGGATCGCTGTCGAGTTCATCAATGAATCTCGTATACGGCACGAATTGCTTGTCTCGATATGCCACTCCAATCCTCCAACAGGCCGCCTGGTCAGCGCTGTGTAAGTACCGCGCCGCCTCGCCGAACTTGCACTGATTCCTGCTCTCTCGAACACGATCCGCTCGATTCTGCGGCGCGACCGATTCACGCCGTTAGTCAGCAATTCGTCCCGCGCGCGCAACACCTCTTCGTCGAAACTCTGGCCGTCGATCCGCGAAATGCCTGGTAGCCAGAAGGCGCTTTTTTTCCAATCTTGCGACGTCGAAACCGACTGTAATTGAAGGCCAGGCAGCGGCCATGCAGCAACGCGATCAATAATCCGGAGCGACCGGCCGTACATCGGCTGATTCGCAAATCCATCAGCCTTGAGCACGCCGGGCAAGAGCACTCTAGCGGCGCCAGACGTTTTCTTCTGCGGACGAAACACCGGTCCGCACTCCGCTCATGCGGTCAGGCGCTCGCCAGTTCGTTGGCAGAAGGATTCGACGCATCGCCGGATCCGTCTGCCTGACACTTAACGACGCCAGCGTCGGTCAGTTGCCTGAGGTCTTCTAACGAGTAGCCCAACTGCTGAAGCAGAGCACGGGTGTCCTGACCGAGTGAAGGCGGCGCGGCGCGCAATTTCAACCGTTCGCCTCCAAGCGTCAGGGGCAGCAATGCTGTTTTCGTCGACACTGGCTGGCCGGCACCGCTCGCGTCAGGCGGAAGCGTGACGTCGGCGAGGCCGCCCGTTGCAAGAAGATGCGGATCGTCGAATAGCTCGTGCGGCCTCGTAATTGGCGCATAGGGCAACCCGCAGCGCTCGAAGATCGCGCTGATCTCGGCGGCGGAGAAAGCTTTCATGTGCTCGCGAAGTTGCGGCATCAGCCATTCCCGAGCTTGCACACGCTGATTGTTGCTGGCGATACGCTCATCCTTTCTCAACGCGTCGAGGCCGAACGCGTCGCAGAAAAGCGCCCATTGGGTATCGGAGACAACAGCCAGGAAAATCTGTTCGTCGTCTTTCACCGAGAAAACATCGTAGACAGCCCATGCTGAGATGCGGCTTGGCATCGGCGCGGCGGCCTTGCCGGTGACCGCGTATTGCATCATGTGCTGGGCGACGAGGAACACGTTGTTCTCGAACAAGGCGCTTTGCACTTCTTGTCCGCGTCCGGTGCGCTCCCGCTGCGCCAGCGCGGCCATTGCGCCGATCGCGCCGAACATGCCGCCCATGATGTCGTTGACGCTCGTGCCTGCGCGCAGCGGTCGCCCCTCCGGGCCGGTCATGTACGCGAGGCCGCCCATCATCTGCACGACTTCATCCAGTGCGGTGCGATGGTCGTAGGGGCCGGGCAGGAAGCCTTTGTGCGATACATACACGAGACGGGGATTGAGCGTGGACAGCGCGGCGTAGCCGAGGCCGAGCTTGTCCATCGTGCCGCGCTTGAAGTTCTCGCTGAAAACGTCCGCGCCGGCGAGGAGCTTGTGGACGATTTCCACGCCGCGCGGGTCTTTCAGATCGACGGCGATGCTTTTCTTGTTGCGGTTGAACGTGCCGAAGAAGCCGGCCCCCGAGCCTCGGAGGTTGCGCGTGCTGTCGCCCGTGATCGGTTCAACCTTGATCACCTCGGCGCCGAGGTCGGCCAAGACCATGCCGCACGTCGGCCCCATCACCATGTGCGTCATTTCGACGACACGAACGCCGCTGTACGGCAAAGACTGGTTCGATTGCACTTCGCTCATTGCGCGACTCCCGACAAACAGCCTTCCGGTTGCGGCGCGCTCCGTGCACGCCCGTCTGCATACGAGAAGCCCTTCGGCAAACCTGCGTCTTGCACGTGTCCGTAGAGCGCTTCGCCCGGAAGCCCCTCAGCGAGGATTGCGCGCGCGGAAACGAGCTTGTCGATGTCGACGCCCGTGTCGTAGCCCATCGCTTCGAGCAGGAAAGCCAGATCTTCAGTGACGATATTTCCCGTTGCGCCGGGCGCATACGGACAGCCTCCGAGGCCGGCTTGACTCGAATCGATCGTGGTGACGCCGACGTCAAGTGCTGCGACGACATTGGCGAGGCCTTGCCCGCGCGTGTTGTGAAAGTGCGCACCGCCTGCCTTGTCTCCAACTTCGGATTGCAGCCGACGGAACAGGCGACGAACCTGAACGGGGTTGGCGTAGCCGCTCGTATCGGAAAGACCGATTTCATCGACGCCGCATTCGGCCATCGCACGGCACATGCGGATCGTTTGGTCGTCGGTCACCGTGCCCGCGATCGTGCAGCCGAATGCAACCGACATACCCGCTTCAATCTGGACGCCGGGAAACTGCTCGTCGCGCAATGCGACGATGTTGCGTACCTCTTCGATCAGTTGCCCGGTGGTTTTACGGATATTGGCCAACGCGTGCTCATTGGTGACCGAAACAGGCAGCGTGACCTTATGGACGCCTGCTTCAAAGGCGCTCCGGGAGCCGCGCAGGTTGGGAGCCAAGACAGCGACTTGCAGGCCCGGAATGCTCAACGCGTGCGCCACGACTTCGCGAATGTCGGCCATCTGCGGCAAGAGCTTGGGCGGAACGAACGAGCCCACCTCGATTTCCTTCAGCCCGGATGCTGCCAGCGCGGAGATCCATCGGAGTTTGGCGGCCGTTGGCATGATGCTCTTGATGCTTTGCAGGCCGTCGCGCGGCCCGACTTCGCTAATCAAAATCTGAGGGCGTGAAGTGCTCATGTCGCTCCTTGGTTCTGTGCGATAGACCGTCGTTTCGCTGAAGAGAACTATAGGCGTGTGGAGTGTCCAACATAAGAGGGGTTAACCCCGGATTTTAGAACTGGAGTTCTGTCGAATAGAACATTAGATCCAGAACCGCATCGGCGTCCGTGGCGGTGTTTGACTCGCATTGAGGCTGCCGGGACCGCAAGGCCGCTCCGATGTTCTGGCAGTGACCAGCGCCCCGCAGGTGCGGCAGCGGTTATCAGGCCATCCACCGCGCCAGCGCACATTTCCGTCGATGTCGTCGACGGGCGTTGGTTCCGGTGCACTGAGAAGTCGTTGCCTGTCGCCTACCGAGTGAGGCGGTTGCACGCCGCGCAGACACGCGTCGTTCCAGTTCGCGCTGACGGCTAACGAATCTCCCTGGCGAGCGCCTGCAAGCGCGTGAAAGCACTGAACCGCGCATCATGCAAGGCGCGTACATCGCCATGCGGTTCGTAGACTTTGCCTACCTGAGACATAACGCCCATCGCAGTCCCGACATCGTCGAATTGGCCGCCCGCCACGGCGCCAAGAATCGCGGCGCCGAGAAGAACGGGCTCCTCCGCGAGCGCGGCCAGCACCGGCTTGCCTACGGCATCGGCGAGCAACTGACGGACGAGATCATGTCGCCCCGCGCCTCCGCTGATCATCACGCGTTCGATTGGTGCGCCCGCCGACGCCTGCGTCTCGACTATCTGGCGCAAGCCATATCCGATACTGCAAATACCCGCGATATACAGCGATACCAGACTGTCGAGGTCGGTTTCCATGCCGAGGCCCGCGATCACGGCTCGCGCATGTGGGTCGGCGAAGGGTGCCCGGTTGCCCAGGAATTCAGGAACGACATGCACGCCTTGCGCCAGTTTCACCACGTCGGACAATGTGTCGGATGCCTGCGTCGCGAGATTGGCGAGCATCGCGGGCAGTGACTGTCCCACTTCCTCCGAACGGCTTCGCGCCTCGGCGGTTGCCGGGTGCAGCGTGAGCAGCCGTTCGATGGCGGCACCCGCGACGGACTGACCGCCCTCGTTGAGCCAGGCGTTCGGGATCATCGCCGAAAAATACGGTCCCCAGACGCCGGGAACAAACACGGGCTCACGCGTCGTCGTCATTGTGCAGGACGACGTTCCAAACACATAAGCAAGACACGCTTCGGGTTCGCCTTCGGCACCCACCGTACCGATACCGCCCGCGTGCGCATCGATCACGCCGGCGGCAACCGGCGTTCCCGCGCGCAAGCCGAGTTCCGCAGCCGCCTCTTCGGTCAGGCCGCTTCCCAACGGCGTGCCGGGTTCCACCACGTTCTGACCGATGCGGACAAAGCCTTCGTCGGCGAGCTGCCCGAGTCCGACGCTGCGAAAATAGGTGCCGTCCCAACGGCTTTCGTGGGCAAGGTAGGTCCACTTGCATGTGACCGTGCACGTGGATCGGGAGAGGTCGCCGGTCGAACGCCACGTCAGAAAGTCGGTGAGATCGAAGAACTGCCACGCATCGTCGAATACGGCGGGGCGATTCTCCAGAAGCCACAGCAGCTTCGGCGTCTCCATCTCCGGAGATATCTTGCCGCCAACATACTTCAGGACATCGTGCCCCGCCGCGTTGATGCGTTCCGCCTGCTCAACGGCGCGGTGGTCCATCCAGACGATGATGTCGCGCTCTGCCTCCTCCGAGGGCCCCACCGGCAGCGGCTTGCCGCCGTCGCCCAGCACGACCAGCGAGCAGGTGGCATCGAATCCGATTCCGACGATCCGCTCGGGTGGTACATCCGCCTGCGCGATGGCATCCCTGACCGCGTGACACACGGCGTCCCAGATTTCGGTGCTCGATTGTTCGACGATGGACCCGCTTGCGCGATATAGCGTGATGTCGTACTTCGCCGTCGCCAGCATTCGACCGTCGAGGTCGAAGACGCCCGCGCGCGCGCTGCCGGTGCCGACATCCACGCCGACGACAAACCGCGCGTTGGTTACGTCCTGAGTCGTGTAATCAGAAGTCATGGCTCACTGCCCGTTGGAGCGTTGGATCGGTTTCGAGGGACATCCGCGCCCCTCGAAGGGTTGCCGGTCTCAGAGATCGACCGCGTTCGGAAGGATCACGAGGTCGCGAACGGTTACGTTGCGCGGACGCGTCAGCATGAAAAGGACGCAATCGGCCACTTCCTTTGCCTGCATCAGGCTTCCGGATGCGAGCGCTTCGTCCATCTTCGCCTTGGGCCAGTCGTCCAGCAATGCGGTCACGACCGGTCCCGGCAATACGGAGCCCACGCGCACACCATGCTTCGAGAGCTGACGCCGCGCCGTGTGCACGAAGGCCTGCACCGCAAACTTCGAAGCGGTGTATATCGGCTCCCAGACCACCGGCACCATACCCGCAATGGAGCTGGTGAAGACGATGTCGCCGGACTGCTGTTTCACCATGTGGGGGAGGACGGCGTGCACCGAACGGAACGCGGCATTGATATTCAAGTTCAGCATGCGGTCCCATGCGTCGGGATCGCCATCAATCAATTCGCCGCCCACGTACGCGCCGGCATTTGCGTGGAAAATATCGAGGCCGCCGGCCGCATCGAGAATGCGCGGCAGAAGGCCGGACACTTCCGCCGGATTGAGCAGATCGGCGACGAGGGGCAATGCATCGGGACCGAGTTCCGCGCATAGCGCATCGAGCCGTTCTTTGGCGCGGTCGATCAGCACGACCTTCGAGCCATGCGCAATCAGCTCGCGCGCGCAGGCGAGACCGATACCCGACGCTGCACCCGTGATGGCCGCAACTTTTCCTTTGATCGTGTCAGTCATTCATCTGTCCCCTGGTTATGCGAATTCAAGCGCGACCGTGAGAGACGCGCGATTGACGGGCAAGCGAATCGACGATGACCGCGATTGCCAACACCGCGCCCGTGATCATGAAGCGCAGCGACGACGACAGATTCAGCAGCGTCAGTCCGCTCGCGATCGACTGGATCACGATAATGCCGAGCACCGCCGAATACGCGCTGCCGCGCCCGCCGAAGAGACTAGTTCCACCAATCACCGCCGCTGCAATCGCATTCAGATTGACATCGCCGGTGCCCGCCTGCTGACTGGCCGATGCGAGTCGCGCTGCCGACAGGACGCCGCCGAGCGCGGCGAGACCCGAGCAAAGCACGAAGGCGCTCATATAAATGCCTTTGACGTTGATGCCCGCGCGTCTCGCTGCTTCTTTGTTGCCGCCGACTGCGTGCATCGAACGGCCCCACCGCGTGCGTCTGAGCATGTAGTCCATCACCACCGCAAGAGCCAGGAAGAGCGCGAACAGCAGCGGAATGCCGCGTCCCTGATTCAGATATGCCACCACGACTTCCAGCAGTACGGTAATGACGATGCAGCGCGTGAGCAGACTACTCATCGAGGGCGCCGAAAGATTCGATGCCCGGCGGCGTTGTTGCGTGCGCATCCCGAGAACCAGCATGAGGGCCCCCGGTAGAAGCGCTATCACATACGATACGACTGGCGGGAGCACGATCAGCTGCCCGAGATTCACCATGGCGGAGCCATAGGGCAGGTTGATGGAACCACTGGAGCCGAGAACATACAGTTGGAGCCCGAGTAATGCCAGCAAACCCGCCAGCGTCGCGACGAAGCTCGGCATCCCGAGGCGGTTGAGCAGGAACGCATACAGTGCACCGACGACCGCGCCTACGAGAATGGCCGCAACGATTGCCAGTGCCACGGGCCATCCTTCGTTGACCCACAGCGTGCCGACCAGCGCCGAAGCGAAACCGCTCATCGAACCGACGGACAGGTCGATCTCACCGACCATCAGCACACAGACGATGCCCAGTGAGATCACGCCGATGGTCGAGCAGTCGAAAAGCATGTTGACCAGATTGTTGGCCGACAGAAAGACCGGATTCAGGCTCGTGAACACGGTCCAGATAATGACTAGACCGACAACGACTGGCAATGAACCTAGGTCACCCGACTTCACCTGATCGACGAAAGCGGAGATTGCGCCTCCGACGCCGGTCGCGTGCTTCACGCGCACGTCGCTGCGATCGAGCAATGTGGACGGCTGATCCGGCTTCTGTGGCTTTCCGTGCGGAGCACCCTGGATTTGGTTACTCATGACTGTATCTCCCACTAGGCATTCGTTTGCGCCTGACGCCGATCGGCGCGGCGCGAGACTGCGTTCTCGGTTGCGCCGGTGATCGCGGCGACGAGCTCCTGATTCGACGAGTCCGGGTAGAAGACGCCGTTGTTCTTGCCGAGCCGCAGCACGACGATTCGGTCCGCCACGGCGCGCACGTCTTCCATGTTGTGGCTGATGATGATCACCGCGTGCCCGCGCTCGCGCACTCGTTCTATCAGGTTCAGCACTTCCGCCGTCTGCGCCACGCCCAGCGCGGCAGTCGGCTCGTCCAGCATGATGAGTTTCGGGTCGAGCAGCAACGAACGCGCGATGGCAACGGTCTGCCGCTGCCCCCCGGACAGCGATGCAACGACATCGCGCACATCGGGAATGCGCGCCGAAAGTTCATTCAGAAGGGTCCATGCCCGCATCTCCATCGAGACTTCGTCCAGGCGCATCGGACTCATCTCTCGCCCGAGGAAGATGTTCGCCACTACATCGAGGTTCTCGCACAGCGCCAGGTCCTGGAACACCGTCGCGATGCCCAGATCGAGCGCAGCTGCCGGGTTCGCCAACGTTACTTCCTTGCCGTCGAACGTGATCGTGCCGGAGCTCGGCTGATGCACGCCCGCCAGCACCTTGATGAGTGTCGACTTGCCCGCGCCGTTGTCGCCTACCAGCGCGACGACTTCTCCGGCGTGTACGTCGAGTTCGATGTCCGTCAGGGCCGAGACCGCTCCGAAGTGCTTGGATACATTGCGCAAGCTAAGCACCAGCTTTCCCGGGGCGGGCCGCTTCGTGGAGTTGTCAGTCATGGACCGTACCTCTGCTTGATTGGATGAAAAACGTCGTGCGGCGCCAGTGTTCGTCCGGCGCCGCACCGGTTTCAGTTGGTGATGCCGAGCTTCTTGCAGCCTTCCGCGTAACGGTCCGTACACAAGGTCTTCGCGCTCGCGAAACCCTTGTCGACCACTTCGGCCTTGAGGTTCTTCGCCGTGATGACCGTCGGCGTGAAAAGTTGCGTGGGCGTGTTGAAGAGCGACGTTTCGCCCTTTGCGGCTTGACCGGCGAGAAAGCCAACGGCGACTTTTGCCGCGGCCGCCGCAACGGTTTCGCTCGGCTTCAGGATGGTGTTGTACTCGTCGCCGGCGATGATCAGTTGCAGACCCGCGATGGTCGCATCGTTGCCTGTCACGGGCGGCACCGGATTGACGCCCGCCGCCTTGAAGGCCGCGACCGTTCCGCCGGCCGTGCCGTCGTTCGCCGCAACCACGCCGATGATCTGCGACTGAAAGCGGGTGATTTGTCCGCTGACCCATTGCTGAGCCTTGGGCGGCGCCCATTCCGGCGTGTCGTACTCGGCCAGCGTCTTGTAGCCGCTAGACGCGAGGCCGGAGTGAATTCCCTTCTTGATCAACCCCGCTGCTGCGTCGGTGGGAGAGCCGTTGACTTCGAGAAGACCACCCTTGTTAGTCGGCACGTTAGTGGCTTTCAAATGCTCCACGAGCGACTGCGCGATCATGCGGCCGATGCCTTCGTTATCGAACGAGACATAGTAGTCAGCCGGCGTCGACGGAACCGGACGATCGTATGCAATCACCTTCACGCCCTGACTTTGCGCCAAATGAACGAGCGACGCTGCCGCGGTTGAATCCACCGGGTCAAGCACAATGACCTTTGCGCCCTGTGCGATGACTGAGTTGAACTGCTGCTGCTGAGTCGCAACATCCGCATTCGCGTTCTGATAGAGCACCTTGCAATCGGGACACAGCTTGGACATCGTTGCTTTGAAGCCCGGGAAGTCGTGCTGTTCGTAGCGAGTGGACGCTTGGTCCGGCATCAGGAACGCGACTGTGCCCGAGGGTGCCGCCATTACCGATCCGCTTAGCATGCCTAACGTAATTGCGCTGATGCCGCCAGCGAGTGCCGAAAGCTTTTTCATACAGTGTCTCCTTTGTTTATTGGATGACGGCACTTGCCGCCGACTGTTGTGGCGCGGAGCCGGGCGCGTCGGATCCGCTTGCCGCATTGAGTTGCTGATACCCGCGCCACCTGGAAGGCGACATGCCCTTGAGCAACAGAAACTGACGATTGAAGTTGGAGAGGTTGTTGAATCCGACCTGGTAGCAGATATCGCTGATACTCATTTCCCCGGACATGAGTAACTGGCACGCAAGGTTCACGCGTAGCCGGTTCACATACTGCACGAAAGGCACGCCGGTATGGCGGCGAAAGTAACGGGAGAACGCGCTCACGCTTTGGCCCGCCAGCCCAGCCAGGTCAGTTTCGCGAAGCTCCTGCGCAAGGTTCTTACCAATGTAGGTCAGGACATGATTGATGCGCGTCTCGGCATAGCGCGCCGGATCGGCCCGATAGGCGGCGCTTGCGAGCTTGACCGGCTCCCTGCTATGAAGAAGGAGAGAGAACAGTGATACGAAGAGTGCGATGCGCCGCATTCCCTGCGCGTGCAGCATCTCGCGCATGATCGGCTCGGCGGCCGCGCCCGTATCAGGGGTGAACAACACACCCCAGCCCGATGCCTCGAGCAGGCTAGTAACCTTTCTGAATTCGGGAAATGCATTGATTGCCCGCACGACGAATTCAGAATCGAACTGCAGCACCAGGCAGCGTTCGCTCACTTGCTCGCCCCGTGGCACGCTGCTCACCCAGTTGTGCGGCAGATTGGGTCCGGTCATAACGAGATTGCCGGGCGTGAAATCCCCGATATAGTCGCCGACGAAGTACTTGCCCGTCGTGGCGGTAATAAGGTGCAGTTCGTACTCGGGATGGAAGTGCCAGCGCACCGTGCTGTAAGGATATCCGTGCGACCACACCTTGAACGATTCGTCGCGCGGGACCGCGACCAACTCCAGGTCCGGCTGGGCGACACGTTGGCGAAAGCGAGCGCTGGGCCCCTCCGCACTGGTGCTGTCGTTCGTCACGTCTGTCTCCATGGGCCATCGTCTTTCTCGACGATTGTTCGGCTTGTCACTGCTCTTGAGTTGGAGAATAGCGGTTGACGCAAAAATTCACTACACGCGCTAGGGCGCGTCTCCGATATTTTTTTGCATCGGGGAAAGCCCTATCGCCTGTATTGGTCAAAAATCGTGCAGTGCAGCAGATCGACTATCACCGGATTGAGGGACCACGGTATCGCGCTGCCGGTGAAGGTCAAATTTTTGGTGATGCTCAGGTCTCGCCGTGCGCCGGGAGGCTAGTTCGTACTTTTTCCTCTTTCTGCGTTAGCACAAGATGACGGCATGACGGTCGCTTGCCGCATCGCGCGCGGGGCATGACGATTGCGCGAACGGTGCAACAGTCGTTCAGCCACCGCGACAGGAGCCGCAATGAATGTCGATTTGCGCATCAACGGTACCGCGCACGTTCTCGATCTCGATCCGCGCGTGACACTGCTCGATGCACTGCGTGAACATCTGGCGCTCACTGGCGCCAAGAAGGGTTGCGATCAAGGGCAATGCGGCGCATGCACGGTACTCGTCGACGGACGGCGCGTGCTGTCGTGTCTTACGCTCGCCGCGACGACGCGCGGCGCGGTGACGACCATCGAAGGGCTCGCCGATGGTCCTGCACTCCATCCGATGCAGGAGGCGTTCGTCGCTTGCGACGCGCTGCAGTGCGGGTATTGCACGCCGGGGCAAATTCTGAGCGCGATCGCGTGCATCGACGAAGGGCATGCGAACTCGCGCGACGACATTCGAGAGTACATGAGCGGTAACTTGTGCCGATGCGCGGCTTATCCGAAGATCGTCGCGGCGATCGAGCAGGTGCGCGATACGGCTCACGCCGCGCAGCCGGAGCGCGACTGATGCGGCCATTCCAGCTTTCGACCGCCAACGAACCCTGCGACGTATCCCGCTGCGGGCCGTTCGACGAACAGGCCGAACTCACGGTCGGTTCGCCGGTGCAATTTCTTGCGGGCGGGACCAATCTGCTCGACCTGATGAAGCTCGACGTAATGACACCCGAGCGGCTCATCGATATCGGGCCGCTTGCGGCGGGCCACTCCGGGATCGAAGCAAGCGAAGGCGGCCTGACGCTCGGCGCGTTCGCGCATATGGCCGATGCCGCGCGGCACGCCGCCGTGTGCCGCGACTACCCGGTCATCGCGCAGTCGCTGTGGATGGCGGCGAGCCCGCAACTGCGCAACATGGCGACACTCGGCGGCAACGTGCTGCAACGCACGCGCTGCCTGTACTTCCGCGACACGAGCTGGCGCGCCTGCAACAAGCGCACGCCGGGAAGCGGCTGCGCGGCGCGCGACGGCGTCAATCGCCGGCTGGCCGTGCTCGGCGTCAGTGAACACTGCATCGCCAATTATCCGGGCGATTTCGCGATCGCCCTGGTTGCTCTCGGCGCGCAAGTCGCGGTGCGCAGTCCAGCGGGCGAAATGCGCAACATTCCGTTCGAGACGCTGCATCGGCTGCCGGGCGACACGCCTCACCGTGAGACGAACCTGCGTCCCGGCGAACTCATCGTCGCGTTCCATGTGCCCGCCGGCGCGTGGACGCGACGTTCGCTTTATCTCAAGATCCGCGACCGCGCGTCGTATGACTTCGCGCTCGCGTCGGCGGCGGTGGCGCTCGATCTCGACGCGCAAGGCGTCGTGCGGGCCGCGCGCATCGGGATCGGCGGGCTCGCCGCGAAGCCGTGGCGCGCGCGCGAGGCCGAAGCGTCGCTTGCCGGCAAGCGCATCGATGAACGCAGTGCGCGCGAAGCCGCCGACGCAGCATTCGCCGGCGCGGTCGTCAGCGGCGAAACCGCGCGCAAGCCGGAGTTGGGGCGGCGCACACTGGTCCGCGCGCTCCTGCAAGCCGCCGCGCTGGAGGTTGCATGAGCGACATCGACCGACTCGCCGGACATCAACCCGCGTGGGGCGTGCCTCACGTGCGCATAGACGGCGAAGCGAAAGTCACTGGCCGCGCCTGTTACGCATCCGATGAACCGGTGCAGGATGCGGTGTATGCGTTCCTGCTCACCAGTTCAATCGCGCGCGGGCGCGTGCGGCGAATCCATGTCGAGGATGCTTTCGCGGTAGACGGCGTGCTGGACGTGCTGACGCATGAGAACGTCGGGTCCGAGGCGAAGCCGCCCGAGCAGCAGGCGGGCGGCGCCACGACGACCACGCTCGAAAGCGACCGCGTCTCCCACGACGGCCAGATCATCGGCGTAGTCGTCGCGACGACCTATGAGATCGCGCGGGAAGCCGCGCAGCGCACGCGCATCGAATACGACGAAGAACCGCCATCAGCCACGTTCGGCAGTGTTGGCGTGGAGGGCGAAAGGCGCGAGCCGGGCGAGCACGAGGACTACCGCGTCGGCGACTTCGACGCGGCGTTCGCAGCCGCGGATTGCCGCGTCGAGGCGACCTACGCGACCCCGACCCAGCATCACAATCCGATCGAGCTTTACACGACCACATGCGCCTGGCACGACGGCACGCTCACCATATGGGAGCCGAGCCAGTTCGTGTACGGCTTGCGCGGCAACGTCGCGCAGCAACTGGGCATCGAACGCGAGAAGGTGCATGTGATTTCGCGCTTCGTCGGCGGCGCTTTCGGCGGCAAGGGCAATGCGACGGCCCGCACCGCGTGGATCGCGATCGCCGCGCGACGCGTTGGGCGTCCGGTGAAACTCGTCGCCACGCGCGACCAAAGCTACACCGTCGCGACGTACCGGGCGGAAACGCGCCATCACGTCCAGCTTGGCGCCACGCGCGACGGCAAGCTCGTCGCGCTCAGGCACGAGGGCTGGGAACTCACTAGCCGCCCGAGCATGTACAACGTATCGGGGACGGAAACCACCGCGCGCATGTATGCGTGCCCGAACATCGAAACGGTCGTGAACGTCGTGCATGCCGACCGGAACACGCCCGGCTTCATGCGCGCGCCGCCCGAAACGCCTTACATGTTCGCGCTAGAGACCGCGTTCGACGAACTGGCTGTCCAGTTGTCGATCGACCCGGTCGAACTGCGCCGCCGCAACGACACCGCGGTCGACCCCGTGACGGGTAAGCCCTTCACGAGCCGGCGGCTCGTCGCGTGCCTCGATGCAGGGGCGCAACGCTTCGGCTGGGCCGCGCGCGATCCGCAACCGGGGTCGATGACCGAAGGCGACTGGCTCATCGGCTGGGGCTGCGCAAGCGCGGCGTATCCGTCGAACATCGCGGCCAGCGCCGCTCGTGTAACCCTGCGCGCCGACGGACGAGCGCGTGTCGACATCGCCGCGCACGACATCGGCACCGGCGCGTACACGGTTATCGCGCTGACAGCGGCGCAGTGCCTTGGAATCGAGCCGTCGCATGTGGAGGTGAGGCTCGGCGACAGCGACTATCCGCCCGCGTCGCTCGCCGCCGGGTCCAGCCACACCGCGACGATCACCCATGCGATCGTGTGCGCATGCGATGCGTTGCGCGACAGGCTCGCGCGCTCGGCGGCGCTGGCTGGCCCGCTGATGGGTCGCGACCCGCATGCGATGAAGCTGGCATCGGGCCGCCTCGCCGCGAACGAGGTATCGGAACCCTTGCGCGATGCGGTCCTGCGCATGGGCGGAGAAGCCGTGAGCGCGGAAGCGGAACATATCCCGCAGGGACTCGCGCCGGAGGCGATGGAGAAGCTACGCGCCGGCAAGCTGCCGATAGTGCGCGGACACCAGCGCGAGGATGCAACGGCCTATGCGTTCGGCGCGCACTTCGTCGAAGTAAGAGTGCATCGGCTTACGCGGGAAATCCGCGTGCGGCGCATGGTCGGCGCGTTCGCATCGGGGACGATCGTCAATCCGCTGACGGCGCATAGCCAATACATGGGCGGCATGATCTGGGGCGTCGGCGCGGCGCTGCTCGAAGAGACGGAGATCGACGCGCGTCACGCGCGGTACCTGAACGACAATATCAGCGAGTACCTCATCCCGGCAAACGCGGATGTCGATGAAATCGATGTCATCATGCTGCCCGACGCCGATGCGCAGGTGAACCCGCTCGGCGTCAAGGGGCTGGGCGAGATCGGCATCGTCGGGATGAATGCGGCCATTGGCAATGCGGTTTATCACGCGACAGGACGGCGCGTGCGCGAGTTGCCGATTCGTATCGAAGATCTCCTGTAGCAGGAACAACTGCGAAGCGAAGTGGGCGCGTGACACCGTTATTCGCCGATAGCCTCGTCCTGCTGATCCGGTTCGGGCTCGACGGCGAACGGCAGCGCAAAAACGACCGTTCCGCGTTCTTCTCATTCGTACTCGGACTGGCCGTCGTATCTCGTCAAGCCGACGTTGCGACGGTACCGGTTTGACCGGCGGCTTTCGGTCGTCAAGACTCGGCATGCGTGAGAACCTCTTAGCCATCGCGCCTGCGCAGCAGCCGTACGCGCCGCTGCATCGCAGGCGTCACGAGTCAAACCCCGTTTATCACAGACTGGTAGCAGTATCGATGAACGCATAGCCGAACGGATTACTGACCGCCGTCGGTGTGCCCGCCACGATTGTTGAGCGGTCCTCGTGATGCCACCCGGTTGCGAAGTTGAACCAAAGCGCGTGGATGTGTCCGTTGGCGGAGCGGAACAAGATGTGTTGCTCGACGAGTCCCGTCGCGCTGTTAACGAACGCATAACCGAACGGGTCTCCCACGGCAGGCGGCGTACCCGCCACGATTGCTGTCCGGTCCTCGTGATGCCATCCGTTCGCGAAGTTGAACCATAGCGCGTGGATGTGCCCGTCGGCCGAACGGAAAATGTTGTGCTGCTCAACCACGCCGGTCGCGTTGTTCACCAGGGTATAGGCGCGAGGATTTCCGACGGCGACGGGCGTCCCGCTCACGATTTCCGTGCGGTCCTCGTGGTGCCAACCAGCCGTAAAGTTGAACCACAGAGCGTGGATGTGTCCGTCGGCGGATCGGAACAGGTTGTGTTGTTCCACAAGTCCCGTCGCGCTGTCCACGAAGGCATAGCCGAATGGGTCGCCTACGGCTGTGGGCGTACCTCTTACGATGGTCGTCCGGTCCTCATGATGCCATCCGCTCGCGAAATTGAACCAGAGCGCGTGTATGTGCCCGTCAGCGGATCGGAACAGATTATGTTGTTCGACTACACCGGTCGGGCTGTTCACCAGGACGTAACCAAACGGGTCCCCAACCGACGCTGGTGTGCCCGGCACAATGGCGGTGCGGTCCTCGTGGTGCCAGCCAGTCGAAAAATTGAACCACAGCGCGTGAATGTGACCATTCCTGGAACGCAACAGGTTGTGCTGCTCCACTACCCCTGTCGGATTGTTCACGAAGGCATAGCCGAACGGATTTCCCACTGCGGGAGGCGTCCCCGACACAATGAGCGTGCGGTCCTCCTGATGCCAACCCGTTGCGAAGTTAAACCACAATGCATGGATGTGACCATCGCTCGACCTGAACAGGTTGTGTTGTTCGAGCAGTCCGGTCGGCTTGTTGACGAAGGCATAGCCGGAGGGTGCGGTCACGGCCGTAGGTGTACCGAAGACTAGCGCGCTACGGTCCTCTTGATGCCATCCACTGGAGAAGTTGAACCAGAGCGCATGGACGTGACCATCGGCCGAAAGAAAAAGGTTGTGTTGCTCGATGATGGGGGCGGCCGCTGCATGGGCTGTCGGTTTTATGTTTGGATCAGTAGCATTGTCACTCGTCGAATCACCATACGCGTTGAACGCTACAGAACCGCCAGCGGCGGCGAGCAATGAGAGGAACTGGCGGCGGCCCAAACGATTGGAGAGAATGAGAGGCGTCTCTGAGTGCGGTCTGCGGATGTCAGACATGTTAGTCCCCTATGGATC
Source organism: Caballeronia sp. Lep1P3 (assembly GCF_022879595.1). Lineage (NCBI taxonomy): Bacteria > Pseudomonadati > Pseudomonadota > Betaproteobacteria > Burkholderiales > Burkholderiaceae > Caballeronia > Caballeronia sp. Lep1P3. Next base: position 1,070,978 of record NZ_CP084266.1, on the reverse strand, counting down.
GGCAAGAAGCCTCCGAAGAGGCGGTGACTAGGAAGATGAACGGAAACCATGTGCTTATCTAAAGCTGGGAATCGGTGGCTAGAAACGAACGAGTGACGTGTAAGCGATTAATTTGCTTCGCTTTCGCCGTCAGCGTTGTCGGGCAAGACGCGCGGAACACACGCGGACAAAGACAAAGCCCGGCACTCAGGACGCGATTGAGTGATTGAGCGATTGCGTTAAAAAGCGGTCCCGAATGTCTCTGGCCACGGAGCGACGAAGGGGAATCTGCTATTGACCGCCGAAATAGAGTTGCTTCATCTCTTCGCTAGACGCGGGCCGAACGACGGCACGGGAGCCGGACGACGATGAGCCGGAGAGCACTCCGCCATACGCGGTCGGGCTGTCAGTCGATGTCCGTGCTGCAGCCGCCTGGATGTCGCCCGGATAAGTGGCATCGTCGGATTTGGCCGGATCATAGCCGGCATGTTCGAACTGCTGTAGCTCCGCACGTACCTGCGCGCGCGTCAGTGTCGACTCGGTCTGAGAAAACGCGGCGAAAGATAAGGAAAGCGCCGACGCTGCGGCGACTGCGATCACGACTGATTTCATGGCAACCTCCTCGTGAATACCAAGCAGCGGAACGCCAATGCACCGTCTCCGCTGGCGTTAATTGTCGGATGGAGCGAGCGCCGTCGACACCCACTTAGGTAGGTGAGTGCCCCAGATCAAGCGGCGAAAGATGTTGGCATCGGGAGGCGGGCGCGCACATTAGTACCGCTACATTTGTGTATTCGAATTCGAGTGGCGTCCTGCTATTCTTTTTGAATGTCATGCCGCCGTACTCACGGACGGCGACATTCCTGATCGGGCAACCCGATGAGATCGTCGGACCTCCGTGTGCGCAGGTTGAGATCGGCGGCTCAAGAACGTGCGTTCCGAAAGGACTACGCACAGCGCTTTTCCGCGCAGCGAAAACTCGCCATCGCAATCTTTACCGCGTTATGGATCGCTTTCTCCATCCGTGATTTCGGACGACTCGATTTACTCGATCCCATCCATCTGCACCACACGGAACTCGTTTTCATGAGAACCGCCGCGGCCATCGGCATGGGCCTGGCGGTCGTGTTGTGGACCCCGCGCGCACTCGACGAACGCTGGGCCGTCGGGCTGCTCAGCCTGTGGACGCTGAGTGCCTGGCTGGCCACGCTGCGAATGCTGCAGATCGTGGACCTGCCGTGGCATGAACACTATTCGATTCTGACACTCACCCTGTTCACGATCTTCATGGCCTTCAGGCTTCGGGCGATCACTGCAGCATGGCTGGTCGGGCTTTGCGTCGCGAGTTACCTGCTCATGCTCTTTCTCGAGCCTCCAGGAGAGAAGTTCGGGATGCATCTTTCGTCGATGCTCGCGCACGCCACGAGCCTGCCGCTGACCTATGCCATCGGAGTGGTAGTCAGTATTCCGCTCGAACGTTCGGCCAGGCGCGAATTCATGTACCGACGCAGCCTGCGTGCGTCGAAGGCGCGCGTCGAAGCGGCGTCGCGTGCAGTCAACGCACAAAACAAACGCATGCAGGAACTCGTCAAGGAGAAGGAGCGATTCTTCTCGGCGGCCTATCACGACATCCAGCAGCCGCTCGCCGCGATCAACCTCTTCATCCGCAGTGCCCGAACGAGTATCAGGGACGGACGCGCGGTGGAACGCGACCTCGATGTCATCGAGGAGACCGCGTCCGACATCCTCGACATGTTCAAGGAAATACAGGACTACAGCGAGCTGGGCTCGTATGTTCCTCGCCTCGCGCCGGTCAATACACTCGACCTGCTGACGGAAGTCATGGGCCAATACCAAGAGATGGCCCGGTCGCGGGGAATCGATCTAAGACTTGCGAGGCGGCGAGCCAAGCCGCCGTTCATCGAGACAGACCGGTCACTGCTCAAGCGGGCCATATGCAACCTCGTATCGAACGCGATCAAGAGCACGCCGTCGGGCGGCGTCGTGCTTGGCTGGGTACGTCTGGATGAGCGGCTGCGCGTCGATGTACGGGACACTGGAATCGGCATTGCCGCGGTGCACCGTGAGGCGATTTTTGCCGAGTATTACCAGATCAACAATTCAGAGCGCGACCGTTCGAAAGGGCTGGGACTCGGGCTTTCGATCGTGCAGCGTGTCGTTCGAATCCTGCCGGGGCACGCGGTGACTTTCGCATCAAGCGAAGGGCGTGGCTCGCGCTTTTCGCTCTACGCGAGGATCGCGGCGTCGACGCCGGCTGTCGGGACGAATCAGTATGGTCACGTCTTTTGCAGTCCCGATCTCGACGGCGCGTTCATGCTGCTGTGTGACGACGAGCCCAAGGTCCTCGAAGGCCTGCGCCGCCTTTTCTCCAGCGCGGGCGCGCTCGTGCAGGCTGCGGACTCGATGGCCGGCTTTGCCGCCATTCTCGCCGATGACAGCCGTATTCCCGATCTCATCGTGACCGATATCCGGCTGCGCGATGGCGCTTCCGGCATGGCGGTTGCCGAGCGGATAAGGCGTCATTTCGCGTGGGCGGGCGTTTATTCCGGTCGCATTCATCACCGGGGAACTGTTGTCCGTTCGCGTGCTTCGCGATTTTCCGCAGCCGTTTATTCTGCTGCGCAAATCGTCGGTACCGGAAGACTTGCTGGCGGAAATCAGCCGATTCGTTGCCGCCCGGCGAAAGATCAGTCTCGATTTTGCGGATGATCGGTGACCGACAGCGCTCCGAGCGTGACGCCCTTGTCGGCCAGCATCACGATGAGTTCAGTGCGGCGCCGCAGGTTGAAGTGCGCGAGCAGATGACTGATGTATTTGCGCACGGTGATGTCTTCCAGCCCCATCTTCGACGCGATGGCTTTGGAAGGGAGTCCGCGTGCCAGCCACGCGAGCGTTTCATATTCGCGTGGCGGCAGTCCGAGCCGCGGAGCATCCCAAGGTTCGACGCCGCCGTTCGTCGGCGGTGCCTTTCCTGAGTCGCGTGCCGGTGCCTCGGCGATGTCGATCGCGCGCCGCAGTCCGGCGATGCTACCCGCAGGCAGGAAGACGCCGCCCGAGAGCACGGCAACGATCGCGGCATGAAGTGCTTCCGGCGACGACGATTTCGGCACGTAGCCCATTGCGCGCAACTCGAGACATCGCCCGACTGTTTCAGTGCTTTCATCGCCCGATACTACGACCACGGGCAAGGACGGTCGTGCGTCCTTCAACCGGCAGAGCGCGTCGCAACCGTGCCCGTCAGGGAGTTCGAGGTCCAGAAAGACGATGTCGGGGTGCCCGGTCATCGCCAGATCGACTCCATGCGACAACGTACTCGCATGCAGGAGTTCGGCATCCGGATAAAGCTCCTTGATGAGCAGTGCGAGACCGGCTCTGAAGAGTTCGTGATCGTCGACGAGCAGTACGCGCATCGCATCGTCTCCCTGCAACCCACGCAGATTCGGACAGCCTAAGCACGCGGCGTTCGAGCTACATCGATGTGCCGCGCGAACCGCATTCGAATTATCTTACACGCGGTTTTCGGTGGACACAGGCCTATGTCACCCGATACGAAAAGTGTACGAGTGTGTCGGAGTCTGAATTCAGGGGTGAATCGGCTGTCAGTGCTGGTGACGGCCCACGGATGGACTCTCACTAACGTGCGTTGCACGGACAGCCAGCAGTCGGCATAGATCCGAGAACGGCCGGTCGATGGGCGATAGCCAGCGCCAGACGGCACTATCCGCAATCGTCGGCGCCGCTCGGCAAAGGTGTCAATGCGCCTTCACCGCGCGCGGGGCGTGCGCAACGGGAACGGTATCCGCTGCACATCGGAAAACGAGGCGGGGACACGCCACGCAGCATTGCAAGTCGATCGCCACTTGCGATGCCACTACCAACAAACGCCAAACGTGCCGCACAACTCGTCAATCGCGGACGGATCGAGTGGATCGGGGCGTGGCGTCGTCATGAGCCACAGGCGCGCGGTTTCTCCGAGTTGTTCTAGTGCATTAGAGGCGTGCGAGACGCTGCGCTCCCACACGACCGACCGGGCGTTTCAGCAATACGGCCCGCACGGATGCCGCGCGCGCCGCGATTTCCGCCGCCGCCCGCGGATCGCCGGCTTGCGATAGCGCACGAGCGGGACGTGTCCGGCCTTCATCACGTAATACGGCGTGATGCGCGGCAGTACGTCTTCATCGTGCTCCTGCAGCCGCCTCCAAGCCGACTGACGATAAAGTATTCCAATCTGCTGCCGTTATAGCTTGCGTACAACACCCTTCACGCGGAGACAAGAGCAATGGTTGGCCAGCCTACCTTTAAGCATACGTTCGATTCTGTGCTATTCGACGACCTCGTTGCAGTCGATAAACGAGGGCTCGATGAATTAGAGTTCGGGGTGATTGGGTTCGACCCGGCCTACGGCGTGACTCACTACAATGCCGTCGAATCTTCGAGCGCCGGGCTTAGTCCAACCCGCGTTCTGGGCAGGCATCTTTTCGAAGAAGTGGCGCCCTGCATGAACAATTTCATGGTGGCGCAACGGTTCGAGGACGAGGCCGAACTGGACGAAGTGCTGCCGTACGTTCTAACTCTGCGCATGAGGCCGACGCCAGTACAACTGAGACTCCTGAAGTCCGGTCGCAGCGAAACCCGCTTTCTACTCGTTCACCGGCAGGGCGACAAGTGAACGTAATGACCACGGCGGACGGTCCATGCGAGGCGGAGCACGAGGCGCTGCTATCGTTCATGTATATGTCGCCCATCGGCATCATTCGTAGTGGCTTGAATGGCGACGTGGACATGCTCAACCCGGTCGCGGTTCAACTGCTTATGCCGGTTGCCGGCCGGCTGGGCGTGGGTAACGTCTTCGATAGCCTGACTAACGTCGCACCGGAGCTGCGCAATCTCGTGTCGAGCTTTTCGGCCGAGCGCGGGCGAGTCTGCGAGGGCCATCGAATCGTGATTGCGCCAAGCGCTGATCGTCCGACGGTACTGTCATGCAACATCATCAAGGTCAACAGCAGTACCTTGATGACGACGCTGTCCGACATATCCCGTCAAGTCGAGGCAGAGCGACGCGCGAGACAGCACGAATCGTGGCTCGCGGGGATCTATACGAGCGTTAACGATTTCGCCTTTTTCACGCTCGACTCTGCTGGCCGTATCGATAGCTGGAACGCGTCCGTGGAGCAACTGACCGGCTTCGGCGCCGATGCGGTGCTCGGCCATAGCCTCGATCTTTTCTACGCTCCCGAGACTGTCGACCCGTATTGCAGCCCGGAGCACATCTCGCTGACGCGCGAAGAGGGTTGGCACGTCCAGGAGTGCTGGTGTGAAAGCAAGGAGGGTCGCCGGTACGCCGCGCAAATCCTGGTTGCCGTCTTGCGAGAAGACAGTGGCGAGATCGCGGGATACTCGGTCGTTATACGCGACGTTTCCGAACGCAAAATCTCGAGCGACGAACTCACTCGCCTTCTCACCACCGACCACTTGACGGGCGCTGTCAATCGCGCGCATTTTTTCAAGCTCGCCGAAAAGGAGCTTGCGAAAACGAGGCGACTGGGCAAGCCCCTGTCTTTCGTGATGATCGATGCCGATCACTTCAAGCGGATCAACGACACAGCCGGGCATCAAGCGGGAGACCTTGTTCTGACGCAGATCGTACAGAAAGCAAAGGCGAATCTGCGGTCAATCGACGTGTTGGCCCGCCTTGGCGGTGAAGAGTTTTGCTTGATGCTTCCGGGAACGTCTCGCGAAGAGGCGCTCGTCATCGCGGAACGTGTGCGCGCGACGATCGCGGACTTTCAGATAGAGACGGGCGGCGGTCAAATACGGGTGACGGTAAGCGCGGGCATTGCCTCCGTAACCGAAGCGACGTCTTGCGTAAACGACCTGCTCGCTGCAGCGGACAAAGCACTATATGCCGCCAAGACGGCCGGTCGGAACTGCGTGGAACTCGGATGAGCGCGAGCACTCCTGTTGTGCTCGGCTTCTACAGTCTTCCCTGATGTGTCCGTCGGTTGTCGAGGAACTATGAAGCTCGACGATTGAGAATGACTAAGAATCGATGCAATGGCGTAGCGGTGTTACGCCGCGGTCCAGAAAGCAGCCCGACATCGCACGGGCTAACAGGCGATGAAGCTCTCCGCGAGCAACCGGTGGAAGGGGTCCACAAGCCTTCAGCCGACTCCGTCTCCGCGAACGAAGCATTGATGGAGTTTCTGTATCGAGCGCCGATAGGCCTTTTACAGATCTCGGCGCTCGGGGCGATCGAGATGATCAACCCGATGTCGGCCAGGTTGCTGATGCCACTTTCACCGGATGGGAGCCTCTTCAACCTGTTCGACGTGCTGGAGGCGACTGCGCCGCAATTTCGGCGAATGGTCCAGGAATACAGGGAACCTTCGGGGTCTGTTTGCGAGGCCGTGCGCCTCAAGGTTCCGCCGTCTTCCAAAGCCAACCTGCCCCCGCAGGTCTTGTCGGTTAGTCTGCTGAAGCTCGACGAGAACCATCTAATGGCAATGGTGAGCGATGTAACGCTCGAGTCACAGCGCGAGCAGTCTCTTCTGGATAAGAAGCTCGGCGAGGCGGCACGACTGGACAAGCTGACGATGATGCCGAACCGTACATCGATATGTGAATTCATCGAAAGGGGCATGCAACGTCAAGATCGCGATCAGTGTCATCACTTCAGCGTTCTGTTCATCAATTGCGATCGCTTCAAGCAGATCAACGACTCCCTCGGTCACTCCGCGGGCGACGAGGTTCTCGCAGAGGTGGCGAGTCGATTGATGAGGACGATGCGTCTGCGCGATTCGCACAACGGCCAATATGAAAATGGCCTGATGGCCGGTCGCCTCGGGGGCGACGAGTTCGTCGTGGTGATCGGCGAACCACAATCCGAGTCGGATATTTTCTTGGTTGCGGAACGGCTACTCCGTGCGTTGAGTGAGCCTTACCGGGTCGCTGACCAACAGTTGCACCTTAGCGTCAGCATCGGAATCGTGCACTCTACGACCTCGAGCGCGCAGCCTGATGCGATGCTACAAGACGCTAGTATCGCAATGGTGGAGGCCAAACGCCGTGGCGGAGCCCGGTCTGTGACTTTCGAACCTTCCATGCACGAGCGTGCGGCGGGTCGAGCGCAGATGGAGAATGATCTGCGTCGTGCCATCGTCAACCAGGAACTGTTCGTCGTCTATCAACCGGTAGTCATGCTTGGGCCGACTGTGGATCAGTGGTCTTTTCCGCGACATGCCGCCGCTGTCGAAGCACTCGTGCGTTGGCGCCATCCGGTCAGGGGCGTCGTGCCGCCCGCCGAATTCATCGGCGTTGCAGAAGAGTGTGGCCTGATTGGCGCACTCGGCGAATTCGTGCTGGACACTGCATGCCGCCAATTCGTCGCATGGAAAGCACAGCTTGGGCGGCTTGCACCGCGCCTACTGGCGGTTAATCTGTCTCGCGCCCAGCTCAGCGATCAAGAATTCGTCGCCTTTGTTTCCCGTACGCTGCGGGACAGCGGCATGGATCCTGCCGAACTGCAACTCGAGGTGACTGAGAGCCTGGCTGCTCAGGACGAGTCCGTCCAGGCCACGTTGCGACAGCTCAAGGCGTCTGGACTTAGCCTGGCGCTCGACGACTTCGGGACGGGTTACTCATCGCTCTCGAGCTTGCACCAGCTACCGGTGGCTACCGTCAAGATCGATCGGTCGTTTGTCAGCCAGGCAGTGCAGAGCGCGCATCACCGCGTATTGATAGAGGCAACCGTCCGTGTGGCTGCCAGCCTGAACATGAACACCGTTGCCGAGGGAGTCGAAAGCGAGGCGCAGGCATCCGTGGTCCGCTCGCTCGGCTGTGAGAAAGGCCAGGGCTACTTTTTCAGCAAGCCACTCTTGCCCGAGAGTCTTGTCGATTGGTTGAAGAGCAATGACAGCTGACCCGATCTCGCCCGCGGGCTCTGTCACTTGTCGAGCCTGAGTTTGGAAGGCAGCGGGACACGCGTATCGCATAGCGCGCAGGATGGATTCTGGGTGACTCCGGCGAGTTCATGCCAGGCGACGAATCGCGCCGCGTTACAGTCGCCATCGACGGCAGCATGTTCAGGGCTGTGAACAGCCGCGACAGAAACTACACGCCCGGCAAGATCGGCAAGCGTCAGCAGCAGGTCGAGGAGAGCCTTCAGCGATATCTCGACGCCATCCAAACCGCAGGCCGGACCAGTCCCACGGGTTTCGATATGGAGACCTCTGCCTATACGAGAAGACCGCCCGGTCGCGGCGGCAGATGCGGGAACTCAACAGGATCAAGAAGCACTGGTCGAGCAAGCGTACAGGAGTTGCCACTTACGGACCCGGTCACACTGCGTGACCAGCGGAGGAGAAAGGACCGGAGTGGTCGGCTATCAGTCATCGTCTCAACTACTTTTTGAACGATACCGGTCCCTTCATGCGCTACCGTCCTGGCGTCGTCAGCGAGGCTACTGGCGTGACTCGCGTGCTCGGCATTCTGCTTGACCGTCGCAGTCAACTCTTCCATGCTCGCTGCCGTTTCCTGCAGTGAGGCCGCTTGCTGTTCCGTGCGAGACGATAGATCTGTGCTGCCCGCGGCCACTTCCTGCGCCCCTGTGCGCACTCCCTGGCTCGACTTTCCTATCGCCATGACCGTCTGTGCAAGCCTATCCCGCATCCCGCGCAGCGCGATCAGCAACTGGCCAATTTCGCCCGGCGCGGACGTAGGCAAATCGCGCGTAAGATCGCCGGCGGCTATTGCCTCGCATGCCTTCATCGCTTCGTCGATCGGAGCGAGAACCATGCGCTGAGCGCCCACTTTGACCAGGACAAAAAGCGCGGCCACAATGACCGCAGTCATTCCCATTTGCTTTGCAAGCGATTGACGAAACGCCGCGTCGACGTCAGCGAGGTATACGCCGGTCGCAATAACCCAGTGCCATTTCGGCTCGTAGAGGTAGTAGGACAGCTTGTGTTCAGCGACTGCCGCTCCGGGGCGCGGGAAGTTGTAGTCGTACAGACCTTGACCGTTACGTTGCGCGAGGCTCACGAAGTCGCGCCAGATGAACTTGCCATCTGTCGATTTGAAATCACCGACGTTCTTTCCGATCATTGAAGAGTTCGGATGCGCCAGGATGACCGCGTCCTCGGTTTCAGTAAGGAAGTAGCCGTCGTCGCCGTAACGCATGTTAGTGATCTGCTTGAGTACCGTCGCTTGCGCCTGCTCATCCGTGATTGCGCCGGATACAACCCTGGCTTGTTCCGCGACTATCAAACTGCGTAACGACTCGGTGAGGTGCCGCAGCTCCGTCGCGTGACTGGTGATGAGAGACTGGCGCAACTGCATCGCGGACCAGATGCTCGACGCGGCGAATGCTACGCCGATTGACGCGATCAACATGTACAGCCGGAATCTCAGACTTGTTCTTTTTGACATTGTTTCCCCTTAACAGGCCGCTGAAATACTGATCGCAGAGGTCATCGCGGGATGTGCCTGAAGCGTTGATAGAAGGACCTAACTTGCCCCCCCGGAGATCATGCGCGGCGCCGACACGTTCACTGAGAGTTTGTTTTCCTTTCGCAAGCTCGACGACTTCGTTCCGGCGTCGCATCCGCTGCGCTCGATTCGCGTCATGGCGAACGAAGCGCTCGCCAAGATGGATCGGCTGTTCTCCGAGATGTACGAGGTCGACATAAAAGGTGGACGGCCGAGCATCGCGCCGGAGAAGCTGCTGCGGGCAATGCTGATTCAGATCCTCTACAGTGTCCGCTCGGAGCGACAATTGATGGAGCAGGTGCAATACAACCTCCTGTTTCGCTGGTTCGTCGGCTTGGCAATGGATGATGTGGTGTGGGTGCCCACCGTGTTCACGAAGAACCGCGAGCGGTTGATCAAGCACGACGCGGTCATCAAATTCTTCAACGAAGTGGTGGCCATTGCCGAGAAGAAGGACCTGCTCTCAGGTGAGCACTTCAGCGTGGACGGCACCTTGATTCAGGCGTGGGCGGGCCACAAGAGCTTCGTGCGCAAGGACCGTGACGATCAGGACAACGATGACGGCAGCGCGGGCGACTTCAAAGGCAGCAAGCGCAGCAACGAGACGCATCAGTCCAAGACTGATCCTGATGCGCGGCTCTATCGCAAAGGCAAAACGGCCAGCCAATTGCGGTACATGGGCCATACGCTGACCGATAATCGGCACGGCCTGGTGGTCAACGCTCGCGTGACACACGCTGATGGGCATGCCGAGCGTGAAGCGGCCAAGATCATGATCAACGATGCGCGGCAAGCGGCAGAAGATGCGAACGCAGAAATCACGCTGGGTGCAGACAAGGGTTACGACGCACAGGAATTCATTGAAGCCTGCCAGCAAATGAAGGTCACCCCGCACGTTGCGCAAAACACTTCTGGGCGGCGTTCAGCGGTGGCCGACGCGATTGCATCAAGCCTGGGCTATTCCATTTCGCAGCGAAAGCGCAAGTTGATCGAACAAGGCTTCGGGTGGGCCAAGACCGTGGGGCGCATGCGCCAAGTGATGGTGCGTAGTTTGGAGAAGGTTGACCAGATGTTCGTGTTGAACATGGCCGCCTATAACCTCGTGCGCATGCGGTCACTGGGACAAGTCCGCCCATAGTGGCGCAATGAGTAGTCACGAGGCCAACAATCGGCCTCAAACCGTCGAAAAAGACGGTGAATTCGCGTTGAAATTGCACACTGCGAAAAATCGCGGCAAAGGCCGCGGCGACAGACCAAAGCTGCGTCGTAAGCACCTGTATTTCAGCAACCTGTTAAGCAGTGGTGACGCGTCCTCGAGGAGGCCGTCTTGTTCTTCGTCTTTTGTGCCTGCGTGTGGCGTCGGCCGAGTGACCATCAATGGGCCACGACATGTGCATTGCGGATGCCGACGCCGCCGCTTGTCTACGACATCATTTTCGAACGCTGAAGATGAACAGTCGATGGACATCGCAAGCAAACGTTTAACACCTACGGGCAATAGGGAAGACCTGCCGCTGGTGAACAGCACTGAGCCCTCTGCAGAGGGCGCGACGTTATACGGACGGGCCCAATCCCGGAGCGCAGCGTATCCTCGCCATGGATGATCGTGCCGACGCATTCGAATATGGCGCCGTGCTCGTCGCGTGTGGCGCGGAGCTGGCAACGCCGGAATGTCGACGACGCTGCGTGCCGGCCAAGGTGCGAATGAGCATCGTTCTTTGATCGTGACCTAAGGCTGTAGGACACGGGGCGTAGCCGGCGACTTTCATGCGCTTAATCGGACGCGCCCAAGTGCGACGGCAAGGCGTTTTACCGATGGCGTGCGACGGTGAGCCGGGCAGTCACGATTGAATGGTGAAGCCGGGAAGCATATGTCACGCGTGACGGGCAAGCGCCCAGAACGGGCTCTATTTACAACGAAGGATGTCGCGCCGGCTCCCGGCGTCGCGGAAGACGATTCTCAAATCTACGCGTCGTATCGCGCTAGTCATGCGAGCGGCTACTATGGCACGCTAAACGTTGTGAGAACTCCCCGCGTTCGCGCTTCACAGATACAACGGTGAATCTGCGCAGCTAACGCGAGACCGCCGCCCACAACAACGAGGTGCCTGACGCCAGCATCAATCCATCGACCAGGAGTCTGAACATCGACGGTCTCATCCGGACAACGAGGCTCTTGGCGAAGAAAGATCCCGACATCAATGCCGCGCCGGCTATCATGCCTTTAGTCCACACGCTGAGCGGCAGGGCGCCGAACTCTTTGAACGCTGCGATCTTGGTCACATAAACCGCCAACGACCCGGCGGCTTCGGTCGCAAGGAAAGCACCTCTCTCAAGGCCATAAGATGTGAAGACGGGCACGGTAATGGGGCCCGTCGAGACGACTATTCCTGTCAAAAAGCCCACCGGACCGCCGATCATCGCCAGATTCCACAAGCTAAGTTTCGCGGAGCGACGAGCGAGCCATCGGCGCGTCGGGATCATGGCAATAAAGAACGCGCCGAGCGCGACATCCACGACGTGTGCAGGAAGCGCCAGCAAGGTATGAACACCGATAACTGCGCCAGGAGCGGCAGTTAGAGAGTAAGCACTGACCGCTCTCCAGTCGATTTCACTTCGCCAGGCGCATGCCTTGCCAAGGTTGCCCATAACGGCCCCGATCGCCATGATGGGTACCGCCTGCTGCGGTCCGAAAGAAATGACGAGAACCGGCATGAGCATCATTGACGATCCGGTACCGACAATTCCGCTTATCGTACCGGCCGCAATGCCGACGAACAGAACCATTAAGTAACTCGTCATGGGCGCTGCACGGCGTCAAACGCCACACCGGAGTCTGCCTGACGAGCGGACAGTAGAGCATGCAACGCGGAAGACAAATCGACGCCCATATACGTTCGGATGAGCGAAAGTCCGCCCAAATCGCTTGGTGATCTTTGTGTGGTTACTGCCATCGATGACAATCCTATGTTTGGGGGACGAATATCTCAATGAGTGGAATTGCTCATGAAAAAACGTTCCGTCATGAATGGATTGCCGCCGCTCAGTATTCGCCATGTCGAACTGGGAGCCTGGCACGCTAGCTTGACGGCCGCTGCGGTTACCTGCACGTCATGCACTGAATTGTCGGCGAGCCATTAGGCTGTTACAAGACTGGCTGATACATCCGGCGCCATCACTTACAGGGACCGCCGTTGCGCTAACGGGCTGGACGTATTCGCTCTCGCGACATGTTTGCATACAACGGGTGCGATGCAATCAAGCCGTGAGCTATGCTCACAGTGCGAACGGCTCAGGCGTGAGAGCCGCTTCGGATCACCAGTTCCATGAAGCCTGTCTGGGCGTCCGGCTCGCGAGAAAAGCGATGACCCGGCAGCAGCGCGAGCAGCAGTTCGGCCGTCGTGCGCACGCGGCATCCCTGCGCCACGTGGCCGCCGAATACGCGACCCTGCGCGTCGGAAATTGACATATGCAAATGCGCGCCGTCGGGCGAAACCGAACCGGCGAGCGTCAGTATTTCCAGGTCGCCTGTGAAGGCCGTGGCATCGTCGGTGCCAGCGAATCGTAAGCGAGCGACGCTCAGGCTGCCGATTCCCTGAATGACGAAAGCGGCATGCAACTGGCGCTGAACCAGCACATCGGTGATGGCCGCGCGCAAATCTTCGCCGGGCGAAAGGCGCAATGGATGAGCTTGCATGTGATGTCGGCGCTCCATGGAGAACTTACTCGCCGGCCGTTGGAACGACCGGCGACCCGCATTACATCACTTCACCTCGAAACTGTAGTCGCCGTGAGTCCGGTGCCCGTCCGAGGCCACCGCGACCCAGTGCACGGTGTATTTGCCCGCCTGCAAGGTCGGCAGCGCGACCGAAATCGCATCCGCATCCTGGGCGTCGATCCTCGCTTTCGCGGTGTTCACCGGCTTGCCGCCCGCATCGGTCACGGTGACGGTGGAGAACGCGGGTTCAAGCGGACCATCGAAGACGATCCGCACCTGAGCCGGCGAACTTACGGTTGCGCCGGCGGGCGGAACCTGCGTGCGCGGGAAAACGTGCGCGTAAGCCGCGCCCGACCAGCCAAGCGCGAGGAGAAGGGCGAAAGCGGCATTCTTCAAGCCGCGAGAATGGATTCGTTCAGTCATGCGGACCTCCGCTTGTCCGGAAAAGCGGCTTGCCGATGGATTTCGGTGCGATGTCGTCGAGGAAAAGATGCGCCTGAACCAGCACGCCGACGCGCGAGCCGCTCGCGCGGTTGATCGGAATCTGCGCTTCGATGCCGAACTGGCCGTAGCGATTGATCCAGATGAAGCCGGGGTTCACCGTTCCGGTCGTCTGTCCCTGGCTGCGCGAAAGCGGGATCTCGACAATCGGAATCAGATTGGACAACGGCTGCGGCAGGCCGAGTGAGTGCACATGCTGCTCCAGGTAAGGCAGGCTGTACTGAATCGTGAAGCCATAGTTGAACGCGTTCGGTTGTCCCGCGCCCGTGGTGAGGGCAGGTCCCGCTTCGCCGGTGATCGCGATCGGCCGCAGATATGCGAGCGTATCGGGCAGATCGCCCATGCCCTTGCCGACGAAGACTGTCGGCGAAATCGTCGAAAAGCTGTCGCCAATGGCATGGCTGCCCGTGCCGCCCAATTCGGCGTCGACACCGACGGACGTCATGAACTCGTGAGCTTCGTTGACGTAGAGAAGGTACTTCAGCCCGACGTCGAAGTTGTCGAAACCGTGCGCGGTGGGATTGTTCTGCATCACGTAGGTACCGCCGATCGAAACCGCGAGGCGCGACGTGATGAGCTTGTTGTATTCGAAGTCGAAGGTATTGATGCTTTGATCGCCATTGTCGCCGGGCGCGCGGATATGCCCAAAGACGAGGTTCGCTTCGTCGCTGACGCCGGGATCGTCGACGGCCATCGTCGCGGGAAAGACGCGGTCGCCGGCGATTGCGTGTGCGCGGGCGGAATGCGGAAGCATCGCGATGACGCCGAGCGCGGCCGCAATGAGTGAGCAAGCGGCGCGCGCAGTCGCGCGTCGTGTGGATTGAGTGTTCATCGTTCGTCCTGTCTTCTTGAAGTCGGGCGAGCGCGTGGAGCACGCGCGAGCGTACGCCTGTGCCTGCGTGGCATGGCGGCGCGATCGAGACGAGTCAGGAAAGCAGGAAAGGCGGCGCCCGCGGCTGTCCGGGGCTGGGCGGCGCGACGACCCGCACGCTCTCGAAGCGCGATGCGCTCCGGTGCAACACGGCCTGAACGACCATGAAGAAGAAAATTTGCGGCGCGACGACCGCCGGCGTATGCGCGAAAAGACTGCAATAGGCGCAGGCGTCGCCGCTGGACGTCGGCGGATGCGAGGCGTCGTGCGGCTCGCCGTGCATCGAAGGCATCGACATCGAAGGCATCGACTCCATCTCGCAATGCACCGCGTCTTCGCCGTCGCGCGCGTGCAGGCCAGCGAGCGACTGCGAAACGACCGGCGCGAGCGTGGCCAGCAGGATTGCGAACAATCCGAGGAGGCTGCCCGTGAACCGGACGATTCGGCGTCGCATGGCCCGGTGCCGTCAGCCGCGATTGACGGGAATCGCGTCGTATCGGCGCTTGCCGCTCTGCATTAGCTTGCGCGTAGTGTTGTCGATGGCGGCGATGTAGTCGGCATCGACCGCGTGACGCAGGCCGAAAGTGTAGGCGAGCAGCGCGGCGCTCAGCAGGCCTGGTTCGCCGTGCAGCGCGGTCAGCGTCCACATCCAGACACCGAGATTGGTTGCGATCAACAAGAAAAAAAGACCGGCGACCTTGCCGCGAAGCGCGTCGGGACCGTCGTCGAAGAGATGGAAGAACTCGAATCGTTGCATGAACGGTCCTCTCATGCGGCTCGTGCCCGATGCGGGCGGCGCGAGCCGGAACGTCTCGCGTGATTCCGGGCGTGGGCGAATCGGCCGCTCGCGCACCGACGTGGGCTATCACGTTGCCGAACGTTCGTCGACATGCGGATGCCCGCTTCGCTACAGGCCCCGTGCGCGGCGCGGCCCGTGCCTTACAGCAAGCCAGCCCCGGCGATTATCGCTGAAAAGAATCCGGCGGGCGCGGCCTCGATGCGCTTATTGATGTATCGCGGCGACAGACGAGTGTCGACGATTTCATTCTGTTCGCTCTCGACTTTGGGATGAGACGTTGCTTTTCACGCCGCGGCTTTTTTCTTTCCTGCAGCGACGCGGCCCACTGTCGATCCAACCGCTCGGCGTTGAACCTTTTCCGCTTTCTTTGCATCGGCAGTAGGCGTTGCCTGCACGCGGCGATCGGCGTCGGCTTGTGCGTCTGTCAACCCTGATAATTTTTTGGGGGCGGCTTGCTTGGACGTGGCAACTTTCCGTTCTCGCACGGAAGGCGAAGCCCCGATTGATTCGGACATTCCTTCAGAAAGCCGAGCCTGTTCTTCAAGGAGCTGAATGGCGAGGTACCAGTAGTGGTCGTCGCGGCCTTCGCGGCGTCCGTCCGCTTCCCAAAGACGGTAGGCGCACTCGCGCACTTCTTCTTCGTTAAAAGTCGCTGCCATTTAGTTTCCTCATTGCGATTCAAAAACAGGCCGATCCGAAGGATGCGATGAACGGCCATCACTCGATGCAGTTGACCAAAGTCGCGTGGGCCCAACTGTCCGGCAGCAGTACGCGATATGCCCGAAGCGGAATTGATGCCCAAGGTGCGCGTCGTCATGGGCCGGATTGAGTTCGCCCTGCGCACTAGTATTGCACGATCTGATCGCCGAACGGCACCTTCGCGTGCGCTTCAGCAGGCGAACCTGGCTGCGGCCAACGTCGAAAAGTCCAGAGCAGATCGGTATCAGCACCGCGTACGCGCCAGGGCGTATGCACGCCCCGCAAAAGGCCCCAGATGCGCCACCCTCGTCGCAGCTCGACTCTTGGCGGGGTCAGTCAGAACCGGCGAGCAACTTACAACCAGACGCCACTCGCCGTTCAAGCTTTTGGAGCAATAAGAACAGGGTAGAAACAGTCCCGCTAACCAACTCGTCAACTACAGGCGAAGCTCGATGCCGCGTTCATATCGCCACCCTTGTAGCGCGCGACCTTGGGATAGGTGCACAACGGCCGCGTGCGATTCGCGCCCCAGTCAGCCGGCACTTCCGGATTCGGTATGGCGTTGCTTGCATCGCGAGCGGTCGCGACGACGCTATCGGGCGCCTTGCCTTGTTCAACCCAGGCAATCATCGGCGTCAGCATGTCGAATTGATCTGCGGTAGGACCGCCCGAGCAGTGGTTCATACCCGCAACCGTGTAGAGGCGCGCAAAATTGCTCGCATCGCCGCCGTTCACCGTCATCAGTCGCTGATACCAATCTGTCGTGTCGTTCGACGAGAAAACCGGATCGCTCGTACCGTGATAAACGATTAGCTTGGCGCCCCGGTTCTTAAGTACCGACAGATTTGTTTCGTCAGGCGGCGTCATGAACGACCACGACGACTCGCTATAGACACCGCTCGTCGCAAAGATCTTGGGCGCATCGGTATCCATGTTGAAGTTGAGTGCGTAAGCCGATAACTGACTGAGTACGGATGCACTTTGCGGCGGTGTTGTAAAGGTGAAGGCTGCGGCGCCGGGGTCGAGCGTGACCGAATTGTTTTGCTTCCACTGCGCCCAACCCGAACCGCTGATACCGGCATCGTACGGAAAGCTTGCATAGAGCGCGGTGCCGGCGCTGTTGTGCGCGCCGGAAAACACATTGCCGAGCGCGTCCTTTTGCGCGCTGGTGAGACAAGACCCATCGCGCGCGTTAGTGGAGCACGTCGGGACGTCTCGGGCGAGATCGAAATTGGCTTGGCAGGCCTTGATATCGTGCACCATGCCATCGGTCGCTCCGTCGAGCGCATCGCATTTAGCAATGATGTGCGACGCAATCATTTGCCGCTCTGCCGCCGTCAACCCTGTCGTGATGTCGGGCAGTCCGCTTGCCGTGGTCGCCGTCGCCACCTTGGCGAATTGCTGCGCGCTCCACATCTCGCCGATCGCCGCCTTTGGCAGATGAACACCTGGATCGCCAGCAATGATGCCGTCGTAATCGGCGGCGTAGCGCGCTGCCGCGACCATCGCGTGGCGCCCGCCGTTCGAGCATCCCTCGAAGTAGCTGCGATCGGGGCCTTTTCCGTAAGCCGTCTTGATGACTTGCTTGGCCATTGGCGTCAGCTTGGCTACCGCCTGATAGCCGTAATCGAGCCGTGCCTGAGGATCGAGTCCGAAAAGCGGATTCTGCGACGATGAATGCCCAGCGTCCGAGCTAATGACCGCGAAGCCCATGCTGAGCGCATTATTGAGCGGACCGCCGCCACTGATGACGCCGGTCGCCGGTACGACACTGCCGTCGAGGCCACCGTTTGCCTGATAGAAGAAGCGTCCGTTCCATGCGAGCGGCAATCGCATCTCAAAGCCTATCGCGTACGTCTTTCCGTCGACGGAACTGACGCGCTGATTCATCGTGCCTTCGATTACACAGTGTTCGGGCACGGCCTTGCCCGCGATGGTCAGCGTGCCCGCCGGTACGTCCTTGACTGACGTATAAGTCGTATTGGCGAAGGTGAGCTTCGCTGCCAGCGCGTCGCAAGTTCCGGCAAGACCGGCGGGGCTCGCGGCACTCAATTGCGGCAGTGACGAGTCGTGGTCGTCCGAGCCGCCGCCGCATGCCGCCATCATGGTCGATACGAGTGCTGCGATTATCGTCTTTTTCATGGGACGTCTCCTTTAGAAAGAATGCCGTACGCCGATCATTGCGCCTGTCTGTCCGACGCCGGCCGCGGGCGTCGTGCCGCCACCGCCGCCGCTCACCGAGAAGCGCGCTTTCGCGCTGTTGGCGAGGTACGAAGCCTGTGCATAGACCGCGGTGCGCTTGGACAACTGATAGGTCGTACGCAGTGTGCCCATCGTTGCACGCGTGTCATGGTCGCTATTCACGATGCGATAGACCTCGCCATCGACGATGAACGAGGGCGTCACGAAATAAGACGCGCCCACGAAGAACAGATTGGAACGCGCATTCGGTAGAGCGGGAGAATCGGTGACAACGCGACGTCCGAGCCAGCCCAATCCGATCTTCGCGCCTGCGTATTGCGCATAAGCGCTCACATGCGTGCGCGCATCCTTGTCGGCAGGATTGGTGAGAGGAGTCGGCGCGACGCCATCGAAGAAGTTGGCGGCGGCCGTGGCTCCGCCGCGTTGCTCTTCATATGACGCTGCCGCGCCGAAGTACTGCGCTTCATACTTGAGCATCACGGACCAGTCGCGGCACTCCGTTCCGTGACCTGGCACCGAGCCCATACAAGAACCTTGTCCCGGCGAGTTGTTGCCTGCGGCATCGCGGCCGAACGAGTATCCGGCGCCGAGCGTCACGCCGCGATACGTGTCCATGTACGTCACGCTATTGTCAGCGCGGGCGTTCGGTACGTACGCGTCCAGCGATCCCATCCCGTAGATGTCCGGCCCGATGACGTCCGCATTCATCAACGCGAGATACGTCATGGTGTACTGCCGTCCGAAAGCCACCGTGCCGTAAGGGCTCTTGACGCCAACGAACGCCTGCCGGCCAAACAACCGTCCACCCTGGCCGAGGCTGCCATCGCGGATATTGGAGCCGTTCTCCAGTGTGAACACGGCGCTATATCCACCGCCGAGATCTTCCACGCCACGCAGCCCCCACCGTGACGGAAACTCGCCAGTAACAGCGGGCATGCGGAACACCGCGTCGCCCGCCGCATTTGCGTGCGACACGTATTCGATGCCCGTATCGACGATCCCGTAGAGCGTGACGCTGGACTGCGCTGCAGCACTTGCCGCAAACGCGAGCAGGACGCCGCCGAGAACGATGGTCTTCTTATGTTGATTCGCTCGCATTTCCTCTCCAAACCAGTGTGTTGTATCCATGTGTTGTTGTGCGAATTTAGTCGGTCACGCGCGGGCGGCGGATCAGCATCAGCGCCGCGGCTGCCGCAATCAGGGTGACCGGAATGCTCGCGCCGATGACGACGGATGCGCTGCGTCCCATCGCAAGCAACTGCCCAGCGGCGAGCGGGCCGACGACGGAGCCCACGCGTCCTACCGCGACGGCAGCGCCGACGCCGGTGCCACGCATCGAGGTCGGATAGAAGGCGGCGGAAAGTGCATACAGGACCGACTGCCCGCCGATCACGAACATTCCCGCGAAAAACGCGGACACGGTGAGTGCCGCAAAGCCTGGCGCGATGGAGAGCGCAGCGAGGGACGCGATGATGCCGATATACATGCCCGACACGACGATGCCGCCGCGCAAACGGTCCATCAGCATGCCGATGCAGAGCGCGCCGAGACCGCCGCCGACGTTGAAGAAGATTTGCACGATGCCCACTTGGGCGCGCCCAAGACCGCGCGCGGCCATGAGGGAAGGCAGCCAGTTGAGCAGAAAGTAGAGGACGATCAGCGTGCAGAAGTAAAAGGCCAGTTCAAAAAGAGCTCGGAAGGGCTGTTTACTTTTCTTCGAAACGGTTAACCTTGGATGCCTGAACAACGGATCAAGGAATGCCGGCACCTATCATCGATGACGAACTGTGGGCACTGATCGAACCACTACTTCCAGCGCCCAGACCGCGACGCAAGCGTTACCCCGGGCGCCTACCGGTCTCGGACCGTGCAGCATTGAATGGCATCCTGCTCGTTCTGAAGACAGGTATCCGTTGGAACCATCTACCGACGCGGCTAGGCTTCGGCTCTGGCGCGACCTGCTGGCGTCGGTTGCACGACTGGCAGCAGGCCGGGGTGTGGGACAGATTGCATGGGCTGCTGCTCGACAAGCTGCGCGAGTCGGGCCAGCTCGACTTCTCACATGCGGCTGTCGATTCATCGTCCGTGCGAGCCGTTGGGGCGGGCCAAAAACTGGGCCAAACCCCACCGATCGTGCGCGACCAGGCTCCAAGCACCACGTCCTCGTAGACGCCAACGGCGTTCCAGTCAGCGCGATTCTGACCGGTGCAAACCGCAACGATGTCACCCAACTGCTTCCGCTGGTCGACGCCATCCCGCCGATTCGTGGCACTCGCGGCCGACCGCTTCGCAAGCCCAAGGTCATCTACGCCGACCGTGGTTACGATTCTGACTCGCATCGCCGCCGGCTTCGCGAGCGCGGCATCCAACCGGTTATCGCCAGGCGTCGCACGGAACACGGCAGCGGCCTCGGCAAATTCCGTTGGGTCGTCGAACGGACTCATTCTTGGCTCCATGGTTTCCGTCGCCTCCGCACTCGCTTCGAACGCCGCGCTGACATTCACGAAGCTTTCTTAAAGCTAGCCTGCGCACTCGTCTGCTGGAACATCTTCAGCCGAACGGAGCGCGCTTTTTGAACTGGCCTTTAACTGATCCAGATTTGCGCCGTCGAAAGGGCGCGATTCTCACCGAACAGCACCTGCATGACGGGCTCGGGCCTGCCAGTCGCGCCATGCGTGGCGTGGCTGAAGGCTTTCGACTCAGGCAGGAACACGAAGAGCAGCGGCACGAGCACCAGCGGTCCGGCACCGCCGACATAGAAAATGTGCCGCCACTCGATATCGCCCGCGCTGACAATGCCGATGACCGAAGCGATCACGCCGCCGAACGGAATGCCGCAATACATCACGCTCACCGCCGTATGACGCGCCCTGGGCGACACTGCTTCCGAAGACAACGCGATAAGGTTCGGCAATGCACCGCCGAGCCCGATTCCAGTGAGTACCCGAACGGCGACCAGCGCGTTGAAGCTCGTGACGAGCGCGGTCGCGATTGACAACAGGCCGAAGATGGCCGCGGAAAGAATCAATACTCGCTTGCGGCCGATCCGGTCTGCCAACCGGCCGCCAAACATTGCGCCGGGAAGAAGGCCGAAAGTTCCGGCGCTGAACGCAAGGCCCATCTGTGCGACGGACAGGCCGAACTCGCGCGCCATGCGCGGCGCGGCTACGCCGACCGACTGCAAGTCGAGTCCTTCCAGCAACGCGATGGCAAAACAAAGACCCAAGGTGGCGAGCGCGCCGGTGCTCGCAACGGACCGTGTGTTCATGCCGTCTCCCGGCAATACTGTTCTGGTGGTTTTCATGTCGGTTGTTTAATCGGTGACTTTCCACTGTTAATCAGGCTTCCTGATATCGAGCGCTAAAAAAAGGGACCTGTGTCGTCCGTTCGGCTGGATGGGCATATTTCATATCAGGTCGCCTGATTCGGGCAAGTCAAATGAGTTCGGTGAATACCCTACGTGCGGCGCGAGGGCCAGCACTGATCGCATCGCATGCCAGCCGAGGGTTTTTACCGAGTGTGCGCCGCTTGTTTCATCAGGCTGCTTGATACTAGAATTGGTGTCAGGCTACCTGATACAAACAACGGTGCATTCGGCAGCCGCTGCGATCAGGGGACACACTCACACTTTGCGTCGCGAGGCGCTGGAGAAAAGGCATGGCAAGCTATGAAGGTCGCTGGAAAACCGTTGACGTGAAAGTGGAGTCGGGCATCGCCTGGGTGATGTTCAATCGTCCGGAAAAGCGCAATGCAATGAGTCCCACGCTCAACAGCGAGATGATTCAGGTCCTCGAGACGCTTGAATTGGATGCGGATGCGCGCGTGCTGGTGCTGACCGGTGCAGGCGACGCCTGGACCGCCGGCATGGATTTGAAAGAGTATTTCCGCGAAGTCGATGCAGGTCCGGAGATTCTTCAGGAGAAAATTCGCCGCGATGCCTGCCAGTGGCAATGGAAGCTCTTACGCATGTACGCGAAGCCGACCATCGCAATGGTGAACGGATGGTGTTTCGGTGGCGGCTTCTCGCCCCTCGTTGCGTGCGATCTCGCCATGGCGGCGGACGAAGCGGTCTTTGGCCTGTCTGAAATCAACTGGGGCATTCCGCCGGGAAATCTCGTGAGCAAGGCAATGGCCGATACGGTCGGTCATCGTCAGGCACTGCATTACATCATGACGGGCGACACCTTCACGGGTCAGGAAGCCGCAGCGATGGGCCTCGTCAACAAGAGCGTGCCGCGTGCACAACTGCGTGAGGAAGTCGTGAAGCTCGCTCAGAAGCTGCTGGAAAAGAATCCGGTCGTTCTGCGCGCAGCCAAGCACGGCTTCAAGCGCTCACGTGAACTGACGTGGGACCAAAATGAGGATTACCTGTACGCCAAGCTCGATCAGGCGCTGCTGCGTGACCCGGAGCAGGGCCGTGCAGAGGGCCTGAAGCAGTTCCTCGACGACAAGTCGATCAAGCCGGGACTGCAGTCATATAAGCGCACGGAACAGTAAGCGCATTCCAGGAGACAGCACCGTGAACGAAGTGAGCATGTTGATCGGCGGGCAGAGTCGCGCCGCATCGAATGGGGCGACATTTGACCGCCTCGATCCTGTCGCGGGTGTCGTGGCCTCACGCGCGCCGGCAGCAACGCTCGAAGACGCCGATGCCGCCGTCGAAGCCGCCGCTCGCGCATTTCCGGCTTGGTCGGCGCTGACGCCCTCCGAGCGTCGCGCGCGCTTGCTCAAGGCTGCGGACATCATGGATGCGCGCACCGGCGATTTCATCGCGGCAGGAATCCCCGAGACGGGCGCGATGGCTAACTGGTACGGCTTCAACGTCCATCTCGCCGCGAACATGCTGCGTGAAGCGGCGGCGATGACCACGCAAATCGACGGCAGTGTGATCCCCGCCGACATGCCCGGCAATCTCGCACTCGCGGTGCGCCAGCCATGCGGCGTGGTGCTCGGCATTGCGCCGTGGAACGCGCCGGTGATTCTCGGTACGCGTGCCATCGCGATGCCGCTCGCATGCGGCAACACCGTCGTGCTCAAAGCATCGGAAGTGTGTCCGGCGGTGCATCGCATGATCGGGACGGTGCTTCACGAGGCGGGTCTCGGGGACGGCGTTGTCAACGTCGTGACGAATGCGCCCGAGGACGCGGCGGCCATCGTTGAGCGGCTGATCGCTCATCGCGCGGTGCGCCGTGTGAACTTCACGGGATCAACCCATGTCGGGCGCATCATCGCCATGCATGCGGCGAAACACCTGAAACCCGCGCTGCTGGAGCTCGGCGGCAAGGCGCCGGCGCTCGTGCTCGACGACGCGAATCTCGATGCTGCGGTCGAGGCGATCGCCTTCGGCGCCTTCTTCAATCAAGGCCAGATCTGCATGTCGACGGAGCGCATCATCGCGCATCGAAGCATCGCCGATGAGTTGATCGAGCAGCTCACAGCCAAGGCGCGCACGCTCGTCGCCATGGCGCCGACCGCCGCCGAAGCGAAGCTCGGGGCGCTCGTCGATGGGAAAGCCGCACAGCGTATTGCGGCGCTCGTCGAGGACGCGCGCAGCCACGGCGCAAATATCCGGGCGGGCGGCGCAATCGACGGCGCGATCATGCAGCCGACCATCGTCGATAACGTAACGCGCGAGATGAAGCTGTACGCCGAGGAATCGTTTGGGCCGGTCGTCACCGTGCAGCGCGTCGGCAGCGACGACGAAGCCGTGGCCGTCGCGAACGACAGCGAGTTCGGCCTGTCGGCAGCCGTGTTCAGCCGCGACATCGCGCGCGCGTTGAATGTCGCTAAACGCGTCGAATCCGGCATCTGCCATATCAATGGCCCGACGGTGCATGACGAAGCGCAGATGCCTTTTGGCGGCGTGAAAGGAAGCGGCTATGGCCGCTTTGGCAGCAAGGCATCGATCGCGGAATTCACCGATCTGCGCTGGATCACGGTTCAGACGGGCGAGCGGCACTATCCGATCTGATTCGGCGCGTGGGAATAATCAACCCAAGGCCAAGCGCCGAGAAGGCGAATAGCGTATCCGCGCGTCATGCAACGCGCGGGACGATGCCGGGACATTCAGCGGAGACAAACAATGAATTTCGAGCCAACTCGAGAGAATCGCGAAGACGCGCGGGACTTGGCGGACTTGCCGCATCGCGAGGTGCGCATCGGGCGCCCCGGCATCAACGTTCGCTCGAACGGCGACATCTGGTATATGAGCGCACAAGAGCCGCTCGGATCTTATCCCGATCGATTCACGGACAAGCTCGTGAGCGGCGCGAAAGTTCATCCAGAGCGCTGGCTCGTCGCACGTCGGGATGCCAACGGTGCATGGCGTGGCATTAGCTACGCGCAGATGCTGGACCGGGCGCGGGCCATCGGGCAGGCATTGATCGATCGCAAGCTGTCGGTCGAGCGGCCTGTCGCAATTCTCTCGGGCAATGATCTCGAACATCTGCAGGTCGCGCTCGGTGCGATGTGGGCCGGCGTGCCATATGCGCCGATCTCGCCGGCATACTCGCTGGTGTCGAGCGACTATGGCAAGCTGAGACATACGCTGGAACTTCTGAAACCCGGCCTCGTCTTTGCGACTGACGGTGATGCTTTCGCGGTCGCGATCGATGCCGTCGTGCCGGAAGACGTGGAAGTCGTGTGCGCATCGGGGTCGTGCACGCGGGCATCGTCATCATTCGCCGATTTAATCGCAACGCCGCCCACGAGCGTCGACGATGCGCAGCGCGCGGTCGGACCAGACACCATCGCGAAGTTCCTGTTCACATCGGGGTCGACGAAGCTGCCAAAGGCTGTGCCGACGACACATCGCATGCTTTGCAGCAATCAGCAGATGCTGCTCGAGACCTTCCCCGCTTTCGCCGATGCACCACCGGTTCTGGTCGACTGGTTGCCCTGGAATCACACGTTCGGGGGCAGTCATAACGTCGGTATCGCGCTGTACAACGGCGGAACGCTTTATATCGATGACGGCAGACCCGTTCCGGGAAAATTCGAAGAAACAGTACGAAACCTGCGCGAGATTGCGCCGACGATTTTCTTCAACGTGCCGAAGGGATGGGAAGAATTGACGGCTGCGCTCGAAACCGATGCGCAACTGCGCGAGACCTTCTTCTCTCGCGTCAAGGTGTATTTCTTCGCGGGCGCAGGGCTGTCGCAGGCAGCGTGGAACCGGCTCGAACAGGTGACCGCCCGTTACTGCGGCGAACGCATACGGATCATGGCAGGACTCGGTATGACGGAGACGTCGCCGTCGTGCCTGTTCACGACGGGCTCGGTCATGCGGGCAGGATACGTCGGTGTTCCGGCTCCCGGCTGTGAAGTGAAGCTGGTTCCGGTGGACGGCAAACTGGAAGCGCGGTTCCGCGGCCCGCATATCATGGCCGGATACTGGCGCATGAACAGCAATCAGAGAGCGCAGAGTTTCGACGAAGAAGGCTACTACCGCAGCGGCGACGCGCTCAAGTTCGTCGATGCAGAACGACCGGAGCTAGGCCTTATGTTCGATGGCCGCATCGCCGAGGATTTCAAGCTCAGTTCCGGGACGTTCGTCAGCGTCGGGCCCATGCGCGCCCGTATCATCTCCGAGGGTGCGCCGTATGTTCAGGACGTCGTCATTACGGGAATTAACCGTGACGACGTAGGCGCATTGGTCTTTCCAAGATTCGACGAGATACGAAAGTTCGCAGGTTTGTCGCCCGATGCGAGCGCGCGCGAAATCGCCGAAGCTCCTCCGGTACGCGAGTTCTTCGTGACACTGCTTGCACGACTGAACAAGCAGGCGACGGGCAGTGCAAACACCATCGCGCGCATGCGCTTGCTGGAGATGCCGCCTTCACTCGACCGCGGCGAAATCACCGATAAAGGTTCGATCAATCAATCGGCGGTGTTGACACACCGCGCGGCGATTGTCGACGCTTTGTACGATTCGAGCGGACCTGATTCGCAAGTGATTCTCGCGAGGGGAATGCGCGATTGAAAGTTGACATTGACCCGGCCGGGCGCGCCGACACGGTAACATGGGCAACTTCCCAAGCTCACTTTAGCGTTGCGATGCCGACCAAAGCGCCAGCAAGAAAAGCCCCGTCGACGACGAAGTCCGCGCATGTCGCGTCACGTCCGCGCAAGGCACACGCGAGGCCACGCCTGACCTACCTGGTTGGAAGCCTCGATCGCATCTTGCGCCGAAAGATGACAGAGGCACTCGCACCTGTGGGGCTTACGCTTGCCCAATTCACCGCCCTTTCGGTGCTCGACGCGCGCGGCGAAGCGTCGAACGCGCAGCTTGCGGAACGATCCTTTATCACGCCGCAGTCGGCCAACGAAGTGATGAGCGCAATGACCGCGAGGAACTGGATCACGCGCGAGCCGGACCCCAATCACGGGCGCATCGTCGTTCTGCGGCTGACAGAGGAAGGGCGTCGCGTGCTGCGGCTGGGCATGGACGTCGTTCGTACGATCGAAGACCAGATGGTCAAAGATATTCAGGCAGCCGACACGACGCTCGTGCAGAACTGCCTTGAAATGTTCGCGCGCAATCTGCGCGGTTGACCGTGGGCGAGCAATGCCTCGTCCGGCACCACGCCCGCATGACCTTCGACGATCCCGAAGCCGTGGCCGCCGCCGCCATGCAAGGGCCGGAAATCGCGCTGATACCCATGCCGCATGCCGCGCGCTAGCTTCAGCAAGGCAGCCTCATGCGCCTGCTGCCCGTCTGACTGCTGGCAATCCAAACGCGCGTGTTCGTCGATTTCGTGGTGAATGCGTTCCGCGCGGGGCGGATCGACGCGCGCCTCGCCTGCGTTAGCACGTGCGCCGCTTACTGGATCATGAACGTTTCGTATTCGAGCGAATCGAGCTTCCGATCCAGCCAGACGAGACTCACCAGCACCACGCACAGTAGCGATCCCGCGAAGCCGAAGCCGTACCATCCGGGATTCGCCATGAGCGTCATTCCCGTCAGCACGACATTCGACACCACGAACAACGCGACGAGCGCAAGCACCACGCGCCGCTTGTCCAGATAGAAGAACACGTTGATGACGCCCATGAAGAGCACTTGCAGGCTCGCGGCGATCACATCGACGTAGAGCAGCGGCGAGTAGAGCGTCGAAATGCGCAGCCAGCCGAGCAGCACCGCGCTGACCGCAAAGAGGAGCAGGGCGGCCGTCGCCTGCACCTTGACGATCTCATAGAGCCCGTTGCGAAGCGCCTCGACCATCGCGTTGCGCATGCGTTCGATATGCTGCAACGACGCGCCTTCGCGCACCGCTGCATAAAACGCGTCGTAGTACTCGACGAAGTCCGTCTCGATGCGCATCAGAAACACGGCCATGCCGGGAATGATCGCGAGGTAGGCGAGAAACACGGGAATGTCGTAGATGATCGACGCTCGCAGCGGCCCGATGACCGCCTGCCCCGTGCCGGGCGCGTACCAGAACATGAACTTGTCGGCCCAGATGCCGAGGTTGTAGAGAAAGCCCGTCGCCATCAAGGTCGGATAGCGGTAGCGCCGCGAAAAGAAGTCGTAGGCGATGAAGCGGTCGCTCGTGTAATCGCGATAGATCAGCGTCAGCAACCCCGCGAGCAGCACCGTCTGCCCGAACACGAAGCCGCCGAGCAGACCCGTCAAGCCGAACACGTTCAGCGTGATTGCGGCGCCCGCCGTCAGCGTATAGCCGATGAAAAACACCCAGAGAATGGACATGTACTGTTTCATGCCGGACAGGAAGATGGTGGCGAGCCAGATGTTGCTCATCACGACGAAGCCCGCCAGCATCAGAAGCCGGTATGCGGCCGTCTGATCGGGAAACAGGAAGATCACCGCGACGCCGCCGAGCAGCATCGCCGCGACGGTCGAAACGAGCGCCGCGCCGTGATAGTTGGGCAGCACCATGTCGGCGCGTTTCTCGAAGAGCCGGTCGGAGGTGAAGCGCGTGAAGCCGAGTTGCAGCGGCCCCGTCAGCACGAGCGACAGCGAAATGAGGTACGTCACCGACACCTGAAACTGCGTGATGAGTCCAGTCGGCAGCACGAACGGCAGGCTCAGGATGCCGATCAGCAGCATGCCGATGATCGACAGAATCCACGGTCCCGCGCTGATGAGTCCCGCGTAGGCGTACGCCTGCATCAACCCGACGAGCGTGTCGCGCCTGAGCATCTTGCGCAGTTCGAAGCCGATTCCCGCCATGACGTTTGCGTGTCCCTGAATTTACGTGCGCGTTGCGCCGCCGATGAGCCGCTCGTACAGCACGCGATACGCGCCCACCATCCGCTCCTGCGTATAGAAGCGTTCCACCCGCGCGATGCCCGCCGCCTGCGCCGCGCGCCAGTTGTCCTCGTCGAGGAGATCGAGCGCGGCGTCGGCGAGCGCGCGCGGATCGGCGATCTGCACGACGCGGCCCGCCGCACCGAGCGCCGCGTCTTCGCCGGGCAGTCCGTGGATCAACTGACGGCACGATCCGACATCCGTCGTCACCGAAGGCACGCCCGCCGCGAAGCCTTCGAGCACGACGAGCGGCAACGCTTCCGAAATGGAACTGAGCACCAGCACGCCGCATTTGGGCAGCAGTTCCTCGATCTTCTGGAAGCCGAGGAATCGGACCTTGCCCTCCAGCCCGAGACTTTCGACGAGGCTGCGGCATTCCTTCGCGTATTCGACGTCCTCGTCCTCCGGTCCCGCGATCCACGCCTCGGCGAGCGGTTCCTTGCGCACGACGGTCAGCATCGCGCGAATGAAGGTCTTGATGTCCTTGATCGGCACCACGCGCCCGATCAGGCACAGCGTCTTCGGCACGCCGGGCGCGCGTTTCTCGCGTAGCGGCGCGAGTCGCGGCAGGTTGACGCCGTTCGGAACGCTCGCGGTCTTCTGCAAGGGCGCGCCGTCGGCGACTTGCCGCTGGCGGTTGCCTTCGTACAGCGCGACGATGTCGTCCGCCGCGTCGTAACACACGCGCCCGAGCGTCTCGAAGAAACGCACCCACAGATCGCGAAAATACCCGACCTGCGACACGTCGCGCTCGAAGATGCTGCGGTTATCGCGTATCCACTGGCTCTGAAACAAGTCGATCTTGCGTTCCTTCGTATAGATGCCGTGTTCCGACACGAGCAGCGGCCGGCCCGTGCGGTAGTGCGCAAGCGCGCCGAGAAATCCCGCATAGCCGGTGGACACCGTGTGATAGACGCCCCCATCCGGCAAGCCTTCGGCAATGCGCGCGAGCAGCCAGAGCGGTTTGTGCATCACGCGCACGGTCCAGAAATAATCGACGAACGAAGGGTCCGTGCAGCGTTCGCGATACTGCTCCGTCACGTAGTTCCACGCCTCGCGCGAGTAGAGAAATTCGCTCTCCGACAAACGGCCATCGGGCGCGAGGTCCTTCAGCATGTCGCGCAGCATGGAGCCTGCGGCGGCGCGCATCGCGGGATTGCGCATGGCTTCGTGCAGTTGCGCCGACTGCGCGAAGGCCGCGCGGTCGCCGCGACGCTTCGCCACTTCGGGGTTGGCGGCGAAGTCGTAGAGAAAGTGATTTTCCTGATGCACGACGTTCTCCGGCAGCGCGTACGAAGCCTTCGGATAGTCTTGCGGACGGCTGCCGAGAAAGCACAGCGCGAAGCTCAGGTCCGGGAACGCGCGGATCATCTGATTGACCCAGCTCGACACGCCGCCGCTTACGTACGGGAACGTGCCTTCGAGGAGCAGGACGACGTCGGCGCGCGATGCCTTCGGCAGTGTTGTCGTCAACGCCGGCCATGACGTTTGGGCAATATCGGCGATGTTCGCGTTCATGAGACGCCTTTGCGCAGCGTAGCGAGCGAGCCGCGCCAGTAATCGAGCACGGGTTTCATGACGGGCAGGACGGCAGACGGGCTCATCTGTCCGAGAAGCGTCTTCACGCGGGCGAAATCGCCGCGCAGATAAGCGGCTTCGGCGAGATAAGGCAGCATGCGGTCGCGGGCGAAGCCGTGTTGAATGGCGCGTTCGAGCAGCGCGTCGGCGGCGTCGAGATCGCCGCCGTCGAGCGCGAGGCGTCCGCGCATGCGCCACAGCGCGGCGTCCGACGGTTCGATGCCGAGCGCGGCGGCGGCGTAGGCATCGGCTTGTTCCGCCGCGTTGCGATAGACGTCGCCTTGCACGAGATGCGCGTAGATCAGTTCGCCGTAAAGCTCGGCGAGCGTCTTGTTCGCCTGGTAACGCTCGCGCGGCGTGAGCGGCTCGGCAAGGCGCGGACGCGCGGCGAGGATGCGCTGCGTGAGGCGCTTCTCCTGGCTGTCGAGCATGCCGTAGGCGAGCAGGCGAATATCGTCGAGCGGATCGGCGAGCATGCCGCGCAACAGCGGACTGATGGTATGCGCGGGCATCGATTGCATCGCGAGCAGCGCCGTCATGCGCAGCGACGTGCCCGCTTCGGCGTTCTGCAACTCGGCTTTCAGGCGCGCGCCGCGTCCGTACGACACGTGCGGAATCAGATGCGTCGCGAACTCCGGTTCCTCGATATACGCGATGCCCTTCGCTGCCACGCGTCGCGGCAGCGCCGCCGCGAGCGCCATCGCGCCGACCGAGGCCAGTGCGCCGCCCACCGGCACCGCAAAAACGAAGAGCCACAGATAGCACCACGCGCCCGTCGAACGATAACGCGCGGGCAGCGCACGCCAGCCCGCGAACGCGATGAGCGTGGCCGCCACCGCCTGGGCAGCGAGGCAGGCGAGCAGCACGCGCGTCGGCGGCCCGGTGTGCGAGGCGAGCGCGAACACGTAGATCTGCACGGCCACGCCGAAGAGCGCCGCGAGCCATGCAAGGAAGGCGGTCGCGCGATGTGCGGGGCGCTCAGTCGTCGGCATGGCAGAGCCTCAGGAACTGACGCAGGGCGTCGATCGGCGAATCGGCGGACAGACGCATCGAATGCGTCGCGATACCGGCCGATTCGAAATCCGCGCCGAACTGCGCGCGCAGGTTGTCTTCGATGCGCAGCAGATAGCCCGCCACAGCGCTTTCGCCGGACAGCGGCATCAGCGTGAGCACGACGCGCTGCGTCGGCGTGACGATCGGCCATTGCGCATCCAGCGAGCGCCGCAGGCGCAGCACGTGTTCATGCAGCGAGACGCCGAACTCGCTCGCATCGAAGACGAGCGCGACGAGCGACGATTCCACGCCGGTATCGCGCAGCAGACGCACGAGACGCGCGTAGTCCAGCGCGAAATCGTACGGACAGCGCGGAAACGCCTGCAATACCGATCGGCTGATCTCCGCGTGGCGCACGCTGTCCGCGTAATAGCCGCTGAGCACGAGCAGGAACTGCAGGTTGTCGCGCGTCATCGCGAGAAACGGCATGCGCTCGACGACGAGCAGCGCGACGTGCCGGCCGCCCGCATCGAGGAGCGGCACGACCGCGCGATAACGCGTGTTCGCCTCCGCGCCCGATGCGGCGCTCGATTCCGGATGCGTCAGCGCAAGCGTTTCGCGCGCCTCGGTGACGAGCGGATCGGCCGTATCGAGCGTGAACGGCTCGCCGACGCTCGCGACGGGCGTCGTTTGCACGGTGTTGCCGGTCCACGCGAAGAGGCTCGCGGTTTCGAGCTGGCACGCCTGTGCCGCGGTCTTCAAAAAGCGCGCGGCGCCGGTGAGCGGGCCGTCGTCCTCGTCGTTGAGCGCGAGCGAACGCAAGCGCGCGAGCGAATCGCGCAGCGTGGCCGGGCGCGCGAGCACGTCCTGTTCGAGCCGTTCGTGCGACAGGCGCAGCAGGAACTGGTTCTTCGTGAGAATGGAGAGACGCTCGGCGAGATAGTCGTTCGCGATGCGCGCCTGCCGCTGACGGCCGATCCAGATATCGCCGAACTGCCCGCACAGGAGCGTCAGCACGAAGCCGCCGAAGAAGAAGCCGCCGGGAAAAACAGCGTGTGCGGCGTGCGCCCGAGCCGGGCCGACCGCGTTCGACACATACCACGCGAGCAGCAGCAAAAGCGCGCTCGCCATGCCCGCGAGCGTGCCGTAGCGCAGTGCGAAGACGACCGGAAGAAGCCACACCCAGCCGAAGCCCGTGCGCAAGAACAGCGGATCGGCCGGGTCGACGAACCAGCAGACGCCGGCCATGACGATAGTCGCGACGGCGACTTCCATCGCGATGAACGCGGCCCGCCTGCCCGAGATGCCCGAAGGCGCGAACACGCGCGCCCACGGCATGTCCTGCGAGACGGATTGGCCGCTTTGCGCCTCGCGTTGCCGCCGGGCGCCGGCCACGCCGACGGGCTTGCTCGATGCCTGCGGTTTGCGGTCCACGGTTCTCATGACTTACTTCGTCAGCGCGCCGAGCAGCTCTTTTTCGAGCTTCTGCGCGACGCCCGAGAGCGCGTCGCGGCTCCATCCGGTGCGGCTGCCCGCCGCGCTCCAGACGACCTTGCCGCTTGCGACATCGATGACATCGAAGGTCAGGCCCACGGCGGGCTCGCCGTCGACGCCGACCTTGTAGCGCCATTCCGTCACCGTGCCCGTCAACGCGTAGCGCACGTTCTGCGAGCGCGCCCACGCGAGCGCCTTCGTGTTGATGTCGGGCTTCGCGGTATCGAAGAGCGTTTCCTCGTCGCCGGTGTCCGGATAGCGCGTGAGTGCTGCGCCGCCCGACGCGAGCAGGCTCTGCGCGATGGCCGACGCGCGCAGTCCCGCCTGCGGCGTTTCGGTGCGATTGCTGATCGGCAGCACGGTCCAGCTCGCGTTTTTATCGAGCGCCGTCGCGCTGTCGCTGCGATCCACCACCGCGCAGGCGTTCAGCGTGAGCGCGATGCACAGGCCGCCCAGCAATCCAGCGCATCGTTCGAATTGTCGTGTCGTTTTCATGTGTGCTCCGCTTGCTTCGTTTTTCGATGCCCGTGACGCGGCCGCGCCGCTAATACAGCCAGCGATAGCGCACGCCGTACTCCGTGAAAGCCTGCGTGCGCCCGGACGTGACGCCGGCGTGCTCGTAATACATGGTCGCCTGATCGTTGCCAAAGACGCTGCCCGCGAGTCCCACGCGCACCTGCGCCGTCCAGCCCTGATTCGAATCGTGGATCGGCCCGGCGGCGAGGAACGGCCGCCACGCGCGTGTGTAGCCTTCTTCGAGGTCGTCGCCGAAAGAGAACAGCACGCCTTCCTGCGTGAACGTCTGCGGCATGAACTGCTGCGCGGCGAGCGGCGTGCCGGCCGGCAAGAGGCGCGCGAGCTGGCCGCCGGGATTGCCCGACGCGCTGTATTGCCCGTGCGTGAGCACCGCGCGAATGGTGTAGTCCGGGTAATCGACGCGCAGCTTGTAGCCCGCGTTGAAGTCCGCGACGGTGCCGGTCCCGAGAAACGACTTGTCCTGTCCGTAGAAGCGCGCGTATTCCACGCGGCCACCGACGAACACATGCGGGTCCGGCCGATAGTTGACGCCGACGCTCGCCAGATGCTTCACGCCGCCGACGATCAGCTGGCTCGTCTCGGTGGCCATCTGGTTGAAGCCGAGCGCGTAGTTGAAGCTCAGGTTCTGCTGCTCGAAAAGCGTTCCGTCGAGGCGAAACGTCGTGAAGTCGTCGAGCGCGTCGCGCCGGCCGAGGCCGACGCGCTCGGTATCGTCGAGGCCGAGATGCCGCCACGCGAGCGACAGCTGGCGGTCGTGCTGCGGCACGTTCGGCAACGACGCATCGCCGTGCTGATTGCGTTCGGCGTAATCGAGCGCGAGCGACTGCGTGGGCGAGAGCCGCAAGCCCGCGCCGATGCCCGCTTCCGTGTACGACAGCCCGCCCTGATCGATCACGCGAAAACGCGGCGCGATGGCCTGCGCATTGCGCAGCAATTGCTCGCGCAGAATCTGATTGACGATTTCGTCATCCGGCAGCGCGAACTGCTGCTCGTAGGCGTGCGTCTGCACGTCGCCGAAACGACCGGTCGCGGCTTCGGCGTCGAGGCGGTTTTGGCGCGGAATCCAGTCGGCTTCGGTATCGAGCAGGCGGTTGAGCGTCGCCCGGTCGTGTTCCGCGAGCGCAATGGTCACTTCGGCATACGCGGGGCGCGTCGCGCTGTCGATGTACTGGCGCAGCAGCCAGAGACTTTCGGCGTCGTAGGCGTCGTGCGATTGCAGCCAGCCGAGCGCGGCCTCGCGCGCCACCGCCGAATACACGCGCTGCCGTTTCTCTTCGCGATGCGCGGCGCGGCGCATCGCATCGTCGGTCGAGGCGAAGGGCGCCTGGGCTTGTTCGTTGCCGTGCGCATCGTCGTCTGAAACGTCGGCCGCACTGCCGCTCCGGTCGCCACGCAGCAGTTCGATCAGCACCGCGCGCGACGCGTCGCCGCCCGCGAACTGGTCCGTGAGCCCGACCAGGCGTGCACGCAGGTCTTCGCGCTGCTCGTCGTCGAGACCGCCGGGTTGCTTGCCCGCGGAACGCAGCGCCATCTGTTTCTTCCAGACGGCGTTACGCACGCGCCATGCGTCGTCGATACGGCCGTTCAGTTCCAGCGCGTCCGCGAAGCCCAGCGCCCACAGCGGATCGTCGCGGCGCGAGGCGGCCTCCTTGTGCATCATGTGCAGCGCGCCGCGCGCATCGCCTAAGCGCAGATACGCCGCCGCATACGGTCCCCAGAGCGTGCTGTCGCGTTCGGCGTCGCGGGCATAGCGGGCGAGCGTGGCGCGCAGTTCGGCAGTGCTGCCGCGTCCGTCGAGCGCCCAGATCAGCGCGGCGCGCGCTTCGTCGTCGCCCGGCGAAAGCGCCACGGCGGCCCGCGTGTCGGCGAGCGCGCCGTCGGGGTCGCCCGCGCGCTGCAGATACTGCGCGCGGGCAAGCAAGAAGCGCGGCGAATGCTCGGCCGCGGCTAGCGATGCCGGATCGAGCGAGGCCAGCAACGCTCGGATGCGCCCGGTCGCGCGCGCCCGCAGATAGTCGTAGACCGCGAGTTCGAGCAGGCGCTCGTTGCCCGTCTTGCGATACGCGAATTCCGCGATGCGGCCCGCTTCGAGGGGCTGATTCTCGTACAGGGAGACCATCGCGGAGAGATCGTCGGCAGACGCGTTGCCGGATCGCACGAGCATGCCGTAGCCTTCGCGCGCCTTGCGGTCCTGCTGTTCGACGGTTGCGAGCATCGCATAGAAACGCCAGAAGTCCGCGTCGGATGCGGGCGCGCGGCTCTTCGCGGAATCCAGCACGGCGAAGGAGCGGTCGAAGCGCGTGCGCGTGTAGTACATCAGGCCCAGCTTCAGCGCGTAAGCGGGAGCGGGACCGAACTCGTGCATCAGGCGCTCGTAGGTCTCGATGGCGAGATCGTCGTCGCCCTTGCGTTCGGCGAGCTGCGCATAGCGCTCCAGCACCGGCCTGCGGTACGGACCGTTCGCGCGGGCCTGAAGGAAACGCAGCGCGGCGTCGGGATCGGCCTGCGATTCGTACGCGCTCACCACGCGGTCGAGCTGCTTCAGGTCGCCCGGTGCGCGGTCCGATTCGTGGATCGCGGCGGCGAGCATCGCGTCGTTGTCGCCGAGCGCGGGCGCGAGACGCTCGACCTGCTTCCAGTCGCGCTCGTCGTTGCGCGTGCGGGCGAGCGCGAGATAGTTGGCGAGCGCGACATCGGGCGCGTGGTTCCATTCGGCGACTTGCGCGAGCCGCTCGCGCCATTCGGCCGATGCCGGATCGCGGTTCACCGCTTGCTGCGCGACGCGCTGGGCGCTCG
This sequence comes from Caballeronia sp. Lep1P3, assembly GCF_022879595.1. NCBI lineage: Bacteria > Pseudomonadati > Pseudomonadota > Betaproteobacteria > Burkholderiales > Burkholderiaceae > Caballeronia > Caballeronia sp. Lep1P3. The sequence goes on along the minus strand of NZ_CP084266.1, from coordinate 1,035,034 downwards.
CCAGATCGCCGTTGGCGAGGAACACCTTGAAGCCGAGTTCGTAGTCCGACGCGTCGATGGCCGCCGATGCTTCCTGATTCGCTATGCGCCGGATAGCGAAGCCGTCGCGGGCGGCGAAGACGGCATGCATCCGATGCGCGCGGCCGTTCATGCAGGCCCGAACACACGCGATGCCGCGCGCTTGCCGCCACGCCGCGAGCCTCGGCGCGCCGTCGCGCCGCTCGCGCGACGACATGTCCAGCAAACGGCGCGCGTAGCGGTCCGCGATATCGGGCCGGCCCGCCGCTAGCGCAAGGCGCGTCAAATAGCGCAGCGTTTCGCGGTCGCGGGCGAGCGAGCCGACATGCGCGTCGGCGGCGGCGAGCGCGTCGGCGGGGCGGTTGGCCGACTGCAACGCCTGCAATGCGGAGAGGAAGAAGCGCCGCTCGTCGTCGTGTGTCGTGGCATGCGCCTGCGCCGCGAAGAAGGCATCGGCGGCGCCGGCATGATCGCCCGCGGCGAGCTTCAGTTGCGCGCCCTGCGCGAGCCAGCGCGACGCCTGCCCCGGCTCGGCTCGCGCGAGTCGCTCGTAGTACCGGCCAGCGAGCGCGCTGTCGTTCAGCGCACGCGCCTTCGCCGCCAATGCTTCGAGTTGCGCCGCGTCCCACGGCTTCTCGAGGGCTTCGGCGAGCAGCGCGTCGAGTTCCTCGAGTCTCGCGGCTCGCGCCGGATCGCCCGGCTTCAGCGCGTAAGCGTCGGTCTCGGCAAGACCGATGCGCGCCTGCAACGCGCTCGTCTGCGCTTGCGGATCGGGCGAAACGGAGAGCCGCGCGAGCATCCTTTGCGCATCCGCGATGCGCCGCGCTTTCAGATACGCCTGCGTCAGCTCGGTCAGCACCTCGGCGTTGTCCGGCTCGATGCGCAGCCACGCTTCGAGATACGCGACGGTCAGCGTATCCACCTGACCGCCCGCGAGCAGCCGTTCTTCGAGCCGCTCGCGAGGAAACGCGAGCACGAGCATGAGCGCGACCAGCAGCCCGAAAGCCGCGACGACGAACGGCGAAAAGAGCCGCTGGCGGTCAGGTTGCGCAGACGACATCGACATGAACGGCATTCGTTGCGTGGCTGAAGGAACCGGACGGCGAATACACGCGCCGCCCCTGGGCCATGCCGGGCGCGAGCCGGCGGCCATCCGCCTTCGCGATGCATGCATTCGCGCGCGGCTCACCGCCGACGGCGAAATGAGGCGCGACGTGCGACGCGAGATCGAACGAGAAGCCGCGCGGCGTGCGCGCGAAGTGATCGACGACGCCGTTGGCTTCGGCGAGATACGGCAGCTTCGCGGCGTGCGCGGCATCGACCACGCGAAAGCGCGCATCCGCGCCGCTGAGATGGACATACACGCCGCCCGGTCCCGGCAGATAGCCCGCGACGCCCTCCGCACTTGCGAGATCGGGCACGCGGCCCTCGGGCAGCCGCACCGTGCGCAGCGCGCCGCTGCCGTGGATGCGCCAGAAGTCGCCGTCGCGCGAAATGTCCATGCGTTCGAAGTCGAGCACCTTCTGCGCGTATTCGGAGACGTACACGGGCATGAGCGGTTGCGTCGACAGCGTGCGATACACGTCCGTGAGCGCCTTCACCGACGCGTACTTGGTGCCGGAAAACATGTGGTAGTAGACATCGACCGGCTTGAAGCGGATGGGATGCTCCGTCATGTCGAACGTTTCCAGCACGCGTTCGTAGCCGTAGTACGGGCCCTGCCAGAGCGCGGTGTACGCTTCCTCGTTCTGGTCCGGCGCGAACACCTGAAAGAAGCCGTCCTTGTCCACGCCGACCGGCGCGATCGCGGCCCAGCTCGGATAGCGTTTAGTAATGAGTGTATCGCCGCCGTTCATGTTGTAGACGCCGGCCTTGTCCGCCGCTTCGATGACGCTCGCGGGCACCTGACAGTCGCCGCTCCAGAGCAGCACTTTCACGCGCTTGCCGGCGGGCGCGAGCCGGTCGATGTAGGCGATGGAGCCGCCGATTTCGCGGTCCGTGTCGTACCGGTAGCCCGGTATGTCGATGGAAAGGCCGTTGTGGTTCGCGCGCCCGCCGCCTTCCACCGTATCGGTGTCTTCGTTCGATTTGCCGAGCCCGGTCACGCGCATCCACTGCAACGGATGCGTGTACGTGTGACTCGCCATTTCGACGTTCGGCAGCGCGAACATTTCCCGCGCGATGGCCCGCAGGCGCGGCGCATCCTTCGGATACGGTCCTTCGTCCGAGACTTCGCCCTCGATCACGGAGACGGTCGTCGGCAGACCGAATTGGCGGATGACGTTGTAGAGCGCATCGCCGGAATACTCCGGCGGCGCGGAGGAGGACACTTTCATCGGTCCGCCGTTCACGCTGAATTCGGCGCGTGAGGCGAGGCCGTCCCCGTCGATATGCGTCATCAGGAGACGCCGGCCGTTCTCCGTCGTGGGATCGGGCGCGGGCATGTCGTCCGGCAGGCGCAGCGCCGCGCGAAAGAAGCGTATCGGTTGCAGCACCCAGCGCGCTTCGTTGGCCATCGGCATGTCGAAGACGGCGAACGGGCGCATCGCGTAGCCGCCCCACGGCGTGATCGCGGCGGCGTCGATGGCGAAGTCGTTGCCCGCATCCGCCGAGGCCAGCCGCAGCAGCGAACGGCTGTGCGGGCCGGCGCGCACGTTCGTCGTATCGTGCGGATCGGGCTGCGGTTGCATTTCGAAGCCCATCATCGAAGCGTCCATCGACTCGACGCGCAAACGATTGCCCGGCCGCCCCGCGACGGGCACGAGGTCGAGCTTTTGCGCGAGATCGCCCTGGACGTCGATGCCGAAGGTCGTCAGCATCGCGATGGGCATATGGCGCTCGACCTGTGCTTCGAGCCAGTCGCGAAACGCCGCGCGATCCGGCACCGGCGAGTCCAGCCACATGACGATGCCCGCGTAACGGCCCGACAAGTCGCCTTCGGGAAGTGGCTTCGCGATGTCGGCGAACTCGACGCGGTAGCCGAGCCAGTTGAGCGGCATGGAGACGTAACGCACGCCGGGCGTCACGTTGAGGCTCGCGCCAGGCTGCACGTCCTGCACGACGAGGATCGTGCGCGGCGCGGCGCGGCGCGACGCGGCATCCGGCGCAGAAAGCGCGGCGGCAAGCGGCGCGGTCGGGGCCTCGTTCGCTGCCGACGCCCGCGCGGGACCCGTGCCGACGGTCTGCAACGCACCGTCGGTCACATACGGAATGATCCCTTGCGCGCTGATCTTGCGGACCGCGTCGTTCGCGCAGGCGCGGTCCGCGGGCGCGCAATAGTCGATGGAGAGCACCGGCAGGCCGTATCGCTCGCGCAGCGTCCTCGCTTGCGCGAGCAGCCATTCGCGGTCCGCTTCGGGCACGGCGACGTAGCGTTTCTTCGCCTGATTCCAGCCGCGATACAGCGACTCGAACGCGACGGCATACGCCAGATCGTGCACCTCGGGCATCAACTCGAAGCCGCGATTGAAGATGAGCCGCGCGTCGGGGTAACGCGCTTTCAACGCGCGGATGACCGCGACGAGCCCCGCTTCCTGGCGCGCACGCTGGTCGTCGGTGGTGGCGATCGACTGGTAAGAATCAAGCGTGTCGAGAAAGAAGCCGCGATAGCCCTTGTCCCACAACGGCGCAATGACGTGCGCCACGAAGAACTGCGGCCATCCGGGCGCGGACTGGTCGATCACGCGCGACGCCCACGTCGCATTGCTGCCCTTGAGCCACGCGGGCGGCATTTCCTTGAAATAGGCGCGCGAAGGCGTCACCTCGCCCACGCTCACGTAGGCGAGCCATTGGGGAGCGCCCGAAGCCGGGGCGTGCGCGGCGGGATCGAAGCCGCTCTCCGGCTCGACCACGACGTTATCGAACGAAGCGAACTGGCCGACCGGCACCGGCGCGCCGTAGAAGAGCGCGATGGACGGCTGGGGCCGGGGCTCGGGCTGCTGCGGCGGCGCCGTATCGTCGGCGCGCGCGCAGGCGAACGTCAACGAGGCGGCGAAGAGCGCCGCCATCTTGCGCCACACGACGCTTCGGAAGCCAACGCCGCGCATTATGCGGGGCAGACGCCGCCCCGTTCATCGGCGGCTCCTTGCATTGCAACGTGCTCGTAGTGACTGTGCTGTCGTCTCATCTGTCGGGCCTTCACGGTTTGCATCTACTCGGATTCGATGTGTCACGCTTGCGGGCCGCTCGGCGTCGGATCGGCATGGCAGAGGTAAGGCAGTAGCGGGGCGAGCTTGGCGGCGTCCGTCGGCTTCGAACGGTAAGCGCGTCGAAACCGGCCGCCTTCGCGGCTTACAGATTTCCGGGAGCCCAAAGCGCCGAATGGCGGACCAGTAAGCGCAGACAGGCGGCAATCTGGAGTCTCCACACGTCCGACATCCAGAATCCAGTAGCACGATGTCGGCCCGCCCGCGTTCCGAAGCCTCGATGGCCTGTGGGCCACTATAAACGACTTCGGTCGGGAGGCCATGGACGGCGAGCGGGGCGGCATGGCGTCATAGCATCGGCGGCGCCTCGGGTGCGTCATCGGCGAGTCGTTCGCGACCGGCGCGGCGATTACCGCCAGGACGGTGGGCGCACGGACTGCGCGCAAACGGTTTAGCAAGCGAACAGAGCTTTCGCGAACACGGGCACGCCCGTCGCAATGCCAACGGCCTGACCACGGCGCACATGAGCCAACGAATCGTCTTCAGCGGATATGACTTCGACTCGGGCGGCGCGTGGGCGATGCCCGCCGGCGCTACGCATCCGGTCCATAACTGGCAACTGACCAAGCAGTGACGAGCGCATAGTCAACAGCGCAACGGCGGCAACGCGGTCGTTTCGCTGTCCGCACATCCGAATGCAAGAGTGTCGACCTTCGTGTTATCCGTGGAAGGAAGCTATGTGTTCTTGCAAAGCCCCGAAGACCGGTAACTGTCGGGCACGTCAAGAATTCGTTCATCGTGACGTCCGCTTGTCATCCCGAAGCGGTCCATCGTGCAAGCGACACGCGAGGGTCCGTTTCGGGGCGGACAGGGACCGCTCGACTGAGCGCAGGATTGATCTCCCTTCGTCGAAGAGGAGGTTGCCATGGAAGCGTTTAATTGTTCGCCCGCTCGTCAAACGGAAGTCTAAGTGCCGCGGCCGGCGAGCGTGCGCTTGTCGGCCATCTCCTGCCGTTCAGTTACGTGCACACACGGACATCGAATAGCGCCTGCCGGAAATCACCTGCGAGCTGGCGGCGCCGCGCGTTGTACTGTTTGTACAGCAGGCAGAAGTCATTTGCCGTGGCGAGCACGCTCGAACTGCTGCCGCGCTTCTTCGTTGTGCCCTCGAAAACTGAGGCAGTCGGCCATCCAGCAAGAGCATGTGAGGAAGGCTTGTTCGGCCGGTCACCACCAGTCTTTCTCGCGACGCCCGAGACGACCTCGTTCTGGCGAGAATGACAGTATCGACTCTCCAGCCTTATGACTTGCTTAACTTAAGCCCATCCACATGCCGGTGAAAACGATAGCAATCTTTCGCGCCGCCTCGTCCGTATCCTGTGCAAGCGTCCGTGATTCGCGACGCGCGCTGGATGCAGGCTATTCAACTGTCCAAGGGGATAAGCGATGCAAACATACAGGTGGAAGCAAGCGTTGGCGGCCGTCGCCGCCACGGCGCTCGCGGGCTGTGGAGGTCACGACGATAACAACAGCGCGCCGCGCTACGTGTCGGATATCGCCGTGCCGAACATCAAGGCCGGCGTAAATTTTTCGTTCGATATCGGCGCCATTTCGGGCAGCCGCTACGTCTTTACCGATCGCAATAATGCGTCTCTCGATGAGATCGATATCGCTTCGAAGACGTTCGTCAAGGCGATACAGGGCAGCGGCGATCTTGCTTTCGCGGGGTTGGGCCCAGGCCCGAACGCTTCCGCCGGACCGGACGGCGCGGTCGCGGTCGGCAGTCTCGTCTATGTCGGCGACGTGAACTCCGTGAAGGTCGTCGATCCTGTGGCGGGCGCGGTGCAGAGCAAGATCACGGTGAGCAGCACCGGCGTTCGCGCCGACGAAGGCTGTCTCGATGCGACGCACGGCGTCTTCATGATTTCAAGCCCCGAAGAACCGGTCCCGTTCGCCACTTTCATCGACACGGCGACGCAGCGCATCATCGCGAAAGTGACTTTTACCGATGCCGCTGGAAAGCCGACCGCGGGCCTCGAAGCGTGCCGGTACGATCCGGCTGGCGACAACTTCTACGTGAACGTCGACGGCAGCACGGCCAACCCGCACGGCGAACTGGTCAAGTTGCCGGGTGCGGCCATCCGCGCGATTCCGACCGGCGGTACGCAGAACTACACGACGCTCGCGGGTGTCGCCATGTACGCGGAAGGCAATTGCGATCCCACGGGACTCGCGCTTGGACCGGGAACGGATATCGCCGTGGGATGCAGAGAGGCGACAACCGGCGCACCCTTGCTCGTGCAGATCATGAACCGGTCGAGTGGCGCGCTCGTCGCATCGCTCAACGCGGGCGGCGGCGATCAACTGGAATACGATTCCGGGACGAACCGCTATTACAACGCGGCAAGCCGCTGGACTCAGTCGGGCAATGCGTCGACCAACGGTACGTGTTCGACGGCGTCGCCCTGTACGCCGGTGCTCACCATCATCGATGCCGCAAAACGCAGTGTCGTGGCGCGGCTCAATGCAGGCAACAACGCGCACTCCGTTGCCATCGATCCGGCAACGGGGATGATCTTCATGCCGTACTCGTCGGCGACGTCGCCTGCGGGATGCCCGAATTGCGCGGCGAACGGATTCGTCAACGGTGGCGTATCGGTCTTCGCGGCCAAGTGATCGACGCTGCATAGTCAGCGCGAAAGAGGGCGGTGCGCGCCGTGCCGCGCCGCCCGTCGGATAAATTCAGGCGTTGTTACAGCACTCTCATGAGCGACACGGCGAGCACTCTGGGTTCATCGAACATGGTGGCCAGTTGACAGAAAAACAGAAAGGCCAGCGTCTGCCTGACGGCAGGCCGATGCTCCGTAAATCAAACGACGCGCGGCGCGAATGGTGTCCGCAACGGAGCCCGCGTTAAAAGCGTGACCATTGCAGCGCCGATGATGGGACCCGCAATGACGTCGGTCAGAATGTGCAGGCCGAGGTGCACCCCCGGCAGACGGATCAACAGCACGCAGTGCGGAATCGCCAGCACGCCGATCCAGCGCCAGACAAAAAATGCCCACCGCCACCGACGTCCACAGCGCTGGTTCGACGCACGCGCGGTGACAGGCGATCAACGAACCCCACGGCGCCGGGTCCTTGTCGCCGTGGAAGTCGCGCACGCGCTCGGGTAGGTTGCCGGGCGTGAAGTTCATGTCGAGCACGCGATCGTAGAAGGCTAAATGGCCGACGGGCACCAAGTCCAGGCGCGCCAGTTCTTTCCAATGGTGCTCACGCAACTCAGCAGTGGTCGCCTTCAAGTCTCTTCCCGCGAAGACTCGCCTTTCCCATATTTTTCGAGTGCGAATGATCCAGTGCGCCGGCCCGAATACACGCGGGAAGCGTTTCAACACTGGTGGTTGGAAGTGCACGTCGATGCCCTGCTATGGAAAGCCGTGACCCACAGCTACGTGCGTCGCCACGCGCAACTGCATACGATCGGGACGACGCAGGAAAATCCCGAAGGTGAGGCGATAGACGGCAATTCGGTGCTTTCTTTCGCCTCACTCAACGACGTCGAAGACCATCTCGTGGCCGCACATTACCGCGACATCGAATTACACGAACGGGAAGCTTGCAGCGACGCGGGCGAGTTCCGGACCGCGCTGAATCACAGCGTCATCAATCGGCTCATGCCGGAACTCGCAACCGCGCGGTGATGCGCCTCATGCATCGGATTTGGGGCTCCAAAGATCCTCGACTGCGCGGATCGCCAGTAAGTAGCCGTTCGCACCCGCTCCGCAAATCACGGCGGTCGCCGCCACCGAAATCGTCGAGTGACGGTACTCCTCGGAGCGCCGGTGGATGTTCGTGATATGCACTTCCACCACCGGCCGATGGATCAACTTGACTGCATCGAGCACCGGAATCCGCCCGAACGAAAAGCCGGCCGGGTTGATGATCAGCGCGGCGTCCTGCAGAAACGCTTCCTGAATCCAGTCGATCAACTGACTCTCGCTGTTGGTCTGACGGAACACGCAGTCGAACTGTAGATCTTCGGCCAGCGCGAGACAATTCTGTTCGATGTCTTTGAGCGTCGTATGGCCGTAGATGTGCGGCTCGCGTGCGCCCAGCATGTTCAGATTGGAGCCGTTGAGAATGTAGAGTTTGCGAGTCATGGTTTCAGTGAGCGGTGCTGCGTTCGAGGGCGATGTTTTTCGTTTCCCGCGACGTTGCGATCATGAGAAAGGAAAGCAGATTCAGTGAGCCGCAGACAGCCACGATCGCCCACGGCGAACCATGAAAGGCATTGAGCAGCGCCACCGCGACGATCGGCATCGGCCCGCCGGTGAGCAGGTTCGCTCCCGAGTACGAGAGTGCCGACCCCGTGTAGCGCGCTTCTGTCGGAAACGATTCCGCGAACCACACCGGCTGTATGCCGCTTTGAAACTGCGTGAAGCCGAGGAACGCGCCCATGACGGCCATCGTCATTGCGACCGAGTGCTGATTGAGAATCGGGAAGTAGATCAGGCAGCAGACCAGCGTGCAGAACGAGCCGATCAGAAGCGCGCCTTTACGCCCGATGCGGTCGCTCAAGTAGCCGCCCGCCAGCGCGCCGACGATGGCGCACACATTGGCGACCATCAGCAGCATGAAGCCGGTCTGTTTCGGCACGCCAAGGTTCTTCGTCAGATAGCTGAGCGAGAACACTACGATCAGGTAAAACAGCGCCGCAGGGCCGCAAAAAAACAGTGTTAGGCGCAGCGCTGTGCGCCAGTGAAACCTGAACACGACGCCGAGCGGGTTCGCAGCACGCGCGCCTTCGCCGTTCTTCTTCAGCGCCTCGAACGCCGGCGTCTCGCTCACCTTCATTCGGATATAGATGCCGAGCAGCACGAGCACGAAGCTCGCGAGAAAGGGGATGCGCCATCCGAACGATTCGAAGTCGTTGGCCGAAAGCAAGCCGGACAATGCGAACAGCGCGAAGTTGGCCATGATCTGGCTGAGCGGCGAGCAGACGCCAAGAAGGCCCGAATACAGCCCGCGCTTCGCCGGCGACGCGTGTTCGACCGCCATCAGTTGGGCACCTGTCGATTCACCGCCGAGTGCGAAACCCTGAATGATGCGCAGCGAGACGAGCAGTATCGGCGCAAAGATGCCGACTTGCTGATAAGTGGGCAGCAGGCCCATCAGAAACGAGGACGCGCCCATCACCGAGACTGTAACGAGCATGAGGTTGCGGCGGCCCCATCGATCGCCGAGCATGCCGCAGATCACCGCGCCGAGCGGACGCGCGGCCAGCCCTGCCCAGAAGCTCGCCAGCGACGCCAGCAGTGAGGCGGTCGGATCGAGCGAGGGGAAGAACAGCTTTGGAAAGATCGTGGCAGCGACGACGCCGTACAAGGCGAAGTCGAACCACTCGAGCGCCGTGCCGACGGTCGCGCCCGCCACCGCGCGACGCGCCATAAGATGAGCCTGCGCGGATTGCTCGCCCGCAACGATGTTCGGGTCAGCGGTAACTGACATGAGGTGTCTCCTAAAAGCCTATGTGGTGTGACGTCCGCTTCTCACGAGGAACAGATGCTATTGTTTGCGCTGTCAAAGCGGACCGTTCCGGACCGGAACTGCGTTTCATAATCCGAGATAGCCAACGATGTCGCTCAAGAACGGCCTGCGATTGCTCGACTTTCTCGCGTCACAAGGCGAAGGCGCGGGGCTCGTCGAAGTCGCGGATGCGCTCGGGATGCCGCGGAGTTCCTGCCATCGCGTCCTCGCCGAACTGGTCGAGAGCGGATATGTGCGCCAACTGGCGGATCACAGCCGCTACATACTGACCATGCGCATGACTTCGAACGGCTTGGAGTTTCTCAGTCTGACCGGCATCGCGGATATCGCTCAGCCAATCATCGAACGCGTCGCCGCGCACACGGGCGAACTCGCGCGGCTGTCGCTGGTGGACGGCGAAGCGATCATCTGGGTGGCAAAGGCGGACGGACAGCGCACCGGCTTCCGCTACGATCCCGACATGGGGCAGGCAGCACGACTTTCATGCACATCGACCGGACACGCCTGGCTGATGACAATGGCCGATGAAGAAGCCGCTGCGCTCGTCCTCAAACAAGGTTTCGGTCAGCCTAACGAGTTCGGACCGAATGCGCCGACGACGCTCAAAGCGCTGTTTGGTTTCTTGCACGCTGCGCGTGTGCGTGGCTACGCGATGATCGACGAGGTGTTCGCCCCGCGCATGTCGGCGGTTGCGGCGCCCGTCGTGAGCGGCTCGCGCTGCGTCGGGGTCATCAGCCTGGCCGGTCCGCGCAAGCGGATGACGACAGAGAAGATTCACGGCTACTCGGTGCTGCTGCGCGAGGCCGCCAATGAACTCGCCCAGTTGAGCAACATGGCCGGATTTCCGTCTCGGCCACCGCTTGGCAAAGGTTGAGAAGGAACGAGTTCAACGCTGAGTAGCCGGTCAACTCACGCGCTTCGAACGACTAGCTCTGCCATATTGGAATTAACAGCCGGACCATTCTTTCCATCGCCGTCTAAGTGTCTGACTGGATGGACGGCCGCAGTCGCGCGGATGGTCGAAAACCGGGCTCCTGCTGAACCGACGCTAGGCCGAAATAAGATAGGTCAGGTGTCGTGCGCACGCGAAGCATTCCGAGGACCGCCTATTCGTTCCGTTTGATACCGGAGGCCTTCGCGCCTTGACGAAGCGCATTCGCGGCGACCACGAAAGCAGGAGTAGGTTGCCGGCGGCTGGGATAGTACAGGTGGAAGCCCGAAAAGGATGGGCACCAGTCAGAGAGCACCGGCAGAAGCTCTCCGCTCTCTAGCTGCGACAACACGCGCTGCTCCGGGACGAAGGCAAGACCGACGCCTGCAAGCGCGGCTTTCACTGCCATCGTTGCCGTGTTGAACACGAGTTGTCCTTCGACGCGCACGTTCAGTTCGCGTCCGCCCTTTCTGAACTCCCACGCGTATATCCCTCCGGCCGTCGGCAGCCGGATGTTGATGCAGTTGTGCGCCGTCAGGTCCTGCGGCGTCTTAGGCTTCGTATGCCTTGAGAAATACGCCGGCGTGGCGACCACCGCCATTCGCACGTCGGGACCTATGCGAACCGCGACCATATCCTTGGCAACCTGCTGGCCGAGCCGCACTCCCGCATCGAGCCTCTGTTCGACGATGTCCGCCAGTCCATTGTCGATAACGATTTCGATCGTGATGTCCGGGTAGTCGGGCAGCAGCCGCTCGATGACCGGCCACAGCAGCAGTTCCGCCGCATGCTCTCCGGCGGCGATGCGCACGCACCCGCCGGCGTGTCGCGCAAGGCGCTCAGCGCGCTCAGCTCGGCTTCGATTTCGTCCAGACGGGGACCAACGGACTGAATCAGCCGTTCTCCGGCTTGTGTTGGCGAGACTCTGCGAGTGGTCCTGGTAAGAAGAACACCGCGTCGATAGCAACGTTCCGCTGCAGGGCTGAATGCGACGCGGGCGCAAGTCGCGCTCGCATGGCTGCTCGCACAGAAGCCCTGGATTGCACCGATCCCCGGCACGACGAAGCTGCATCGTATGGAAGAGAACGTTGGTGCGGTCGACTTCCAATTGACGGCCGACAATCTGCGCGACATTGAATCCGCGTTCTCGACCATCGCTGTGCAGGGTGACCGTTACCCGGCGCATATTCAGGCGCGGGTCGGCAAGTAAGCCATCTACGACGCCGCGCGCTGTTTGCAGAGAAGATCGCCAGGTTGGAGAACATCGCAGGAAAGGACATCGTCATCACCGGTCAACCGGAGTAAGCCGCCGTCTTTCTCCATTGCAGTGACGCAAGGTTCATCGCAGGAACCGTGTTGAACATTGATGGCGGATATCTGGCCGGCGGAATTTAGGACATGGCGGGGCGGGGCGGCGGGCAGGACGACGTCTGCATCCGCATCCGTCCTACCGCCAACCAAGGCGCTCCAGCCACGGCCGTTTCGAGAGGCGCTTCGAGCATTGGTTTTCGTACGTCGCGAGTTCGAGCCGCTCCCATTGCCGTGCGGATCCGTAGCGGCGACGCCGTCGAGCCTTCTTCAGTGAGAAATTTCGTCGAGCGTGTGATTGTTCGTGCGTGGACCGAAGAAGCCGATTGCGCCCATGACCATCAGCATCGCCCCGCCGATCAAGCCGAACACGCCTTCCACGCCGAAGTGCCGCAACGCGAAGGCGATCATGAAACCCGAGAACATCGCGGAGAGGCGCGACATCGAATAGACGAAGCCGACCGCCGTGGCGCGGATGCGCGTCGGAAAAAGCTCGGTCTGGTAAGCGTGATAGCCGACCGAGAGCAGCGTGCCCGACAGCGTGATGAGCACTCCGAGGAGCATCAGCATGGCGGGCGACGATTGCGTTGCGAACAAGCTACCGAACACGGCGATGCCGAGCGCCGAGAGCACGATCAGCGTCTTTCGTTCGATACGGTCGGCGAATGCCATGGCCAGCAAAGGCCCGAACGGATTCGATGCTGCGATAATGAACGAGTACATCAGGCTATGCGTGACGGTCACGCCTTTGGAAACGAGCAGCGTGGGCACCCATGACGCGAAGCCGTAGAAGCCGATCGCCTGGAAGAGATTGAAGACCAGCATCGTGACGGCGCGGCGGCGATACGGCGGCTGCCAGATCTCGCTGAAACGCGCCTTGCCGACGGCGCCGGTGGACTCGATGCTCTCGACGGGAACGGGCAGCGTCTGGCCGTATTGCTTCGTGACTTTGGCTTCGAGCGCGCGCATCACGCTTTCGGCTTCGTCGAGACGGCCTTGCTGCGCGAGCCAGCGCGGGCTTTCCGGCACGCGGCGGCGGATCGCCCACACGACGAGCGCGCCCAGCGCACCGATGATGACGACCCAGCGCCATCCGTCGATGCCCCACGGCGCGCGCGGCACGAGCCACCAGGCGAACAGCGCGACGGCGGGCACCGCCGTGTACTGCACGAGATGCACGAACGCGAAAGCGCGGCCGCGCAGATGCTTCGGCACGAGTTCGCTGACGTACGTATCGATCGTCACCAGTTCGACGCCCACGCCGATGCCCGCGATCAGACGCCACAGATTGATCGCGGACGCGCTGTCCTGCCACGCCATCACGAATGTCGCGACCGAATACCAGAGCAGCGACACGGTGAAGGTCGTCTTGCGTCCGAAGCGGTCGGCGAGGCGCGTGAAACAGAACGTGCCGATGAAAAGTCCCGCGAACGATGCCGCGACGAACGCGCCAAGCCCCGAGAAGCCGAAGAACGAGGCCGTCGTCGTCGAATACAGGCCGCTTTTGACGAGGCCCGGCCCGACGTACGCGGTGAAGAACAGATCGTAGAATTCGAACCAGCCGCCGATCGACAGCATGAAGACGAGGATCCACACCGAGCGCGTCGCGGGCAAGCGGTCGATCCGCGCGTTGATCCGCTGCGGTCCACCGGCATTCGGTGAATTGTGCGGCGGGTTCGTCCCGTCGACGGGCAGGCTGGCCATCTGCATCTCTCCTTGCTAGTGTTGTTGATGTTCTGTTTGACAGAACATCGTTCTGCCTCGCGGTATATATATGGTAGTCGCGGGCGGCGAGCAGGAGCGATTAGGGATATCACCAGCAGCTATCCGCGCGCGGCGCGGGGGCAAAAGCGATGCCGCGCGAACGCGAGCGGATCCGGGGAGGAAATGTGGACTTGAAGCGGGGTTCGAAATGGAATGCCGGCGCGCGACGCAGTTTTTATGCAACGGGCTTTCGCCCGCGGAACAGCGTGTGTGAGGGAACTCGCTTAACCGCCGCTTTCGATCTCGTCGTCTTGATCGAACTTGGCGATGCTCGCATCGTATCTCGCTCCCACGCCGCCCAAGGCGACGGTCACGCGCTTCGCGCTGAGCAGCAACGCTTTGAGCGCGACGTTGATTGTCGATGGAGCGCCGAATCTGCCCTTTGGCCCGGAAAGCGTCAGCGCGCCTACCAGTTGGCCCGTGGAATCGAACACAGGCACCGATGCCGACGTCGTCTCGGGATCGCGTTCGCCGTATGAGACCGCGCAGAGTTGTTCGCGCACATCGTTCCACCGCGGATCGGACGATTCGGTGAACGCGAGCAGCACCTTGCCGGAGGCGCCTTTGTCGATCGCGAATTCCTCGCCGACACGTATCGCGACGCGCACGCTCCTCGACGGCTCCACGCGGTAGAGCACCAACCGCTGATCGCCCTGTCGCACGTAAAACGATGCCGTCTCGCCCAAATCCCGACTCAGTTGCTGAAGGATGGGCTCCACGATCGGACCGACTTGAAAAGACCGCTGGTAGAGCGTCGCGAGGCGCAGCGGCTGATGTCCGATCCCGTACTGCCCGTCGCTCAACTTCCGTATGAATCCGCCATGCTCCAAGGCTCCGAGCAAGCGTAAGACTGTGCTTTTGTACAAGCCGGTGCGGCGCGAGACTTCCGTGAGCGTCAGCCGGTCGTCGGTCGGCCCGAATGCGTTGAGGATCGCAAAAGCCCGATCCAGGACCGCGACACCACTGGATGTGTCCGAAGCTTCGGCCGATGGCTCGGTCGTCGGGGACGCGGTGGTAGTCATTGTTTCTCCTAGCTGATTATGTCGCCACTCTATAGTTCCGCGTAACAGAACTCAAGTTCTGTTACTGGTGCCCGCAGTAAAGGAGTGGCCAAACGTCGGCGAGCCAGATCGCTTCCGTTCATGAGCCAGATGTCTCTGTCGCGCACCGATGGGTCACGCTACTTACGGAGCGACTGCCGTTTGTCGAAGTGACTCTTGACCGAACTTTCTCTCGTAGTCATCGCGCGGCAGCGTCGAGTCTTGGACATCTACGAAGATAGTTCGGATTACGAATCTAAGGTTGGCGCGAAAAGGCGAAAGTCGCCTGACAGCCAATTGGAACGCTTTGTTCGATTGCTTCGCCCGGTCAGCCCGCGATGCAGGCCTTGCTTAACGTTCCGTCGCACATTGCAACCGACTGAGCCGGCGATCTCACGATCAGCGATACCTTCAACTACCGCGTGCGACAGGTCGACGCCGAAACGGGCGTCATCGAAGCCATCGCTCGAAACGGAGTGTCGGGTTATGGCGGCGACGGCGGACTCGCGACTCAGGCGATGCTTGCGGGCCCGCGCGGGCTGGCATTCGGACGGGACGGCAGCCTTTATGTCGCGGACGGCTTCAGAATCCGCAAAGTGTCGGGACTGCCGGGGAAACATCGCTGGATTGCCGCGATGATCGCCGTTATCGCACGCATCTGCACGATGGAGCTTATAACGAATCGCACTGAACGCGCGTGCCCGGGCCTATCCGTTCGTCGAAGCGACGCTCTTTAGCGAGTGCTTTGCATCGGCGCGCGAAGGCGGATCGATCTTTTGCGCATTACCGGACGCATCGTTTTGCACATGCTCGTGCATGAGACGCGCTTCGAGCGATGAGGCAAGAAGGCGAGGCTCATCGAACATCGTCGCCAGTTCGAAGAAAAGCACGAATGCGAGCATGTAACCCACTGCGGGTCGCGTTTCGATGAAGCGCACGATCGCAGGCGCAAAGCGCTTGCGGACCGGCTCGCGCGTCATGGCCCATGCAGTGATTGCGCCGATGATCGCGCCCGCGATGACATCGGTCGGATAATGCAGCCCGAGGTAAACGCGCGGAAAGCACACGAGTAACGCGCATTGAAGAATCGCAATCGCGCCGAGCCAGCGCCACACGAGAAAGATGCCGACGGCCATCGCCATCCAGAGCGCGGCGTGATCGCTCGGAAAGGAACTCCATGTCCGCAGGAACCGTTCTGTTTCGCCTTGCAAGGGAAACGCAAGATGCAGATTCGCGTCATAGATGGGCCGTACACGGAAAGGAAGCGCGTGAGCGAGAAAGCGTCCGACGACGAATGCGACAAGTCCCGAAGCGAGCGTTGCGACCACCATCTCGCGGCGTTCCTGCACCGTATCCGAAGGACTGAACCAGAGCGCCCACAGCAAGGCAAGCGGAAACAGGCCCTTGAAGAGATAGAAGTCCGCAATGGTCCTCACTGCATGAGTGAGCGCGGCCGAAGACCAGCCGAGATGCACGAGTTGCGACTGAATTGCCGTATCGAATGGGTTCATCATTAACCTATTATTCAGGATCGCACTAGGTGCGGCTAAGCGTGCTGCCGTTCTTGTTCGAGTGCGTTTCGCGAGTCCAGAGCGCATACGCTTGCGCTTCTGGGAACACGGCGCCAAAAGTATCGTATCAACTCATACCAATCAGTGCGTTCCCGCCCTAAAGAAATGCGCGTGAACCGCGGATTGCGCGATGCGCTAAACCCCCGCCTCGTCCGAACGCGAACCATTCGCGTTCTTGCTCAACGCACGTTCTGAGGTTATCGGGCCGAATACCGGCGCAGCGGAATACAGTGGCCTATTTCCCCAAAGCAGAAAGACATGGCTTCGAAGAACGAGCTAAGGCGCTACCGCGCGAACTTTGTCGACGAAATTCACAGTGCGGCGCTTTATGAAACGCTCTCGCGCGTCGAGACGGACAAGAAAATAAAGCAGGTCTACAGCGAACTGGCCGCATCGGAAAGACAGCATGCGCAGGTATGGGCCGACAAACTCAAAGCGAACCAGCAGCGCGTGCCTGCTGGCGCGAGCATCAAGACGGCGCTGATGAAAGGGCTAGTCCATGTGTTCGGCCCACGCTTCGTTCTGCCTTCGCTCGCGGCCGCGGAGTTCGCGGACAGAAACAAATATTCCGGTTCCCCCGACACCGCGAAGATGTCGGAAGACGAACATCATCACGCGAGCATCGTCCAGTCGCTCGCGAATGATGGAAAGCCCGGCGCGACCAAAGGTTCAGAGATCGCGGGAGCGGAGTCCTGGCACAGAGGCGTGTCGTCGGGCAATGATCTTCGCGCGGCCGTGCTCGGCGCGAACGACGGCCTGGTATCCAATTTCTGCCTCATCATGGGCGTGGCGGGTGCGGGCACCGGCAACAAGGCGATATTGCTCACTGCGCTTGCCGGAATCATCGCGGGCGCCTGTTCGATGGCGCTTGGCGAATGGTTGTCGGTGACTAACGCGCGCGAACTCGCCAAGACGCAGATCGCAAAGGAAGCCGACGAACTCGAGCACACGCCGGAAGCGGAGGAGCATGAGCTTCGGCTCATCTATCGGGCGAAGGGTCTCGACGGTGCGGAAGCAAGCCGCGTTGCCTCGCAAATCATGCGCGACAAGGACAAGGCGCTCGACGCCCTGACCCGCGAAGAACTCGGACTCGATCCCGCCGAACTAGGCGGAAATCCGTGGTCTGCGGCGGCGGTCTCGTTCTGTCTGTTCTCGGCGGGAGCGCTTTTTCCGGCAGTGTCGTTTCTCTGGTCCTCCGGCAAGTCCGCAATCATTCAGTGCATCGTCTTAAGCGTGCTTGCGCTTGCGGCGATAGGAATTTTCACGTCGCTATTCAATGGCCGGAGTGCAATGTTCTCGGCGGCGCGACAAATTGTCATCGGACTCGTGGCAGCCGCTTTTACTTACGGCGTCGGGCATTTGCTCGGCGTGTCCGTTTCGTAAGCCGTCTGTCAGTGACGGCTGTTGTTCGGCGGCTCATCACATAAGCGCCCGTTAAGGCGGCAACGCATAACATCGACTCTTTTGGCAAAAAGAGTCCAAGGACATCCGCGACCGTTTCAGCGCAGGCTATGATCCGCCGACGCTTCCCGGTCTCACCGTCGATTGTTGTAATCGGAGCGGCGGACCATCGTCGTTCTCGCCCCTAAGAAAAAAATGAAAGTCCGAAATTCCGGGCGATGGGCGCCCCGCGGACCCAAGCGTTGGGCGATCGCACTCGTCGCGCTTCTGTCGGCTGCGTTCATTCGCACGTTGCTCCACCCGGTGCTTGGCGCGGTCATGCCCGGCACTGCCTTTCTGATCGCAGCCGTATTGGTGCAGTACTACGGCGGCCTCGGCCCCGCCTGCTGCGTGATGTTCGCCGGGTTGTGCATCGCCGATTATTTGTTCGTTCCGCCGTATGGTCATATCGAGGTGATCGATCAGTCGGACATCAAGCTCCTCGTCTCCTATCTGCTGGTGACGATCGTCCTCATTACGCTCGTCGAGCGGCTGCGAAGGGCGCAATATCGCGCGGAATTGCTTGGCGCAGTGTCTCAGTCGCGCTATGAAATGCTCCTGCGCCATGACAACGAGCGGTTGATCTCGCGGCGTGCCACCGATGAAATGCACCGCATGCTGCATCACATCGTCCAATACACGCGCTCGTTGATTCTCATCAAAGGGCTCGATGTCGCAAGCGGCGCATTGCCGGCAAGCGTCATGGCCGAAGCGGCCGGCGACAACGATGAACCGTTTCGCGCGGGCATCGCGTATGGCGTAAAACACGCCCAGGTCCATCCCGACGATCTCACTCGCGCAAGCGATCAACTGCTGCCGGGTCACCATCGCATGCGCTTTCTCTCTGGTAGCAATGAGTGGCGCGCAGTGGAATGCGTTTGCGAGCAGTTCTTCACACCGTCCGGGGCCTTTCTGGTTCTGCGAACCGAGGACTGACTTTGAAGAATCCTCTTTTCCCGGTTCGGGAGACCGCCGATCACGCTGTATTGCTATTGCATGGGCTGTCGAGTTCGCCGCTCGAATTGCGGTTTATCGCCCGCTATCTGACGGAAGAAGGGTTCGTCACGCATACGCCTAAGCTCGCGGGTTACAGCGCGGGAACGGGGCATACGCCGATGGAGCAATGGATCAGCGCGGCGGTCGCGGAGTTCGATGCACTCTGCGCGCACTATCGTCACGTATCGATTTGCGGGCTATCGATGGGCGCGACACTCGCGGCCTCGGTTGCGCAGGAACGTCCGGCGGCGCGGGCGATTCTATTGCTATCCGTCACGCTGAACTATGACGGCTGGGCTATGCCGTGGTACAGATTCCTGCTTTTGTGGCTCTATTACACGCCGATGCGATCGCGATTCCGTTATCGCGAGAAAGAGCCGTTCGGCTTGCGTAACGAGGCGCTCCGCTCCAAGATCGCGCGAGCCATGGAAAAGAACGATATCAGCGAAGTCGGCCCTGCGTTCATAACGGTGGCGGCGGTGCATGAGGCGCGTCGTCTTGCGGGAAGAGTCAGAAAAAGCCTGCAGGAAATCAAAAGCGACTGCCTCGTCATTCACGCCATCGACGACGAAACGTCGAGTCCCCATAATGCGCGTCTGGTCGAGGCGAATGTCGGTGCGTCGTTCGTTAGAACTATCTGGCTCGACGACTCGTATCACATGATTTCTTCGGACAACGAGCGCGAAGTCGTCGCGCGCGAATGCGCGTTGTTCCTGCGCGAAAGCGCGGCGGCTTTCGCGCCTGACGCGCAGCCGACGCCCGTCGTCTCGCGCGCGCTTGCGCGCAGGCTCAGGCAGCTTGCTTCGGTCGCAAGAAAGGCGCAATGAGTTTGCACTTGCGGCTTCTGTGAATTGTGATTGCATTCGCAGGAAACGCGCAGCGCTTCATTGCGCGCGGCGGCTGTTGCGTGACAGAAGCACCAGTGCCGCTAGCACGATGACGATGGTGACGGCGGCAAACGTCATCGTCGCGAGAGCGATGCCTTCGCGCTGTATCGCCACGCCGATGCCGATAACGGGCAGCGAGATAGCCACATAGAGCACGACGAAGAACGTCGATGTGACTTCCGCCTTGCGCTCCGGCGGCGTCTTGCTCGCGATCTCGCCCATCGCCGCGCGAAAGCCGATGCCTTGTCCAAGTCCGCAGATTGCCGTGCCGACATAGAGCGCAAGCGGCGAGCGCTGCCAAGCGCAAACCGCCAGAGCCACCAGACCGATGACGAGACACGCGCATCCGACGGCCTGACGAAATCGCTGTGCAATGGCGCGTTCGAGACTTTGTCCAAGGGTGGAGAAGAGAAAGATCAGAAACACGCCCAGTCCGATGACGAGCGTGCTGCGATAACCGAGCACGCCGCGCATGAGTTGAGGCGAGACCGCCGCAAAGAATCCGACGACGACGAAGCCCGCGAATCCCGACAGCGCGGCGGGCATGAACGCGGCCCGAACGCCTTGCGGCAACGCGATCCGCTGCGGGCGAAGCACCGGGCGCTGCGCGACGTCCACGGTCTCGGGCACGCCGCGCAACAACAGAATGGCGAGCGCGAGCAGTGCAAGATGCACGGCATACGAGAGACGCGTCGGCCAGGGCGCATATTGAACGAGTGCGCCGCTCAGCACCGGACCGAGGCCGAGTCCGAGCATGTTCGACGCCGTCGCCGTCAGTGTCGCCTTGCCGCGCCATGCTTCGGGACTCAGTTCGATGATCGCGACCGTCGCGGTGCCGGTGAAGATGCCCGCCGATATGCCCGACAAGAGCCTGCCGAGCATCAGCATCGCGAGGCCGTGCGCAGCGAGGAACGTCAGCGCCGATACGCCCGATGCCAGCAGGCCGTATCGCAGCATGCGCTTGCGTCCGAGCTGATCGGACCAGTTGCCCATCGCGAGCAGCCCGCCGAGTACGCCGAGCGCGTAGCTCGCGTAAATGACGGTGATGATCGCCGGACTGAATCCGTATGCGGTCTGATAGTCGCGGTAGATCGACGTGGGCAGCGTCGTGCCCGCCATCGCGATCATGAAGACGAGCGCGACGTTCACGAACGCAAGCGATTTGAAGGCAGGGGATGAAGGCATCGGAGATCTTGTTTTTCTGCATGCGGGTTTTCATTATCGGCAAATCCTGTGCCGCGTTCGAGATGCAGTCGCATGCATGCCGCATGAATTATTGAGATAAGATCGCCGGTTCTCGGCTTTTACATCGCATTCACGACGCGCATACGGAACCATGTCCCACGAACATGCACCTCACGAACATCTCGTCGAGCATGCGGCTCATGCAGGCGATCCCTTGTCGCGATGGGTCGCTGTCTTCACCGCGATTCTCGCGGCCTTGTCAGGGCTTTTGCACTATGAGGAAGGCGTCTTGCAGACAGAGGCGCTCATCTTCAAGAACGATGCCGTTCTTCAGCAAAGCAAGGCGAGCGATCAATGGAGCTACTATCAGGCGCAATCGAGCAAGGGTCACTTGATGGAACTCGCGGCGGAACTCGCGCCGCCCGCGCGTCAGGCGTTCTATCGCGATCAGATCAACAAGTACGAAGATCGCAAGAAGCAGATCGCCGCGAAGGCGCAAGAGCTGGAAAAACAGGTGGAAAACGCGAATCGCCGCTCCGAGCAGAAGGAACATCCGCAGCATTTGTTCGGGCAGGCGCTCGCGTGGCTGAGCGTGGCGATCTCGCTTGCGGCCATCACTTCGCTCACGGGAAGCCGCAAACTGTTCGTGCTTGCGGGGCTCATGGGCGCGGCGGGACTCGGTGTATCGGTCTTTGCGTTCTTTCAGCTCTGAACGGCTTCAATGCTGCGGGCAGACCGTGGGTCGATCGTTCAAGCCTTCCTGTTCGACGTCGAATGACACGACGGTCTTTCCCGCACTGCGAGCGATGCGCACGACATAGATGCTGTCGAAGTCCGCGCTTTCCCATCGCGGCACGCTGGACGCATTGCCGCCGAAGCGCGTGACGATGCGGCGCGCCGCTTCTTCGACGATCGCATGCTCCCATGCAACGACGACAAGGCTGCTTCGATAATCCGGCGCAAGCAGAGCGTCGACGAGCTTGTCGGTATTCTTGAAACCGATGGATGCGTCGACCGGCAAGCCGAAATAGATCGCGGCAGGTTCGATGGTTGCCAGTGGGCGCACGTAGTCGTATCGCGTGCCGCGATCGTTCTTCTGTTTCGCGGGGTCGGGCGCGAAGATCGCGCGAGGCCGCCCGTACTTCGTTTCGATGATGCGCGGTAACGCGAGCGCCCGATTGAGTCCCTGACACGAAAGCTGGCCCAGTCCTTCTGCGGGCTTCTCGCCGTGCCGGACCATCACGATTGTCTGGGTGGCGTCGTCAGCGGCATTGGCCGGCGCTGAAGCAACGCCGCATGCATAAGCGAGCGCGAGCGCTGCGAGCGGCGATGCGAGGTGTCGGGACATCGTGATCGTGCGGTCTGGGGAATCCGCCGATTGTAGCAACGCAGAGGCTGCTGGCTAGTGCGTATGTCGGCAGCGAGCCGCGAAGCGACGACTGCGTGAATGCAGCCGTCGCGTGCCAGGCCAGGTGTTCGCCCTGTTGTGCGGACTCACGATCCTTTATAGACGTTACATGCGAGTCCCGCCGGGCAATTGGCCGGGTTGCGGCCTCTGACCCAGTCGCCATAATTGCGAGCGCCGGCCGAGTTATCACCGCCGTATGCGGCGCCACCATAGTCCGAGCCGCGGTATGTGGATGCACCGTAGGTCGCGGTGCTGGAATCGGTGGTGTGAGGGGCGCCAGCCATCGGTGCGCTTTGTTCCTGAGCCAGGGCAGCGCCGTTCGCAACGAGCAGTGCGGCGGCCGCAACCGTGACAAGATGACGTGTTTTCATTTCGAGTTCCTCTCAGAGATTACCTTGCTGGAGAGCGTCGCAAGCAGCACGATTTATGGGTCTTCAGCCTATTCGTCTGAGCAACCAGTGTTCCAGCGTCGCGCGTCGAATCTCTTTCACGAAGACGACTTCGGAGTCGATCCATGAAACTTGCATCGCATGCAGTGGCACTCGCGCTGCTCGTCGCAAAGAGTTTGTGCGCGCATGCGCAAGATGGGCCTCTGACCGGTGCGCAAGTCGTCGGCGTCGTCATCGTGGCGAATCGGTCGGATGTCGCTGTCGGCGAGCTTGCATTGCGCAGAACGCAGTCCCGAAGCGTGCAGAACTTCGCGCGCAGGCTCGTCGCCGAACACGGCGACGCCGAGCGCCGCGCGGCCGCCATGCTCGCGCAGTTCGGCGCGCAGGCTCGCGCGAGCGCCATGAGCGACGCGCTCGCGAATCAGGCACGCGGCGACCTTGACACACTCGACGAACTGGGAAGCCGCGATTTCGACCTCGCGTATGTGCGACGAGAGATCGTGTGGCATGAGCGATGGATCGCAGCGACCGACGACATCATCCGCTCGACGACGAATCCGCACGTAAAGGCGCTGCTGGCTGCCGCGCGGCCCACTTGCATCTTGCATCTCAATCAGGCGCGGACGCTCGAATGGGCGTTGAGCCGATAAAGAACGGGTGTTTCTTTATTCGTCGATGCCGCGCTTACGTCGTCTCGCCGCGTTCGAAGAACTTCGCGCTTTTGACGAGTTCGCGCAACGGCGCCAGGCTCTGCTTGAGGGCATCGATGAGCTGCCGACGGCCTTCGGCGGCAGCGATATTGCCCAGGTCCTCGGCGCGGCGCGTAAGGCTTTCTTGGCCGTCAGAACTTCTCGACCCAGGGCCTCAGTTCGATCTCCCACGACCATGCGCTGCGATGCTGTCGCAGCACGTCGAGATACGATTGCGCGATGGCATCGGGGTCGAGCGTGCTGTCGGGTGCATCGGCAGAGTCGGCGCGATGCGCGGCGCGAACGGCGCCGTCGATCACGAAATGCGCAACGTGGATGCCCTTGGGCGCGAGTTCGCGCGCCGCGCTCTGTGCGAGACCGCGCAGCGCGAACTTCCCCATTGCGAACGGCGCGGACAGTGCGAAGCCTTTGACGCCCGCCGTTGCGCCCGTCAGCAGAATCGCGCCGTTGCCCGCTGGAATCATGCGCTTCGCCGCCTGCTGCACGGCATGGAAAGCGCCTAGCGCCGACACGGCGATCGCCTGTTGCACCTGAGCGGGATCGAGTTCGGCGATGAGTCCGCGCGTGCGTCCGCTCGCGTTATAGACCACGATTTCAGGCGCGCCGATTCGCGCTTCGGTCTCGCTGAAGAGGCGTTCCATCTCACCGGCGTTGGCCGCATCGACGGGCAGCGCGATCGCGCCCGTTTCATCGACGAGCGGTGCGAGCTTCTCGACGTTGCGCGCGGCGATCACCACTTGCAGATTGCGCGCGCGCAACGAGCGCGTGAGCGAGCCGCTGATGCCCGGCCCCGCGCCGATGATGAGTGCGCTTTTGTACGGAATATCGCTCATGACGTCACCCCAGAGAACGGTCATGCCGATGGTAGCCGAGGCACGCGACTTCCGCGCGGCGCGCGATGTTCGAAGAGCGAAAAGAGACGCACGTGCTACGAATAGAACGATGGCTCGGGCATCCGTCCATTGAGCGCCCAGTCGCCGAGTTCGCGCACTTTGTAGTCGATGGGATCGTGCAGCGTATGCACGCGCACGTTGCGCCAGAAGCGGTCGAGACGCAGTGCCGCTGTCGTCGAGCGCGCGCCCGTGACCTCGAACATGCGATGCGCGACATCCAGTCCGGCGCGCGCGGCTGCGACCTTCGATGCCGCCACCGCGACGGCGACCTCGCCGCGCTCTGCTTCGCTCAACGCGAGGCCGCGCTGCCAGGCGCGATCGAACGCCTGCATCGCACGTTCGGCAAGCAGGCGCGCGCCTTCGAGCGCAACGAAGAAGTCGCCGAAATGCGCGAGCACATACGGGTCCTCGCTGGGCCGCGCGGCGTCCGACGCAATCCAGGGCCGCGCCTGTGCGAGCGTCGCCTCGCGCGCAACTTGTAGCGCGCCCTCGCCGATGCCCAGATAGATGTGACTCAGGATCGCCTGCGCGAGCAACGGCCGCAGACACGCGAACGGGCTGGAGAGCGGACCGGGGTCGATCAGCAATTCGTCGGCTGCAACGTGTACCCGTTCGAATACGACCGTGCCGCTGTCCGTCTGACGCTGGCCCATGTTGTCCCAGTCGTCGAGCACGCTGATGCCCGCGCGGTTCGTCGGCGTGACGGCGATGAGAAGGCGGCCGTCGTCATCGAAAGCGGACGCGAGCAGTTGATCCGAATCGCGTGCGCCGGAACAGAAGCTCTTGCGGCCATCGAAGAGATAGCCGTTATCCGCATCGGGCAGGGCGCGCGTGCTCTTGTCGAGCGGATTGAGCGCGTTGCCCCAGAACCATCCTTGTGCGACGGTTTCAGCGAGCCAGCGGCGTATTTGCGCGTCGCGCCCGAAGAGGCGGATTGTCGCGAGTTGAAGATGATGGAACGCGAAGAGATGCGCGAGCGAACTGTCGACCTGCGCCATGCGCCGCACGATATCGAGCGTCGTGGACCAGTCCGCGCCGTCGCCGCCGTATTCCGGCGGTATCGAGAGCCGCAGAAGGCCGCTCTCGCGCAACAGGCGTCGCTCGTGAAAGGCGGTGCCGCCCGCCTTGTCGCGCGCGGCGGCGGTGCGCGCCCAGTCGCGCAGCACTGCATCCAGCGGTTCAGTCCAGCGAGCGTCCTCGATACCGTTCATTGCATGCCTCCTGACATGGACAGCCATGCTTGCCTACGGTAGCAAGGGATGGCCGAAGCGAGAAGACTTTTCAGCGACGCGATGCCTCGAACTGGCGTCGAAAGTGTCTGCATTAAGCCCTTCGTAAAGAGCCGCTCAATCGATCTGGGAATCGAAGAACGGCTTGGTTCCGGCGGCGTCCAGCGCAAATACGAAATCAACTGGTTTTTCCCGATGCACGGTCCCGCGATGAACGAGGCGACAACGCAGATCATCGACGGCTGATGGACTATTGCCGGGCGGCGCGGCTGCGGAAAATGCGGGTTGATGAAGCAAGCGATGCGCTCGGACGCGAGCGCTAAAGATTAAGCATGACGAATTAAAGCATCGCGCGTCATGCCACCAGCCGCTTCGACCGCGCCGTCCGAACGATCGTTCGATATATCGTGCATCCTTCATTTTTTAGTTAAGCGACCGTAAACACACCTGCAGCGCATCCCTGCTGCTTGCGACGCCGTTACGAGTTACGAGCTACGCGGCTCATTGGAAAAGTGAAATACATGAAATTGAAAGATTTGTCCGTGCGAACAGGCTTTATCGCGGTCCTCCTGCTTTTCGGCGCGCTGGTTCTTGTCACCGCGTTCTTCGGTGTCTATTCCGTCAACCAGTCGAATGCGTTGTCGGAAAAGGTGGACACGCTCAACACCGAAATCGTCGATCTGAAAGATGTGTACATCAACAACCTCAAGGCACGAAGCGCGTTGAGCCGCGCCTTTATCGCCCTTTCTTCCAATCCTGCCGACAAGGATTCAGCCGTCGCCGCGGCCCGGGGCTATTACGACCTGGCCAAGAAGTCCTTTGAAGCATTCCAGGCGATTCCCAAGGCCACGTCCGCGCAGCAGCAGGTTGGCGCGCAAGTGGCTGACACCTTCCATGCCCATACGGCCGCAATCGACCAGTTGTTCGTCGCCATCGGCGCGGGCGATGTGGAAGCGTATGCACGCACCAACGAAGGCCCGATGACGCGCACGAGCGCGGCGTTCGGCAAGTCGGCCGATGCGTTCTTCGGCGTCGCCGCTGACGAATCCGCGCAACTTCAGCACGACAAGGCGCAGAGCAAGACGACGCTCGTCGCCGTCGCCATTGGCCTGCTCGTGGTGTCGTGCGCGCTTATCGCGTTCGTGTATTACGCGCTCGAACACACCATCGTCATGCCGCTCAAGGAAGCGATGACCGTTCTCGAACACGTTGCGCGCGGCGATCTCACTGTCGCGATTCGGCATGAAGCCGCGAATGAAATCGGCAAGCTATTCGCGTCGATGCGCGAGATGAAGCGCAGTCTCGGCGGCATCGTGAAGGCCGTGCATGGCGGCACGGACGTGATCGCAACCGGCGTTCATCAGATGGCGAGCGGCAACACGGACCTGTCGCAACGCACCGAGGAACAGGCGGCGGCGCTGCAGGAAACGGCCTCGTCGATGGAAGAACTCACGAGCACGGTCCGCCAGAACGCGGACAACGCGAAGCAGGCGACGCAGCTCGTCTCGAGCACGGCGCTCGTCACCGAGCGCGGCAATCATGCGGCGCAGGAAGTGGAGCTGACCATGCGCGGCCTCTCGGAGCTGTCGGGCAAGATCGCGGACATCACGAACGTGATCGAAGGCATCGCGTTCCAGACCAACATTCTTTCGCTCAATGCGGCTGTCGAAGCGGCGCGCGCGGGCGAGGAGGGACGCGGCTTCGCCGTCGTCGCGAGCGAAGTGCGTTCGCTTGCTCAACGCAGCGCGAACGCGGCGAAGGAGATCAAGGAGCGCATCACCGATTCGCTCGGACGTGTCGAAGCGGGCGCGCAACAGGCGCAGCAGGCAAGCCAGGTCATGAGCGAAATCCTGACGTCGGTGAATCGTGTGAGCGACCTGATCGGCGAGATCGCCGCTGCATCGGAAGAGCAGTCGACGGGCATCGAGCAAGTGAACCGCGCCATCGCGCAGATGGATCAGGTGACGCAGCAGAACGCGGCGCTCGTCGAACAGGCGTCGGCGGCAGCGCTCGCGCTCGACGAACAGACGCTCGCGCTGAAAGGTTCGGTTTCCGCGTTCAGGGTTGACAGCGTTATGTGAGCGCGCATCGCGCCGCGCCGGGCGTAAGGATTGCCTCGGGCGCGGCGCCCTTGCTGCCTTGACAGCCCGCGCTCGTCGGGCGAATAATGCCTCAGCGTTCGATTAGCGAAGTGTTGTTCGTATAGCGAACTCACTGATCGACCGCCGCACGGCGCGCCTGCGCTCTTCCACTCACAGAATCGGCACGGTTCGCCGGCGTGCGCATGCAAGCGCCGACGCATCGCGCACCGATCGTATCCGCCTGTCGTCAGCACGGCGGTGGCCACACATATCAGAGACATGAAGCGAGACACTCACCGCGTCGCGGGCCATCAGCAAGCCGCCGGGCGCGGCATCGTCGAAGGACTGGTTTATGTTTTCGAGCGGGTGATGCCCGATCCGTTCGTCCTGTCCATCTGCCTGACCCTTTTCGTCGCGGTGCTCGCGGCGCTGATCGCGCCAGCCGGCACGCCCCCCAAGATTCTCGACGCCTGGTTCGAAGGCACGTTCGGCATTCTCGGCTTCGCGCTGCAGATGATCCTTATCCTCGCGACGGGCTACGCCATCGCGGAAGCGCCCATCGTGCAGCGCGGACTGCGCGCGCTCGCGGCCCATGCGCAGACGCCGGCACGCGCGGCGCTCGTCGTGTTCCCGGTTGTCGCCATCGCCGCATGGCTCAATTGGGGACTGGGGCTGATCGTCGGCGCGTTCCTCTCCCGCGAGATCGCTCGCCGGGTGAACGTGGACTTCGCGTGGCTCGTGGCGGGCGGTTACTCCGCGTGGTCCGTGTGCAACAGCGGGCTTTCGAGTTCCATCGCACTTTCGCAGGCATCGCACGGCAACGCGCTTAACCTCGTGGAGAAGGCGACAGGCCACGTCGTGCCGCTCTCCGAAACGGTCTTTGCGCCGTTTGTTTTCATCCCGACGGTGCTCGTCGTCATCGTCATGACTGCGCTCTTCATCAGGATGCATCCGAAGGCCGAGAACGTGGTGGCTTTCAGCGATGCAAGCGACGATGCGCAGGACGCGTCCAGCGCCGATCCGCACGCGCGCGTCAACACGACTGCTTCGTTTGCGTCGCGCTTCGAAGAGTCGATGATCGGGACCGCGGTGCTCGTTGCGTTCGGCGTCGGCTATCTCTTCGTGGCATGGCGCGACAAGAAATTCGATCTCGACATCAACACGACGATCCTGATCTTTCTGTTGATCGGTCTTGTCCTTCAGCGCACGCCCATTGCCTATGCGAACGCCATTCGACGCGCCGCGCGGCAGACCGGTTCCATGCTGCTGCAGTATCCCGTGTATGGCGGGATCATGGGCATCATGAAGGGCACGGGACTTGCCTCGATGATCGCAAAGGCATTCGTCACGATCGCGACGCCGGCGACGCTTCCGCTCTGGAGCTATCTGAGCTCGCTCATCATTACCTTGCTCGTGCCGAGCGCGGGCGGCCATTGGGCCGTGCAGGGACCGTTCGTGCTGCCCGCCGCCATCGGGCTGCATGCGTCGGTGCCGCGCACCGCGATGGGCGTGGCGATGGCGGAGAACGTGTCGAACATGCTGCAGCCGTTCTGGGCGGTGCCTATCGTCGCCATCGCGGGAATCCGCATCCAGCGCGTAATGGGCTATACGGCGGTGACGTTCGCCGTATCGCTCGTGATCTATGCGGCGTCGCTGTGGTTGATTGCGTGATCGAGTGGGGCCGCATTATGCGGGGCGTTCAACGCGCCCTTAGCGGCAATGGCGCGTCTCGTAGAGCGACCATTCGGCCTCCTGCATAACGAGCGCGACATCGCATTCGTTATTGGGGAAAAAATTCGCCGGCAATGGTTCACCCGCGTGAATGAAGAAGTAGCGGTACTTGCGCGCGTTGTCCTTGTGCCAGCCGAAGCGTCGCGGATCGCCTTCGAGCGCGGGTCCGTCCAGCGGCAGCATGCCCGGCCTGAAGCGCACGATCTGCGGCACGAAAGTCGCGAAGTTGAAATCGACGAAACCGTGCTGCTCCGCCTGGTACCACAGCGCCTGATGCATGTAGGCGGTGAGGCTTCTGTACGCGGGGCTCGTGCGGTCGAACACGAGATTGAGTGCGCGTTGGCCCGGTTCCGTTCGCGCGAGCAGCTTGTCGAGCGGCGCATTCTCGACGGTGAATCGATGCAGGCGGACCGCCTGATCCGTCAGAAAGATCCAGCATCCGGCGACGATCGCGGCCTGCACGCCCACGCCGCGAAGCGTTCGCCAGCCCGAACGCGCCGACGCATCGCGATCATCCTTCGCCGATGTCGGTGCCGCGCAGAACATGAGCGCATACGCCGGCAGCAGAAACAGCGCAAAGCGCTGATACAGGTACCCGGTCTTGAGCGCCACATCGGGCACGGCGAACCAGACGAGCGCTACCGCGAGCATCGGCACGATCACTGAGCGATCCCGGTTGATTCTGTCGCGCCACAGCCACGGCGCCGCGAACATCAGCGCGACAAGGGGCAGGTACACCGCCGCATTCTTGCTCATTCCCCACACATAGACAGGCAACGCAAACGCACGGTGCCAGTCCCAGCCCCACTTGAACGCGACGACTTCGGGCACCGCCTGACCGAGCAACGGATCGTTCGCACGGCTAATGATTACATAAGCGATGCACAGCACGCCCAGCGGCACGAAGGGCGCGAGCGCAACGACGCGGCGGGCCATCGGCCTGTGCCCGAAGAGCACGAAGCCCACGCCTATCGCCGCCCCAAAGACGAAGACGAGGCCGTGGCAGAAGAAGAGCACGACGCCCGCGACGAAGAGGCCTATGCCTCTTCTGATCGAAAGCGCGTTGGCATACGTGTGTGCGAGCCAGATGAACAGAATGCCGAGCGGCGCCGCGACGAGAAACGTATAGAAACCCCATCCGAGCGCGAACCCGAAGCATCCCGGCACGAAGAGCCAGTCGAGCCGCGCATCGCCATGCAGATGACGGCGCAAGCCGACGCACGAGGCCACGAACGCGATATACGCAAGCGTCAGCATGCACTTGAGCGCGGTGGCCACGGGCATCAGATACGCGAGCGGCAGCGCGAGTCCGTAGCCGACGAGATACGGCGTGAACAGATTGATCTGCACGAGGCTTTGCCACGGCGACGCGTGGCTGAGCACGTCGCGCAGCAACGCGACTTGCCCCGCGTGTTGCGGCAAATCGACGAAGGGCGGGCGCGGCGCTATCCAGAACAGCGCGGCGCCATACAGCACGGTGGCGATGAAAAGCACGCGCGGGAGGATTGCGGCGAGACGGCCTGTGCGTGCGAACGGCGCGTGACTGTCCGCATCGACGCTCGCGTTCACTTGCGCGGATTGATCGGCGGGCATGTTCATGCGAGCCGCCCGATGATGAAACGCGGTGGCCGCGCGCGTACGGTGAGCGCGACGAGGCGCGGACTCGCTGATATGAGATTCGACGTCGTCATGGGCAATATGCTCGTCTCCGAACTTGCCTTGCACTGAGTTCCAAGGCGCTGAATCGGGAGTTCGACTGCAAATGCATGCACTGCCGGTCATGCCGTGGACCGGATGCGACAGACGTTCCACTGATAATTTCACACGCGCGTCATGGGCGACAGACACCGCGCGTTGACGAAGATACTACGCGCAGTCCAAAAACAAAGACAAGGGATTCGTGCATGCGAACGGCGCGACAACGCTCAACTAAAGCGGGACGTCCTCGATGAGCGCAAGGCGCACAGCGCGAATTCTGCGGTCCACGAAATAGCCTCCGCCTTCCGTGTAGCGCAGATAAAGGCGCCCGCACGACGTGCATTCCCACACGCCGCAGCGGTTATACGGAAAGTAGCGCGGCGCGATGGGCGCGTCGGGCGACCAGTAAGTCGTCTTGCCCGGAAGATACTCGGAGAACGTCGGCTCGGGCTCGTCTTCCGGCATCAGCGTGCCGACTTCGCGGAACTGCGTTTCGTCGAGAGAGAGCGGCTGGGATTGCCAGCCGTCGAGCGGCGTTTTCGTGCAGGTGCACGGGCCTGGATCTTGCGCTTCGGCGCGCCGTGCAAGTGCAATGAGCGATGCTGTGTCGAGATGGTCTGGCATGGCGTCGGAGTGTCCTGGCGTCGATGAAGCGAACGCGCCATGATGCACGCGTCGCCACGCATCGGGCAAGCCGTCAGCCGTTCATCATCCGGTCGCGCTGCGCAGCGACCCATGAGCGGTCGAAACGTCCTTCCGCAATCGATCTCAACGCTTCCGCTTCCTTCGCGGCCTGCTTGCGCGCGCCTTCGATCACGGCTTGGACATCGGCGGGCGCAATCGCGAGCACGCCGTCTTCGTCGCCGACGACGATATCGCCCGGATGCACCACCATGCCGCCGACCGTGACGGGCACGTTGATCTCGCCCGGCCCATGCTTGTATGGCCCGCGATGCGTGACGCCGCGCGCGTACACCGGAAAATCGCGCTGGCTCAGCGCGCCGACATCACGAATCGCGCCGTCGATCACGAGGCCCTGCACGCCGATGCTTTCCGCGAAGCTCGCCATGATGTCGCCCATCAGCGCCTGAGTGAGTTCGCCTGCGCCGTCGATCACGAGCACGTCGCCCGGCCTGCAGTAGTCGAACGCGCGATGAATCGCGAGATTGTCGCCGCCGCGCGTTCGCACGGTGACGGCGGTGCCGGCCATCGGTCTCGGCCGATGAAACGCACGCAGGCCCGTGGTGCCGCTCACGCGCGCCATGTTGTCGCTCAGGAGCGATACCGCGAGTTCGCGCAACGCATCGAGCGTCGCGGCGCTCGCCTGGGGTGCCGATTCGTATTCGCGCCATCCTGCCGGATTCATGTCGTCGCTCCTTCGGTCGATCGTTGTCGTTCGAGCTGCGCGGACAGACGTCCGTACACCGCGCGCGCGTTGTCTTCGTAAATGCGCTGGCGATCCGCGTCGGAGAGCCAGTCGATTGCATCGATATAGCGGCGCGTATCGTCGAAATAATGGCCCGTTTCGGGATCGATGCCCTGCACCGCGCCGATCGTCTCCGAAGCGAAGAGGATGTTCTCGACAGGGATCACCTTGGCGAGCAATTCCGCGCCCGGCTGATGGTAGACGCAGGTATCGAAGAAGACGTTCTTCAGCAGATACTCGGTGAGAAGCGGGCGCTTCATGTCCTGCGCGAGCCCGCGATAACGGCCCCAGTGATATGGCACTGCGCCGCCGCCGTGCGGAATGATGAACTTGAGCGTCGGAAAATCCGCGAACAGGTCGGCGGTCAGCAATTGCATGAACGCGGACGTGTCGCCATTGATGTAATGCGCACCCGTCGCATGAAAGTTCGGATTGCACGACGATGAGACATGGATCATCGCGGGCACGTCCAGCTCGACCATCGCTTCATAGAGCGGATACCACGAGCGGTCGGTGAGCGGCATGCCGGACCAGTGGCCGCCGGAAGGGTCCGGGTTCAGATTGCAGCCGATGAAACCGAGCTCCTGCACGCATCGCCTCAATTCCGCGATGCAGTTTTCAGGCGGCACGCCCGGCGCCTGCGGCAACTGGCAGACGCCCACGAAGTTGCGCGGAAAGAGCTTGCAGACGCGATGAATGAGATCGTTGCATTCGCTCGACCACACCGCGTTGGCCTCGGCCGTCGCAAGGTGATGGCCCATGCCGGCGGCGCGCGGCGAGAAGATCGTGAGATCGGTGCCGCGTTCGCGCTGGATGCGAAGCTGTCCGCCTTCGATGCTTTCGCGTATTTCGTCGTCCGAAATAGACGGTCGCGGTGGCGGCGATGCGCCGTCCTTCAGCGCGGCCACCTGCTTCGTGCGCCACGCTTCATGCTGAGGCGGCGAGGTCGTGTAGTGACCGTGACAATCGATGATCATGGCGTAGTCCCGTTGTCGTTGTGTACGGTGTTCACATCCGCGCGGCAGGATCGGCGGCGGGCAGCGAAGCGTCTTCGTCGTTGGCGGGCTTCACGCGCATCACGAGGGCGATGATCGTCGCAATGACGAGAAACGCCGCGATGGTCAGCAATGCGAGCTTGAAGTTGCCTGTCGCGTTGCGCACGAGCCCGATGCTCCACGGTCCGACGAGCCCGCCGAACTGCGCGATCGTATTGATGAGCGCAATGGTCGCCGCGCCTGCCGCGCCCGTTCTGAACGAGGACGCAAGGCTCCAGAAGAGCGGATTGCCCGCATAGATGAAGAGGCCGGTCACGCACAACAGCACGTAAGCGATGACGGGATTCGGCGCATAGGCGCTGCCCGCGATGGCGATGGCGCTCATGCCATAGACGAACGCGAGATGCTTCTTGCGGTCGCCGGTGCGGTCCGAACTGCGGCTGATGATGAACGTGCCCAGCACGCCGAGCAGCGGCGGCGCGGCCGAGAGAAAGCCGACTTCGATATTGCTGAGATGACCGAGGCTCTTGACGATCTGCGGCAGCCACAGGAAGAGGCCGTAGATGCCGACGAGCGCGCAGCCGAAGAGACACGCGAGACTCCAGACGCGAAGGTCGCCCACTACGCGCAGCAGCGGAAAATGCGCCGCGCCGCCAACGGCTTCGCGCTCGGCTGCGAGCGTCGATTCGAGCCATTGCTTTTCGTCGTCGTCGAGCCAGTCGGCATCGGCGGGGCGCTCGGTCATGATGCGCAGCGTGACGAGGCCCAGCAGCATCGCCGGAATGCCTTCGAGAATGAACATCCATTGCCAGCCCTGCAAGCCGAGGACGCCGTTCGCGTAGGTCATGAGCATGGTCGAAATCGGGCCGCCCAGCACCGCCGAAAACGATCCCGCGATGATGTAGCCGCCCACGGCCCGCGCGCGGTATCGCACCGGGAACCATTTCGTCAGATAAACCGCGACGCCCGGCAAGAAGCCCGCTTCCATCACGCCGAGCAGAAAGCGCAGCACGTAGAAGCTCTTGTCGTCGAAGACAAAGGCCGTGGCCGCGGCCACCGCGCCCCATGTCAGCAGAATCCGCGCGATCCAGCGCCGCGCACCCACACGATGCAGCAGCAGATTGCTCGGCACTTCCAGCACCATGTAGCCGACAAAAAAGATGCTGCCGGCAAAGCCGAACACGGCGGGGCTGAAGCCGAGCGCCTTGTTCATGTCGAGCGCGGCAAAGCCGATGTTGATGCGGTCGAGGTAGTTGAAGAACATCATCGCGAAGAGCAGGGGCATGAGCCGCCCGTACACCTTTCGCATGGTTGCCGCTTCGTTGAAAGGGGTCATGCCGTCTCCACGTTTTTTCGTCGGATCGCGGGCTCTCTGGCCCATGCTTTACAAACGGCCTACGCCGTCCGCTCGCGCGAATGGGCCGCGCACAATGCGCACGCCTCTTCGAGCATGAAACGATGATAAGAATGGCAGAAGCGCGCGTCCAAGACGAGTTGCTTATTGTTCTATAAGGCCCGACTTATAGTTCGGAGGCGCTCAGAGGCGCGGGAAGACAGCGCAGAAACGCGCGCATATGAGGCGAATCGTCATCGGTGCGGAAGGTGACGGCAAGCGTCGACCATTGCGATGCGCCCGGCCCCGCGAGCGGACGAAAGACGACGTCTGTGCGTCCGTGCCGCGCCACCGACTCGCCGACGAACGTAACCCCCAGCCCCGCCGCGACGAGCGCGATAGCGGTCTGAATCTCATAGGCCTGATGCGCGATGAAAGGCGTCACGCCCGCATCGCGATAGAGCGACTGCACAGTGCGCTTGAACTGCGCATTCGGATGTTTGGGATAGAGGATGAGCGGCGTATCGGCGAGTTCCGCGATGCTTACTTTCTTCTTCGCCGCTAAAGGGTGATCGGGCGCGAGCGCCGCGACGATATGTTCACGCAAAAGCGGATACGACGTGCATCCGGGAATGGCAAGCGGCTGGCGTCCAATGCCGACGTGGATTCGCATGTCGTTCAGTGCGTCGGTCTGCTGCTCCGTCAGCATTTCGAAGAGCTTCAATTCGACTTGCGGATACGCATGATGAAACGCCTTTAGCGCGGGCGGCAGGATGCTGTACATGGCGGATCGCGTGAATCCGATGGAAAGCCACCCGCGCCGCCCCATGCCGATTTCCTGCGCGCCGAGGCTTGCCTGTTCCAGCGAGCCGAGGATCTGCCGCGCCTCCGTGCAGAAATAGTGACCCGCTTCGGTGAGCCGCAGTGGCCGCCTCGCGCGATCGACGAGCTGCGTGCCGAGCCTGTCTTCCAGGAGCCGGATTTGCTGGCTCAGTGCGGGTTGCGCAATATGAAGTCGCTCGGCTGCGCGGCTGAAATTCAGTTCCTCGGCGAGAATGACGAAACACTGCAAGGACCTGAGATTCATGTCGGCGTTCCTGAAGTTCAAGCGCGTCGCTTACGATGTAGGAACGTCATCATGTCATATGCGAATGCAAGACTTGCGCCTTAAGCGAATCTTCAGTTTGTTTCGTATAGGCTCTGAAGCCGATTAGAAGCAGCCTCATCCGGAACTGGAACCCATGCAACGCGACACCTTCTCCAAAGCGTCGGACACGGCCACGCGCATCGCCGCCGGCGATGACAAAACGACCTACGATCGCCTGTCTATCGCTTTGCATTGGCTTACCGTTGTTCTGGTGCTCACGCAGTTCGCTCTCGCGCAGACGTGGGGCTTCGCGCCTAAGCCGACGCGCCACTTGATGATCGTCGCGCATATGTCGTTCGGGATGATCCTCGCGGCGGTGATCGTCGTGCGGATCGTATGGCGTTTGTCGCCCGGGCATCAGGCGCCGGTTGAAACCGCTGGCTGGGCGGAGTTGGCGGCCAAGGGCGTGCACTATCTTCTCTACGGGCTGCTCGTAGCCGAAGCGGTACTGGGTTTCATTCTGCGCTGGTCGGGCAATGAATCGATGAGCTTCTTCGGCCTGGCAATCGGCGCGCCTTTTCCGCCATTCAGCAAGGCCGCGCATCACACTGTCGGCGAAGCGCACGATCTGGTGGGATGGACCATCATCGTGCTGGCGGCGTGTCATGCGGCAGCCGCGCTCTTTCACCACTTCGTCATACGTGACGCCGTATTGATGCGGATGATGCCGGGCCTGACCAGGCGCCGGTAAGCCGCTGCGTTTCGATTTTCGCTCGCGGCGCGGCCCTTAAGCCTTTCTTAAGCGTCATGGCCGCAGTCTGGACGCATTGACGTCTGCGATGTCCGTCCATGTCCGAGCGACCGATCAAGTGCGTGCGCCCGCGCTGCACGCAAAGAACCAATGAGTCGTCTGCGCAATCGGCGAGGTGCGCTTGAGCGCGCATTCGGTTGGC
The DNA here is from genome assembly GCF_022879595.1 of Caballeronia sp. Lep1P3. Lineage (NCBI taxonomy): Bacteria > Pseudomonadati > Pseudomonadota > Betaproteobacteria > Burkholderiales > Burkholderiaceae > Caballeronia > Caballeronia sp. Lep1P3. The sequence continues at coordinate 998,269 of NZ_CP084266.1, read as the reverse complement.
GCGTTCCTGTGGCTCGTCATCGCGCTGTGCGGCGCCTCGACTTGCTATATCGCCATTGCCGCGCTCGTGCATGCGGGCGCGCGCGGCATGCGCCGCGTGCCTGTCGATATTCAGCACGATGAAAACCTGTCGTCTCTTCATATGCCGGTGTCGGTGCTCAAGCCGCTGTGCGGTGCGGAGCCGCGCCTCTATTGGAATCTCGAGAGCTTTTGCACGCAAGCACATCCTTCGTATCAACTTGTGTTCGGCGTCGCTAGCGCGGACGATGCCGCTGCAAGCGTCGTAAGGCGGCTCATTCAGGCCTATCCCGAGCGCGACATCGCACTGGTCGTCAATGCGGAAATACACGGCACGAATCTCAAGGTCAGCAATCTGCTCAATTTGATCGAACGTGCAAGGCACGAATGGCTCGTCATTGCGGACAGCGATATTTCAGTCGGGCCGGATTATCTGACGCGCGTGACAGCGCCGCTTGCGGACGCGAGAATCGGACTCGTGACGTGCCTTTACCGTGCGCGCTGCGTTGGCGGCTTCTGGTCGCGGCTTGGCGGCTTATTCATCGACGAATGGTTCGCGCCTTCGGTCGATGTGGCTAATCTGGGCGGTTACGGTCGCTTCGGTTTTGGGGCGACACTTGCGCTTAGCAGAGAAATGCTTGAACAGGCCGGCGGTTTCGAGGCTTTGCGCGATTGCCTTGCGGATGACTACTGGCTGGCCGATCGCGTCCGGGCGTGCGGAAAGCGCACGGTATTGTCGGGGATCGTCGTGACCACGGACGTCATCGAGAACCGCTTCGCTCCGCTGTGGCACCGCGAAACGCGCTGGCTAAGGACGATCCGCTCAGTGAATCCGGCGGGATTTCTCTTTCTTTGCCTGACGCTGACTTCTCCGTGGCTTCTGACGAGCGCGCTCATTGGCGTGAGTCTCGATACGAGCGGCGCCGATCTCGTTCAATCCATTGCGGATACGATCGTCGACACAAGCACGTCGCTCGGCTTGAGCGCGCGACTTTTATTGCACTGGCGTTGCGCGCGCTCGTGGCGGCATTTCTGGTGGAACTTGCCGCTGATTCCATTGCGCGACGCGCTCATGTGCGTGCAATGGTTCGCCGCACTGTTCGGCTCGAATGTGAACTGGCGCGGCGCGCGCGTGCCGATCGGGGATGTCCGGGACGCCTATCGCGCAGAGGCGCCCGTATCGGATAACGACTCGCTTTGATAGCCGAGGCTCACTCATGATGAAAACGCTCTTTCTGCAGGCGCCTTCTTTCGACGGATTCGACGGCGGTGCCGGTTCGCGCTATCAGGCGAAGCGCGAGATACGGTCGTTCTGGTATCCGACGTGGCTCGCGCAGTCGGCCGCGCTGATTCCAGGAAGCCGCGTGCTCGATGCGCCAGCCGACGACCTGTCAGTCGAGGCGACGCTTGCGATTGCTTCGGAATACGAACTGGTCATCATCCATACCAGCACGCCCTCGTTTCCCTCGGATGCGCTCTTTGCCGAGCAGCTCAAGGCGCGTGCGCCATCCACGCTCGTCGGTATGGTGGGCGCGAAGGTCGCGGTCGATCCGCATAATTCTCTGACCGCGAGCGAAGCCATCGACTTCGTATGCCGCGAGGAATTCGATTTCACTTGCAAGGAAATTGCCGAAGGTAAGCCGATGGCCGGCATCCGCGGTCTGAGCTATCGCTTGCCGGACGGTTCCATCGAACACAACGAAGCTCGCCCGATCCTCGAAAACATGGACGAGCTTCCGTTCGTCGCGCCGGTCTACAAACGGGATCTGAATATCGATAACTACTTCATCGGTTATCTCAACTATCCCTACGTTTCCATCTACACCGGGCGGGGCTGCCGCTCGCGCTGCACGTTTTGTCTATGGCCGCAAACGGTGGGCGGGCATCGCTATCGCGTGCGTTCGGTCGAGAACGTTCTGGCCGAAGTGAAATGGATTCGCGACAACATGCCCGAAGTCAAAGAGATCATGTTCGACGACGATACGTTCACCGACTTCAAACCGCGCGTAGAGGAAATCGCGCGAGGGCTTGGGAAGCTCGGCGTCACATGGTCATGCAATGCGAAAGCCAACGTGCCTTACTCGACTCTCAAGGTCATGAAGGAAAACGGCTTGCGCCTCTTGCTGGTCGGCTATGAATCGGGCGACGATCAAATCCTCCTCAACATCAAGAAGGGCCTGAGCACCGCCATTGCGCGGCGCTTCGCGAGCGATTGCCGTGAGCTCGACATCAAGGTGCATGGCACGTTCATTCTCGGCTTGCCCGGAGAGACGAAGGACACGATAGAGAAGACGATTCAGTACGCGAAGGACATCAATCCGCACACGATTCAGGTGTCGCTTGCAGCGCCTTATCCGGGTACGAAGCTGTATGAGCAGGCGGTTCAGAATGGATGGCTCGAAGAGAATAAGGTCATCAATCTCGTGAGCAAGGAAGGCGTGCAACTCGCGGCGATCGGTTATCCGCATCTCTCGCGCGAGGACATCTATCACGAGCTGGAACGGTTCTATAAGCGCTTTTACTTCCGGCCGTCGAAGATCTGGGAAATCGTGCGGGAAATGTTGACGAGCTGGGACATGACGAAGCGCCGTTTGCGCGAGGGCGTCGAGTTCTTCCGCTTCCTGCGCGCGCACGAGGCGTAGCGCGGTGCAAGCGCTCATCGTTACGGCCGACGACTTCGGATTGCATGCGCGCGTGAACGATGCGGTGGCGCTCGCTCATCAACGCGGAATACTGACGTGCGCGAGCCTCATGGTAAGCGCGCCAGCGGCCAGCGAAGCCGTCGATATTGCGCGCCGATTGCCAGGCTTGCGCGTGGGCTTGCATCTCACGCTGACGGATGGCTTCTCGACGCTTGCGCGTGAAACGATTCCTCATCTCACCGATAACGAAGGCCGTTTCGAGGGAACGATGTTCGGCAACGGCGTTCGCTTCTTCATGCTGCCGCATGTGCGCCGGCAGCTTGCGCATGAAATCGAGGCGCAATTCGAAGCGTTTTCGCGGACCGGCCTTGCGCTCGATCACGTCAATACGCACAAGCATTTTCATCTGCATCCGACGGTGCTTGACCTCATAGTGAATATCGGCCCGAGGTTCGGTATGCGCGCCATGCGTTTGCCACGCGACGTCAGTGGCTCGCTATGGCTCGCGCCATGGATCGCTTTAGTAAGGGCACGTCTTGCGCGCGCGGGCATCGCGCATAACGATTGGGTGGCGGGCCTTGCCGCCACGGGCAGCATGAATGAGTCGGCCATGCTCGCGACGCTCGCGCGTGCGCCGCAAGGCGTGCTGGAACTCTATTGCCATCCCGCGACAGAAGGCGAATTGCCGATCACGCCGGCGATGCGCGGCTATCGGCATGCGGACGAACTCGCCGCGCTCTGCTCGCCGCGCATCGCGCAAGCGCTTGCGTCGATGAACGTGAAGTGCGGCGGTTTCGGCGATGTCTTTCCGGCAGCAGCCGGCGCTTGCAAAGAGGCGAGGCTCGTCTCGTGACGGCCTTGCTGACCTTGTTCAAGTGGCTCCGCTGGCCCGCGGTGCTTGCACTGCTCGCCGCACTCGCATCGCGCGCGAGCGTGTCAGGTTCCTTGTCGCTCATTCGAGAAGCCGGGCCGATGCTGCTCTTGCTCGTGCCGCTGCACGCGTTGCCGTTGTTACTCGATGCGCGCGCGTGGCAATTGCTTCTCGACGGGCGCATAGGACTGAGCGTTCTTTGGCGGATCGCTGTCGTGCGCGAAGCGGTCGGGCGCCTGCTGCCAGTCGCGGGCGTAGCGGGAGAAGTCGTCGGCATTCGTCTCGCGATGCGGCATCTTCCGGACGCGAGCAAGGCAAGCGCCTCGGTCGTCGTCGAAGTGCTGGTGACGATAGCCGTCCAGTTTGCGCTGACGATGCTCGGACTCACGCTGCTGCTCGCGCACGCCGGCAAGGTGAGCAGTCTGACATCCGTCATCGGCTGGGCTTTGGTGATCTCGCTGCCCATAGGGATTGCCGCGTTTGCGTTAGCGCACAAAGGCGCGCCATTTCGACGGCTCGAATCGATCGCGCGGAGTTGGTTAGGGCCTGCCGCCAAGCGGGGCTTTCGCATCGATGGGGCGCGCGTCGATTGCGAAGTGCGCGCATTGCTGCGGCGTCCGCGACTTTGCCTTGGCGCCTTTGCATGGCAATTCGCGGGCTATGTTCTTGGCGCGTTGGAGATCGAATTAGCGATGCAGTTGCTCGGACATCCCATATCGATTAACGGCGCGGTTGCTGTCGAAGCGCTCGTGCAGGCGGTCCGCAACGCTGCGTTCGTCGCGCCCGCGGGTCTTGGGGTGCAGGAGGTGGCGATCGTTACGCTTTCGGCTGCGTTCGGTATTGATGGTGAAAGTGCGCTGTCGCTCGCGTTAATCAAACGCATGCGCGAAGTGATATGGGCGGGCATTGGAATGGCTGTTTTGCGCATAGAAGAGAGAATCACGATGGCGACGCGTGCAACGAACTGCGAGTTCGTCGAGCGTGAGTAGCTGCGAATCGGCGCAGCGCGCTTGAGCGTCGCCGCGAGAATGGTTAAGACGTCGCCATTACCCGTTAAGAGCGACAGCGCTGAACTATTCACGTTTCTTGCGCTTTTGGCCTAACGGCTCTTCCGCTCTAAGCGACGCATATCGCTAGGGGCGTTCACCGCTTCAATGGAGTTTCTTTCAGACTTCAGCGAATCGAACGCCAGATAACAGAGAAGCCACTTCTTGGAAAGTCAAGCTTCTATCTGGCGAGCCTAGTCAGTCACGGGACGCGTTCACACATCGCTTCAGCGTTTGGTACTGCCCCTCGAAGTTCTGCACCGCCCAGGAAATTTTTCCCGACTCAAGCCGGCAGTGTTGCGCAATCAGCAAATCACACAGCAGACACTTAAAAGCGTGCCATAATGGCGTCCGTTTTTTGAGATGACGCGCTCTGTGCGGGGGCGCGGTTCGGCAAAAAATACTTGCTAAGAAATGCTTGGGCGGTGCGCGTGCTCGAAGAGTTCGTTACGTTCCCGGGGTTCTGCTGCGCTCCATTTTCGTTCTAAGGGGGATTGCGGCTGGTCGAATTCGACCAAACCGCCTACGCCGAGAGATGCTCTAAAGCTCGAAAAGACGTGCAACAAATCCTCAGTTCCCGCAATTGACCATGAGCGCGCTCCCTTAGAGTGCTTGCTGTCGTCGAGAAAGGATTAGTTTCGGGGAATCGCTGTATCTCAAGAGCGCGGCGCGTCGCAAAGTGGCGAATTGAATGATGCCGCCGACATTTGGATGAATGGCGGCACTCCGGACATTTTATGTTCTGCGGCATAACGGCAGAAGAAGAACTCGATGTCAAGCTCCTTGGAAAAGAATCGTTGTCGTTGATTCTTGCCGCGCTATCGCTGACGGTGCGGGACTTATTTCTCGTGGTTGCGGAGGTCCAGCGCGAGCCGATATGGCTGCCGCGACGAGGGACTCCGCTTTCGAATCAGTGAGTTCGCGTGCAGGAAGTCGGCGTCCTTGTTTTGAGCACTTAGACCACATCGGCGGATTAGATAGTAGAAGAACATGATGTCAAGCTCGATAAAGAAGAAAGTCTCGTTGGTCTGGGCTCTAGCAACTTTGTGTCTGTCGGGGTGTGGAACCTTTCCGGATTGGATCCCGGCGTCAGGAGCGAGTCGTGAGCAGGTACTCGAGCAGCACGACTCTGGACGCATCGAAGGCATTCAGTTGGTGGACGTCAACGATGTGCTGGCGCGCGGACTCGCGAAAGCGAAACAGCTGGGGCGCTTTTCGAACACGTTCGCGAGTAAGACGACGAATACCTACGAGATCGGTCCCGGTGATGTGATTGAAGTGACGATCTGGGAAACGCCGCCCGCGATGCTGTTCGGTTCGGCGGCGCCGGTATCGTTGCCCTCACTTGGCTCGGGCGGTTCGACCAGTGTCACGCTGCCGACCCAAATGGTAGCCGCCGATGGCACTGTCACGATTCCGTTTGCCGGCCGCGTGAATGTTGCAGGACGCACGGCGGAGCAGATCGAGGGCACCATCGTCAGCCATCTCAAAGGCAAGGCGAACCAGCCTCAAGTGCTCGTCAGAGTGACGAAGAACAATGCGTCGAATGTCACGATCGTCGGCGAAGTGAACACCAGTTCCATGATGCCGCTCACGCCAAAAGGGGAGCGTCTGCTGGATGCGCTAGCCTTTGCTGGCGGACTGAAGCAATCGGTTAGCCATATGGCCGTCCAGCTGTCACGCAGGGATACTACGGCGACCATGGCGTTGGACTCGGTGATTCGAGATCCTAAGCAAAATGTGCGGCTTGAGCCGGGCGACGTAGTGACGGCGCTTTTCCAGCCGCTGACTTTTTCGGTGCTCGGCGCGACGGGCAAGAACGACGAGATTCCGTTTTGAAGTTCCGTAACCGAGAGTGTAAAGATCGACCCCGCCTTAGTGCGGGGTTTTTCTTTTTCTATTTAGGTTGCGAAGGTCAATAGACTGCAACCTTGAACGAAGGGGCACCGCGGCCCCGGACTTTTTTAATGCGGTACATGGCAGTGAAGTCCACTCGCGAAGCGCATCGAGACGAAACCCACCGGCATCGCCATAAAAAGTCGTAAACTTAGCCTGCGTTGAGATCGCATCCGTGAGGGAGGCGTCCATGGGCGCTCAGTTTCACGTTGTGCTGGTTAGACAGTCAGGAGGCGAACGTCTACCCATCTTGTTGGATGCGGATCGACAGCCCGTTCCCTGGATCAACGTCTACTTGATCAAGCGCTTGCGGTTGCGGCTCTCGGCGAACAGTCTCGTCAAGACGTTATACGTTCTCGGCCAGCTCTGGGCATGGTCGGTGAGCGAAAACTTCCCTTTACGGGCACGACTCGTTTCAGGACAAGGTCTCAGCCAGGACGAAATCGTAAGCCGTTTATACCCCTGGTTGCGACGCAGCGCCCCAACGTCCGGGAAGGTAACCAAGCTTGTCGTCTCGCCGAGTACGTTAGGGTTTAGGCTGAACGTCGTCGCAAAGTGCATCATATGGCACCTAGAAGGCGTGATGTCAACGTTGCCAGTAGGCGCCCCCGAAATCACGGACATCCGGGCGAGAGTGGCGCTGACACAGCGATGCTTCGCTTCACTTGCTCAGGCGGGCAGGCCTTCTGCCAAGCATGCAGCACCGTTATCGCATCAACAACTGCACCGACTTCTGCAAGTCTGCCATCCGGATGCTGATGAAAATCCATGGAAAGCGACGTATCGGCAGCGCAACTATCTGATCGTCCTGCTGCTAGGAACGCTAGGCATGCGGCGTGGCGAGTTGCTCAAGCTTCGTGTTTCGGATTGCTTACTGTCGCGGAACGATCCGCAACTTCGGATCGCGCGAGCACCCGACGATCCAGACGATCCGCGGCTCAATGAACCGCAGGTAAAGACCGAGCCACGTCATGTACCGTGTGACTGTTCTCTAGCGCGATACCTCAATGACTACATCTGCCAATCGCGTCGACGCGTACCCGGGGCAGCCCGCACGCCGTTTCTGTTCTTGAGCAGAAGTGGCCGCCCGATGAGTCTTGTCCGCGTCAACGAGCTCCTAAGCCAGGTTGGCGCTTTGCATCCCGAGTTAGAGCACTTGCATCCGCATCGACTGCGCAGTACCTGTGCGACCGAATTCCGTTTGACCGGCCTGGCAAACGGTCTCGACGATGAGCGTGTGACCCGGAACATGATGTACTTCTTTGGATGGCGTTCAGCTGAATCCGTCAGACCGTATATTGAGGCCGCGATCCGCAAGGAGTCGTCCGAAATCAGCCTGGCATATCAAAGCGCGCTCTTTAGACAGGCGCAAGGAAGCCCCTCGTGACTAACCAAGAGGTGAATCGAGCGATGCGGGTGCACTTGCAGCGCTATGGGCTGCCCTTATTGCCCGAAGGCGTAGTCGATCGTGATGGCAGGCGAGTGAGCCTTGAAGGTGACGTGTGGCGATGCAACGTCGCGTCGAAACACGTTTCAATGGACTGGTCGCGCCTTGCAGTCGGCAACATCATCGTGAACTATGCACTGCGGCGTTGGGTGATCATGCTTCTGACTCAGAAGTCGGGCATCACCGTTTCGATTGCTGCGGAGTCGACGGCAAGCGCGCTGAGCGGAGCAAGCGGCAGAAGCCAGGAGATCGTCTCTCCGACGCAGGCCGGTTTATGGCAGCGTCTGGCAGATATTGACGAACCAAGAGTTTTGCGACCCGCGTTAAGCGCGCTTATCAAGCATGCAGTGCAGGTCCTCCGTGAACACAAACAACTCACGCATTTCTATGTCGTTCGCAGGTGGTATGTCTGGTGTGCCGAAATGCTTGCATGCCTAGGCTTCGATGAACAGTTTGCACGGGAACTCGACGAGATTCAGGTACCGGTGCCGCCTTCCCGGCTGGCAGTGGACCTAGAAGACGAAGATCAAGGACCACTGTGGGACGTTGAGGTGACGCTTTTACGTCGCGCGCTGAACGAGGACACATCAATGAAGCGCGTCGACGTCATGCAGCGCGCAGCGGTAGCCCTCTGCCTCGCGTATGGACGCAACCCGGCCAACTTCTGCTTGCTGCGTGAGACCGATTTGAGCAATTTGCTCCAAGGGTTCGACGTACCGCCTCAGTGGGTGCTTGCGATTCCTAGAATAAAGAAGCGGGGCTGCGGCGCACGGCAGGCGTTCGTGCAAGAGCCGGTGAGCGACGAATTGCTCAAAGTGCTGCAGCAATTGATCGAGGTCAACAAAACGCTCGATTGCGGTCATCGTCCCAGACCGCTCTTCATGCGAGACCAAATAGATAAGTGGCATCAAGGCACGGATATGGGTGAGTTCGCATATCACCTGACATCCACAAGGTTCTGCCAACACGTAAGCGACTTCGCACGACGCATGGGCCTGATCTCGCCGCGGACCTTGCGTCCGATCTGGATCAGCGGACGTCGACTCCGTTACACGTTCGCGACGGCCATGGTCGAGTTGGGAGTTTCGAGAGCCGTGTTGGCGACGATGCTCGACCATTCCGATACACGGCACGTTCACGTCTACTACGCGCTCAAGGGCAGACGCATGACCCGTATCCTCGATCGTGCGGCAGCTTTGAAGCTCAGTCCGCTGATGGACCTGTTCAGGGGCAAGATCGTCGGATCCGGTGAGCATGCCGTTAACGGTGGCCGTCCGGACAAGCGCGTCGTCTTTGTTGGCGATATGGCGGCCATTGCGCCAGTGGATATAGGCGCCTGCGGTCAAAGCGGTCTGTGCGCGCTGGATCCTCCGTTCTCTTGTTACGTCTGTGCAAAGTTCCAGCCTTATCGACAAGCGAATCACGGAGCCGTACTGGATGCCCTGATTGAGGGCCGCGACGTGCGTGCTCAACGGTATGGGACACGCGTCGCCGTGCAGCTTGATGAAGTGATTTACGCGGTTGCTCAGGTGGTGCGGACGGTGGAGGCTCATGCCCATGGAAACCGCCAGAAGACGTAAGTCTATGGCAGCACCGCGTTCTGCGATTGTGGCGCCTTCCGAGAACTGGCTGGTCAACCGGGCGGCGCTGATCGCGGAGGCGCAGAAAAACATGCCCTTCTCGGGCGTTGCATGGGAGTGCGCGATTTGGGACGTTTCTGACGCGTACCGTCATCGCACACGTGGCTATAACGCTGACAGGCCTGTACAAAGGCTTCTGTTCACGCGGCATAGCTTTCGACCGGGCGAAGCGGGACGGGCGTTCGAAGGTCCGTTTGGCGATGTGGTGAAGTCTCTGGTCTGCGTGCGACATCGTCAGCGCGGTCAATCCGCAATGAACCATATGGTGTTCGTGCGAGCGACACGATACGTTCATGAGGCTTTGGCCGATAAAGGATACGAAATCGGCGAACTGAGCGCCGACAACCTTGATGTCGCCGCGGCGGAACTCTTTGGACGCGAGCGCGAGTCATCGGCATACAAGGTAGTCGGATACATCGAAGAGTTTGCCGACATGCTCGACCGCAACGGCTTGTGCCGGCAGCGGCTTGACTGGCGTTACCGCCGAAAAATACGCCCGCGCTTCCTCTCCGACGGCCGCAAGCCAATCGACGGTGAGAGCATCGCTGTTCGCAGCCGCCTTCCGGATGAACAGGCCATCCAAGCCATCGGTGCGCTCTACCGATGTGTTCCGCGGGGTGCCCCGCCGACGGATCCTACCAGTGCCGATCGCATCTTGGTGCTGATCGCGACGCTCATGACGTGTACGGGCTTGCGCGTTGGAGAAGCGCTGACGCTTCCAGAAAGGCCGGTTTCGGTCGCTAAGGACGGCAGTAAAACGCTGCGGTACGCGCGTCTAAAAGGACGGGCAGATGATGTCACCGTCGATTGGACGCACAAGCCTTTGCTGACGGAGACGGAGAAACTCGTCGAAGAGGTCCTAGAAGAACTCCACTCAGCCACACAAGCGGCACGCTGTGTGGCGCGACGCTATCACGAGACCGGTGAGTTGCTAGCCAATGGTTCTTGCGCCAGCGAGTTCGATAGCGCCGTGTTGCCTTCGGTGCTCGGTCTGCGGAGCAGAAACGTCGCGCAGTTTCTGCAGACCCGACACATTCCGTATCGGCGGGTAGGGGGACTAATACGGGTTCACCGAGCCGATTTGCTGAAGGGGCTGACCCGGGATCACTGGACGAAGCCTGCGATATGGGGCGCGGCGGGCTCTGGGCTCGCGTTGCATGAAGCGCTTTGTGTGGTGTACACCAATCAGATGCACCGCGGGAGAAAGACAACCCTCACATACGCGGCGCGACCAATTACCTATCAGAACGTCAGCGATTTCCTGAGCGGCCGGTCCGGATGTGCGTCGATCTTCGAGCGTCATCAGATGGTGAATAGTGACGGCACGTGTATCGATATCCGCTCCCATGGCTTCCGTCACTTCCTGAATCATCTGCTGGACGAAGGCGGCACGCCCGAGCTTGTTCAAACCAAATGGTTCGGTCGCAAGCATACGGCGGATACGAAGGCCTATCACCACTTGACGCCTGTCGAGCAAGCGGCGCAAGTGCGGAAAGAGATCTTCGGCGGCCACATGAAAGGAGCGGTAGTCGACACCGCAAGAGCGCTTCCCGCGGATCGCGCCCAAATGTTTGTCTTAGCACGAGTACACGCCGTACACGACGTCGGCACAGGCATGTGCCTGCACGACTTCCAGATGTCGCCGTGTCCGCATCATCTGCGGTGCACGGTCGACTGCGATGACTACGTCTGGCGGGAGGCGGACGTCGAGCGTGCTGACGAACTCAAAAGGCAGGCAGCAGTCGTCAGGATCAGTCTCGAGACGGCCGGGAAGCGCGCAAAGGAGGGGCTAGTGGCGCCGGACTGGTTCACCCATCTGCAGTCAAGGTACGAGCAGTTGATGGGCCAATTGACGACGCTCGGATTCACTGAAGCGGATCTGGTGCGCTACATCGAGGGAGGGAGCAATGGGTAAGTCGATCCGTGCCAACTCAAAAATCAATGAACTGAAGGCAGCCAGCATCATTGCCAAAATCCAACGCTGGCAAGACGGCGAGTTCGGTAAAAAGCTGACGTGGGAGCGCATCGAGGCGTTCTCGGGCTTCACCCGGCAGGCGTTAAGCCGCCATCGGGCCATCGCGAACGCCTACCAGTCGGCCAAACGCGCTTTGGCCACCCGCAGACCTTCTTCCGGATCGCGATCGACCTACGGTGAGCTCCACCAGCTTGACCAGACGATTCAAAGCCTGCGTGAGCGTCTCAGTCAATTTGAGGTCCTGGAGCAAGTATGGCTCGAGCGATGGCAGCGCATTGCATACCACTGCTCGCGGCGCGGTCTGAGCATCGAAGAGTTCGACAAGCCTATTGACGGGCAAGAGAGACGGTAGGGCCCCGTACCTGTCGTGGCATCGAAGCGAAAAGCCAGTGCAAAAATCGCTCAGAGACATAAGTATTCCTATGGATCTAGAAATTTTACGCTGGACAATTGAGCTTAACTACAGACCCGGGGAATATGAGCGGCGATGATAAAAGCAGCGTAAGCCCCGACAAAGTTGACGATTACTCGACCCTCAACCGGCTTCCACTTAGTGCTGTCGTCCGCCGCTAGCAATCTTTACAGAACGACGAGACAGAACCGTTTGAAGCACAGGGGATATCGCTGGCGCAGGCGCTGGCTCGGTCGGGCGGTCTGAATGACGGTCGCGCGGACGCACGCGGAATTTTCGTATTCCGCTTTGAAGACGCAGCGCTGGTGAGCAGTCTTGATCCGTCGGTCAAGGCTAGCAATGGGAAGGTTCCAGTGGTGTATGAAATCAATTTGCGCGATCCAGCGGCGTTTTTCGTCACGCAGAATTTCCCGATCCAGAATCACGACGTCATTTACGTCGCGAATTCGCCAGGGGCGGAGTTCCGGAAGTTCCTCACTTATGTCGTAATGGTGGCCGATCCGACGGTGACCTTTACTCATGATTTTCAGTGACGGCGTATGACCAAGATTCGGACGCCATTTGAGATCACGTGCTCGGTCTGGCGCGCAATTTTCTTGCGCGAAGCGCTTGATCGTCTGTTCGAAGCGCGCGCTGCGTGGTTGTGGTTATTGATCGAACCGATAATGTATATCGCATTGCATGCATTCGGATTCGTGACATTCCACATTCACCAAGTCGGTGGAATGGGGATCAATATGTTCATCGTGGCCGGTTTCATTGGATTCCTGCTTTGGCGCCGCACGTGGACACAAGTGTTGCATGGAGTCGATTCGAACCGGGCCTTTTTCGCTTATCGACAAGTAAAGCCGTTCGATGTCGCGATCGTACGCGCAACGCTCGAACTGTTTCTGATGGTACCGATCTCTATCGTGATCATGGCGCTGGTGGTCATGTCCGGGCATGGTATAACGCAGAACACGCAGAATCCGGTCTGGCTTCCGCAAGATCCGTTGCTGCTATTGGGTGCGGTTTCCGCGCTATGGCTGTTAGGGCTAGGTCTTGGTCTGGTCACTTCGGTAGCAATGCGATTCGTTCCTGAAATCGACCACGTTTTCAAAATTCTTTATCTCCCGCTTTACTATATGTCAGGGGCGTTGGTTCCGCTGTCGACGTTCGTGCCAGAACCGTACCAGTACATCGCTGTTGCAAATCCGGTCGTCGACGGGGTGGAACTCATGCGTTTGGGTTACTACCCCAATTACATCGGACTCAAAGGCGTAAGCCTTGGATATATCTATGCATGGGCGTTAGGACTATTGCTTCTGGGGCTCATGTTATATAAGCGATTCTCCAAAAAATTGGTGACGCGATGATAGTCGTCGAAGACGTTCACAAACGTTACTGGGGTGAAAGCGGGGCGGGAAGATGGATTCTAAGGGGAGTCAACATCGCAATTCCGTCGCGACGCAGTGTCGCCTTGATAGGAAGAAATGGCGCCGGTAAATCGACGTTGCTGCGGATTATTGGTGGAATCGACTTTCCGACCAAGGGACGCGTCCACCGGCGGTGCCAGGTTTCGTGGCCTATGGGGGGAGCCGGGTTAGAAGGTACATTAACCGGGCGGCAAAATGCAAAATTTGTGTGTCGGATTCACGGTCATCAGGATGAACTTGCCGATCGCCTTGCTTTTATCCAAGACTTCGCTGAACTGGGAGCTGCTTTCGATCAACCCGTGCAGACTTACTCGTCGGGCATGCGCTCGCGTCTGCAGTTTGCGATGTCTTTGGCTTTCAATTTCGACGTGTATATCTCTGACGAAGTGACCGCGGCTGGAGACGCGAAATTCAGAAAGAAGGCCGCTGAGGCTTTCAGATCTAAGGCAGACCAGGCAAGCGTGGTCATGGTTTCTCACGACGAGCATACACTTGAAAAGTTCTGTAAGTCGGCTATCTGGATCAACAATGGCCAAGCTCACTGGTTCGACGATCTCCAGGATGGCTTGAAAGCATATAAGGATAATCTTCTCGCATGAATGAGTCATTGTTGCCCGCGAAGTCGGGCGTGATTTCCGGATTGCGCACGCTCTCCGGTCGATGCAAGGACGCGCTCTTTTCAGTCAGGATTTTTAAGTTGCTCGTGCGACTTGTCATCGCCTTCACGATTCTGTCGGTTCCTTATTGGCTCTTTTTTGCGTCCGAACGGTACGTTTCCAACGCCATTGTAGTCGTCCAACGAACGGATCAGGTGAGTGGTCCGCGCATTAGTCTTCCGCCGACGATTGCTGGACTCGGCGGAGCCAGCAATCCGAATAGCAGCGATCAGCTATGGCTGACTCAGTAGTCGGTCTTGCAGAATGCCGTGAAGCCAGGCGCTGCGTGGTAATAGGTGCAAACAGAGGGTTGCGGAACTCCCAGTTCCAATATGGAATTGGCCTATGTTCTGGGAGTGAGAAGCGCCGATGAGCACACCGGATTTCTTCCGCAGCCGCCTGGATGCAATGATCGATTTGCGGCACCCGCTGGCCGTACTGGCTAACCGAATGCCCTGGACGTCGATAGAAGCGACGTTGACACCGATCTTCGAGCGGCGTGCTCGCGAAGGCCGGCTGAGCGCAGAGGTTGATCTGTTCGGCACGGCGCCCAAGCTGGCGGGCGCGGGCCATAGCGCTGCCGGACGTCCGCGCCTGTCGACCCGGCTGATGGTCGGACTGCTCTACCTGAAGCACGCATACAACGAAAGTGATGAGTCGGTTTGCGAGCGCTGGGCACAAGACGTGTACTTCCAGTACTTCTGCGGCGAGGACTATTTCCAGCCGCGCCTGCCATGCGATCCGACCAACCTCGTGCGCTTTCGGCAGGCGCTGGGCGAAGCCGGCGTCGAGGAGATGCTCGCGACAACAATTGCGGCGGCCGTGCAAATGAAAGCCGTAAGGCCGGCCGAGTTCGAGCGCGTGATTGTCGATACGACGGTCCAGGAGAAAGCAATTGCCTACCCGACTGACAGCCGCTTGCTGGAGGTTGCACGAGGAAAACTCGCAAGGCTCGCCCAACGCGCCGGACTGACGCTCAAGCAGACCTACCAGCGCGAGGGGAAACAGTTGCGTCGCCGGGCAGGCGGCTATGCGCATGCCAAACAGTTCAAGCGTCTGCGCCGGGTGCTCAAGCGTCAGCGCACGATACTCGGACGATTGCTGCGTGACATCGAACGCAAATTATCGGGTGCATCCGCTGAGCAACAGGCATCCTTGCGAATCTGGCTGGAGCGCGCCTGGCGTATCTGCCGTCAGCGTGCGAAGGACAAGCACAAACTCTACGCGCTTCACGCGCCAGAAGTGGAATGCATATCCAAAGGCAAGGCCCGCCAGCCCTACGAATTCGGTGTCAAAGTCAGTCTCGCGATCACGGAGAAGCAGGGTCTGATCGTCGGTGCGCGCTCGTTTGCAGGCAACCCTTACGACGGGCACACGCTGGCCGCGCAACTTGAACAAACGAACATCTTGCTGCAGGATTTGCCGGGCACGCCGACGCCGAAGATCGTGCTGGCCGACCTCGGATTTCGCGGTGTGGATGCCGATGTTGCGCCGGTGCAGCTGATTCATCGAGGTAAACACAAGGCGCTAAGCAGTACGCAGCGAAAGTGGTTAAAGCGCCGCCAAGCGATCGAGCCGATCATCGGGCACGTAAAACAGGAGCACGGCATGCGGCGTTGCTGGCTAAAAGGGCAAATCGGCGACGCGTTACACGCAGTGTTGTGCGCGGCGGGCTACAACTTGCGCTGGCTGTTGCGCGCCATCGTCCGCCTGGGGCTTGCGCCCATATTTTTTGTTCTTGCGTGGCTGCGCTGCTGGTTCAAAGACTCGCCCGAAGCCTTGTTCGCGCCCCGCGCGACCGTCCGAGATGGAAAGGTGGGACTGCGCCCCGATCGACCACTCGGGAGCACGCGCGAGCGAGATCGAATTTTGCAGGTGAGACTAAAGAAGATCAAGATGACTGCCAACGAGAACATTCAAACAAACCTTGAATCTAGGCTCAAGGACCTGACGCAAGAAAACGATCTCTTGCTTCGGCAAGTTCATCACGTGCAGCAAGAGTTGGAGCGTCACTATCGGCGTCATCAAGAGCGTGAAAACATCAAATCTGAGGAGTTGCAAGGCACCTCGGTACAAGATGAGTGGACGGTAGGTGACGAACGGACAGAGGTTCTAGCTGAAAACCGGCGCTTGCGAGCCTTAGTCGAGACACAGAGAAAAATACATCGACTTGAGGCTCAGAATGCACTCAATGTCAAGTTGGGCGACATCTTGGTCCAAGGTGTAGGCTCGCCTGGCGGACTGCTTTCGATGCCGGCTAAGTTGGGGAAGATTTGGTGGGGATCGAGCCGGCAAGTCCCTCCCAAGTCGCTCGGCGGAAAAGACTTTAAGAAGGTCGTCGCCGCGTATCGGCACGGTGGGTTCGTCGCAGTCGAGAAGCTGCTGGCCGAAGCTTCCGCTTTACCGGCTGTGCAGGCCAGTGCGTATACGGTTCTGGCTCGTCAATTGATGAACGACGGTGCGTATGCATATGCTGCGGATGCAGCGCATCGTGCATATGCTCTTGATCCTAAACCGTATCGCCTGAAGTGGCTCGCGTTTCGGCTACACGATGCAGAAAACTACGTCGAAGCGGAAGCGATGTTGGACATCCTGCCACCGAATACATCTTTCAGCGAATCTGAAGCACGTCAGGCAGATCAGTTGCGCCACGACGCGAGATATTTCCGCCAGAATGAAGTTGAGCAGCGTCTTCCGTTTTCTGGAAGGAATGAGCATCACAAAGAGGCGGTCGATACTCAAATTGACCTGCAACCTGTCCAAGTAGTACCTGCTGATGTCCGGCCCAATGCAGACCATCGGGTAAGTCAAGAACTGCCATATTTCGTCAATCCGGAATACCCGGGGCGACTATCTATTGATGACTTGTTCTCGGAGCTTGCTCGCTACGAACTGATATCGTTCGACGTCTTCGATACGGCGATTCACCGCACGGTCGAGAAGCCCGCTGATGTTTTCCGAATTCTCGCCGCCCGCTCGGGTATCAGCGAGTTCATGACAATCCGGAAGCAGGCCGAGGCGTACGCTCGGTCGGTGAACGACCGAATGCTTGGCACACGAGAGGTGACGCTGGGCGAAATCTACGAAGTGCTTGAGTGGCGTTACGGCGTGGATAGGAAATGGGAGCAAGCTGAGGCGGACTTGGAGATCGAACTATGTCGGCCCAACGCCTACATCAAGGCAGTTTTCGATCGTCTCAAGGCAATGGGGAAAACGCTCGTCTTCATGAGTGACATGTATCTGCCGCATGGCGTGCTTGATGAGATGCTCGCTAAGTGCGGATATGACGGCTTCGCTAAGATATACCTTTCAAACGAGCACAAAAAGCGTAAAGGGGACGGCACGCTTCAAAAGGTGCTACTGGACGAATACGGTCAGCAGCATTCGATCGTCCATGTTGGCGATGTCTACACGGCTGATGTTGAGAAATCTGTTGAAGCTGGCATCTCGGCGATCTACAGCGCGGATCAGCGTTGCTTCATTCGAGAGAATGATATGGATAACCTGGCTGGTAGCTTCTACCGGGCCGTTATCAACAATTTTATGGGGACCGGCGTTTGGGACAAAGGTCTTCATTACAGCCACGGTTTCCGGGTTGGCGGCATTCTTACCCTGGGATACTGTGAGTTCATCGAAAGAACCGTCCGCGAGAAGGCGATTGACAAGATTCTTTTCCTTGGCCGCGACTGCGACGTTATCTCGAAAGCCTATCGGCAGTACTATGGCGCGACGGCAAGCGAATATGTCGGTATTTCGCGCTACGCGATCCTAGGCCTGACGATAGACCGCAACTACGGTGATTTCATCAATCGTTCGTTTTTTCGTTGGTTTCGCGAATCGAACAACTCGAGGTCGATCGAGCAGCTCCTCGTCGAGACCGGCTTTGCCTGTCTCATCGAGCATCTCGAGGCGTTCGACATCGACAAATTTCTGCCTCTTTTGAATTCTCAGTGGGTGGTTTGGCGGGTCAAGGGCGAGCGTAAGCTCGGCGCAGGGAACCCTTGAGGCGCACTGATTCGATAAGCTGAGTCATGGCTGGTTGCGGCAGAATGCTGCAACCAACCATGCAAGACGAAACGAACAATGACGAACCAACTGTTTGAAGCCGCTCTGGGAATCAAGGCCCCGTGGTATGTACAAAGCGTCGACTTTGATGCCGGCAAACGCCAGCTCACGATTGCCGTGGACTTCGTCGCGGGCAGCCGGTTCGGTTATGCCAGCGTCGCCGGCGAGCATCCGGTGCACGACACGCAAATCAAGCGTCTGCGCCATCTGAATTTCTTCCAGCACGAGTGCTATCTGGAAGTACGGGTGCCGCGCGTGCGCTTGCCGGACGGCTCGGTACGGTTGGTGGAACCTGATTGGGTCGGCCAACTCAGCGGCTTCACGTTGCTGTTCGAGGCGCTCGTGCTGATGCTCGCTCAGCAGATGCCGTTTGCTGCCGTGGCGCGCATCGTCAACTTGTCGTGGCACCGGGTTCACGCCATCTGCTCGCGCTATGTGGAACTGGCGCTCGCGTCGGCGGACCTGTCGGATGTGACGATGGTGGCGATTGACGAAACCTCGTACCGGCGCGGTCATGAGTATCTGACACTGGTTGCCGACATGCAGGCGCGGCGGGTCGTGTTCGTAACAACCGGCAAGGATGCCAGCACGATTGAACGCTTCGCCGCCTATCTGGGCCAACACGGCGGCAAGCCCGAGCAGGTCGGCTCGGTCAGCATCGACATGTCGCCGGCTTTCATCAAGGGCGTCGACGAACATCTACCCAATGCGCGGCTGACCTTCGACAAGTTTCACGTCGTCGCGCACGCGTCCAAGGCGCTCGATACAGTGCGTCGGCAACAACAGAAGGTCGACCCGGAACTTAAAGGCATGCGCTGGATACTGCTGAAAGACGCGAACAAACTCAATCTGGCCCAACTGACCGACCTCGAGGCGCTTATCAGTCAGTACACCACCAGCCGCACGGCCCGCGCCTGGCTGTATCGCGAGCAACTGCGTGAGATTCTCGAGCGCAAGCAAATCAATGTCGTCTCCGAAATGTTGCAACAGTGGTGCACCAACGTCATGCGCTCGAAGGTCGAACCAATGAAGGACGTGGTGCGATTGATTCGCCGGCACTTCGACGGCATCGTCGCCTGGACCCAGACCCGCCAGACCAACGGCTTCATCGAAGCCATCAACGGACTGTTTCAGGCCGCCAAACGCAAGGCACGCGGATACGCTCGCTTCGAAACCATGCGAACGGTCCTGTTTCTCATCGCAGGCAAACTGGACTTCTCCGCCTTCAACTCGCATGCCCGCTGAAGGCCGTTACCCACTCCGCTTTCAAAAGAGCCAAATTTCTTTTCCCAGCAAGCGCGAATAAGCGTCGATTGGAAGATTTTTTCTGGGTGCACAAGGGCATCGTCGAGGCGCATCTCGCCGAAAGCGTTGCTGCGGCGACGCAATACTTTAGCAAGGCAATCGGTGATGCGAAACGGGTCCTGGTTGTCGACATCGGCTGGAGTGGAACGTGTATTTCTAGCCTGCGCCATTTCGTTCAGTCTAAGCTCGCCGATGCGGCGCCTGAAGTCTTCGGCGCACTTATGTGCACAAGCCGAAGCGAGCAAGTGACGAACGCAGTGTCCGAGGGATTCATCAGTGCGTATGTTTAGGAAACTCTGCGTAACCCTGTCATGGCATCGATTAGGAATGCTACTATTGACGTTACAGACATGGAGGCATTGTGATGACGCAACTTCATCTCGGTTTGAACCTTTCGACCAAGCGAACGCGTAAGCGGGAGTTTTTGGACGAGATGAGACGAGTGGTGCCATGGTCAAGATTGATCGAGTTGATCGAGCCGCACTATCCAAAGGGCAAAGCCGGACGTCCTCCTTTTCCAATCGCGACGATGTTGCATATTCACTTCCTGCAACAATGGTTTAGTCTGTCGGATCCAGCGATGGAAGAGGCCCTCTACGATGTGCCGCTGTATCGGGAGTTCGCGGGTCTCGACGGCGCGATGACCCGCCTCCCGGATGAAACGACCATCCTGCGGTTTAGGCACCTGCTCGAAGCACATGGGATCGCTGCGCAAATCCTGGCGGTGGTCAATGAGATATTGCGCGACAAGGGATTGATGCTCAAGGCGGGATCGGCCGTCGATGCCACGTTGGTCGCGGCGCCCAGCTCGACCAAGAACGGCTCGGGCACACGCGATCCCGAGATGCAGTCGACTCAGAAAGGCCGCAACTGGTACTTCGGCATGAAAGCCCACGTGGGCGTGGACGCAGAATCAGGCTTGGTTCACACGGTCATCGGCACGGCAGCTAACGTGCACGACATCAATGTGGCACATGCGTTGTTGCACGGGGAGGAGACGAGTGTTTATGCCGACGCCGCATACCAGGGCATCGAAAAGCGTGAGCAAGCGGGTTCGGCCCGATGGCACGTTGCAATGCGGCCCAGCAAGCGCAGGAAACTGAATCTAGACGACCCTGTCGACGCGATATACGACAAGATTGAAAGGCTGAAGGCTGGTATTCGGGCGAAGGTTGAGCATCCTTTCCGAATACTCAAACGACAATTTGGCTACACGAAGACGCGATACCGGGGGCTGGCGAAGAATACCGCTCAAATCACTACGTTGTTTGCGTTGGGCAATCTATGGATGATGCGCAACGCGCTACGCCACTCGTAGAGAGGCCGCCAGATGAACGTGGCCTTCATGTCCTTGCTAAAAGTCACAACCTCTTAACCGCATCGACGTGGTGACCTAATTCAGCAATCGACAGGCTTGCGCGAGGGAAAGTGGAGCTCCAACGCATACTGTTTACAACGAGTCTTCGTCCACGCCTGTCGCATGCGCCTCGAAACGCATTGTGCAGACGCTCCTTTACTCCCCGATGGCGGACATGGATACGACCCGACGGTTTTATCCGGGCGGGGTCGCGCTGACACAGGAAAAGCAAGACCGGACGCGTCATCCGCTTGAGTACTTATTCACCGAAGCGAATGCGTCAGTGGTGGGCTATGGCTTCGACGCGGCCGGGGAACCCGTTGTGTTGCGGGGATCGAACGTGCCGCAAAATGCGGTGCAAATCAAGGCAATGCAGCACGGCATACTCGATTTCATCGGGGAATATCTGGGTTATTCCGGTCCCCATCGGGACATCCGCCCGGTGTCCGGTTACGTCGCTATCACTCCGCTCTGGTTGTCCATCAAGCAGAACCGTTATACGTTCGATGTTTACAAAGATTTTCTCTACGACGCCGCGCCTGTGCTTTTCGGCAAATCAGTGTTCCGTGATTTCGGCGACCTGTTCAGCGAATTCAAGCAGGACGTGCCGCTTGTCGAGACCGTCGATGCCATCAATGGACGGATTCTTTTTGTCACGCCAGAACTGATATATACCGGGGCACTACATAGCTTGTTGCGCATATGTAAGGTCGCGATTTCGCTTGGTTATGCGCCCTTAGTCTGGTCTGCCAAGGCGGGGAACTTCGAGCAAGAGTTCAAGAGGCTCGGTATTCCCGTCGAGATCGTTGATGCCAAGGTCGCTGAAAAACGCATAAAGGGGTTGATTGCTAGCGGCGTAAAGTTAGCCGTCTGCAATACGGTTGTCACTGACCGCTATGTGCGTTGCTTGGAGCGGGCTTTTCCGGTCGTCTGGTACGTCCGCGAGGCGACGAATCTTCCGGATTTCGTCCATGGCAACGCCGAGCGCGCTGTCACATTGAAGTCCAATCAGAACATCGTTTGCGTCAGTGAGTACGCAGCTGCGGCAATTCGAAAATTTTCGGACGGTCCAATTGAAGTTGTTCCAAACAGTACCGAGGACCGATCAGGCCTTGCCTTGCCATACACGCCTCGCAGTGGCGGTAAGCACAAATTCGTCCAGCTTGGGACTATCGAGTACCGCAAGGGCTACGACTTGTTCATCATGGCCTACCGATCGATGCCGCAGACGTATCGTGATCGCGCCGAACTCCATTTTGCCGGCGGCTTCATCAATAGCGGTACGAGCTTCGCTTCGTACGTTTTCAGTCTCGCTGACGGTGATCCGGGAATTCATTTTCATGGCCTGATCGAAGACGAAGGCGAAAAAATTGGCCTGATTTCGCGTATGGATACCGTTGTCGTGGCCTCGCGGGACGAATCATTTTCCCTGGTAGCTATCGAAGGTGCAATGCTGTCGAAACCCGTTATTGTGTCGACGAATGTCGGTGCGAAGTACCTCATCGACGATGCCAGCGGTCGCATTGTTGAGTCTGGGAACATTGCGGCACTACGAGACGCGATGATAGCGTTCATCGACCTTGAGGAGACCGAATTAGTTGCCATGGGGGCTGCATCGCGTCGGCAGTACGATGAGTACGCTGGCATGGACGCGCATTGTCGCGACCTGGACGGGCTGTTTTCGCGGCGAATTGCGAAGGGTCCGTCATTCGACACCGCCTCCCCAATGCTCGGGCAAACAAACGCCCTTGTTGAGGCAGCAAAGAAGCAGCCGCTTCCCGAAGTAATCGTGTCGATGACGTCGTATCCCCCGAGGATGGGCACCAGTGCAGCGTGCGTCGCGTCTCTGCTCAAGCAGACGATGGTGCCCAGCCAAGTGCAACTCTGGTTGTCTAAGGATCAATTCCCCAAACTCGACGCCGACTTGCCTGCGGAACTGCTTGCTCTGGTCGGCAAGGACTTTCGCATTCATTGGGTCGAGGGCGACCTGGGACCGCACAAGAAGTACTTCTATGCCATGCGGCAATTCCCAACGGCGCTGATCATCACGGTAGACGACGACGTTATTTACGAACCGAACCTTGTGGAGACGCTCGTCAACGCGCACCGGGAAGACCCCCGCGCAATCATCTGCAACCGCGCAAATCTTGTCCTCTTCCGCAAAAGTGGCGAGTTGCGCTCTTATGATGGCTGGCTGTATGACTATCGCTATCTGCGTGGCAGACCTACCTACCAGCTTCTGCCCACCGGTATCGGCGGCGTGCTTTACCCGCCGGGCGCTGTTCCCGCACGTGCTTTCGATGCCGACGCCGTCGCCGCAACATGCTGGCATGGCGATGACCTGTGGCTGAAAGCGTGGACAACTGCAAGTGGTTACCCGGTGAGAATGCCGCAGACGGTCGCAGGTTTCAAGCAAATCGAGGGATCCCAAGCTGTTGGGCTGTGGCGCGAGAATGTCTTTCAAGGAGTGAATGATCGAGTGTTTGCGGAAATCCTTACATTCTTCGGCGAATACTTCGGTGCGCGCGATGCCCTTCTTGCTCGCATTCGTGGCATTCGGCCAGACGGTTCGTTCGCTGGTGAGTTCGATGCTTCTGATCGGATGTCAATCTTCCCCAAGACGGAACAGGGGGGGAAGTTATGACGTCTCCAGCCTATCTGGCCAACCTGCTTGGCGACGCGATTCCCAGCGACCACTGCCGACAAACGAGCGCTTCTCAATGCATGCAGGCACTCGTGAAAAGCGGCTTTCGCCCGGCAAATGTCCTGGACTTCGGGTGCGGCGACGGCCGCTCCATCGACCTGTTCCGTGATCTGCTTCCCGAGGCGCGATGGTCGGGCCTCGATGTCGCTTCCTCGCCGGAGGTCGACAAAAGAAAACGCGCTGATGGTGAATTCATTACTTACAATGGCTACAACTTTCCGTTGCCGGATGAAAGTTACGAATGTGTTTACACCGACCAGGCCCTCGAGCATGTCCACAAGCCGGACGTCGCGGTCATGGAGATCGCACGCGTACTAAAGCCAGGCGGACTTTTCGTCGGGCAGAGTTCGAGCCCTATCATTCGTTCAGCTTCTGGAACTTTACGGTTTATGGGTTCAAGCGGCTCGTGGAAGACGCTGGCCTGATCTTGCTGGCGTTGCGGCCGGGCATCGATGGCTTCACTCTAATGGAAAGGGCTTTCCGAGATAGGTCGCCAGAGTTCAACGATTACTTCATAAGTGAATCGCCTCGGAACGCTGAAATCGAATCAGTCCTGCTGAGTGAAAGAGAGAGTCTGCGAAATATCAACCACAGGAAGCTACATTTTTGCGGTCAGTTCAGCTTCGTCGTTAAGAAATGACGCCGGTGGCTGACCCTTCCGTTGGCGGGTTCATGCATGAGAAGCGATGTGATCAATAAGGCGTATCAGGCTTACCGCACTGGCGACTTCGAAGGAGCTTTGAGGCTGTATCACCGGTTGGCAAGTGAACTCGGGCATAAGGCGTTTTACGCGACTATTCTGTTATGCCTTGGAAAGTTGGATGCCGACGCGTCAGACTTGAAGTCTGCCGGCATCGACTGCGTCGCCAGAAGCAAGTTTGACATCTTTAGCGAACTTTTCGGGCGGGATGTCATTGTGTCACTGACATCGTATCCCGCAAGAATTTGCGCCGTGGCAGAGACGGTCAGAAGTCTGATGGTTCAAAGCTTCAAGCCTGAGAAGATTTTGTTATGGTTGGCAAAGGAGCAGTTTCCTGGAGGAGAAGAAGATCTCCCTCCCCAATTGCTCCAGTTGAAGAGTGAGAAGTTCTCGATCGGGTGGTGCGAAGATATCGGGCCATACAAGAAATTGATACCGACTTTGGCACGTTATCCCGACAACATAATTGTCACTGCTGACGACGATATCCTTTATGAGCCAAGCTGGCTGGCCCAGTTGATGACCACTCATATCCAAGAGCCGGGGGCAATTGTCTGCCACCGGGCGCATCGCGTGTCCTTGGCCGACAGCGGCAACTTCGATTCATATGGCGCTTGGGACAAGTGCATTCAACGCGGGACGTCTTCGTTCGACTATATATTCACAGGATGTGGCGGGGTGCTTTATCCACCCGGAAGTTTGGCCTCTTTTGAATTCTCAGTGGGTGGTTTGGCGGGTCAAGGGCGAGCGTAAGCTCGGCGCAGGGAACCCTTGAGGCGCACTGATTCGATAAGCTGAGTCATGGCTGGTTGCGGCAGAATGCTGCAACCAACCATGCAAGACGAAACGAACAATGACGAACCAACTGTTTGAAGCCGCTCTGGGAATCAAGGCCCCGTGGTATGTACAAAGCGTCGACTTTGATGCCGGCAAACGCCAGCTCACGATTGCCGTGGACTTCGTCGCGGGCAGCCGGTTCGGTTATGCCAGCGTCGCCGGCGAGCATCCGGTGCACGACACGCAAATCAAGCGTCTGCGCCATCTGAATTTCTTCCAGCACGAGTGCTATCTGGAAGTACGGGTGCCGCGCGTGCGCTTGCCGGACGGCTCGGTACGGTTGGTGGAACCTGATTGGGTCGGCCAACTCAGCGGCTTCACGTTGCTGTTCGAGGCGCTCGTGCTGATGCTCGCTCAGCAGATGCCGTTTGCTGCCGTGGCGCGCATCGTCAACTTGTCGTGGCACCGGGTTCACGCCATCTGCTCGCGCTATGTGGAACTGGCGCTCGCGTCGGCGGACCTGTCGGATGTGACGATGGTGGCGATTGACGAAACCTCGTACCGGCGCGGTCATGAGTATCTGACACTGGTTGCCGACATGCAGGCGCGGCGGGTCGTGTTCGTAACAACCGGCAAGGATGCCAGCACGATTGAACGCTTCGCCGCCTATCTGGGCCAACACGGCGGCAAGCCCGAGCAGGTCGGCTCGGTCAGCATCGACATGTCGCCGGCTTTCATCAAGGGCGTCGACGAACATCTACCCAATGCGCGGCTGACCTTCGACAAGTTTCACGTCGTCGCGCACGCGTCCAAGGCGCTCGATACAGTGCGTCGGCAACAACAGAAGGTCGACCCGGAACTTAAAGGCATGCGCTGGATACTGCTGAAAGACGCGAACAAACTCAATCTGGCCCAACTGACCGACCTCGAGGCGCTTATCAGTCAGTACACCACCAGCCGCACGGCCCGCGCCTGGCTGTATCGCGAGCAACTGCGTGAGATTCTCGAGCGCAAGCAAATCAATGTCGTCTCCGAAATGTTGCAACAGTGGTGCACCAACGTCATGCGCTCGAAGGTCGAACCAATGAAGGACGTGGTGCGATTGATTCGCCGGCACTTCGACGGCATCGTCGCCTGGACCCAGACCCGCCAGACCAACGGCTTCATCGAAGCCATCAACGGACTGTTTCAGGCCGCCAAACGCAAGGCACGCGGATACGCTCGCTTCGAAACCATGCGAACGGTCCTGTTTCTCATCGCAGGCAAACTGGACTTCTCCGCCTTCAACTCGCATGCCCGCTGAAGGCCGTTACCCACTCCGCTTTCAAAAGAGCCGAAGTTTGTACGAACTTGCCGTAGACCAGAATGCGTTCATGAGCGTCTGCCCTAGCGGAGATGATTTGTGGTTCTGGGGCATGGCAGTGCTGAAGGGGACTAAGATTCGGATTGTGAAGGACAGCAGTTTCAAGCTTGCGCATATACCGGGGACTCAGGCGACCGCGCTGTGGATTGGTAATGTAAAGCGAGGGCAGAACGACTTGATGCTTCGAGCACTGGATTCGTGTTTCCCCGAGATCCGGCAAAAGGTATCGCGAAGCGACGCGGCAAGCGTCAAATCAAGCGTTCCTATACAGATCACGTGAGGAATCGTTCTTTATTCTTGCCTTCCAGAAAGCGTTGGGGCTGCCGTATTACAGCATGCAGCGGAGACTGAGGACGCCATGATGCTATCGCATTCAGCAGACAGACCCAGGCTCCGCCGGCGAAACCGAGCATGTTCGGGCCGCGGTGCTTCGTTCGGGAAATTTACGCGTTGAGCTTTGGCGCATTAGCTTGATCAGAACATTCATCGGATCGGGAGTCGATGTCCGGCTTCTTGAACGCGATCCCTATAAGGACGTTAAAGTGAAAATCACAATCGCCGGCACCGGCTACGTCGGCCTTTCTCTCGCGGTCCTGCTCGCGCAACACCACGAAGTCGTCGCCTTGGACATCGTCCCCGAAAAGGTGTCGATGCTCAACCGCAAGCAATCCCCGATCGAAGATGTCGAGATCGAGGACTTCCTGCGCCATAAGCGCTTGAACTTCCGAGCGACGCTGGACAAGGAAGATGCCTACGCGGACGCCGACTTCGTCATCATTGCGACGCCGACCGACTACGATCCCGAGACGAAATACTTCAACACGCGCTCGATCGAGGCCGTCGTCCGCGATGTCATGGCCATCAATTGCAAGGCGGTGATGGTCATCAAATCGACGATTCCTGTCGGCTACACGGAGCGCATGCGCGCTGAATTCGATACCGACAGGCTCATTTTTTCGCCGGAATTTCTTCGCGAAGGCAAGGCGCTATACGACAATCTGCATCCGTCGCGCATCGTCGTCGGAGAGAATTCCGAACGCGCGAGAACCTTCGCGAATGTGCTGAAGCAAGGCGCGGAAAAGGAAGACATTCCGACGCTATTTACCGGCAGCACGGAGGCGGAGGCCATCAAGCTCTTTGCCAATACGTACCTCGCGATGCGCGTTGCGTATTTCAACGAGCTCGACACTTACGCCGCGCAGCACGGTCTCGACCCGCATCAAATCATCAACGGCGTTTGTCTCGATCCGCGCGTGGGCGCGCACTATAACAACCCGAGCTTCGGCTATGGCGGTTACTGTCTGCCCAAGGACACGAAGCAACTGCTGGCCAACTATCAGGACGTGCCGCAGAACCTGATCCACGCGATCGTGGAATCGAATAGCACGCGCAAGGATTTCATTGCCGAAAGCGTGCTCAAGCGGCGTCCGAAAGTGGTCGGCATTTATCGGCTCGTCATGAAAGCCGGTTCGGACAATTTCCGCGCATCGAGCATTCAGGGCGTGATGAAACGCATCAAGGCGAAAGGCGTTGAAGTCATTGTCTATGAGCCGGCCTTGCACGACTCGACCTTCTTCAATTCGCACGTCGTCAAGGACCTGCTGGAGTTCAAGCGCAGCGCCGATGTCATCGTGGCAAACCGGATCACCAGCGAACTCACTGATGTCGCCGACAAGGTCTATACGCGCGATCTCTTTGGCGGGGACGCATGACCGCATCAAGCTCGCCGCTCGAGGCGCAATTCAACGCCGCAGCGCCGCGCATCCTCTTTTTCAACGTGAATGGCTCTGGAATGGGCCATCTCAATCGTTGCCTCGCATACGCGCGTCGTCTGCAGGGGCGGGCTCGGCCGTTTTTCTTCTCGCTTGCGTCGGCAATCGAAATCATCGAAGAAATGGGTTTCGAAGCCGACTATTTCGTCTCGCATTATTGGTCGGAAAGTTCGACGTTCGCATGGAACAGCGAACTGGCGATCCGCTTCGGCATGATGCTCGAGCGCGTGCGGCCGCATGCCATCGTATTCGACGGAACATGGCCGTTTCAGGGATTTTTCGCGGCATGCCAAGCGTATGGGTCGCCCGCGCTCGTCTGGTCCAATCGCGGCTTGCTAAAGGCAGATGGCAAATCCGTTCCGGTCGATGAATCGTCGTTCGATCTCGTCATTCAGCCTGGCGAACTGGGCGCCGTTCACTGCGAATCACGATTGGCCGGACGCGGAAAACGAGTGGCCGTGCCGCCGGTATGCCTGCTCGAGGACGATGAGCTTCTTGATCGCGCCGAAGCCAGGCAAGCGCTTGGGCTGCCGCCCGAAGGCCGCCTTGTGCTGTTCTCGCTGGGGCCGGGAAATCTGAAAGACGTCGCTGGCATCGGACACGGTTTGATCGACGCATTCAAGGCGACGGGATTCGATATCGTCTGGGCGCGCGCGCCGATCTCCGTGCGTGACGTTGAACTGCCGGCCGGCGTGCGTCCCATTTCGGTTTATCCGCTTGCACGATACCTTCGTGCGTTCGATGCTTTTGTCGGCGCGGCCGGATACAACACATGCTGCGAAGTAGTCCAGTCGCGCGTTCCCGCGCTAATCGTTCCAAACGCACAATTGGCGGATGACCAACCGCGCCGCGCGCAGATGGTCGCGGAAAATATTCCGGCTGTCGTCTCCGCGTGCGAGACGCACGTTGAGCGCAGGCGCGCCGTCGAGCAATTGCTTGCGATGACGAATGTCGGGCAATCGAGTCGCACACGCGTGAAGATGAACGGCGCTTCGCTTGCGGCCGACGCGATATTCCGCTTGTTGGCCGGCGAGGAGGCAAGCGTTGAACATCATCGCTGACACGCGGGCACTAAGACGCGAATTGCGCGCGCTTGCTGCTAAGCCCGAATGGGATTTGCTCACGCGCCATGACTTGCTGGTGAAGAAGCCACCGTCGTCATTCAAGGAACGCGTTTGGCGGCGCGCGAGATTCATCCTGTCGACGCTCGGCTTGATGTCGCCGCATGTGACGGACTATCCGTGGCGGCCTAGCCTCAAGCACGCAAGCGCACGCGAAGACGCGAAGATTTTGTTGATCTGGGCGCTGGACGCCGATCGCGACGAATTGCGCAACGCATGCAAGAGCATTGCGACGCGGCTAACACGGGATAGCGCATACGTACCGGTGCTCGTCACCGACGTCGCCGACTTCGCCTATTTCTCGCGTCTCGGCTGGCTCGTCGAATACGTTCCGGCCCTAGGCGGCGAAGGTCGCTCTTACCGCGAAAGAAAACGCGCCTATCTTGCGTGGCGCTATCGCGATGCACGCGCAGTGCCGCTAAACGCCGGACTCGCAAGCGAGACGGAGTGGAGCGCACTGCTAAAACCGAAGCGGAAATGATGCAAAAGAATCGCTATGCCATGCTGACCGTGGACACCGAGGCGTTGCCCAAGCGCGCAACGCACGATCACGTCAAGCGCCTCATGTGGGGCGTGCACGAAAATGGCCGTGCGGGCATCGGAGAGATGGCTTCCATCGGCGACGAATTCGGCGCCAAGCACGTCTATTTCGTCGATCAGTGCGGGGCGTGGTCGTATCTGGATGAGACGAAGGAAGTGGTCCGCTGGCTCAACGACGCCGGCCAGGATGTCCAGCTTCACACGCATCCGGAATATCTGCCCGATTCGTTCTGGGCCGAACACGGACTCGCACGCCGTCCGCAGTACATGAATCAATACACCGACGAAGCGCGCGCCGAATTCGTCATCCGGCATTTCGGCGATCTGATTTCTAGGGAGACCGGCAAGCCCGTGCTCGCGCATCGCGCAGGCTCTTTTCGCTGGAACGCCGATACTATTCGCGCGCTGAAATCCGCCGGCGTGCCGCTTTCGTTCAATAACTCGATGTGCGCCGTGCACGCTAACCAGTGCGTCTGGAGCGAGCCGACCAATATGCCGTTCGCATGGTCGAACGGCGTGATCGAAGTGCCGATGACCGAAAAGAAGATCCTGCCGAAGGTCGGAAAGGACGAGTGGTGGGCGCGCCTGACGTACCCCGAATCGCCTTACTTCCGTTTCCGTCCGTGGTGGGGCAAGCTGCTCTTCGACGCCTTCAGCGGCAGTCCCGCAATGTCGATTTTTCTGCTGCACTCGTGGTCCCTGCTTTACTGGGACGAGAACGGGCACGCCACCTATCGCGACGATCAGCGCATAGAAGGCTATCGAAAACTTCTCGCGCGGTTGACGAAGGACTACGACGTCATTACCACCGCGGAGTTTCTGGACCTTCACGCGCGCGGCAAGATCAAGACGGCGCATACGGCCGATATCGCGCAGGCCGAGTTGCAGCAAGCCGGGAGCGCGCGCTGATGAGCGCCTTGTGCGATTCCCTGTCGACACTCGCGAGCGAGCCGTATCTTGCGCTTAGCCGCTGGCTGACCGTCGGTGCGCTGGATCGCAAGGCGAGGCAGCGCGCCACCGCGACGCCTTTCGTCGCGCAGGCGAACAGCATGCTTTACGTGGCCGCGAGCGCGTTGCCGTATCACACGAGCGGTTATACGACGCGCACGCACGAGGTCGTTCAGGCGATCGCGTCAGTGGGCGGGCGCGTGCACGCATTGACGAGACCGGGCTATCCCGGGGACCGTTTCGACCGACAGCGCAATGCCATCGCGAGCGAAACGCAAGTCGGAGGCGTTCGATATCTGCACGCCGCAGCGCCTCGCAACAATCGTCCGGTGCTGCTCTATGCGATGCAGGCGGCGCACGTCATCGCGCAGCGTGCGCGTGAGCATGAGGTCGCCGTCATTCATGCAGCCTCGAATCACGTCAACGCGCTGCCGGCGCTGCTTGCGGCGAGACGGCTCGGAATTCCGTTCCAATATGAAATGCGGGGCCTGTGGGAACTCACTCGCATCTCGCGCACGCCCGAGTACGAGCGCCGTCAAGGCTTCACGCAAGGCTTGCAGCTCGAAGGTCTCGTCGCGCGTCATGCGGACAAGCTGTTCGTCATCTCGCAACAGCTCGGACGGTTTGCGCGCGATCGCTGGGGCATTCCGAAAGAGCGCATCTTTCTGTTGCCCAATTGCGTGGATCCGGCGCGCATCGTGCCTTTGGCGTCCGATGTCGCGGACCCGCACACCATCGGCTATGCAGGATCGTTGCTCGCTTACGAAGGACTCGACACGCTGATCGATGCCGTCGCCGTCCTCGCCCGTCGAGGGCATCCGGTGAAAGTGGAACTCGTCGGCGACGGCGAAGCGCGCCCCGCGCTCGAGGCTCAGGTTCGACGCCTGGGGTTGTCCGAGCGCGTGCAATTTCATGGACGGACGTCGCCGGAGAAGGCGCGCGAGGCGGTCAGCCGCTTTGCGCTCGTCTGTATTCCGCGAAAACCATTCAAGGTTTGCGAAATTGTGCCGCCAATAAAGATGGTGGAAGCGCTCGCAATGGGCAAGCCAGTCATCGTTCCGGATTTGCCCGTGTTTCGCGACGAGATGGGGCGTGATCCGGCGGGCTGGTTTTTCAAGGCGGGCGATGCGGCGGATCTGGCGCGCACGATTCAGACGGCGCTCGCCGATGCATCGGCGCTTCATGCGCTCGGCGCGCGTGCAAGGCAGTACGCGTCGACCGAGCGCTGCTGGCGGGATTTCGTGATCAACGCACTGCCTGACAGTGCGGCGTGAGGATTGAATGGTTGGCAGGGTCATCAGAAAGCTGGGCTCACTCGTCTACGACTATCCGAAAGTCGCGGAGGACGTCGAGCATGCGGGGCGTTTCGGCCGCCTGAAAATCGCGCTCGTCTCCGATTACTTCACCGCCGACTGTCTCTCGGCGGAATGCCGCATCCGCGTGCTGACGCCTTCGAATTACGAGAACGTGATTCACGAATGGAAGCCGGATCTAATCTTTGTCGAATCCGCGTTTCATGGCGTCGACGGCAGCTGGCGCTACGAGCTCGCGAAGCAGTCGCGGCTCATGCGCCTGAGCCGTCCGGTCACGATTTTTCGGCTCGTCGATTTCGCGCGCAACGCGGGCATCCCGACCGTCTTCTGGAACAAGGATGACGGTCCTTTCTTCGAGGCCTTCATCGACGTGGCGAAGCGCTTCGACTATGTCTTCACGACCGACAAGGACTGCGTCGAGCGTTATCGCCGGCAGGTGCCCGCGCATGTGCCGGTGAATACGCTCGTCATGCCGTATCAGCCGGCATCGCACAGCTTTTCGGACTTCAATTTCACGCGCAACGAGGCGTGCTTCACAGGCAGTTATTACCGGTGCATTCTCAACGAGCGCAGGCGTTTTCTCGACATGATGTTCGATACCTGCGAGCACAGCCAGATGCGTCTGAACGTGTACGACCGGCATCACGATCGCCTGTCGCGTCACTTCGAGTTCCGCTTCCCGAAGAAGGGTCACTTGCATCTGCACGGCAAGGTGCCGCATCGCGAAACCGCGCAGGTCTACAAGTCGCATGTAGTGTCGATCAACGTGAACTCAGTCACGGCGTCCGAGACGATGTTCTCTCGCCGCCTCGTCGAAATTCTGGCGTGCGGCGGCATCGCGGTGACGAATCCGAGCCGCGCCGTCGACAAGTATTTCCGCGACTTCTGCCATGTCGTGAACACGCCCGAGGAAGCGCGTGAACTGTTCGCGCGCCTGCGTCACGGTCCTTCGCACGCCGACCTCGAACGCGCCAAGGCGGGCGCGAGCTATGTGCGGCAGAACCATACGTGGGCGCATCGGCTGGAAGAAGTCTGCGGCGTCGTGGGGATCTGAAGGAACGGTCACGATGCTCGCGCTTCTTTCCTATTTTGCCCAGCTCGTATTTCTGCTGGTGGTCGCCTATTTCGCGTTATACGTGCTGCTCGAATTGCGCGTTCTGCTCATCTCGCGCAAGGTGGAACGGCGCAAGCTGACTGAGTACGCGCGGCTCGCGGGCGAATGCGAAGAACCGTTTCATCCGCCGGTGAGCGTTTTGCTGCCCGTGTGCAACGAGGCGGATGTCGTCGAGCGCTTGATCGACGCCGTGTGCCATCTGGATTACCCATCCGATGCGCTCCAGATTCTCGTGCTCGACGATTCCTCGGACGCGACATCGAGACTCGCGAAGGCGAAGGTCGACCATTATGCGCGCGAGGGCGTGTCGATTCGTTTCATCAGGCGGCCAAAGCGCACCGGCTTCAAGGCGGGCAATCTCGTCTACGGCATTCAGCAGTCGTCGGGCGAATTCTTTGCCATTTTCGACGCGGATTTCATTCCGCCCGCCGACTTTCTGCAGAAGACGATTCCGTGTTTCAAGGACCTGAAGCTCGGCTTTCTTCAAACGGGAATCGGATACGAGAATCAAGATGCATCGTTTCTCACGCGCTTTCAGGCGATGGAAATGGGCCATCAGCAATATGTCACCGTGGGACTGAGCGAGGACGGCGATATGGCTTCTCTCAGCGGAAGCTCGTGCGTATGGCGCAAGACGTGCGTGGATGCGTTGGGCGGCTGGAATGCGTCCACGGTTACGGAGGACGTGGACCTCGGTTATCGCGCGCAATTCGGCGAATGGAAATACGCGTATCTGCGCGATGTCGTATCCATGTCGATATTGCCCGAGACCATCAGTGCGTTCCGCATTCAACGCGAACGATGGGGACGCGGTCTGATTCACAGCGGATTCAAGCACGTCGGTCAAATGCTGTCGCAGCGCATGCCGATGATGAAACGCCTGCACGCCATTTCGGTGATGTTCTCCTCCGTGCTGCTCGCCTCGATCCACGTTCTCGTGATGCTGAGTCTGCCGCTCACCTTTCTCGTTCATCTCGATGGCCCCGGCATTCACTGGGCTGCGCTCGCGTTCTTCGTGCTCGTCGCGATATGGGCGCTGGGCAATGCGTTCGGCGCGCGCAAGGGCGCCCGGCTCGACGACAGGCGCAGCATCGCGCACACGCTTTGGGATACCTATCGCTATATCGCGATGTTTTTGCCGATGGCCTGGTATTACTTCGCGGGCGGCGTGCGGGCGCTTTTCGGCGTCTATAGCGAATTCCACCGCACGCCCAAAGGCAAGGACGCATATCGCCAACTGATGCCGCGCATCAACGCGGTTTTGCTCGCGGGCGAACTATTCACCTTTTTCTATTCGCTTTTCGCGACGTATGTAGCGCTTGACCGAGGCAATTATTTTCTAATTCCGCTCAACGGGACCGTATGCGTCGGCTTCGGAATGGTGCTGCGTTGGGCCTGGCAGGAAAGGCGTCGCATGAAGCCGGTTCCGGTCATCGAGAAGAAGCGTGATTCGTCTTTTGTCGGTCAGCAGGACGCCGGAAATTAATGCCGGATGCGCGTGGCGGGAACGACACAGTGCAAGGTAAATGTAGCGGTCGCATAATATATTTGTGTAAAATTGTGACAGGAAATGCAGGCGGCGAGGCTGGGTCTTTGCCCGTAGCGCGGGTCGAGTCGGGCGCGGTCATATTCGCGCGCTTTCTCGCGTTGCTCCTATTACTGTTTTCAGGTCTCCTAAGCGCTCTGCGATCCGGCTTCGTCGTTGATTAACCGCGCTTTTCGAACTCGCGTATTGGGCGGTGCATAACGCTGCATGCCGGATACGCATAAAACTTCAAGTGCATTTTTTGAGATAGTGGGGAGCCAATGGTGTCCGCATTCGGGGAAGGCAGGTGAACGCAGACAAGCCGCGAACCATCGTCATCACGGGCGCGAGCGCCGGCCTGGGCCGCGCGCTGGCGTCGTGCTATGCCGTGCCCGGTGTCACGCTCGGATTGATCGGCCGTGATGCGGAACGCATCGATTCGGTCGCGGCGGCGTGCCGCGCGCGCGGAGCGGATGTCGTTAGCGCTTCCATCGACGTGCGCGATCAGGCCGCGCTTGCCCGCTGGATGCTCGATTTCGATGCGCGGCATCCCGTCGATCTCGTGATCGCGAATGCCGGCATTGCAAGTACGCTTAGGTCACCTGATGATTGGGAAGACATCGAGCGGACTGCTGCCATCGTCGATACCAATCTCTATGGCGCGCTGAACACGGTGCTCCCTGTCATCGAGCGCATGCGCGCGCGCCGGCGCGGCCAGCTCGCGCTCGTCAGCTCGCTCGCCGGGCTGCGCGGCATGGCTATTTCGCCGGCGTACTGCGTGAGCAAGGCGGCGCTCGTCGCCTGGTGCGATTCCGTGCGCCCGCTGCTCGCGCGCGACGGCATCGGCGTCTCGGTCGTGATGCCGGGTTTCGTGCGAACCGCAATGAGCGACGTCTTCCCAGGCAGCAAGCCCTTCATGTGGACGCCGGAGAGGGCTGCGCTCCATATCCGCAAGCGTCTGTCGCTGCGGCGCGTCGAGATCGCGTTTCCGTTCAGCCTCGCCTTCGGCATGAAGCTGCTGCGGCTCTTTCCCGCCGCTCTTGCCGATGCCATCCTCGGCCGCATGTCGCTTCTCCCTCGCCGGGACATGTGACGTGCTCGCCGCATCCGCTCTGGCGGCCGCGACGGTCGCGCTCTCTTTTGGCGTCGAGGCCATCGCGGTGCCGCGGTGCTCGCTTCGTCGTCCGTTCGCGGCGATGGCGCTGCACGCTTCGGCCGTCGCGGTCGTCGCGGGCTGCGCGCTCGCGCTCACCGCGCGGCCCGTGTTCTCGGCGTGCGCTGCGCTCGCGTGGATCGCGCTCCTCGCCGTCATCAGCAACGCGAAATTCGAGTCGCTGCGCGAGCCTTTCGTATTCACCGATCTCAGCCTTTTCAGTCAGGCGTTCTCGCACCCGCGCCTTTATCTGCCATTTCTGAGCGCCGGCAAGGTCGCGGGCATCGTCGCGGGCGTGACGGCGGCGGCAACCGGCTTTCTGCTCGAAGATGCGGCGAGCGCGACCGTTCGATGCGTCGCGGCGCTTGTCGCCATTGCCTGCGGGGCGTTCGCGCTCGTCCTGTCGCGTCGTCTTGCGCTGTCGCTCACTCCGATGGCCGATCAGCAGGCGTTCGGTTTCTTCGCCACTTTCGTCGCGTATCTGTTGAACGGCATGCGACGCACCGAGCGGGAAGCCTTCGCGCGCGCCGCCGATGCCGCGCCGCTTTCGCAGGGCCGCCCGGACGCCGGTGCGTGTCCCGATGTCATCGTCATTCAGAGCGAATCGTGGTTCGACGCGCGGCGGCTCGGCGATTTCGTCCTGTCGGCGCCTTACGCGCATCTGGATCGCATCAAAGACGAGGCGCTCGAACACGGGCGGCTGACGGTGCCCGCGTGGGGCGCGAACACCATGCGCAGCGAATTCGCGATGCTGACCGGCCTCGCATCGGACGCGCTCGGTTACTCGCGCTTCTATCCGTACATGTACGTGCGCCGCGCGACGGCATCGCTTGCCGCGTGGTTCAAGCGCGGCGGATACCGGACGTGCGCGGTGCATCCGTACTACGGCGATTTCTTCGGCCGGCGCCGTGCGCTGCGCTTCATGCAGTTCGACCGCTTTTGCGACATACGTGCGTTCGGCGATGCGCCGCGCGTCGGTCCGTATGTCGGCGACGCATCGGTCGCGGATGCGCTCATCGCCTTGCTCGACGAGTCAGCCAGCGAGCCGCTCTTCGCGTTCGCGATCACGATGGAAAATCACGGCCCGCTGCATCTCGAAGCGGTGGCGCCGGGCGAATCGGCCGCGCGGCACACACTCGGCGACGATGCGCGCTGGCGGGATCTGACCGCCTATCTCCGGCACGTCGAACACGCGGACGCGATGATCGGCAAGCTCACGGATTACCTCAAACAACGGGAACGGCCGACCGTGCTCTGCTTCTACGGCGACCACGTTCCCGCCATGACATCGGTGTTCGACGCGCTCGGCGTCGAGCCCGTCCATAGCGACTACTTCGTGTGGCGCAACTTCGCGGACGATGGGGGCGCGCAGCGGCACGCGCGCGTCGAGGATCTCGGCTTTGCCATACGCCGCGCGATGAAGCAGCCGCGCTGCGTCGTCACACCTTCGCGAGAAACACTACAGCAGTGCCCAGCATGATGACGGATAAAAAGATTGCAATTATCGGGATGGCGTGCCGCTTTCCCGGCGGAGTGAACCGGCCCGACGACTTCTGGCAGTTGCTCTGCGACGAGCGCGACGCCGTGACCACGATTTCGGCGGAGCGCTTCGGGACATCGTTCTATCAGCATCCGTCGAAGCGCGAGGCGGGCAAGAGCTACACGTTCTCGGCTGGCGTGCTCGACGACGTCGCGGGCTTCGACGCCGCCTTCTTCGGCATCTCGCCGCGCGAGGCGACGCAGATGGACCCGCAACAGCGGCTTCTGCTCGAACTCGCGTGGGAAGCCTTCGAGGACGCGGGCGTGCGCCCGGCGGCGATGCGTGGCCGCGACTGCGGCGTGTACGTCGGCGTCGCGACGATGGACTACGGCAACCGCACGATGGACGACCTCAATTCCGTCGATCCGTATTCGGCCACCGGCAATGCGCTGAGCATCGCGTCGAACCGCGTGTCGTATCTCTTCGATTTGCGCGGCCCGAGCATGTCGGTCGATACCGCCTGCTCGTCGTCGCTCGTCGCGCTTCATCAGGCCGTGCAGGCGTTGCAGTCCGGTGAGACGGAAATGGCGCTCGCGGGCGGGGTGAACCTGCTGCTGCATCCGTTCGGCTTCGTGAGTTTCTCGAAGGCGTCGATGCTTTCGCCACGCGGACGCTGCCGCGCTTTCGACGCGACGGGCGACGGTTACGTCCGCTCGGAAGGCGGCGCGTTCGTGCTGCTGAAGCCGCTCGAGCGGGCGCTCGCGGACGGCGACACGATCCACGCCGTGATCGCCGGCTCGGGCGTGAACTCCGACGGCCATTCGCACGGCGGCATCAACGTGCCCGCATCGGCGACGCAGGCAGACCTGCTGCGCACGGTCTATCGCCGTGCGGGCGTCGATCCGCGCGCGCTCGCATATCTCGAGGCGCATGGCACCGGGACCGCGGTCGGCGATCCGATCGAGGCGCGTGCGCTCATCGACGCCGTGTCGGGCGGGCGTCCTTCGACGGACCCGCTTTTGATCGGCTCGGTGAAAAGCAATATCGGACACCTGGAAACCGCGTCCGGCATGGCCGGTCTGCTGAAGGCGGTCCTTTGCCTGAAGCATCGCGCGGTGCCGCGCTCGCTGCATTTCGAAGCGCCGAATCCGGCCATCGATTTCGAAGGCGGGCGTCTGCGCGTGGTGGACCGCTTTACGCCGCTTGCCGCGCGCGAGGACGAACCGCTCGCGGTCGGCGTCAACTCGTTCGGCTTTGGCGGCACGAACGCGCACGTCGTGCTGACAGAAGCGGCGCGCGCATCCGATGCGAGCGCGTCCGGCACAGAACGCGCCGCGGTCGGGGATGCGCCGCTGCCGCCGCTCGTGCTTGCCGCGCGCTCGCCGGCTGCGCTCGCCGCGCTCGCCGCAGGCTATCTCGCGCGTCTCGATAGAGGCGCGCAATGGTCCGCGCTCGCGGCCAGCGCCGCGCGACGCCGCCAGTGGCTCGAACATCGCGCGGTCGTCGCGCCGGCGAATGCCGATGCGGGTCGCGAAGCGCTCGCCGCGCTCGCCGAAGCCTCGGATCGCGCGCTGCCGTCATGCATCGCGCAGGCGCAAACCGCCGAGATGGACGCGCGCGTCGCGTTCGTCTACGCGGGCAACGGCAGTCAATGGGCCGGCATGGGCAAGCAGCTCTACGCGCAGGACGCCGTGTTCCGCGCCGCGATGGACGAAGTCGACGCCCTGTGGCGCGCGGACGGCAGCGCATCGCTGGTTGCGGCGATGTGCGAGGGCGTCGGCGCGCAATGGCTCGCGGCGACGGAAAACGCGCAGCCGCTGCTGTTTGCAATGCAGGTCGGCATCACGCGCGTGCTCGATACGCGTGGCGTGCGTTTCGATGCGACGGTCGGCCACAGCGTCGGCGAGATCGCGGCGGCGTGGGCCTGCGGCGCGCTGACGCTGGAAGAAGCCGTGCGCGTCATCCGCATTCGCAGCGCGGCGCAGGCGCTGACGCGCGGCACCGGCAGAATGGCGGCGGCGGGCATCGGCGAGGCGGCGGCGCGCGAGCTGATCGCGGAGTTCGATATCGGCGGCATCGTCGACGTGGCGGGAAGCAACAGCCCGGAGAGCGTGACGCTCGCCGGCGCGCCCGACGCGCTGCAGACGCTCGGCGCAGCCATCGCGCGCGGCGGCCAGTTTTTCCAGATGCTCGATCTCGACTACGCGTTCCATAGCAGCCTCATGGACGGCATCGAGCCTTTCGTGCGCGACGGCCTCGCCGGGCTTGCCCCGCGCGACGGCGACGTCCCGTTCGTGTCGACGGTCACGGGCGACATCCTGCCCGGCACGGAACTGGACGTTGGCTACTGGTGGCGCAATATCCGCGAGCCGGTGCGTTTCGGCGATGCCATCGCGCGTCTTGCGAACGATGGCGTGCGCGTCTTCATCGAAATCGCGCCGCATTCCATCCTTCGCACCTACGTCAAGCAGACGCTCGACGCGCTCAGGCAGCCGGGCGCGATCGTCCCGACGCTCAAGCGCCAGCACGACACCGCCGAGATGCTCGCGCATGCCGTGCTGAGCGCGGTCGCGCACGGAGCGCGCGTCGATCTGGAGCGGCTGGTGCCGCCCGCCCCGATCGCCGCCTTGCCGACTTATCCGTGGCAGCGCGAGCGGTATTGGCTCGAAGCGAGCGCGGAGGGCCACAACCTCGTGAACCGGCGCGCGGACCATCCGCTGCTCGGCTACCGGCTGCACGAACACGCGTTCGCCTGGGAAAACCAGCTCGATCCGCAGCGCGTGCCGATGCTCGCCGATCACGTCGTCGATGGCGGCGTCGCGTTTCCGGGCGCGGGCTACGTCGAAATGGCGCTGGCCGCAGCGCGCGTGTTCTTCGGCAAGCCGGATGCGGCCGTCGAGAACATCGAAATCCGCATGCCGGTGGTGTTCCAGCCGCAGCACGCGAAAGTGTTCCGGCTGATCGTCGATGCGCGCACCGCGTCTTTCACTATCGAAACGCGCGAGCGCATGAGCAACGGCGCCTGGAATCTGAACGTGACGGGGCGTCTGCTCGAAAGCGGCAATACGCTTCGCGCCGACAGCATCGCGGATACCGCGGCGTTCGCGAATGCCGACGCCCGCGCGGACGTGTCCGGCGACGCGCTCTACGCGAGCACCGCCGCGCTCGGCCTCGCATACGGTCCCGCGTTCCGCTGGGTTCAAACCGTGCGGGTCTGCGGCGACGATGCGCTCGCCGAACTGGAAGCGCCCGCCGCACCGAACGGCGCGAACGCGCTCGCGGACTTCCTGCTGCATCCCGCACTGATGGACGCGGGCTTTCATCGTCTGTTCGCCGTGCTGCGCGCGAAGGGCGCATCGGCAGCGGATGCGCGGGCGGCGTTCGTGCCGGTGCAGATCGGCCGCGTCGATTTCCTGCGCGGCGATCGCGTGCGGCGCGTGCTCGCGCGCGTGCATCGGCGCAGTCCACATTCGATCGTCGCGTCGTTCTCGTTTCTCGATGAAGGCGGCGCGATCGTCGCGCGTCTGTCGGCGTGCCGCTTCCGTCGCGTCGATCTGGCCGCGCGTCAGGGTGCGCCCGCGCGCTTCGCCTATGCGCTCGAAGCCCTGCCCTTGCGCGACGGCCTCGACGCCGCCGCGCTGCCGTCCCCCGCGGCGCTCGCGCAACGGGCGAGTGCGCGTGTCGGCTCCCGCGAGGAAGGCGCCGAGCGCGCGCGTCATCTGAACGAGATGCTGCCGATTCTCGACGTGCTCGCGGGCCTGCACGCGCTGGAAGCGCTCGATGCGCTCGACGCGTTCGCGCAGCCGGCGCTGCCCGCGTGGTCGAACGGACGGCTCGCAGCGCGGCTCGCGCAGATCGTCGTCGAAGACGGTCTCGCTTATCGCGATGGCGAGCGTCTCGTGCGCGCCGACGCGACCTGCGCCGCGATGCCCCCGCGCGATGCGCTGTGGCGCGACGTGCTGGCGGCGTCGCCCGCGCACGTCGCGGAGCTGACCTTGCTCGCGCATGCCGGTGCGGCGCTGCCGCGCGTGCTGCGCGATGGCGATGGATCGTCCGCCGCGCTGCTTTCGTCGACGGGCCGCAGTCTCGTCGAACAGTTCTTCGATGCGTCGCCGACGTGGGCGCATGCGCGCGCGATGCTCGCCGCGTGCATCGGCGAGGCGGTCGCCGCTTGGCCGCAGGCGCGCCGCCTGCGCGTGCTGGAAATCGGCGCGCCGGGCGGCGACGTGCTGCAGCCGCTCGATATCGACGCGGCGCCGGGACGTTGCGAATACACGCTCGCCGGCACGCAGCAGCAGCTTGCCGGTTTCGAGGCGGAAGGCCGCGCCGTCATCCGCACGCTTGCGCTGGATGCAGGCGGCGCGCTCGCGCGCAGCGGCGACGACGCACCGTTCGACGTGATCGTCGCGAACCGGCTGCTCGGCGCGCAGGCGGACCCGCTTGCGGCGCTCGCGGCCATCGTCGAGCGGCTCGCGCCGGGCGGCATCGTCGTGATCGCGGAGGCGCGCGGCAGCCGTTTCGCCGACATCGTGTTCAGCGCGAGCGGCGCTGACGATGATGACATCGCGGATCGGACGCACGCGACGCTCGCGCCGTCCGCGATACTCGCGCTCTGCGGGCGCGCGGGCTTCACGGACATCGTGCGCCATCTGGAAGGCGACGCCGACCTCGAAGGCGCGCCGACGGTCGTGCTCGCGCGCAAACCGGCTGCCGCACAACAGCGCGTCGAGCTTCGGGGCGACGGCGCGCAGTGGCTCGTCGCGCACGAAGCAGGCGACGCGTTCGCGGCCGCGTTGTCGGGTGAACTGACGCGCATCGGCTGCCGCGTCGAGACCGCGCGCGTTCGCGATGCCGCCGCCTGGGTCTCGCGCGTGAGCGGGCAGCAACGCGCGCACATCGCGTTCGTGGCGCCGCACGCAACCCACGGCGACGCGGGTTCCGCCGACATCATGCGCGCACAGCAAGGCGGCGCGAACGCGCTCGCGGCGCTCGTGCGCGAACTGGATGCCGCCGGGCTCGCGGAGCGCGTGCAACTGTGCGTCGTGACGCGCGGCGGTGCGCCGTTCGAGGGCGCGCCGGCACTCCATCCCGAACAGGCGACGCTGTGGGGTTTGGGCCGCGTCGCCGCGAACGAGCATCCGGCGCTCGCCATGCGCCTGATCGACGTCGATCCGTCCGGGGAAGAGGCGGTGTCGGAAC
Source organism: Caballeronia sp. Lep1P3 (assembly GCF_022879595.1). Lineage (NCBI taxonomy): Bacteria > Pseudomonadati > Pseudomonadota > Betaproteobacteria > Burkholderiales > Burkholderiaceae > Caballeronia > Caballeronia sp. Lep1P3. Next base: position 955,816 of record NZ_CP084266.1, on the reverse strand, counting down.
TGTCGCGCACGCTCGTCGACGATGACGGCGAAGAAGAAGTGCTGCTCGCGCCGGGCGGCCGCTACTTGCCGCGCATGCTGCCGGCGCAGGAAGCCGAAGCGCGGGGCAACGTCGCGCCGCACGCGGCGCACGCGTTCCTGGCCTTCGACATGCCGGGATCGCTGCGCAACCTCGAATGGTTCAGCCTTTCCGCGCGCGAGCCGGGACCCGGCGAAGTGGAGATCGAGCCGGTCGCGACCGGCCTCAATTTCCGCGACGTGATGTATTCGATGGGCCTGCTCTCCGACGAAGCGGTCGAGACGGGTTTCGCCGGCGCGACCATCGGTATGGAGTTGTCGGGCCGCGTCGTGCGGGTCGGCGCGGACGTCGAAGGCTGGTCGCCGGGTGATGCCGTGCTCGGCTTCGCGCCCGCCTCTTTCGCCTCGCGCGTCTACACCCGCGCGAGCGCCATCGCGCGCAAGCCCGAAGGCATGAGCTTCGAGGCAGCCGCAACGATCCCGACGACGTTCTTCACCGCGTATTACGCGCTGTGCGAACTCGCGCGGCTGCGACGCGGCGAGCGCGTGCTCGTTCACGGCGGCGCGGGGGGCGTGGGGATCGCGGCGATCCAGATTGCGCGGCATCTCGGCGCGCAAGTGTTCGTGACGGCCGGCAGCGACGAAAAGCGCGAATTCGTGCGTCTGCTCGGCGCGGACCACGTTTTCGACTCGCGCAGCCTCGCCTTCACCGATGAAATCCGGGCGCGCACGAACGGCGAGGGCGTCGATATCGTGCTCAATTCGCTCGCGGGCGAAGCGATGGTGCGAAGCATCGACACGCTGCGTCCGTTCGGACGTTTCCTCGAACTCGGCAAGCGGGATTTCTACGAGAACAGCCAGATCGGATTGCGGCCGTTCCGCAACAACATCAGCTACTTCGGCATCGACGCGGACCAGTTGATGGGCGTGCTGCCCGAACTCACGACGCGCCTCTTTCAGGAAGTCGTGGCGCTCTTCGCGAGCGGCGCGCTGCATCCGCTGCCGTATCGCGCGTTTCCCGCCGCGCGTGCGGAGCAGGCGTTCCGCTACATGCAGCAGGCGCGGCAGATCGGCAAGGTGCTCGTCACGTATCCGGCCGGCACGCCCGCGCCGACGCGCGGGGTCGCGCAGCCGAGTTTCGCGCTGAACCCGGACGCGGCCTATCTGATCGTCGGCGGAACGGGCGGACTCGGCTTCGCCACCGCGCGCTGGATGATCGCGCGCGGCGCGCGCTACCTGACGCTCGCGAGCCGCAGCGGTGCGCTCGATGCCCGCAAGCAGGCGCAAGTGGACCGCTGGCGCGACGAAGACGGCGTGACGGTGTCGGTCGCGGCATGCGATGTCGCCGACGACGCGGCGCTCGACGCACTGATCGACGCGATCGAGCGGCGCGGCACGCCGCTCAAGGGCGTGCTGCATTCGGCGATGCATATCGACGACGGCCTATTGCGCAATATCGACGACGCGCGTTTTTCGGCCGTGCTCGCGCCGAAGGTCGCCGGCGCCTGGAACCTGCATCGCGCGACGAGGCAGTGCGCGCTCGATTTCTTCGTGCTGTATTCGTCGGCCACGACGTTTCTCGGCAATCCCGGCCAGGGCGCGTATGTCGCAGCGAACAGCTTCCTCGAGGCGCTCGTCGGGCATCGCCGGGCGGCCGGGCTACCTGCGGCATTCATGGCGTGGGGGCCGATCGAGGATGTCGGCTTTCTCGCGGCGAACAGCGAGACGCGGGAGGCGCTGCAGGCGCGCATCGGCGGTGCATCGATCACATCCGACGAAGCGATGTCCGCGCTCGAACGCACACTGGCCATGGGGCGCGCCGGCGAAGCGGTGGTGCGGCTCGACTGGCGCGCGATCGCCCGCGGCATGCCGGCCGCGACCGCGCGGCGCTACGCGGCGCTGCAAACGGGCGGCGCGGCTGAGACGGCAAGCGAGGACGTCGTGCTGCTCGAGCAGTTGCGCACGCTTGCGCCGGGGCAGGCCGTCGCGCTCGTCGAAACGGCGCTGCGCGGCCAGATCGCACGCATCCTGCACATGTCGCCCGAGCGCATTGAAGGGGACCGGTCCGTGCTCGATCTCGGAATGGACTCGCTGATGGGCATGGAACTCGGCATGGCCGTCGAGGAAACCTTCGGCGTGAAGCTGTCGATCATGGCGATCGCGGAAGGCGCAACCGTTCATACGCTTGCCGCGCGCATCGTCGACATGCTCGGGGAACGCGTGACCGGCGCGGGCGATGCCGGCGCCGGACAGGACGAACAGCTCGCGGCGCTCGCCGCACAGCATGCGCTCGATGACGACGACGCGCGCGCACTGCTGCAACGCAATCAACAACAAGAGAATCGGGGAGCCGCAACATGCGAGTCGACACCGGCGTTGGCCGAGTGAAGCTGCCCTCAGGCTGGCACGCGAAGGAAGGGACGCTCGCGAGGCCGCTGGAACTATCGGGGCACGGCCTGCATACCGGCAGGCGCGTGAACGTGCGGATCCTGCCGGTCGCGATCGCATGCGAGCGGCACGGCATCGTGTTCCGGCGCATGCGCGGCGGGCGCGAACTGGGGACGCTCGCGGCCAGTCCCGCATTGCGCCACGGCCAGCCGCTTTGCACGATGCTGCGCGCGCAAGACGGCATGGCGGTGCGTACCGTCGAGCATCTGCTCGCCTCGTTGCTCGCGTGTGAGATCGATCACGCGATCGTCGAACTCGACGCGGAAGAGGTGCCGATTCTCGACGGCAGTGGGCAGCCGTGGATCGATGCGATCCGCGCCTGCGGCCGCGTGGCGATCGCGCGCCCGAAGCGCTTCTTGCGTGTGCTCAAGCCCGTGAGCGTCGTCGACGGCGAGGGAGCGGCGCGTCGCGAAATGCGCGCCGAACCTGCGGAGCACTACGAAATGAGCGTGCGCAACGACGATCACATGGGCTTCGGCGACATGCGCTGGAGGGGCCTCATCACGCCGGCGAGCTTCGCCGGCGAGATCGCGTCCTCGCGCTCCTACGGGCAGATCAAGTGGGCGGTGCCCGCCATCGTCGCGGGCTATCTCACGCGCATGCCGATCCTGCGCGGCGCGCGGCTTTCGTGCACGGCGGCGATCGTCGGCAAGCGGGTGGTCGGCGGCCTGCGCCAGCCCGATGAATTCGTGCGGCATCGCGTGCTCGATCTCGTCGGCGATCTCGCGCTCGCGGGCGCGCCGCTGCTGGGCCGCATCTGCGCGACGCGGCCGAGCCACGAAATGAACTACCGCCTGCTCGCCGCGCTGCTCGGCACGGACGGCGCGTGGGAGTGGGCGGACGCGGTGGCCTGATGCGCCGGGCGCACGCCGATAAAAAGGAACGGACATGGGACTCGGGGAACATCTTCGCCAGCAACTCGCGGCGAAAGCTTTGAAACGGCAACTGGACCGCGCGACCGAAGAGGCCGCGGCGCCCGGCGTGCCCGGCGCGGCTCGCGCAGAGACGCTCCCGGCGCGGAGCCGGTTCGAATCGATGCCGCAGTATCAGCAAGTGAAGATCATGCGCGAGATGGGCGACAAGCTGCGCGTCGGCTCGCCGTTTTTTCGAGTGCACGACGGCGTCGCGGGCGCGACGACTTTCATCGACGGACGCGAATACATCAACTTCGCGAGTTACAACTACCTCGGGCTTTCGGGGGACGCGGCTGTGTCGGGGCGCGCGAAAGCGGCGATCGACCGCTACGGCACGTCCGCGTCGGCGAGCCGGATCGTCGCGGGCGAGCGGCCCGTGCAGCGCGCGCTCGAAAAGGCGCTCGCCTCGTTCTACGAAGCGGAGGACTGCGTCGCGTTCGTGAGCGGCCATGCGACCAACGTAACCGTGATCGGCGCGCTCTTCGGACCGGGCGACCTGATCGTGCACGACGCGCGCGCGCACAACAGCATCGTGCAAGGCGCGCAACTGAGCGGCGCGAAGCGCCTCGGCTTCCCGCACAACGACTGGCAGGCGCTCGACGAACTTCTCACGCGGGTGCGGCGCGAGTACCGGCACGTGCTGATCGCCATCGAAGGCCTGTACAGCATGGACGGCGACTTCCCCGACCTCGCGCGTTTCGTCGAGGTCAAGGAGCGTCACGGCGCGTTCCTGATGGTCGATGAAGCGCATTCGCTCGGCGTGCTCGGTGCCACCGGCAAGGGCATTCGTGAGCACTGCGGCGTGGCGTCGGACGCCGTCGACTTGTGGATGGGCACGATGAGCAAGACGCTCGCGGGATGCGGCGGGTTCATCGCCGGGTGCGAGCCGCTCGTCGACATGCTGCGTTATCTCGCACCGGGCTTCCTGTACAGCGTCGGGCTCGCGCCCACGCTCGCCGAAGCGTCGCTTGCGGCGCTCGAACGTCTGATCGAGGAGCCGCAGCGCGTGACACAGCTTCAGGCGCGCGGGCGGCAGTTTCTGACGGAAGCGCGCGAGGCCGGTTTCGACACCGGCGAGAGCGCGGGCTTCGCAGTCGTGCCGATCATCACCGGCAGTTCGGTCAGGGCGGCGCAATGGTCCAACGCGATGTTCGACGAAGGCATCAATGTCCAGCCGATCTTCTATCCGGCCGTCGAGGAGAAGGCGGCGCGCCTGCGCTTTTTCATCTGCTCGACGCACGAGCCGGAGCAGATCAGCCGCACTGTTGCGACGCTCGCGCGGATCGCAGGCCGATGACCACGGCACCCGACGATGCGCTCGAAGCTGCCGATGACCTGGATGTCGGCCGGCTGGCGTTCCGTCGCGCGCGCATCGAGGACGCCGCGCAGTGCGCGCCGCTCATCCACGCATCGGGCGAGCGCGAGTTCGAGTATTTCCTCGGCGTGCCGTCCGGCGCGCGCATCGCGTTCCTGGAATCGGCGTTCCGTTCGTCGGCAGGACGCTTTTCGTGGCGGCGGCATCGGGTCGCCGTGAATGCGCGCGGCGTCGTTGCCGGCGTGCTGGCCGCGCACGACGGCCGCGCGATCCTCTGGGACGATCCGCACATCGCGTGGGCGCTCGTGCGCTTCTTCGGCCCGCGACGCGCCATTCCGATATTGCTGCGCGGGCTCATTCTCGAACGTGAATTGCCGAAGCCCGCGCGAGGCCAGACGCTGATCGCGCATTGCGCGACAGTGGCCACGGCCCGCAGCCGGGGCGTCTTCAGCGCGCTTTTCCGGCATGCCATGGGAACCAGCGCGTTCGGCGTTGGCGATGACAGGCAACTGGTGCTGGATGTACTAGACACCAATCACGCGGCAAGGGCGCTTTATGAACGCCTCGGGTTTGCCGCTGTCGCGCGCGCGGGCAAGCGCGCCCGCGCGCTGCCGGCGGCGCTTCGTTCGACGCGCATGGTGTTCGCCGGACGGGAACGACGTTCGGACAATCCGTGACGCCGCGCGCGGTTGCGCTCTGGTTTCACTGAAGTCTCACTTCAGCAGCGAATCAAAAGGCCGATAACCGAGGCAGGACCCAGGTCGGCGATAAGGAAAAAGAACTCGTGAAAAAACTGGATGTCGCTGTGGTGTTCGGAACGCGCCCCGAAGCGGTGAAAATGGCGCCCCTCGTGCATGCGCTGCGCGCGTCGCGAACGCTGAGGCCGGTGGTCGTGGTGACGGCGCAGCATCGCGAGATGCTCGACCAGATGCTCGATATCTTCGGTATCGTTCCGGACTACGATCTGAATTTGATGCGTCCCAATCAGGAACTTAGCGAACTGACCGCGCGGCTCACACTGTCTCTCGACGACGTGCTGAAGGAAGCGAAGCCGAGCGCGGTTCTCGTGCAAGGCGATACGACGAGCGTGCTCGCGGCATCGCTCGTCGCGTTCTATCACCGTATCCCGGTGGGGCACGTCGAAGCGGGCCTCAGAACCGGCGACATGCGCAACCCGTTTCCCGAGGAGATGAACCGCGTGCTCACGGCGCGTCTGACGGACTGGCACTTTGCCCCGACGCAATCGGCTGCGGACAATCTGCTCAATGAAGGCGTGCGGCCGGAGTCCGTCTTCCTGACGGGCAACACGGTCATCGACGCGCTGCTGGACGCGCGCACCAGACCGCAGGCCGCACCGCGCGCCGTAGCCGCCGGCCGGCGCATGGTGCTCGTCACGACGCACCGGCGCGAAAACTTCGGCGAACCGCTCGCGCGGATCTGCCTTGCCGTTCGCGAACTTCTCGACGCCAATCCCGATCTCGATGTCGTATTCCCGGTGCATCCGAACCCGAACGTATCGGCGGTGGTGCGGGCGGTGCTCGCGGACCATCCGCGGGCGGCGCTGTGCGAGCCGCTCGACTACCTGTCGTTCATTTCGGCGATGGATGCGTCCTATTTCGTCATGAGCGATTCCGGCGGCGTGCAGGAAGAAGCGCCCGCGCTCGGCAAGCCGGTGCTCGTGCTGCGCGAGGAGACGGAGCGCGCCGAAGCCATCTCCTTCGGCGTGGCCGAACTCGTCGGCACGGACACGAGGCGGATCGTCGAGCGCGCACAGACGCTACTTTCCAGCAGAGACGATTACCGCCGGATGGCGACGGGCGCATCGCCGTTCGGCGACGGCCACGCAGCGCACCGAATCGTTTCTATCCTGGAGAACGCGCTTGCGCGAGGCACAGTTGCAAACGAGGCTTTGCTGCAGGCGGAAGCATGAACTGGAGAGCCGGGAGCGCTCCCCCGCGCGCTTCAGCATCCGATCGAACGTTCTTTTTCCATTCCTCATCGGCGCCAAACGCTTGAGCAATCGCCCGGGCTTTGGGAGCCGCGCCGATTCGTCTAGAGTCTAAACTGCATGCAGTCGGCAGTGCCGGAAAGCGCGCGCGGCGCCATCTACCGCTACGACGGCTTTCGCACTTCTTTCCGGGCCGATGCCGCACGCTCTGGACCCACACTTGCGAGTGGCGCGGAATATGGCCATGATCGCGTCTGCGGCGAGAGCCGGGATTCCCCGAGGCGCTGCAGCACAGGCAGCCGGCACGAAAGATGACGCAGGCACGAAGCAGCTTGCGAGCGCTTTGAGACAACATGCCCACGCCGCGCCGGACCGATGCGGTTCGTCTCGCCGGCCGCCAAGCACGAGCAAATGAGGAAGCAGGATGACAAGCGAGCAGTCGTCGCGGACCACGTCCGACGATCAATCGAACACGGTGCCGAGCGACCTACCGTTCCCAATCGTCGGCATCGGCGCGTCAGCGGGCGGCGTCGAGGCCGTGCAGACGTTCTTCGAGAACGCGCCGGCCAGCATGGACATGGCGTTCGTCGTCATCCTGCACTTGTCGGCGCAGCATCTGAGCCACATCGACGCCATCGTGGAGCGCGTGACCACGATGCCGGTGCATCAAGTGATGTCGACACTTCCCATCGAAAAAAATCATGTCTACGTCATCGCGCCGGGCAAGCAGCTCGAAATGTCCGATGGTTGCCTGCGAGTCAGCGAGCGCAGCACGTCGGATCGCCCGCCGCTCACGATCGATCGCTTTTTTCGCACGCTGGCGCAAGCGCACGGGTCGAACGCCGTGGGCATCCTGTTGTCGGGTTCCGGCTCGGACGGCGCGGCGGGACTGAGCCGCATCAAGGAAGCGGGCGGCATCACGCTCGCGCAGGACCCGAACGACGCCGCGCACCCCGACATGCCGCAGCACGCCATCGCGACCGATCAGATCGATATCGTGCTGCCGGCGGCCGAACTGCCGCAGCGGCTGCTCGATTTGTGCAGCGCGGCGCAGCTCATGCGGATCGAGGAGGAAGAAACGCCCGAAGCGGCGAGCGAAGGCCGTCACGCCGGCGCCGACCTGCCCGAGCGCGCGCTCGCCGACATCCTGATGCACCTGCGCGTGCGGACAGGCCACGATTTTCGCGCGTATAAGCGCGCGACCGTGCTGAGGCGCGTCGAGCGGCGCATGCAGATCAACAATCAGCGCGACCTGCCGGCGTACCGCGACTTTCTGCGGGCGACGCCTGAGGAATCCACCGCGCTGCTCGCCGACATGCTGATCGGCGTGACGCAATTCTTCCGCGACCGCGAGGCGTTCGACGTCCTCTCGCGCGAAGTCATCGGCAAGCTCTTCAATGCGCAATCGACCGATGCGCAGGTGCGCGTGTGGGTTGCGGGCTGCGCGACCGGCGAGGAAGCGTATTCCATTTCGCTGCAACTCGCACAGGCGCGCGACGCGGCATCGTCCAGCCAGTCCATCCAGATTTTCGCGACCGATATCGACGACGCGGCGATCGCGCGCGCGCGCATGGGCGCGTATCCGTCGACCATTGCGAACGATGTTCCCGCCGACCTGCTGCAACGCTATTTCACCAAGGAGAGCGGGCAGTTCCGCATCACGAAGGCCGTGCGCGAGCGCATCCTGTTCGCCGCGCACAGCCTCATGCGCGATCCGCCTTTTTCGCACCTCGATCTGATTTCGTGCCGCAACGTGCTCATTTATCTGGAGCGCGGCGTGCAGCGGCAGATTCTCGAACTTTTCCACTTCGCGCTGCGTCCGGGCGGCTATCTTTTTCTCGGCACCGCCGAATCCGCCGATGCCGCCGACGACCTCTTCGTCATCGTCGACAAGAAGTTCCGCATTTACCGCGCGAAAGCCGTGGGGCATCGCGCGAAACCGGCCATCGAGTTTCCGCCGCTCATTCATGCGAGCGCGCGCAGACTCGACGAGCGGCACCTGAGCGCCGCGCCCACGCAGCCGCCGCCCACGCCCGCGCAGCGCAGCTTCTCGTTCTCCGAACTGCATCAGCGCGCGCTCGAAAGCTATGCGCCGCCGAGCGTGATCGTGGACCGCGAATCGAACATCCTGCATCTGTCGGACAACGCGGGCCGCTTCCTGCGGCACGGCGGCGGCGAGCCGACGAGCAACATCGTCGCGCTCGTGCTTCCGGAGTTGCGTCTGGACCTGCGCACCGCGATCTTCCGCGCGCTGCAAACGGGCACGAGCGTCGAGGCGCGGCGCGTGAAACGGGAGCACGATGACCGCGTGTCGTGGATCAACATGACCGTGCGTCCGTTTTTCGATCAGGTCGCCAATTCCGAATATCTGCTCATCGTCTTCGACGAAGTCGCCGGTCACATGACCGAGGATCACGGCGCGGAGGACGGCCAGAACCCCGTGCTCGCGCAGCTCGAACACGAGTTGCAGCACAGCCGGGAGCAACTGGCGACGGTCATCGAGCAGTACGAGACTTCGCTCGAAGAGCTGAAGGCATCGAACGAAGAGCTTCAGGCCATCAACGAGGAACTGCGCTCGACTTCCGAGGAACTCGAGAGCAGCAAGGAAGAGCTGCAATCCGTCAACGAGGAACTGACGACGGCCAATGCAGAAATGCAGGCGCGCATCGAGGATACGGCCAAGGCGAACGACGACCTGCACAATATCATCGCGTCGAGCGAGATCGCGACCGTGTTCGTGGACAAGGAAATCCGCGTGAAGCGCTTCACGCCGAGCGCGACGGCCATCTTCAAGCTGATCGACACCGATCTCGGCCGCTCGCTCTTCGATATTCGCCATTCGCTGCGCTATCCGTCGCTCGGAGACGACGTGCGGCAGTCGTTCCAGTCGCTGAAGCTGACCGAGCGGGAGATCGAGAGCGAAGCGGGCCGCTGGTATCTGATGCGGCTTCTGCCGTACCGCACGGCGGACGATCACATCGACGGCGCGGTCATCACGCTCATCGACGTCACCGCGCGCCATCAGGCCGAGGAAGCGGCGCGGCTCAACGAGCAGCGGCTGCGGCTCGTCGCGCAGTCCACGAAAGACTACGCGATCATTATTTTCGATAGCACGGGCACCGTCGTGAGCTGGAACGCGGGGGCCGAGGACATCTTCGGCTATCGCGAAGCGGAAGTGCTTGGCCGCGACATCGAGTTCATCTACGAACAGAACGACCGTCAGGCGATGGTCCCGGCGCACGAGCGCAGCACCGCGGCGAAGGAAGGCCGCGCCGACGACGAGCGCTGGCACCGGACGAAAGACGGGCGGCGCATCTATTGCAGCGGCGTCGTCACGCCGATTCAGGACGCATCCTTCACCGGCTTCGCAAAAATCGCGCGCGATCTGACCGGGCGCAAGCTGCACGAAGAAGCCAGTCAGGAAGCGCTCGCGAAGGAGCAGGCGGCGCGCGAGCAGGCGCTGAGTTCGAGCCAGCTCAAGGACGAATTCATCGCGGTGTTGTCGCACGAACTCAAGCACCCGCTCAATCTGATCGGCGTGAAGGCGGAGATTCTTCCGCGCCTGCCCGAAACGCGCGACATACAGGCCGTGCGGGATGCGTCGTGGTGGATCCGGCAGGCAATCCGCAGCCAGGCGCAGATCATCGACGACCTGCTCGACTGGTCGCGTGTCCAGACGGGCAAGCTGTCCCTCAAGCTGACCCGCCTCGACCTGACCCAGGTGCTTTCGAGCGTGGCGGACACCGTCGAGCAGGACGCGCATTCGCGCGGCGTCACGCTCGTCACCGATTTTCCGACGCGGCCGGCCATCGTGCTCGCCGATGCGACGCGCTGCGAACAGATCATCTGGAATCTCGTGTCCAACGCGCTCAAGTTCACCGACTCGGGGGGGCGTATCGAGCTTCGGCTCACGCAGGAAGGGCGCATGCATCGCATCGATGTCGTGGACAGCGGGCAGGGCATCGACAGCGGCACGTTGCCGTTCATCTTCGACATGTTCCGCCAGGGCGCGCCCGACCGGTCACGCACCGGTCTCGGCATCGGTCTCGCGCTCGTCAAGCAGCTTGTCGAGATGCAGGGCGGACGCGTGAGCGCGCATTCGGGCGGTCTCGGTCACGGCACGGCGCTGAGTGTCTGGCTCCCCAGGGCCATCGACGAGCATGCCGTGGACAAGCGCCAGGCTGGATCGGGCCGCGCGATCGCGGGCCTGCGCATTCTCCTTGTCGAGGACGACCGGCAGGCGGCTGCCTCGCTCGGCACGCTGCTGGAACTGGAAGGCGCGTCCGTCGTCGCGGCGACGACGGGGCCGGAAGCGCTGGAAGTCGGACCGGACCAGACGATCGACATCGTGCTGTCGGACATCTCGCTGCCCGGCATGGACGGCTACGAGCTGATGAAGCGCATGCGCGCCGACCCGCGCTGGGCGAGCGTCGCGGCGGTCGCCTTCACCGGACACAGCCGCGAGGAAGACGTGCAGGCGGCGAAAGACGCGGGCTTCGACGCGCATCTGCCCAAGCCGCTCGAATTCGGCCAGTTGCTCGAGACGCTGGCCGCGCTCGCGGGGCGAAGCGGTTCGCCGGCGGCGGAGCAATGAGCGCGCGCGAGCAGCGCCTATGCTTTCACTGGGACTGACGCGCTTGCCGGCTCGCCGCAGGACCCGCCAGCCGTTCGTCAGATCGGGTGCCGAAGCCGTCGGATAGTGTCGAGGATTTCCTCCCGGTGCCGGTTGAACTGGTCCAGTGTCGCGCACATCGTCGTCAGCAGGTCTTCCGCGCTCGCCCTTTCTGCTTCGCTGCCGCTCATCGAGGCCACGAATTTTCGCTGTGACGCGATGCGCTTGTTGGCTTCGTCGATATGCCTGTCCGCTTGGTGCAGTCTTGCGAGCTCTTCTTCAAGGGTCGTCACGGTGGGGCGCCTGCTTTTCGTGGCGCGATGGTTCGCGAATTGCTGCAATCACCGCAGGAGGGTTTATGGGCCATCGACACGTCGTAGTCATCGCGGCATCGCGCGGCGCAATCCCGGTTCTGAGAACGCTCGTTGCGGCGCTTCCGGCGGATCTGCCCGCTGCCGTGTGCATCGTGGTGCATATCGGACGGCATCCCAGCGTTCTGCCGGAGATGCTTTCGCGATGGGGCAAGCTGCCCGCGTGTCACCCGAAGCACGGCGAACGGCTGAAAAGCGGCCAGATATACGTGGCGCCGCCGGACCGTCACATGGTACTGCGCGGCGGCGCGCTGTGCTTGCTGGATTCCGCGACGGAAAATTTCGCGAGGCCTGCGGCCGACCCGCTGTTCCGGTCCGCCGCGATCGAGTACGGGCCGCGGGTGGCCGGCGTGGTGTTGAGCGGCGATCTCGACGACGGATCGGCCGGACTTGCCGCAGTGCAGGCGCGCGGCGGCTATTGCATCGTCCAGGACCCCGCCGAGTGCGAGGCGCCATCGATGCCGCACAGCGCATTGGTCGCCACGCGGGCAGATGCGATCGCGAGACCGGAACAGCTCGCACACGCGATTCAATCAGCCGTGAACGGGGCGCAGCGACGCGAGGAGGCGACGGTGACAATCCGAACGGATCTCGACATAGAGGCGCGCATCGCGGAAAAAGGCGTGGCCGAGCCGCAGGAACTGGATCAGATCGGCGAGCGCTCCGCGCTTACGTGTCCCCAATGCAGCGGCGTGCTCTGGCGGCTGCACGACGAACATCCCGTGCGCTATCGCTGCCACACGGGGCATGCGTTCTCGAGCCTGTCGCTCGAAGAGGGCAGCGCGAAGAGCACCGAGGATACGATCTGGGCGGCGATTCGCGCGGTCCACGAGCGCATCATCTTCGCGCGCGAGCGGCAACGCTGGGCGCAGCGCGCCGGCAGCAGCGACGAGGTGGCGCGGGAGCAGACGCGCATCGACGAGAACGAAAAGCTCGCCGACATCCTGCGCGCGGCGTTGCAGGCGCCGCTGCCCTGAAAGCATCCGATGCGCGGGACAAGCCGCGCGTCGCTCGATCATCTTCACGTGGCGGGCCGAGCGTGCGTGCGGCCCGAAGAGTCGTTTTATCCGTCGACGCCGCGCTTGCGTAACAGGAACGCGCAGTGCTTGACCGGATACGACTGCCTGGATTTGCGTTATGAGCCACGTTCTTCTGATCGACGATGACCCCTTGCTTCGCGATGCCATGCAAGCGCTGCTGACCGATTGCGGCCATGCCGTGACGGTAGCCGCCGATGGGCTGGAAGGCCTGCATGCCGCGATGCACCGCACGCCCGATGCAATCGTGTCGGACGTCAACATGCCGCTCGTGGATGGCCGCGAGATGGTTCGAATTCTCAAAAGTCTGCCCGAGTTGTGGGATGTGCCGATCCTGCTCATGTCCGGCGCGATAAGGAGCACGGCGGTGCCTGTCGTGGCGATGCTGCGCAAGCCCGTCGATCCGGCGAATCTGGTGGCGCTGCTCGATCGCATGACGGGCGCGAAGCCGGCTGCCGCATTCGACGGCCACGCCCATGCGGCCGATGTTGCCGGCGAACTGGCCGCCGCGCCGGGCGGCAGCGCGGGCGCGCGTTGTGCGGCGAACGTCAGGGCGCATGCCTATGCGCGCATGATCCGCCGCGGCGTCGAACTCATGCGGCAGCAGAAGAATCGGCTGGATGTGATTCGCGAAGCCGGCGCGGACCCTCGCGACGCGCAGGTGCTCTACGACAGCCTCGTCAAGAACGTATTGACGCTCGTCGGACAGTGCGGCGTCGTGCGCTGCGGGTGAGCCGCCAGTCGTCGATGTGACGCACTGCGCGGTCTTCCTACGCAGACGGCAAAGGCGCACGGGGAAGCGTCACCGTGAACGTGGTCGCGCGTGTTGAATTTCACGTCGATCGTCACGCCTTGAAGCCGGGCGATGCACTCGCAGATATGCAAGCCCGGCCGCCGCGCCGCGCTTTTCCGGCGGCGTGCAGGTTCGCGTGAGCGGATCGAAGAGCGCGCGCATCGCGCGCTCGGGAATCGGATCGCCTTCGTTGCATACGGCCACGAATACTTGTTCGTCGCTTCCGCCCGCTGTCATGTGCATGATTCGCTTTCATGCTGGATGCCGTTGACGAGCAAATGCACCACCAATAGCCCCGACGCGCGATGGCAGTGGGACTCTGAACCGCTGAAAAGCGCTGCCTCGACCCGGCGCATCGCGCGGCGCGCTCTCCGACTGTAACGATGCGCGGCAGCAGACGCTTTGCCCGAATCGCCGCCAGAACTCGCCTGATCGGTGCTTACGGGAAAGTATATTTAGGACATTTGACGAAGATGTGCGATACGCCCGCGACTTATGATGGAGATCGCTCGGGCTCGCGTTTTGGGCGCGCGGCCAGTGGAGCGGGAAACAAGCGCGAGACGTGATTTTTTGCGTCTCGTGCGCTGCGTGGCCACATGGCCCGAACTCATCGAAAAGAGGACTTCCACAATGCACCGAATCGAACGAAACACGCTGGATTGCGCGCATATCGCGGGCGGCGCCACGAAAGCCGGCAGCACCGGCTTCCCGTCCGGCGGCGCGATCACGCCGTCCGCGCCCACCGTTACGCAAACCGGAACGGCAACGTCGGTTATCACCGTCAACGGTCAGCAAATCATCAATCAGACGGTCACCTTCTGATAGCCAAACAGGAAGGCGGATCGGAAGACCCGCCTTCCTCTTCAAACCCCTTGTATTACGACGCTTCCATCGCGTCAGCGCGGCGCTTCGCGCGCTTCTGCAATGCTTCCGTGGTTTCTCCTTCGCCGTCGGGGAGCCAGCCCGGCGGTCGCAGCAGGAAGCCGACCGCATTGGTCACGCTTTTCGCGTTCACGACATCCCGCGCGAGACTCACCCAGTGTTCCATCTCGACGACGAGCGGATTGCGCGATGTCGTCGGCGTCGTCAGGCCGTAGCGGCACGGTTCGTCGGCGCGTTCCTCGACATACGTGCCGAAGAGACGATCGAAGACGATCAGCACGCCGCCGAAGTTCGCATCCAGATAAGCGGCGTTCGATGCGTGATGCACGCGGTGCGCCGAAGGCGTGTTGAACACGTACTCGAGCCAGCCGAGCTTCGGAATCCAGGTGGCGTGCAGCCAGAACTGGTAGAGCAGGTTGATGGACAGCGCGGCGAGCACCACTTCGGGCTTGATGCCGAGCCAGACGATCGGCGTGAAAAACATCGCCGCGCCCGCGATTTTCGTCGTCCAGCCGAGGCGATACGCCGACGAAAGCGTCAACTGGTTCGGCGAATGATGGACCGCATGCGTCGCCCAGAAAAACCGGATGGTGTGCGATGCGCGGTGATACCAGTAGTAGCAGAACTCCATGCCGACGAAGAGCAGCAGCACGGTGAGCAGCGTATTGCTCGTCACCGTGTGGACGCGATGCTCCCACGCGAAAGCAAACACCGGCGTGGCGATGGAGAGCGGCAGAAACGCAAGCAGCTTGCGGCCGACGAGATCGGCGAGCGAGATCCAGACTTCGTGCCAGTCGAACGCCTTGCCGGTTCCCTTGTATTGGCGATGCAGGACGAATGCTTCGGCCATCGACGCCGCGAGCACGACGAACAGCACGTACATCGATACCTTTTCGATCAGTTCCATGATTGGCTCATCGTTGATTTGCGATGTGCCCAATGTAGCCATCCGCCGCGTTAAAAACCACGCGCAACTTGTTTCATGCGATGTCGCCATCAGCGCGTGCCGTCGAACGCGGTTCGCAGAACGCGCGGCTCTTGCGCAAAACGTTGCGTATTCGCAAAGCGTCGCATTCTTGAATGATAACGACTCGCATTTACGCTAGAATCGCTCGCTAACGGTCGTGCGCTGCGTTTTGCGCGGCGGCAGCGACCGGAAACGCCGCCCGGATGCGCCCAATTGCCTCGGCGCCGGACGGAGAACCAGACCGCATCGACCATCACCGACTCTCCCCGATTCATGCCCGCCCATCGTTCGCATCCCTTGCAGGCCGCGCCTGCGAAGGCGCTCGCGCCTCGCGCCGCTATCGTCGCGGCAATTGCCGCCGCCTTCTCCATCGCCGCGCACGCTCAGTCCGCCGGCCCCGACGCGGCCAGCGCCAGCCCGAACACGGACAGCACGCTTCCGGCCGTCAAGGTGCAGGCGTCGAAGGAGCCGTTGCCGGGCGAGCTTGCGCCGACGTTCGCGGGCGGCCAGGTGGCGCGCGGCGCGGACTTCGGCGTGCTCGGCCAGCAGCGCAACATCGACGTGCCGTTCAGCATGACCACCTACACGTCGAAGCTGATGGAGGATCAGCAGGCGCGCACGATCGGCGACGTGCTCGCGAACGATCCGGCCGTGCGGACCGCCTACGGCTTCGGCAACTTCGCGGAGACGTACATCATTCGCGGATTCCAGTTGCAGGGCGACGACGTTTCGCTCCACGGTCTCTACGGCATCACGCCGCGTCAGCTCGTCGCGACCGATGCGCTCGAGCGCGTCGATGTGTTCAAGGGCGCGAATGCGTTTCTGAACGGCGCGTCGCCGGGTGGCTCGGCGGTCGGCGGCGGTCTGAACCTGCAGTTGAAGCGGGCCGACGACAAGCCGCTCACGCGCGTGACGCTGGAAGGCACCGCGTCGGGCGAGATCGGCGCGCATGTGGACGTGGGCCGGCGCTTCGGCAGCGAAGGGCAGTTCGGCATTCGCGTGAATCAGGCGAATCACGACGGCGAAACGAGCATCGACGGCGAACATCGCCGTGACAATACGACCGCCGTTTCGCTCGACTGGCGCGGCGACAAGCTGCGTCTCTACGGCGACTTCCTGTATCAGCGCGAGCGCGTGAACGGTGGCCGCCCGACCGTCAACGTGAGCGGCGATTTCATTCCGGCGACGCCCTCGGCCACGTACAACTACGCGCAAACGTGGAGCTTCAGTTCCATCGAGGATACGGTCGGCATCCTGCGCGCGGAATACGACTTTCTGCCGGGCTGGACCGCCTACGTGACGGGCGGCGTGCGCCACACGAACGAGCATGGCGAATATTCGTCCCCGACGGTCGGCAACGCGGGCACCACCGGCTCGCGTCTCGGCGTGCCGCATCAGGAAGACGGAAGTTCGGCCGAGGCAGGCGTGCGCGGCCATTTCAACACCGGTCCGGTTTCGCATTTCGTGACGGCGGGGGCGTCTATCGTGCGCATCGATTCGCAGTCGGCGTACACGCTTTCCGGCTCCTTCCCGACGAGTCTCTATGCGACGCCGCAGGTCCCGTATCCGGCGACCACGTTCTCCGGCGGCAATCTCGGCGATCCGCAGACCACGGCGCTCAATCTGCTGAGAAGCGCATCCGTGTCGGACACATTAGGCTTCCTGAACGATCGCGTGTTGTTCACGGTCGGCGCGCGCTATCAGGAATTGCACGCCGACACGTTCGATTACACCGGCCAGCCGACGCGCACCTATAACGATTCCATCACCACGCCGCTCTTCGGACTCGTCGTGAAGCCGTGGCAGAACGTGGCGTTCTTTGCGAACCGCAGCGAGGCGCTGACCATCGGCGATTCCGCGCCGAACACGGCCGTCAATTTCGGCGAGCAACTGCCGCCCGAGAAGTCGAAGCAATACGAAGTCGGCGCGAAATACGACAACGGCAAATACGGCGCGTCGCTTGCGCTGTTCCAGATCGAGAAGCCGCTGACGTACACGAACGCGGCGGGCTTTTTCGTCGATAACGGGCGCGAGCGGCATCGCGGCGTGGAGGCGTCGGTGTACGGCGAGCCGGTGCGCGGCGTGCGCCTGATCGCGGGCGCGACGTACATCCACGGATCTCAGCTCGACACGGGGAGTACTGCGACGGACGGCGACATGCCTATCGGCGTGCCGGCCTTCATGTTCAACCTGAACGCGGAATACGACGTGCCGCTGCTGAACGGCCTCACGGTGTCGGCGCGCTGGATTCACACTGGATCGCAGTATCTGAATGTGACGAACACGCTGTCGATTCCGCACTGGGATCGCTTCGATCTCGGCGCGCGCTATGCGACGGTGGTCTTCGGCAAGCCGACGACCTTCCGCGCGAGCGTGCTGAATGTCGCGAACAAGTCTTATTGGGCTTCGACCATCGGCGGATATCTGACGCAGGGCGCGCCGCGCACCGTTCTTCTTTCGATGACGACGGATTTCTGATCGTCGTTTCCGGCGCTCTCCGAGCCGGATTGATTGCAGTGCAAACGCCGCCGGCCGACGTATTCGTCCGGCGGCGTCGTCTTGGTGAATCATGAAATCGTTATCAATCGGCGCGGATTGAGCTTGCCAATGTGCGACCGCAAGCACCGGTTCGACGGTATAAAATCAAACATACATTCCTCGCGCTTGCGTGCACATGCCGATCATGGAACCTACTTCAAGCAAGGAAACGCCTCGCAGGCGCGTGTCGACGCGCTCGCTCAATGTTCTTTCGGCATTGGTCGGCATCGTGACGCTCGCGATCGGCGTGGGTTGGCTGATTTATAGCTGGGAAGTGGATCTGGAAGTGCCGTACTTCGCGATTCCGCTCGTCCTCACCGTACCGGTGATCGCCGCCGTGGCGTTTCGGAACATGTGGGATTAGCGTTCGCACGAGACGCGCTTGCCGGATGCGCCGATGAAGCAGAAAAGCAAAACGCCGCGATGATGAATCGCGGCGTTTTGTTTGATGCTATGCGTTGGTAGGCTCGATTGGACTCGAACCAACGACCCCCACCATGTCAAGGTGGTGCTCTAACCAGCTGAGCTACGAGCCTGTGAAGCCGCGCATTATAGAGACCGCGTCCGGCGCATGCAAGCCCGCGAGGGCGATTTTATTTTCGTGCTCTGCGGTTCGGGTAGGGCGCTTGAAGATCCGTTTGCCTTCTTCGTCGGCCATCGCGCGTGACGCGTTCGGCGCAGACGCGGTGCAAGCCGGCGCGTGCGCGTCGCGTCGATGAGACGAACGCGCGTAACCGGCACAATTTTCTTCTGTTGTCGGCTGTAAGGTCGGTATGATTCGCCCCCGGCCGACCGGAACCGCTGCGCGAGCCGTCAGCCTCGTTCGCGGTTTCGCTAAATAGTTGCCGCTTCGTGCCGTTAATCCGACGGTTCACTTCTCCATTAAGAAAAGTATCGGTGGGCCACCGCCGGACCGGGCACGTCTCGTCGTGCGGTCGTCCGTTGTCCGTCCAAGGTGTCGATAGTTAAAAAGCGCGAACAAGCGATATGTCCGATCTGCATTGGTCCATTCCGGTTGCTCGCTGGTCATTCTGGCCTGCGGTCGCAGCCGTCGCTCCCGATATCGGATTCATCGAACCGATGACGCGGCGCCGGCTCAGCGCGCTGTCGCGCATCGCGCTCAAGGTCGCGCACGACTGCGCCGCGACGCTGCCCGCCGTGCGCCTCATCTTCGCGTCACGGCACGGCGAACTGCGCCGCACGACCGACATCCTTCACGACATCGACGCGAACGCAGCCGTTTCGCCGACTGCCTTCAGCCTTTCGGTCCTCAACGCAGTGACGGGCGTATTCGGCATTGCGCGCGGCGACCGCGCGCCGGCGAGCGCGGTGTCGGCGGGTGCAGAGACGCTCGGCTACGCGTTGCTCGAAGCCCACGCGCAATACGCGACGGACGCTTCGACTCCCGTTTTGCTCGTCTATGCCGACGAGCCCGCCGATGCCGCCTACGGAGCGATAGAAGAGGAAGTGGAGGGCGGCGCGCTCGCGATCCTGCTCGACGCGCACGCGTGCACAGGGCGGCTCGAATGCGCGCGCTCGGCCCTCGCAGCGGTCGAAGACACGCTCGCCGCGCCGTCCGCGACTCAGAGCGAGGCGATACGGCAGTGCCTCGACGCGAAAGCGCCGTCCGAATGGCGCGGCTCGGCATCGACGTGGCAGTGGAGATGGCATGAAGGCGCTTGATCGTTACTGGCGCTTCATCGCGACGGCCCTTGCGTTCACCGCATTCGGCATCTGCGGGCTGGGCTTTTCGCTGATCGTGTTTCCGCTCGCGTGGCTCTGGCCGCATGGCGCGTCGAAGCAGCGCATCATCGCCGCGATCATTCATGCGTTCTTTCGCGCGCTCGTCGCCGTGCTCGTCGCCGTGCGCGTGATGAAGCTCGACGTGCGCGGCGCCGATGCGCTCGATCGCAAGTCGAAGCGCGCGGCCATCGTCGTCGCCAATCACCCGACCTGGCTCGACGTCATGGTGCTGCTGTCGCTCACGCCACGCGCATGCTGCGTCGTGAAAAGCGCGCATTGGGGCAATCCGTTCTTCTGGGGCGTCATGCGGGCGGCGGAATACGTGAGCAATGCGGACCCCGTCGAGCTTGTCGATGCCGGCGCGCGGCAACTGGCGCGCGGCTACACGATGATCATCTTCCCCGAAGGCACGCGCAGTCCCGCGCGCGACCGGCTGCATGCCTTTTCGCGCGGCTTCGCGCACATGGCGTTGCAATCCGGCGCGCCGATCCTGCCCGTGCTCATGAACTGCGATCCCCCGGTTTTCACGAAAGGCATGCGCTGGCACGACATACCCGAACGCGCATTTCACATGCGCGTGAACGTCCTCGACGCGGTCGGCGCCGACACGCTCGCCGCTGCCGGCGATCCGCCCGCGCTCGCCGCGCGCACCTTGACTCACGCGCTCGAAGCCCACATTACCCAGCACCTGATCGACCATGGATTCCTTAAAGCTTGAAATCAAACAGCTTCTGATCGAAGCCCTCGATCTCGAAGACCTGACGCCCGCCGATATCGACGACGATGCGCCGCTCTTTTCCACCGACGGCGTCGGTCTCGATTCCATCGACGCGCTCGAGATCGGCATCGTGCTGCGCAAACACTATCAACTGACGATCGCGGCCAACGACGAGCGCACGCGAGAGCACTTCCGTTCGATCGATACGCTCGCCGCGCTGGTCGCGAGCCAGCGCGAGCTTGCGCGCGCATCGGGCGACACTGCACAGAAAGGGGAATGACCGTGACCGATATCGAAATCCTTGAACGCATTCGCGCCATCTTCGAAGACAACTTCGGCATTGCGCCCGAGCGCGTGACGCCCGAGGCGCATCTGTTCGAAGAGCTCGATCTCGACAGCATCGATGCGGTCGATCTCGCGATCAAGCTGCAGGACATGACGGGCCGCCGCATCAAGCCGGAGGAATTCAAGTCGGTCCGCACGGTGGGCGACGTCATTGCCGCCGTCGAGTCGCTGCTCGCAGCGCAGGACTGATGCAGCAGCGGACCGCTCGAATCCCGGACGGCGCGCAGACGGCATCGGACGCGGCCGATGCGCGCGGGCCGAAGTGGGCCCGGCTCGCGCTCGGCGTCGTGTTCAAGCTCGCGTATCCCGCCGCCATTCTGTGCGGCTGGTACTGGAACGCGCCGCGCTATGTCGGCTGCCTGCTGTTCGCGCTCATCTGGCTGCAGCGTTGCGTGGGCACCGGCGTGGTGGGTACGTCGCTTCGCAAGCTCACGCTCGTCGATTGGACCGTCGCGTTCATGCTGAGCGCGGCGTCGGCCGCCATCGTGTGGACCGACAGCGAGCGTCTTCTACGCATTTATCCCGTTCTCGTGAACCTCGGCTTGCTAATCGCGTTCGGCGCGACGCTCGTGCGCGGTCCGTCGATGGTGGAGAAGTTCGCGCGCATCCGCACGCCGAACCTCAGCGAGCCGGCAGTGCGTCACACGCGCCGCGTCACGCAAATCTGGTGCGCGTTCTTCGCGGCGAACGGTCTGTTCTCGCTTCACACCGCGCTCGACTGGCCGCGCGAAGCATGGTCGCTGTACAACGGCGCGATCGCGTATGCGCTGATCGGCGCACTGCTCACCGGCGAAATCGCGTGGCGCTATCTCGTGATCCTGCCGCGTGCGCGGCGGGCGGAGACGTCATGATCGCGCTGCACCAACTGCTTTCAGAACCGCGCGATGTCGAAACGCCCGTCTGCCGCGACGACCGCCACCTGTCGGCGAGTGGAACGGACGCGATCATCACGCACGCCGCGTTTCGCGCACGCGTCCTCTCGCTCGCGCTCGACTTGCGCGAAGGAAAGGCGCGTCGCTACGCGCTTTGCATCGACGATCCGTTCGACTTCGCATGCGCGCTCTTTGCCGTCCTTGCATGCGGCTTCGAGCCTGTGGTTCCCGCGAGTTCCGCGCCTGGCTATCTGGCCGATCTTTCGGGTGCCTACGATGCCGTGCTGACCGACGCGGACGTGGCCGCACGCGCCAGCGCGGGTGCGCCCGCCGCGCCCGCCGTACTTGCACTCGCCATCGATCCCCACGCGCCGCTCACGCTTCACACATCGGGCAGCAGCGGCGCGCCCAAGCCGGTGCACAAGACGCTCGCCCAGTTCGATGCCGAAGTGCGCACGCTCGAACGCGAATGGGGCGCGCTGATCGGCGACGCGACGATCCTCGCGAGCGTGCCGCATCGACATATCTACGGGCTGCTCTTTCGCGTGCTGTGGCCGCTCGCCGCGGGCCGCGCGTTCGACCGCGCGCTGTGCGTCGAACCGCAGCAGGTTCAGGCGCGCATCGCGCAATGCGGCGCGGCCGCGATGGTGTCGTCGCCGGCGCAGCTCGCGCGCTGGACGGAATTGCCCGGCTTTGCAGCGCTCGCGCCCGCGCCGCGCGCGTTCTTCTCGTCGGGCGGACCGCTGGCGGCGGATGCCGCGCACGCATACGCGGCTGTGTTCGGCGACGCGCCCATCGAGATTTACGGCAGCACGGAAACGGGCGGCATCGCGTGGCGCAGGCAGAGCGAAACGTCCGCGTGGCGTCCAGTCGGCGGCGTGCAAGTGCGGCGTGCCGACGACGGCGCGCTCGAAGTGCGCTCGCCGCATCTCGCCCACGACGACTGGCACCGCACCGACGACGCCATCGCTTTCGACGGCGACGGCCGCTTCCGGCTGCAAGGCCGTCTCGACCGCGTCGTCAAGCTCGACGGCAAGCGCCTCTCGCTGCCGGAAGTCGAAACGCGGCTCGCACTGCATCCGTATGTGAGGCAAGCGTGCGCCGTGCCGCTCTCCGGCACTTCCCGCGAGCGAATCGGCGCGCTCGTCGCGTTGAGCGATGAGGGCCGCGCCGCGCTCATGGCCGTTGGCCGCATATCGCTCGCGAAGGCTTTGCGTCGTCATCTCGCTGCCTATTTCGATGTCGTGCTGTTGCCGCGCCACTGGCGCTTCCGAAGCGCGTTGCCGTTCGATGCGCGCGGCAAGCTGCCCGTCGCGGCGGTCGCGGCGGCCTTCGGCGCACGCACGGAAGGCTTCGAGCTGCTTTCGGAAGCGCGCGACGGCGACACCGTCTGCTGCGACATCCGCGTGCCGCACGCGCTCCATCATTTCGCCGGCCACTTTCCGGGCTTGCCGATCCTTCCCGGCGTCGTCCAGCTCGACTGGGCGATCCGGCTCGCGGCCGAATTCGTCGCGGGCGCGCGCGACATCGAAAGCGTGGATCGTCTCAAGTTCATGGCGCCCGTGCCGCCCGGCGCGGTGCTCGCCCTGCAACTGACTCACGATGCCGCACGGCGCCGCGTGCAATTCGCTTACCGGCTCGACGCGCGTGAGTGCGCGTCGGGCGTGATCGTCTATCGGGAGCGCACATGAGCGGTGCGGACATCGCGGCGTGCATCGTCGTTCCGATCTACAACCATAAGGACGCAATCGGCGATACCCTCGCGCGGCTCTCGGTGCATGGGCTGCCGATATTCGTCGTCGACGACGGCAGCGACGCGGCGACGCAAGCCGTGCTCGCAAAGCTCGCCTGCTACTACCGCAAGCAGATGACGCTCCTGCGTCTGCCCGTGAACGGCGGCAAGGGCGCCGCCGTGATGGCGGGCCTGCGGGCGGCGCGGCGCGCGGGTTATACGCATGCATTGCAGATCGACGCGGACGGCCAGCATGACGCCAGCGATGTGCCGCGCTTTCTGGACGCGGCGCGCGCGGAGCCGGGCGCGGTCATCCTCGGTCGCCCGGTCTACGACGAAAGCGTGCCCAAGTCGCGTCTCTATGGCCGCTATCTGACGCACGTATGGGTGTGGATCGAAACGCTGTCGTTCACGATCCGCGACTCGATGTGCGGCTTTCGCCTCTATCCGCTCGATGCCGCCTGCGCGCTGATCGACAGCGTACGGCTCGGCACGCGCATGGACTTCGACATCGAGATTCTCGTGCGGCTTCACTGGCGGCGGCTTGCGTTCCGCTCGATTCCGACGCGCGTCACCTATGCGACGGACGGCGTCTCGCACTTCGACGTGCTGTGGGACAACGTTCGCATCAGCGCGAGCCACACGCGGCTCGCGTGCGGCATGGTGCTGCGCTCGCCCATGCTTCTCGCGCACAAGCTGATGCCGCGCAAAACGTCTGCCGCGGCGCGCGCCGAGTCCGGCTGGTGGCGTGTCGCGGAGCGCGGGAGCCGCTTCGGCATGTCGTTGCTCGCGCTCAGTTGCCGTCTCTTCGGCATGCGTTTCACCGGGCTGTGGCTGCATCCCGTCGTCGGCTATTTCCTGCTGACGGGGCGCAGCGCGCGTGCGGCTTCGCACCGCTATTTCGCGCAACTCGAACAGGCCGCGCCCGGCGAGCGCACGCCGCGTCCCGGCTGGCGTTCCGCGTATCGGCAGATGCTCGCCTTCGCGCAGTCGGGGCTGGACAAGCTCGCGGCGTGGTCGGGGCGCATCGGCACGGAAGAAGCCGTGTTCGACGATGCCGCGCCTTTCGAGGCGCTCGTCGAAAGCGGACGCGGCGCGCTCGTGATAGGCGCGCACCTGGGCAACCTCGAAATGACGCGCGCGCTCGCG
This sequence comes from Caballeronia sp. Lep1P3, assembly GCF_022879595.1. Taxonomy (NCBI): domain Bacteria; kingdom Pseudomonadati; phylum Pseudomonadota; class Betaproteobacteria; order Burkholderiales; family Burkholderiaceae; genus Caballeronia; species Caballeronia sp. Lep1P3. The sequence continues at coordinate 931,415 of NZ_CP084266.1, read as the reverse complement.
GCGCGCAACGGCCGCGCGAAGGTCACGGCCGTCGTGTACACGGAGCACGCGAAGCGCTTCAACAGCGTGCTGTCGTCGGCGAACGGCGACTTCGCGAAGCATCTGATTCACGTTGGCGATTTCGGCCCCGAAACGTCGATGATGATGCAGGCGCGCATCGACGCGGGCGAACTGCTCGTGATCGTCGGCGACCGCGTGCCGGCGCACGAGTCGGGGCGCACGACGGATGCGCGCTTTCTCGGGGCGACCGCGCCGTTCGCGCAAGGCCCGTATGTGCTCGCGCATGCGCTCGGCTGTCCCGTGTATCTGTTCTTCTGCCTGAAGGAACGCGCTGGCCGCTATCGCTTGTACTTCGAACCGTTCGCCGAGCGCATCGTGCTGCCGCGCCGCGAACGGGCGAGTCACATCGCGGCGTGGGCGCAACGCTACGCGTCGCGTCTCGAACACTATTGCCGAAAGGCGCCTTATCAATGGTTCAACTTCTTCGACTTCTGGGCGCGTCCCGGCAAACCGACGGCGGCATCCGTGTCCGCTCTCACTGAAAGCACGCGTCATGGCTGAACCGATGCAAGAGAAAAAGACGCTCAAGGCGAGCGCGATTGTCGAAGTGCCGTTTCACGATGTCGATGCGATGAACGTGTGCTGGCATGGCCACTATCTGAAGTATTTCGAAGTGGGTCGTGCGGCGCTGCTGCGCGCCTTCGACTACGACTACGGCGAAATGCTGGCATCGGGCTATGTGTGGCCGATCGTCGAGGCACATCTGAAATACGTGCGTCCCGCGCGATACGGCCAGCGCGTCGAGGTCGGCACGGAACTGCTCGAATACGAAAACCGGCTGAAGATCGGCTATGAAATCGTCGATTGCGTGACGGGCGAGCGGCTGACCAGGGGCTACACGATTCAGGTCGCCGTCGATGCGGCCACGCAGGAGTTGCAGTTCGTGTCGCCGTCCATCGTGTTCGACAATCTGGAGCGCGTATGGTCGCGTCAGTGATGCTTCGTTGCGCGCGCACCGCGCTCTGCGCATTCACCGCATTCACCGTTCTGCTGCCGGCGGCGAACGCCGGTTCGCTTCAAGCAGCGGCGCCCGATCAAAACGCGAACGGCAACGCGGCGCTCGTCTCGCAAGTGGCATCGCGGCTCGCGCAGACGAAGGGCGTGCGCGCGCAGTTCACCCAGACGCAAACCCTTTCGGCGATGAAGCAGCCGCTCGTCAGCACGGGCACGATCGTGTTTTACCGGGAGCGCGGCGTGATCTGGCGCATTCAGACGCCGTACAAAGCGACGTTCGTCATCACCGACGCAGGCGTCTCCCAGTTCGATGCGAACGGCAAGCGCATCGGCACGAAGGGCGCGCAGGGAATGAGCGGCGTCGCGCAGGTTTCGAAGATGATGCGCGCGATGCTGGGCGGCGATCTCTCCGCGCTGTACTCGCAGTTCGATGTCGATGCACAAGGCGCGTCGTCCCAATGGACGCTTCGCCTGAAGCCGAGCCAGCCGCAACTGGCGCAGTCCGTCAAGGCGCTGCAAATGCGAGGCGGCGCGTTCTTGCAGAGTCTGACGATAGAGCTCGCGAACGGCGACGCCACGCAGATCGAATTCACGAAGAGCGAAGCGCTCGACGACATGCCGCCCGCCGAGCGCGGCTTGCTCGGGGCGCCGTAATGACGAAGCCACGTCAGCGCAGCGGCGCAGCGCTCTGGAGCATACGGGCCGCGTGGCTCGTGATTGCGCTCGTCGCCGCGCTGTACTGCGTGTATCGCTTCGAAGGGCCGTCGCCGCTCGAGACGAATCTGCTCGCGCTGCTGCCCGCGACGGAAGCGGATCCTGTCGCGGAGAAAGCCGTCGATCGGCTGGCGGACGCGCTCGGCGACCGCACCGTGTTTCTGGTATCGAGCCGCAATGCGGACGATGCCAAGGCTGCCGCGAAACGGTTCGGCGCCGCGCTGCGCAGTAGCGGCGCGTTCGCTTCGGTGACGGCGGAACTGCCGCCGTTCGACGTCGCGCAGATCGGCGCGCTCTACGCGCCGTATCGCTTCGGGCTGCTCACGCGCGACGACCGCGACGCGCTCGCCAATGCTGCGGCCGGCGCGCCTTCGCTCGGCGACGCGCTGATGCAGCGCATCTACAACCCGGTGCGCGGACCGTTCGCGTCGCAACTCGCCGACGATCCCTTCGGCTGGCTCGAACACTGGCTGTCCGCATTGCCGCTCGCGACTTCCGGCCTCGATCTCGAAGATAGCCTGCTGATCGCGCATCGCGGCGAGGTTACGAGCGTGCTCGTCGTCGCGACGCTGCATGGCTCCGCGTATGAATCGCGGACGCAGCGCGAGGTGTCGTCGGCGGTGGCGCGGGGCGAGGCATCGTTAAAATCGGCGTGGCCCGATGTCGCGGTTGCGCGCGCCGGCGCGGTGTTTTATGCGCAAGCGGCGCGCAGCGCGTCGGAGCGCGAAGTGCATATGATCGGCGTGGCGTCGGCATGCGGCATCGCGCTCCTGATGCTGTGGGTCTTTCGCTCGCCGCGCCTCTTGCTGCTCGGCTTTCTTTCGACGGCGCTCGGCGTCGTGTGCGCGCTCGCTGTCACGATGCTCGTGTTCGGCAAGCTGCATCTGCTGACGCTCGTGTTCGGCGCGAGCCTCATCGGGGAAGCCGTCGATTATTCGATCCAGTATTTCGTCGTCTATCTCGGCGCGGAGCGCGGCTGGAATGCGCGCAGCGGCGCGCGCGCGGTGCGGCCCGCGCTCGCCGTGGCGCTCGCCACCAGTCTGCTCGGCTACGCGATTCTCGCGTGCGTGCCGTTTCCCGCGCTCAGGCAAATTGCCTGCTTCGCGATGGCCGGGATCGGCGTTGCGTTCGCGTCCGTCATGTCGCTGCTGCCCGCGCTGCTCGTGAAGGGGCCCAAAGCAGCGCGGCGGCGTCTTTTTGCGTCCGCCGCCGCGCTCCTCGACCGCTGGCGCGGCGCTATCGGCGGCAAGCGCGCGTGGATCGTCGCGGCGGCGCTCGCCGTCATCGCGCTGCCGGGCTGGCTGCGTCTGACGAGCGAAGACGACATTCATTTGCTGATACAGCGCGATCCCGCGCTCGTCGCACAGGAAGACGACGTGCGCCGCGCCATCGGCGTGGATAACACCGCGCAGTTCTTCGTGGTGCGGGGCGCATCCGAGGAAGCCGTGCTGCAGCGCGCCGAAGCGCTCGGCGCAAGACTCGATGCGCTGAAAGGCGATCAATCGGTCGAAGGCGTGCGCTCGGTCGCGCAGTTCGTGCCGTCGGCGCGATCGCAGGCCGAAGTCCGCACGCTGCTCGCGCAACGCGTGTTCGCCGATCCGTCGGCGTTGCGCGCGACGCTGCTGCATGCCGGCTTTCGCGACGACATCGCGAACACGTGGATCGCGTCGTTCAGCCATGCGAACGCCGAGCCGTTGACGGTCGAGCGCTGGCTCGCGGCACGCTGGTCGCAGCCGTTTCGACATTTATGGCTCGGCGCCTTCGACGCAGCCGGGCAGCGCGGCTACGCGGCCATCGTCATGCCGCGCCGCGTGAGCTCGCGCAACGTTCCCGCGTTGATCGAAGCGGCGCGCGCAATCGAAGGGGTCGCGTTCGTCGACAAGGCGGCGAGCGTCTCGAAGCTCTTCGGCGCGTATCGCGTCGATAGCGGTCTGTGGCTCGGCGGCGCGCTGCTGGTCGTGCTCCTGCTGCTGATGGCGCGTTACGGCGCGCGCGGCGGCATGGCGACGACCTTGCCCGTGCTGCTCGCCGTGGGCGTGACGCTCGCCGTTTTCGGCTATGCGCGCGTGCCGCTCAATCTCTTCAACTGTCTCGCGTTGATGCTCGTGCTCGGCGTCGGCGCGAACTACGCGGTGTTTCTGCGCGAAGGATGCCAGCGCCACGGCGCCGATCTCGGCGCGGTCTGGGCGGGCGTGCTGCTGTCGGCGGCGACGACGCTGTTGTCCTTCGGCATGCTCGGCATGAGCGCGATGCCCGCGTTGAAGAGCTTCGGCGCGACGCTCGCGCTCGGCATTCTCGTCGCGGTTCTGCTCGCGCCGATGGGCATGCCGCATGAAAGGAAAAACAACGCATGACGCTGCCATCTGTCTATCTGCATGCGCTCGGCATGGTCAATGCGCTCGGCGGCGACGTCGATTCGATTGCCACGGCGCTCGCCTCGGGTGAGTCGCCCGGCATGGGGCGCATGCGGATGCAACACGGCGATGCGTTCGTCGGCCGCGTGACCGGCTCGCTCGATATCGCGCCGCCCGTGGCGCTCGCCCACTTCGATTGCCGCAACAATCGCATGCTGCTCGCGGCGCTCGAACAGATTCGCCCGGACATCGAAGCCGCGCGCGAGCGCTACGGGTCCGCGCGCATCGGCGTGATCGTCGGCACGAGCACATCGGGCGTCGGCGCGGCGGAAGAAGCGTTCGCGCATCGGACGCGGGCGGGCTGTCTGCCGCAGACGTTCGACTATCGCCAGATGGAGATCGGCACCGCCGCGCCGTTCGCAGCGGCCGCGCTCGGGCTTCACGGTCCGGCGTTCACCATTTCGACCGCGTGCACTTCCAGCGCGAAGGCGTTCGCGGCGGCGCGGCGTCTGCTGCAATTGAAGCTGTGCGACGCGATGATCGTCGGCGGTTGCGATACCTTGTGCGAACTGACATCGCAAGGCTTCGCGTCGCTCGAATCGACGAGCCTTGCGCGCACCAACCCGATGAGCCGCAATCGCAGCGGCATCAACATCGGCGAAGGCGCGGCCGTGTTTCTGATGACGCGCGACGAAGGCGCCGTGCGTCTCGCGGGCGCCGGCGAGTCGAGCGACGCGCATCACATCTCCGCGCCGGACCCGCGCGGCGTCGGCGGCGAACTCGCGCTGCGCGCGGCGCTGGCGGATGCGGGCGTGAAGCCCGCCGACATCGGCTACGTGAATCTTCATGCGACGGCCACGCGCAAGAACGACGCGATGGAATCGCACCTCTTGGCACGCGTGTTTGCAGAAGGCGTCCCGGCGAGCGGCACGAAGCCTTTCACGGGCCATCTGCTCGGCGCGGCCGGCGCGACCGAGCTCGGCCTTGCATGGATGACGCTCGCGCGAAGCGGGATGCCGCTGCCGCTGCACCAATGGGACGGCATGGCCGACGCCGATCTGCCCGCGCTCGATCTCGTTCAGGAAGCGCGCCGTCTCTCGCATGAGGCCGGCACGCGCTACGTCATGAGCAACTCTTTCGCGTTCGGCGGCAGCAATGTCAGCCTGATACTCGCGGGTTGATGCAGGAGGAACGGTCACATGAACATCGACGAAAACGAAGGCGCGTTTCCGCCTATCGAGACGATCATTCCTCATCGCGGCTCGATGCTGCTGGTCGACGAAGTCATCGCATGCAGCGACGACGCGCTGACCGCGCACGCCACCGCGCGGCCCGATGCGTGGTATGCGGACGCGCACGGCGCGATGCCCGCGTGGATCGGCATCGAATTGATGGCGCAGGGCGTCGCGGCGCATGTGGCGCTCGTCGCGATGCGCGCGGGCGGCCGTGCGCGGCCCGGCGTGCTGCTCGGCACGCGAAGCTATCGGGCGCGGACGAGCGCGTTCGCGCGCGGCGCGCGGCTCGTCGTTCGCGTGCGCGAAGTGCTGCGCAGCGAGGAAGGCCACGGCGCGTACGAATGCGCGATCGACCATGACGGCGAGCCATGCGCCGAAGCCGTCATCAAGGTCTTTCAGCCGCACGACTTTCAAACATTCATCGAAGGGAGCTTCAGTTCATGAGCCGTCGCGTTCTCGTAACCGGGGCAAGCCGCGGCATTGGCCGGGCAATTGCATATCAACTGGCTGCGGACGGCTTTGCCGTGTCCGTGCATTGCCGCACGGGCCGCGCCGAAGCCGAAGCGGTCACGGCGGGCATCGTCGCGCAGGGCGGGTCGGCGCGCGTCGTGCAGTTCGACGTGCGCGACCGCGCCGCATGCCGCGAGGCGCTCGAAGCCGACGTCGCGGCCCACGGCGCGTACTACGGCATCGTGTGCAGCGCGGGCGTGACCCGCGATGCGGCGTTCCCCGCGCTCACCGACGAAGACTGGGACGTGGTCATCGAGACCGGTCTCGATGCGTTCTATAACGTCATCCATCCGCTCACGATGCCGATGGTGCGCGCGAAACAGGGCGGCCGCATCGTGACGATCGCGTCGGTGTCGGGCGTGATCGGCAACCGCGGCCAGGTGAACTACAGCGCCGCGAAAGCAGGCTTGATCGGCGCGACCAAGGCGCTTGCCGTCGAACTCGCATCGCGCGGCATCACGGCCAATTGCGTCGCGCCGGGACTCATCGACACGGGCATGCTCGACGGCGTGCCCGTCGAACATGCGCTCAAGACCGTGCCGATGAATCGCGTCGGCCAGCCGGGTGAAGTGGCCGCTGTCGTCGGCTTTCTGATGTCGGATGCGGCTTCGTATGTGACGCGCCAGGTGATCGGCGTGAATGGCGGGATGATCTGATGAAGCGAGTCGTCGTTACAGGCATGGGCGGCGTTACGGCGCTCGGCAGCCGCTGGGACGAGATCGAGGCGGCGCTCAAAAGCGGCCGCAATGCCGTGCGCCGCATGCCCGAGTGGGATTTTTTTCAGGGCCTGCATACGCGCCTCGCCTGTCCGCTGCCGCAGTTCGAGCAGCCCGCGCAATGGCCGCGCAAGAAGACGCGGTCGATGGGCATCGTGTCGATGTACGCCGTGCGCGCGAGCGAACTCGCGCTTGCCGATGCGGGTCTCGCCGGCGATGCGTCGATCAGCGACGGGCGCATGGGCGTTGCCTATGGATCGTCGTCCGGTTCGGTCGAGCCGATCCGCGCGTTCGGCACCATGCTGCGTACGGGTTCGATGACCGATGTCACCTCAAATAGCTACGTGCAGATGATGCCGCACACGACTGCCGTCAACGTCGGGCTGTTCTGGGATCTGAAGGGCCGCATTTTGCCGACGTCGTCCGCGTGCGCGTCGGGCAGCCAGGCGATCGGCTTCGCCTACGAAGCCATCGCGACGGGCAAGCAGACGATGATGCTCGCGGGCGGCGCGGAGGAACTCTCCGGGCCCGCCGTCGCCGTATTCGACACGCTGTACGCCACGAGCACGCGCAACGACGAGCCGCACCTCACGCCGCGTCCGTTCGATGCCAGGCGCGACGGCCTCGTCGTCGGCGAAGGCGCGGCGACGCTCGTGCTCGAAGAGTACGAACACGCGATGGCGCGCGGCGCGACGATCCACGCGGAAATTGCCGGCTTCGGCTGCAATTCCGACGGCGCGCACATGACCCAGCCGACGGCGAGCACGATGGCGCGCGCCATGCAGCTCGCGCTCGCGGACGCGCGGCTCGATGCAGCGGCCATCGCGTATGTGAACGCCCACGGCACATCGACGGATCGCGGCGACATCGCCGAAAGCCATGCCACCGCGCAGACCTTCGGCGAAGCCATGCCGATCAGTTCGCTGAAGAGCTATGTCGGCCACACGCTCGGCGCATGCGGCGCGCTCGAGGCGTGGTGGACCATCGAGATGATGAACCGCAACTGGTACGCGCCGACGCTCAATCTCACGCAGGTCGATGCCGCTTGCGCGCCGCTCGATTACATCGCGGGCGAAGGGCGCCCGATCGATGCCGAATATGTGATGAGCAACAACTTCGCGTTCGGCGGCATCAATACGTCGCTGATTTTCAGGCGCGTTCGATGACGTTTACGCAAGGCAGGCAGCGCGTGGTCGTGACGGGCATGGGCATCGTTTCGTGTCTCGGCAATGCACTCGACACCGTGAGCGCGGCGTTGAAGGCCGGGCGCTGCGGCGTCACGCGCGTCGACGCGTGGCGCGAGCGCGGCTTCGGCTCGCAAGTGGCGGCGGTGGCGTCGGTGGAAGACGAGCCGCCCTTCGACCGCAAGCTCGAACGCTTCATGGGCGAGACGGCGCGCTTTGCGTGCCACGCGGCGCGCAAAGCGATCGAGGACGCGCGGCTCGGCTATGAGATGTTGAGATCGCCGGAAGCCGGCGCGGTGATCGGCTCGGGCGTTGGCGCGATGGCGGCATACGACGCGGCGCTCGGCATCGCGCTCTCGCGGGGCGTTGAAAGAACGCCGCCGTACACGGTTCCCAGGGCGATGAGCAGCACCGCATCCGCGAATGTCGCGCAGGTGTTCGGCATCGAGGGCGTCGCGTACTCGCCTTCGTCGGCATGCACGACGTCCGCGCTCGCCATCGGGCAGGCGATGCAGTTGATCCAGACGGGACGGCAGCAGATCGTGCTGGCGGGCGGCAGCGAAGCGCTGCACGACAACATGACGCTGATGTTCGACGCGATGCACGCGCTGTCGCGCGCCTTCAACGACACGCCGTCGGACGCCTCGCGTCCCTACGACATGGCCCGCGACGGCTTCGTGATCGGCTCGGGTGCGGGCGTGCTGGTGCTTGAATCGCTCGACCATGCGCTGTCGCGCCACGCGCGCATCTACGCGGAACTGACGGGCTTCGGCCAGAGCACGGACGGCGCGGGCATGGTGTCGCCGCACGCGGGCGGCATTGCGCGGGCGTTGCGCATGGCGCTGGCCGAGGCCGGCGCGCTGCCCGACTACATCAACACGCACGCGCCTTCGACGCCGCTTGGCGACGCCGAAGAAGTGCGTGCGTTGCAGACGGTGTTCCGTGCGGACGTGCCGCCGTTCTCGTCGACGAAAGGATTGACGGGCCATCCGCTCGGCGCGAGCGGCGTGCACGAGGCGATCTACACGCTGCTCATGATGCGCGACAGCTTCATCGCCGGAACAGGAATACCCGGCACGCGCGGCACGCTGGACCCGCTCGCGCAGCGCATGCCGCTCGTGCTGGAAACGCGCGAAGCGTCGATCGAGCGCGCGATGTCCGTGTCGTTCGGCTTCGGCGGCAGTTGCGCAAGCCTGATGTTCGAGAGATTCCGACCGCTGCCCGTCGGTGCAAAAACGGGCGCATCCATAAACGAAGAAAAGTGAAACTGCACAATGAAAACAAAAATCCTTCTGGCGATGATGGCTGGCCTGCTCATCACGCAAACGGGCTGCACGACCAAGGTCCGCTCGCTGCCGATGCCCGCCGCGGTTCAAACGCAAAACACGAAGGACGTGCCGCTCTATTTCGGTAATCAGCAGCACGCGAACGTGAAGACGAAGCTCGGCGTGAAGGAAGTGTCGGTGCGCGTGGCGCGCACGATGGACGGTCAGGAAGCGACCTGCGAAATCGCGCTCAACAAGGCGCTCGATCAATTGCGCGATTACGCGCGCGACCGACACGCGGATGCCGTGATCAATGTCACGACGCGCTTCCAGCACAACGAGAGCGCGTCATCGACCGAGTTCACCTGCGGTGCAAGTAACAATGGCTCGACGCTCGCGGTGCGCGGCGATGTCGTGAAGTTCGACGTCGAATAAAGTCATCAACCACTCGCCATACATCATGAAGCGTCAATTCATTCTCACAGCAGTCGTTTTAAGCATGTTGTCGTCGCAGGCGTTCGCGCGCAACTCGGTCGCGAATTATCCCGTCGAGCCCGCGTTGAAGAGCGAGCCGGGCAAAGTGGACCAGAACATACCGCTTTATTTCGCAGGGCAGCCGCATCCGAACGTGACGAAGACCTTCGGCGAATTTGCGACGAACAAGAAGACCAACGCGTTCGGCAAGAGCGACGAGGCCGCGTGCCAGCACGCATTTCTCTCGGCCGTGATGGAATTGCAGGCGCGCGCGAAAAAGGAAGGCGGCAACGCGGTCATCAATATCAAGAGCAACTATCAGAACCAGCCGCGCGAGAGCGCGACGGAGTTCACGTGCGGTGCGGGCGCGGTGATGGCCGGCGTCGCGCTGAAGGGTGAAGTCGTGACGCTGAAGAAGTAGGACGCGCGCAAAGCGCGGCGCGCTCGAGAGATGCGCGCCGCGCTGTCGTCGCCTTGTCGCGTCAGACCATTTTCCTTGCCGCGACGTTGACGAGCGTTTCGCGCCGCTTGCCGGGTTTCGGTGTGTAAAGGCCGATGCGTTCGAGAAGGCCGAAGTCCGCCGCGCGGCTCCACCACAAATAAGGCAGCGAGACGTTACGGGCCTCGAAGCTGAAACCGCTGTTGCGGATCATGTCGAGATAGCCTTGCGCGCTCTTTTGCACCTGCATCGGGTGGCGGAACAGCAGTCGAATGACCCACGATTTGATGTACGCATCCGTCGATTCCGCGAAAAGCAGCACGCCGCCCGGTTTCAGCACGCGGTGGAATTCGGCCAGCGCGCGTTCCTGCTCGACGAGGTGATGGAACGTCTGGTGGCAAAAGACGATGTCCGCGCTTGCGTCCTGCAGCGGCAGATTGGCGCAGTCGCCGTGGAGCAGTTCGATCTTCGTCGCCGAGGTCTCGGGATTCGCTTCGCATGCACGCGCGGAATGAGTAGCAAGCGCGAGCGACGGCTCATGAAAATCGATGCCGACGATGCGTTGCGGCTTGAACGCCTGTGCAAGCAGACGCAACGAAAGCCCCTGGCCACAGCCTGCGTCGACGATCACGGGCGCGGCGGGAAGCGGCGTGTCGATAAGGCGTTTCAGATCGTTGATGGCGACACGCAGAACGTGATGCTCCCACGTATGCGTGCGCAAGAACCAGACGCCGAAAGACGTCTCGGGGACGAACGGCACATTGGATGTTTCGGTGAACTGCACGATGGGTCAGATATGAAAGTAGTTCGAGTTGGTTTTTATGCGCGGAGGCGTGCAATTGTAATCGCTGACGCCTCGCTCATGCAGTGACTTCGCAATACGTTGCCCTGTGCAACAGAGGGAAAACAGAATGATCAAGGAAGGTTCCAAAAACGTCACGGTCGATGTCGCCATCATCGGCGCGGGACCATCGGGCGCGGTGGCCGCGGCCTTGCTGCGCAAAGCGGGACGTTCGGTCGTCGTGCTGGAAAAGCAGCACTTTCCGCGCTTTTCGATTGGCGAAAGCCTGCTGCCGCAAAGCATGGCGTATCTCGAAGAGGCGGGCATGCTGCGGGCAGTGGTCGAAGCGGGCTTCCAGTACAAGAACGGGGCGCACTTCGTGTATCGCGATCAGGCTTCGGCCTACGACTTTCGCGACAAGCATTCGACGGGATGGGGCACCACCTATCAGGTCGAACGCGCCGGGTTCGACGATCTGCTGATCCGCTGCGCGGCGGAGCAGGGCGCCGACGTGCGCTTCGGTCATACGGTCCTCGCGATGCGGACGGGCGATGCGCCCGTGCTCGATGTCATCGACGAAGCCGGCACGCAATACGCAGTGCACGCGCGCTTCGTGCTCGACGCGAGCGGCTTCGGGCGCGTGCTGCCGCGCCTTCTGAATCTGGAGGCGCCAACGCGCATGCCGACGCGCGCCGCCCTCTTCACGCATGTGCGCGACGGCATTCCGGTCGACGCTCACGATCGCAGCAAGATCACGGTGGCCGTGCATCCTGAACATCGCGATGTGTGGTACTGGATGATTCCGTTGGCAAACGGGCGATCCTCCGTGGGATGCGTCGCCGAGGCGCCGTTTCTCGATGTGCCGGAATCGGAGCGCGAGCACAGACTTCGTTCGCTGATCCAAAGCGAGCCGACGCTCAACCGGTTGATCGGCAATGCGCCGTTTCTGATGCCCGTGCGGCATATCGGCGGCTATTCGGCGAACGTCGAGAAGCTGCATGGCGACGGTTATGCGCTGCTCGGCAATGCGGGCGAGTTTCTGGACCCGGTCTTCTCGTCCGGCGTGACTATCGCGCTGCGTTCCGCGCACCTTGCCGTCGAGACGCTCGAACGTCATCTGCATGGCGAAGTCATCGACTGGCAAGCGCACTACGACGCGCCGTTGCGCAAGGGCATCGACACGTTTCGCGCATTCGTCGAACGATGGTACTCGGGCAAGCTGCAGGACATCATCTTCTCGCGTGAACAGAACCCGGTCATTCGCCGGATGATCAGCGCGGTGCTGGCCGGTTATGCGTGGGACGAAACGAATCCGTATGTCGCTGAATCGGCGCGCCGGCTCGATACATTGCATGAGGCGTGCACACAGCGATAACGGAAAGCGCGATTGCGCGGCAATCGGTCGCCCTAATCAACCGTCCGACGCGGGATGCGTCGGACGCGCAGTCCAACGCACCATTCACTCCGCCGCCGGGCGCCTCGCCAATAGCCCCGGCAGAGGCATCCGCAAGGTTTCAGCGTCGCGTCGAAACTGCGTTAGTCGTCCGGAGTGAGCGCTGGCGAAACGGGCTGCCGTTGTACGCAAATCGCGGTGCGGCTCACCGGAACACATCGCCGGATCAACTCGGCGCATCCGTCCTTATCGGCACGACAACACGCCCTCCGCGACATGCGAAACGCGGCAAACGCGGCATCTGTAAGCTGCGAAAGAGCCTTGTAATGCAAGCGGCCTTTGTTAAATTGTGTAAAACCTTGAGATCGCATAGGAGTTCTTTGTTGTAATGGCGCGCGCTGATTTCTTTAACCAATTATTACAAAGATGCGCGCCAACTCTCCCTCGCGCAGCACCCTAGGTGCTGCATATGCAATCCTTCTTTTCCCTTTTCTTGCCTTCCAGTCGACGCTCGCCGATGCAGCGTGCACGACGACGGGCCTCACCACCACCTGCGGCGCGCTCGCACCCAATCCCGTTACCACGCGGATCGGCAACGGCAATGTGTCCAGCGAGGATGGCCGAACCGTGACGGTCGGAACGGGCGCGTCGGTGGCCGTCGGTGATTCCAACGCGATCAGTCTGCGCAACAACGCGAAGGTGGTGGTCGAGAATGGCGGTTCCGTGAAAGCGAACGCCGTTGTGTCAAACGGCATGTACAGCACGGGCGCGAATACCATCGAGTTCGCGAACAACGGATCGCTCACCGTGCAGCAGGGTGGACAGGTCCTCGCCACCGGCCCGCAGACGCAAGCGGAAGCCGTGAACCTGCAGGGCAGCGGCAACATCGTCACGAACGCCGGACTGATCCGCGCGAACAACGCCGCCGCGATCTGGCTGCAGAACGTCTCCGGCAGCAACACCATCGTCAACCAGGCGACGGGCACGATCCAGGCGCCCGGCAATGTGATCGGCGCGAGCGGCAACGGGTCGGTCGACTTCACGAATCGCGGAAAGGTGATCGGCTCCCTGATGCTCGCCGGCGGCGACGATACGGTGCGTCTCTACACGGGCTCGTCGATCAGCGGCAACGTGGACGGCGGCGCGGGCAACGATACGGTCTATCTCAACGGCGACGGTACGGGCACGCTTTCGGGCACGTTCAGCGGCTTCGAATCGCTGTACAAGGCGGACAAGGGCACCTGGACGCTGACCGGCCCGATATCCGGCGCGACGCGGGCGGAAGTGCAGGACGGCACGCTCGCGCTGACCGGCAACAACGCGAACTATTCCGGGTCGATCGTCGTCGATGCGCTCGGCGTTCTCGAGGCGCGCGCGCAGAGCCTGCCGCGAGCGATCACGGACAACGGGCTCGTGCGCTTCGCCCAGCCGGACAACGGCACGTACACCGGACAGCTCTCGGGAACGGGCGGCATCGAAAAGACGGGCGCCGGCGTTCTCACGCTGGCGCCGTCCGCTGCGGGCGGCAACACGTATAGCGGCGCGACGACGCTGACCGGCGGCACGATCGCTATCGGCGCGGACAACGCGATCGGCGCGCCGACGGGCGCCGTCGTGTTCAACGGCGGGACGCTGCGGCTCGACAATGCGCTCGATCTCGCGGCCACGCGAGCGATCAGCGTAGCGGCGCCGGGCGGCACCATCGATACGCAGGGCTTCGCCTCGACGCTCTCGCAAGGCGTGACCGGCGCGGGCGCGCTGACCAAGACGGGAAGCGGCACGCTCACGTTGCTCGGCGCGAACACGTATGCCGGCGGCACGACGATCTCGCAGGGCACGCTTCGGCTCGGCAACGGCGGCACGTCGGGCAGCATCGCGGGCGATGTCGTCGATAACGGCGCGCTCGTGTTCGATCGCTCGGACAACGTCGGCTTCGGCGGGCGCGTGTCCGGTACGGGCGATGTCGTGCAGGCGGGCGCCGGCAGCACGGTTCTCAACGGCGCGAACGCTTACGCCGGCGCGACTGACATCGCGGCGGGCACGCTCGTGGCCGGCGATGCGGCTCACGCCAACGCGACGCTCGGCACCGGCACGACGACCATCGCGGCCGGCGCGAGTCTCGGCGGATACGGCACGGCGCCCGGCGCGGTCGTCAATCGAGGCACGATCGCCGTCGCGAACGCGCTGGGCGCGTTTTCCGGCGATCCGTCCGGCACGTTGACCATCGGCGGCGGCCTCACGAACGCCGGTCTCGTGCAACTCGGTTCGTCGGCGGCGCAGACGGGCAACCGGCTGCGCGTCGGCGGCGACTATACGGGCGTCGGCGGCACGCTCGCGCTCAACACCGTGCTCAATCAGGGCGGCAGCGCGACGCAAACCGATTCGTTGTCCATCGGCGCAAACGCGGCCGGTCAGACCGCCGTGCGCGTGCATGGCCTCGGCGCAGGCGTGCCGACGGTCGGCGACGGCATCCGCGTCGTTCAGGTCGGTGGCGTATCGGCTGCGAACGCGTTTCAACTCGCCGCGCCCGTGCAAGGCGGCGCGTATCAATACATGCTGTATCGCGGAGGCGCGGCGAGCGCGAACGACTGGTATCTGCGCTCGCAGATCGAAGCCGCTGGCGACGCCTCGCCGGGGGCGTCGTCGCGGGCATCGGCGAGTCAGGCGGTGCCGGCGTATCGTCCGGCAGTCGTCGGCTATGCGATGGCGCCGTCGCTCGACCTCGACTACGGCTTCGAGACGCTCGGCCGCCTGCACGAGCGCGTGGGCGACGTCGCGGCGCTCGACCAGGCGCAACCCGGCCACGCTGACGGCGTGTGGGGACGTATCGGCGGAAACAATCTCGACGAGCACGGCAACGACCGTTTCTCCGCGGACAGCCGCTCCTTCTTCGCGCAGTTCGGCAAGGACTGGACGGTGTCGCACGGCGCGGCGGGCGGCAGCACGCACGCGGGCGTCACCCTGACGTTCGGCACGACGAGCGCGAATTTCGATGACAGCGCACGCGGCATCGATCCGACGCTCGGCACCGGAACCGGCTCGATGACCACGCAGGCGCAAAGCGTCGGCGGTTATCTCACGCGCTATTTCCGCGACGGCTCATATGTCGATGGCGTCGCGCAGTTCACGCACTACCGCAACAAGTTCGGCGATGTCTACGGAGGCGGCAGCGCGCAGAACGGTTTCGGCGTGGCGGGGTCGGTCGAGGCCGGCAAGCCGTTCCAGCTCGGCGGCTCGCCCGTCGCCATCGAGCCGCAGGCGCAACTGGCCTATCAGTACCAGAAGCTCAACGCGTTCAGCGACGGCGTCTCCGATGTTTCCGGCAATGCATCGAATGCCTTGCGCGGGCGGCTCGGCTTCCGGCTCTTCAGGCTCAACATGCAGAACGACTCGAAGACGAGTTCAGCGACGCCCTACCTCACGGCGGACGTGCTGCACGACTTCGTTTCGCCGGGCGCGACGACCGTCGGCGAGACGTCCTTCGGCATGTCGCCGGCGCGGACCTGGTACGAACTCGGCCTCGGCGTGAGCGCGAACATGGGCCGGGCGTCCGAGTTGTACGTCAACGTCAAGTACGCGCACAACATGGGCGGCGACGCGCGGCGCGACGTCTTCGGTCAGGCGGGGTATCGGTTCAGCTGGTAATGCGGCGCGGCGCGGGGTTGCTTGCAGCGATTCCGCGCCGGCCAGTGTCACGGCGAGCGCGAACGTTGCGGGTGCGAAGCTCACGCGCTTCATCGGTGAAGCGGCAGCAGCGGTGTAGTCGACGGATGGCACCGGCGATACCGTGCCTTTCCGCGATCGGCGCGCGTGACGACTAGCGGCATCACATCGCGCGACCGCACGCGCTGCGCCATGCCGAGTGCAAACACACGGCGCTCACCGATCCCCGCCTTCACACGCTTTCGAGACCCGCCTGATCCAGAATCCGCACTTCCTTGCCGCGTGCATCGACTGCGCCGGACTTCTGCAGCTTCGAGAACATGCGGCTCACGGTCTCCAGCTTGAGGCCCAGATAACTGCCGATCTCCTCGCGCGTCATGCGCAGCACGAACTGCGCGGGCGAGTAGCCGCGCGCCTTCATGCGCGTCGAGAGATTGAGCAGGAAGGCCGCGACACGCTGTTCCGCCGACATCGTCCCGAGCAGCAACATGAGGTTCGACTCACGCACGATCTCGCCGCTCATCAGACGATGCACATGATGTTGAATCGCCCTGACCTCGCGGCACAGCACTTCGAGCAGATCGAACGGGATGATGCAGACGACGCTGTCCTCGAGCGCGATCGCGTCGCACGTGTGGCTGTCGGCGCTGACGCCGTCGAGCCCGAGCGCATCGCCCGCGAGTTGAAAGCCCGTGACCTGCTCGTGGCCGTCGCGATGCACGACGACGGTCTTGAAGCATCCGCTGCGCACCGCATAGACGCTCTGGAACGCATCGCCCGCACGGTAGAGCGTCTCGCCGCGGCGCACGGCGCGCGTCGAGCAGATGAGGGCGTCGAGCCGCTCGTAATCATCGGGAGAAAGACCGCTCGGCATGCAGACGCCTTGCATCGAACAGGTAGAGCAGCGAATGCGCTTGCGTGTCGCGCCGGTCTCGGAGAGGTCCGTCGCCTGGAACGCGCGGCGCGGCACGGGCGCTTCGTGGTGGCGAATAACGGATTGGGCTTCGCTTGCGGGAAACATGCGGTGCCTCCTGTCGAACGTCGGGTTCGCGCGCGCGAGCCGGATGCCGGGACAGCGTGGAATCTCGATGCGCGGCGCATCAGTCCATTCGTCGATTATTGGCCGCGTCATCGCCGAAATGAATCGGCGGTGGCGGAAACTTCGGTAGGCGTTTGCGCAGACGTGTAGGGAAATCCTGACGGCGATGAGACCGGGCGTTCAGGCGTCGTCGTTCTCGTCTTCGAAAAGCCGGTGCCGCACGGCGTAGCGCACGAGCGCGGCTTCGTGCGGCATCTGCATTTTCTCGAGAATGCGCGCCTTGTACGTGCTGATGGTCTTCGCGCTTACGCACAGCGCCTCGCCGATCTGATTGATGGATTCGCCCGCGCACAGCCGCCGGAAGACTTCGAATTCGCGATCCGACAGACGTTGATGCGGCAACGCGTCCGCCGGCTCGGTGAGGCTCTGCGCGAAGCGCTCCGCCATCGCGAGGCTCACGTAAGCGCCGCCCGCCGCCACTTTGGTGACGGCCGAGATCAGTTCCGCGCTCGCGCTTTCCTTGGTGAGATAGCCCGATGCGCCCGCCTTGAACGCGCGTGCGGCGTATTGCTGTTCCGCGTGCATGGTCAGCACGAGGATGCGAAGCGCGGGCTTCTCGTCCTTGATCTGCTTGATCAGTTCGAGCCCGCTGCGGCCCGGCATCGAAAGGTCCAGTACGAGCACTTGTGCCGGCGTGGAGCGCACCAGCGCCAGCGTGCTCGCGCCATCGTTCGCTTCGCCGGCCACCTGGAAGCCGGTCGCGTTGGCGAGGATATGCCGCAGCCCGTCGCGCACGAGCGTGTGGTCGTCCGCGATCAGCACTTTCGTCGTCATGGTTGCGATTCCTTTTCTCGCACTGCGTTTCGCGCTGCTTTTCGCAGTGCTTCTCGCGGCAACGCCACGGTCAGAACGATACGGCGCGCGTGCGCATGACGCGCGGTATCGCGAGCGCTTCTTCGATGATACGGAAAACCGCGTAAGCGGAACGGAATGGCGGCAGATGTTGCGCTGGCGCTTGCATCGTTCGATCCCCACGATCTCATTGCTTGCGGTGCCTGCGGCAAACTCACTTTGCCCGTTAAGCACGTGTTTGTGGAAACACACTCGACCTCGGCTCATGAACGGACATCTGAGAGTCATTGCGACCCTAAGAACGCAGCGATTCCGTGGCAGCCAGGGGCAATCGCGGCTGGCGGTGCAGCAGGCCTCGACATGAACACACGCACGAGAGGCCCGAACACGCGACACAGCCATTGACATGCTCACGCCAGGTCGGCTCCGCTCGAAGCCGGGGAGACCCGCGGCGACGTCACGATGGAGCGCAGTTCGGGCGCCGGCCCGGAAAGTGCCTTGAGATCGGGGACCGGTCGACACAGCGCGTCGTCCGTATCGAACGCGGCTTCGAGCGCCTCGGATATCTCGGGCAATCGCGCATCGCCACGCACCGGGCCGATCAACTGCACACCGGACGGCATGCCGGCATGATCGACGCCGCACGGCAGGGACAACGCGGGATTCGTCATCAGCGAGACGAGGTACGTGAGTCCGAGCCAGCGATAGTAGGTATCGAGCGGCTCGCCGTTGATCGATTCAAGATGCCATTGCTGCGCGTACTCGCCAGGCATGTCGATATGGAGCAACCGCAAGCCCGTGATTTCGCCGAGTTCGAAGAGGTTGCCCCCGATGGTGGACAGATGCGCGGGCAGATTCGCGCCGACGTTGTCGACAGGAAACGCGATAGCAGAGCTTCGCCGGTTCCCTACGTTCGACGAACGCGCTTTCAGCGACGGCTCCAGCACCGGCGGCAACGAGTCGACGCGCGCGACGCGTGCGCGTTCCTTGAGGGCATCCGTTTCGCCGGGCAGCGCGAGAAAGGTGCCGCTCGACTACTCGCCCGCAATGACCTCCGCTGCCTTTGGATAGGCGCCATCGGCGTCGCCGCGTAGATCGAATCGATGAAGCCCCCGCGTTTCGTCGCGAGCTGACGGCGCACGAAGTCCGTGAGCGTGAACGCAGGAGCGACCGCGTTCACGCGTATTCCCGACTTCGCGAACTCGCGCGCGAGCGATTTCGTCATCGCGAGAATGGCGCCCTTGGACGTGGCGTACGCCGCGGTGCCGAGCATGCCGCCGCCTTTTTGCCCCGCGATCGAACTGAGATCCACGATCGAGCCGCTCTTCTGCGTGACCATCTGGCGAATCGCCTCCTGACAGCACAGCCATGTTCCCGTCGTGTCGACTTCGAGCACGCGGCGGAATTCGTCGGGCGTGATGTCCAGAAACGCCTTCGCGCTCTCGACGCCCGCGCTATTCACCAGCGCGTCGATGCGGCCCCACTCCGAGACCACGGTTCGGACCATCGCTTGCACGCTCGTCTCGCTGGCGACATCGACCGCGACGGGCAACGCATCGAATCCGCTCGCGCGAATGGACTGCGCGGTGTCGTCGGCGGCGGATTCGTGAAGATCCGCGATCACTACGCGATGACCGCGGCGCGCCAGGCGTTGCGCGCTCGCCTGGGCAATGCCGCTCGCCGCGCCCGTGATGATCGCAACAGGTGTCTCTTTCGTCATTATTTTCATCTTTGCGTGTCGGGGAAGTGAGCACGAATATAGGCTCGCCTTCGTCCCGCATCGAACGAAATGATTTCCGCACTGGAGGAGAAAAAATCACATGAGCGGTGGGCGCTTAACGGCGTGCTTGCGGGCGATCGGCGTCGGTTGGTTCTCTCGCGACTGCTCCCGGCGAAACCACGATTTAGCTCCTTGCCAAAGGTCTTCCGAGATGGCGCAACGCCCAGTTTGTGCCCGCATAGACGGCGCTCCGGGACTTATCTTGTGACCGGCGACGGAGGAAACGTTGATGATTGACCGGTTCAATCTCGGCAGAGCGAGTTAGTCGTGACGATCCATACGGGCTCGCTTTCGATGCCTGCCGCCGACGCTACCAACGACGCAGACAGCAACAACGCGGCGGCAATGTCTAACTCATCACTTCTGCACGCTGCCACCGTGATACTGCTCGTCCGTGACTTTCTCCAGCCACTCGACGTTCTTACCGTCAAGCGATTCCTGAATGGCGATGTGCGTCATTGCAGTTGTCGATGTCGCGCCATGCCAGTGTTTGTGACCCGGCGGGCACCAGATCACATCGCCCGCGCGGATCTCGACGCGCGCCTCGCCTTCACACTGCGTCCACCCGCATCCCGCCGTGACGAGTAGCGTCTGACCGAGCGGATGCGTATGCCACGCAGTGCGCGCTCCCGGCTCAAAAGTCACGGCGGCGCACGACACGCGCGCGGGTGGCGGGGGCGCGTTGAGCGGGTCGATCCGAACCGTACCGGTGAACCATTCCTCAGGGCCTTTCATCGACGGCTGCGAGCCTGCGCGTTTCAGTTCCATTTCATCCTCTTCGTTAAGAACAGCGTTATCCAACTGTGCTTAATGTAATCATGAGTAGATCCGGTGACTAGATGGCAAAATCGGAATGCCCTTATGCTCTGGAGCATTAATGAAGGAAGACTTTAATGACCTTGTCGCGTTCATCACCGTTGCGCGGGAGAGCAGCTTCACACGCGCGGCCGCGCAACTGGGCGTATCCCAGTCCGCGCTGAGCAGGACCGTCGCAGGCCTCGAGAGACGCATCGGCTTGCAACTGCTGATGCGAACGACTCGTAGCGTCTCGCTGACCGAGGCGGGGCAACGACTTCTATCTGCCATCAGACCACGCTTCGAGGAAATCGAGGCCGAAGTAGACGCGTTGCGCGGATCGACGGATCGGCCGAGTGGCACCGTTCGCATCACCACCACGGATTACGCAGCCAACACGTATGTTTGGCCACGACTACAGCCTTTATTGCGCCAATATCCCGAAGTCAAAATCGAGTTGCTGAATGACTACGGTTTAGCCGATATCGTGGCCGACCGGTTCGACATCGGCGTGCGGCTCGGCGACCAGGTGGCGAAGGACATGGTCGCAGTGCGCATCGCGCCGGACATGACGATGTCGATTGTCGGTTCGCTGGGCTACCTGCGGTCCAGGCCTCCCGCGAGGACGCCGCGGGACCTCATAATGCATAACTGCATCAATCTCCGATTGCCGACACGAGAATCGTTGCTTCCGTGGGAATTACGCAAGGGGCGGCGAGAACTGCAGGTGCGGGTCGAAGGGCAACTTACGTTCAACAGCGTTTATCAGATGGTCGAAGCGGCGCTTGGCGGCCTCGGCCTCGCGTATGTGCCGAGGGATCTGGTTGAGGAGCGCGTTCACGCCGGAAAGCTGGCATGGGTACTCGAAGACTGGTGTCCGACGTTTGTTGGACATCACATTTACTACCCGAGTCGGCGGAAAGCATCGCGGGCTGTTGAGCTAGTGGTTGAGGCACTGAAGGCGGGCCATCAGCGTGGGCAGAGTAGGAATGCGTAGTTCCGCAATAAGGTGCTCGGCGTATCCGCAGGCTAGAAATGGCGAGGAAACCATTAGGACCACAAAGATCGACATAAAGCGATCAATTGCTCAGCAGCCTCTTTGCCTGACGGGTGCTTCGAGCGCCGGCCACGCAGTCACTTGAAACCGATGACCATTGAATCCGGTCCGGCTAGTGGCTCGACACGCACCGCTTTGAATCCTGTTTCCTCCATCCATTGCCGGCATTGCGCGCCCGTGTAGTCGAAGCCACCTGGCGTTTCGATGAGCATGTTCAGGCTCATCAACAAGCCGAAAGCGTTCTTCCGACGTTCGTCGTCGATCACCGCGTCGTACACGATGAGCGCGCCACCCGACGGTAACGCGGCGTAGCACTTGCCGAGCAATTCGAGCTTTTGCGGCAACGCCCAATCGTGCAGGAATGTGTCCCATGACCAGCACATCGGCCGACGGACATTCGTCCTTGAAGAAGTCGCCCGGATAGAAGCGCAGCCGCTCTGTGAGGCCGTGGTCGGCGACATACTCGTCGAAGATCGGCCCGACGGCCGGCAAGTCGAAACCGCCGCCTGTCAGATGCGCATGCGCGAGGGCAACCTGCACTGGCAAGGCGCCCTGAGCTGCACCGATGTCTATGAACGTGCCGTAATCGGCCCAGGGAAATTGCTGTGCGATTGCGCGCGCGGCGCCAAGGCTGACGCCCGTCATTCCCTGCAGGAAGCCCCGCAATGACGCTTCGTCGCGGTAAATCGCGTCAAAAGGATTCCCTCCGCGCTTTGCCTCGTTTTGCGGGCGTCCTGTGACCAGTGCTTCGGTTAGCGAGCCCCAGAACGGATAAAGTCGTGCATTCGCCATCTCCAGCAGACCGCCAACGTAGCTCGGCTTGCCCTTATCGAGAAAGAGGCTGGTCTCGGGCGTATTTTCATAACCCGATCCTTTGCGGTCCAGCAACTGAAGCGCGACAAGGGCATCCAGGAAGTCGTGCGCCGAACGCGCATGCAGGCCGAGTGCACCGATCAGGTCGCATGCTTCGCGCGGACCGTTGGCCAGTTCGGTAAACACACCGAGTTCGACTGCGGAAAGCAGCGTCTTCGACGCCCAGAAGGCCATGCCAGTCTGGAGTAGCCGTTCGGGAGACGGGAAATGAGTGACTTCGGACGCTGGGGCGCTCTCCATATCGCATCCTTCGTTTGATATGCATGAAGTTAAGGGCCGCTTAGTCACGCTGGAAGTCCGAAGCTAACTGTAGGCGGTGCGTCGCGAGCGTTCAAGCCGGATATGTGCGCCGCCGCGCATCCGTAGGGAACGGCGATAGTTTCACGCGGCGAAATGTGCGACGAAACGAAACTAGCCACGCTATCCGCACGCGGGTGACAGAACTTGGTCATCGCTGACTCCGCCGGTTGATGCGACTTCGTCGACACATAGCGATGCAGACCGCCGTCCTCGTCAATCCTTGACGCGTTCATGCGGCTGCGCTATATCGGAGGCACATCACAACGTGAGTTGAGCGCGGCCACCGTGTGATTCCTTTCCTTGATACGTTGCGGAAAGCGAAGCGGGGAGACGCCGGCATCAGCTGGGAATTGTGGTCTAAGAGACGCTAGCAGCAGAACGCGATAACGGAGCCATGAGCCATGAAGACTTCCTGGTTTCTTAAGTTCTCGAACGGCTTGGCGCGCCTCGCGGGCCGTGCATCGACTTTTGTCATTGCTGTCGGTCTGGTGCTCGTCTGGGGCATCTCCGGCCCGCTGTTTCACTTCAGCGACACGTGGCAGCTCGTCATCAATACTTCGACGACCATCGTCACTTTCCTCATGGTGTTTCTGATCCAGAACACGCAAAACCGTGACACCGCGGCAATGCAGATCAAGCTGGACGAGATCATCCGCGCCATGGACACGGCGCATAACGCTTTGCTCGATCTCGAAGAACTCGATCAGAAGGAGTTGAGTGAGTTTCGCAAGCATTACGAAGCGCTCGCACAAGAAGCACGCGATGATCTGCGTTCGGCAAACAGAAACGTATGACTGCTCTAATGTACTTCTTTGGGTGGGCCACGGGCGTCGTTGGAAACGCCGCGCATCGTCGGGATGGTGCTGCTGAAGGAGACGCGGATGTCGGCCCACGTCGACGTCATCATGTCGGCGGAAGCCGATGTGCAGGGAATCCGCTATGCGCGAAGGGGCTGGGGAGGATTCGCATCGTCGGCATGAATCCAGCGATAGGCAACGCGGTCTATCACGCGACAGGACGGCGGGTGCGCGAGTTGCCGATCTGCATCGAGGACCCCTTGCAATACCGTTCAACTAGCGGCAAGGCCTGCTTCGGTACGCGTGCGCAAGAGCACACGAAACACTCACGTCTACGACGTTTTGATCGCGGCTAAGAGGTCGTCGATATGAACCGTCAGTTCCCGCACCTGTTGCAGCATCGGGTATTGATCAAGCACGATGCTCCATCGCGGTGATTCGAGCAGGTCGCGCCATACCGGTTCAAGCGTGGCTGCATCCGGACGTCCGGCTTCCATCATGGTGCTGGCGTAGGCCAGGCTGGCCGGCGCGAGTAGAAGATGCATTCTGTTGGCTGCATTGAGGAGTCGCGGAGCCGCATCGGCGGATGCATCACAGCAATAGAGCACTGCATCGGCAAGACGGTTTGTTTCGCTGGACAGTGCGCTCAACGACGCGCCGGAGATGCGCACCGCGCTTTCTCGAGTCGGAAACACATAGACCGTGCTTTCATCCGCTGCCGCGAGCAAGCGCAAACCGCGTAAGAGCCGGGGAAAATCAGTCGAGGCTGCATGCACGGACGCCTTGGCTTCGAGCAGAAGGGCAATATCCCAGACGGATGTTTCGTCGGCGGCCGCGGCATGTTGTAAGAGGACGACGTCCCATTCCGTCTTGGCGTGCTCGTGACTCGAAGGAAGCGATGCCGGTACGCGCAACGACGTGACGACGCGGTAGGTCATCGGTGGGTCTTCGCGCTCGAGTCGCTCGGCCAGCGCCCGAAGCGCACCCGCGGCCAGCGCTTCGATTTCATCGCCGCGCTGCTTGGAAGCGATGCCCTGCTCGGCGGCGGCTGCGCTCCCGGAAACGGGCCCTTGTTGCTCCCACAGCGATCGATAGCGGCGGACGAGTTGGTCGGCTTCAAGCGCTTGCAGACGTTGCAATCGCGTCAGCGGTTCACTGTCAAGGAGTCGCTGAATGCGCTGTCTGACGGGCGCTTCGCCATCGGATGCCGACGCTTCCAGCAGACGCCGCGCACCGTCTTCGAACTCTATCCAGGACGATGACATCGCCGACGCATACAGCCGAGTTAGCGCTTCACGTAGTGTTCCGGCGGCCATGCGCTGCAAGCGCGCCGGATGCGCAATCGTGTTGAAGGCGGCATGGATCAAACGTCGATCACGTTCCGCATGAGAGGACAAGGCTGCATATTCGCGCACCGTCGCTTCGCGGTAGCGAAGAATGGCGGCCTGATAAACGGCCTCTCCAGTTTGCGGATGCACCACAGCCTCTATAAGCCGCGCGAGGGACTCACAGAAATCGTGATTCAACGTGGCGTTCAGCGCAGCGCGCGCCGCCGTCGCGACGCGAACTCGTTCGATCGCGATAGCGACTGCTGTGTCGGGACTGAGTTTCTGACGATCGGCTGAATCGACGTCGAGTTCGGGCAACCGGTAGCGACGCGTGAGGGCGCTCAGTGTCTGTTCGAGAAGGGAAGGCAATCGTGGCATGGTGTTAAGCACCGTACAGCGATGAAGTCATGACCGACGACCGTCTTCAGTAAAGCAAAGACAGTTGCCGCGATCAAGGCAGCGGCGGCTGAAATACGCCTTGCAACGATCCAAATGGACTTTCCGCGCCGCTCGCTTAATCCATCGCCGCATGCGCCAGCGATTTATCCGCTGCACGGCGCGACGGCCGAATGAGCAGAATCAGCGGCATGACGAGCAGCGTCGCGACGAACATCAACTTGAAGTCGTCCAGGTAAGCGATCATCGCCGCCTGCTGCGTGACGGTCTCATTCAACAGCGCTATTTCCCGCATCGACCCGGTGGCGAGAATCGACTGCATCGCTGGATTGAAAGCAGTGATATGCGCGGCAAGGTCCGCGTGCGCGACCTGCGTGTTTCGCGTCATCAACGTCTGCACGATGGAAATGCCGATGCTGCTGCCAATGTTGCGCATCAGGCTGTACGTTGCCGTTCCGTCTGCGCGCAGCGCGGCGTTGAGCGTCGAGAACGTCAGCGCGGACAGCGGCACGAACACGAAGCCCAGCCCGAATCCCTGAACCACGCCCGGCCAGACGATGTCCGATGGCGACAGCACGATCGTGTAATGCATCATCTGCCAGAGCGCGAAGGCCGAGATGAGAAAGCCTGCGAGCAATAACAGCCGCGCATCGATACGCTTGAGCAAGCGGCCGGCAATCAGCATCGCGATCATCGTTCCAGCACCGCTCGGCGCGGTGACGAGGCCCGTCGTCGCGACAGGATAGTTCATCAGGTTCTGCAACATCGGCGGCAAGAGCGCGCGCGTTGCGTACATCACGGCGCCGATCACGAAGATGAAGCATGTTCCCGTCGCGAAGTTGCGGTCCCTTAGGAGCTCGTATTTGAAGAACGAGCGCGCGCCAGCGGTAGCCGTATGCGCGATGAAAAACACGAAGCTCAATGCCGCGATGATCGCCTCGATGCGGATCTCCATCGAGCCGAACCGGTCGAGCTGCTCGCCGCGATCGAGCATCGCCTGGAATGCGCCGATGGCGAGGCCGAGCGTCGCGAAGCCAAAGGCATCGAAGGTGACAGCGCGGCGCGCTGCCTGCGTCGGCAAGAACGTCAGCACGCCGAACAGAGCGAACGCGCCGATCGGCACATTGATGAAAAAGACCCAGCGCCAGTTGTAGCTGTCGGTAAGCCAGCCGCCGAGCGTCGGGCCGAGGATCGGGCCGACCATCACGCCCATGCCCCAGACGGCCATGGCCTGCCCTTGTTTTTCGGGCGGATTGATGTCCAGCAGAATGGATTGTGAGAGCGGCACCAGCGCCGCGCCGAAAATGCCCTGCAACAGCCGGGACGCGACGATCTGCGTCAGCGACTCGGACAGACCGCACAGCGCCGACGCCACCGTGAAGCCGGCGATAGCCATGCACAGGAGCCGCTTCACGCTTAGCTGATCCGCCAGCCATCCGGTGAGCGGCGTGGCAATGGCCGCCGCGACGATGTACGACGTGAGCACCCATGTGATCTCGTCCTGCGATGCCGACAGCGCGCCCTGCATGTGCGGCAGCGCCACGTTGGCGATGGTGCTGTCGAGCGTCTGGATCAGCGTCGCGAGCATGATCGAGACCGTCAGCATGGTGCGGTTCAGCGGCGCGCTTTGCGTCGATGTGTGTGATGACATGGGATGCGTCACGGTTCGCGGCGTGCATAGATAGTAAGCCAGCTTATCATAATGCGAGTTCGACGGACTTCCTTATAATTGCCCGATGAGCACTCAACTCGATAAACGCTTCGGCTTCCTGGTCGCAGATGTGGACCGCTTGTGCGGCAACCGCTTCGACGCGCTCGCGAAGTCGTCGCTCGATCTCACGCGTGCGCAATGCCGCGTGCTCGCGTATCTGTCGCATTACGGCGAGGTCAATCAGGCGCGGCTTGCGGGTTTGCTCGAAGTCGCGCCGATTTCCGCAGGGCGGCTGCTCGACCGGATGGAAGAGAGCGGCTGGATCAAGCGTCACGACGATCCGGATGATCGACGCGCAAGACAGGTCCGCATGACTGCCAAGGCCGAGAAAGCGCTCGACCGTGCGCGGCGCGTCGGCGACAAAGTCACCGCCGAGGCGCTTGTGGGACTGAGCAAGCAGGAAAGTGAGCAGCTGATCGCGCTGTTGCAGCGCGTGCGAGGCAATCTGAGCCGCATTGTCGATCGGTGATGGACGGGCGACGCGCTTGGTCTTCTGTGCAGCCTGCAGGAAGCCACTGCACAATCTCGTCTCCGGGCGACTAAGTTTCTATCAGTGGCATGAGTGGCCGAATCTGTCTACGCGACAATGCGCACCGAGTGTCGTCAGTCGCCGTATCGAGATGCCGTGGAAGCGTTTGCTTGCCGCGATGATCTTCATGCTCCCGGCGATCTCCGACGGAATACGGGGTTCAAGCATAAGCAGGGTTTCATTTCCCTATGCCGCGCTCCCGATATGACACGCTCGCTCATTCTCGGCTCATTGAGTGCGCATAATCTTGCAGCCAAGTAACGTTCCGGAAGACTCGGCGTGGCTGATTTTTTATTTCTGTTCCTGTTCCTAACCGCGCTCTGCGGCTGCGTCGCCACTCGGGTGTTAGCCAAGCGCCAATTCCGCGCGCAGAGAAACCGAAGTCGCGACCGCATGCGTCGCGGCGCCGAGTTTGCATACATGGAAGGGGTGATCGACGCGCAGTCACACTGCGCGGACCTCCGTGCGTTTGGTACACGTATGGACGCATGGTGGGCGGCAACCACGCTCCACGAAGACTGGAGCGACGAAGCGGCGGTGCCGAAGCCTCAGCCAGTAATTGCCGAAACACAAAGCATCAGAGACCGACGACGAACAATCCGGCCCCGCGCGACGCGCAGTACCGGCTCGACAATCCGCGGAGCGGATCACGCTTCGCAGTTGTCACTCACTCCACGCACCGAAACCCCGCATACACATACTGATAATGCCCCTGAAACCAGTTGCGAAAGCTCGGCCGCAACATGCACGCCGCCGTGCGCGGTGAGCCGCCCTTCATGACGAAGTGCTTGCCGTCGAAGAAATTCGCCGAATAGCCGAGATAGAACGGAAACGGCTCGAAGCCGTCGAGCGGACCGAAGGTCGTCGAAGTCCATTCCCAGCCGTTGCCAAACTGGCCTTCGACGCCGAACGCACTCCGATTCTCCGGATGCGCCTGCACGGGCGTCGGGTCCCAGCGTCGAAAATCGAAGTTGCCTTCCGCGACGTGCGGCGCGCCGATGGCCGCGCGCTGCCATTGCGCCTCCGTCGGCAGCCGCTTGCCGGCCCAGCGCGCGTAGGCCCTGGCCTCGGCATAGCTCACGTAGACCGGCCAGTCGAGCGGAAGCGCGATCTCCTCGAACATCGTGCGCAGCTTCCAGCCGGCGTCGGGGCTGTCGGCTTCGTCGCCGGGAATCCAGAACGCGGGATGCGCAATGCGCTGCTGCTCCTTCCACGCCCAGTCGTCGTCGCTCCAGTAGCGGCGGTTCCAGTAACCGCCCGCATCGATGAAGCGCAGGTAATCGCCGTTCGTCACCATGTAACGGTCGATGCCGAATGCCGGCACGTCTACTTCGATTTCGCCGAACTCGTTGTCCCAGCCGAAGCGTCCGCTTTCGCGCGACAACCCCAGCGTCGCGGTGCCGGCGGGCACGCGCACCGTTTCGTGCACGAGCGCGCGGGCGGAGGTGCGCTCCGAGGCGGCGTCGGCGGGTGCAATTTTTCTATCGACCGGCAATTGATGCAGCATGTACGCGAGCGTTTCCGCGTGCATCAACCGGTGTTCGATCGCCACTTCGAGCAGTTTCGCGGGCGTTTCATCGGTGCTCACCGGCTGCGCGACGAGCCGGATCGGGTCGAGGCGCGCGTCGATGTCCGCGCGCGCTTTCGCCTTGTAAGCCGCCACTTCGTCGAGCGACGGCCAGTCGGCCGGCTGATCCGCCGGCAAGCCGCCGTCCACCGGATCGATGCCGAACGCGAAAAGCTGGTCGTTGGCAGGGTTGGGGCTCGGAAGATGGAATAGGCGCTGATCGAACAGATTGCGGTCGAAGGCTTCCAGATGCCCGATGTAAAACACGATGCGATGCCGCTCGGCAATCGGCCGGTCATACAGATGCTCGCGCCTGACGATGTCGAAAAGCTCGTCGGTGACGCGGCGTGCTTCGGCGAGGCGGTCGAGCAGCGGATGACGCAGGGAAGGTTCGCGATTCATTTCGCTCAGTCTCCGTGGCAGGTCAAATGCCGTGCAAGGCACGAGCAATAAAGCAACCGAAAAGACTAATGCCTAGCGAGGCGCGTGCCAACCGCTTTATCGGCGGCCTTCTTTTAGAGGGAGGGAACCGGCGCGCGCGCGCCGGCATCGTTTGAAGGGGAAATGTCAGATTTCGCGCAGGCGGTCGAAATCGCGGATACGGATCGATTTGCCCTGCGCTTCGATCAGCCCGAGCTTGTCGAAGCGCGAGAGCGTGCGGCTCACCGTTTCGAGCGTCATGCCGAGATAGCTGCCGATGTCGTCGCGCGTCATTCGCATCGTGAATTCGGCGGCGGCATAACCGCGCCGGGCGAGCCGCGCTGATATGTCCAGCAACAGGCGCGCGACGCGTTCGTCCGCGCGCAACATGCCGAGCCGCACGACATGATCCGCCTCGCGATTGATGGCCTGCCCGAGCATGCGGTGCATGCGCCGCTGCAGGGCGTCCGTCTCGCGGCACACGCGCTCGAAGAGGGCGTAGGGAACGACGCAGACCGAACTGTCTTCGAGCGCGATGGCGTCGCACGTATGCCGGCCTTCGCCGATGCCGTCGAGACCGAGCGCGTCGCCCGCGAGCAACAGGCCGACGACGCGTTCGCGCCCGCCGTCGCGGCTGCCGTCATGCGTGACGACGGTTTTGAGCGAGCCGGAGCGCACCGCGTACAGCGAGTCGAAGGCGTCGCCGGTGCGAAAGAGCGCGTCGCCCCGGCGGATCTTGCGCGTGACCGAGATGATGTGTTCGAGCTTGGAGACGTCCTTCGCGCAGAGGCCTTCGGGCATGCAGAGGTGGCGCATGGCGCAGCTCGAACAGTGCGCTGCCGGGCGTCGGGTGCGAGTCGAATCGGACATGGCGGGCTTCGTTTTTGATAAATGACAAAACGATTGTCCCATAGCAGGCGTTCGCGTCCCCGCGAAAAAATGCCGCGCCTGCCATGCTTGCCAGCCGTTCGCATCATGCGGTATTCGCGGCGTCAGGAGTCGCTGCCGCCGATGGGATCAGCAGCACCGGCAAGTTGGCCTGACGCAGGCAACGCTCCGCCACGCTGCCGAGAATCAGCCTTTGCACGCCCTTGCGCCCGTGCGTGCCCATGACGAGCAGGTCGGCATTGAATCTGCTGGCGGCGGAGATGATGAGCGTGGCGACATCGTCGCTCGCAGTGGCGTCGGCGGTCACGACTTCGCCCGCAACGCCGCGCGCCTTCATCGCGTCGGCGGCTTCGCGCGCGAGCGAACTGCCTTGCTCCGCAAGCCGCGTTTGCAGCGCCGAGGGATCGTAGCCGGGCACGTCGAGAAACATCGGACCGTGTTCGACGACGTAATAAGGCTGAAGGACGGACCGATGCGTGACCGCGAGATCGAGCGCGGCCTGAAACGCGCGCTGCGAAGTGCGGCTGCCGTCGATGGCGACGATGATGCGATTGAACATGGCGTGCTTTCTCCTCGACCGTTGGCGGGATGCCGATGCCGTTGCAGCATATCGCTGCGAAGCGTCCCGCGACCCGGCCATTTTTGCGATGAGTCGATTCGCCGCAAGCGACACCGTACAATTCAGTCTCCACCGACTAAGCGCCCGCTTAACACAGCCGCATGACCGACGCCCGCACCACCGACGCCCAGCCGCACGCGCTTGCGTTCAGAACCGCCCTCTACGCGATGCTCGGCATCGGGCTCGTCAACATGCTGGTCGCGCTGGATCAGACGGTCGTGAGCACGGCGCTGCCGTCGATCGTCGCGGAACTGCACGGCTTCGAGTATTACGCGTGGATCGCGAGCGCCTATCTGCTCGCGTCGGTCGTCACCGTGCCGGTGTTCGGACGGCTCGGCGACTATTTCGGCCGCAAGCGCTTCGTGATCGCGGCGGTCATCACGTTCACGGTCGCCTCCGTGCTTTGCGGACTCGCGCCGACCATGCTGTTCCTTGCGCTCGGGCGCGGGCTGCAGGGCGTCGGCGGCGGCATGATGGTCGGCACCGCGTTCGCGGCGATCCCCGATTTGTTTCCCGATCCGCGCACGCGCGTGCGCTGGCAAGTCGTGCTGGCGGCCGCCTACGGCATCGGCACGGCGGCGGGCCCGTCGCTCGGCGGATGGATGAGCCAGCACTGGGGCTGGCGCTCGACCTTTCTCATCAATCTGCCGGTCGGCGCGGCGGCGCTGTACTTCATCTGGTCGCATCTGCCGAATCTGCACCGGCCGCGCGAAGGCAGCGTGAAAATCGACTGGCTCGGCGCGGTGCTCGTCGCGCTCGTCCTCGGCGGGTTTCAGGCGCTGATCGAGTCGGTGCCGAAGACCGGCTTGTCGGGCGGCAACATCGCGCTCGGCTGCGCGGTGGCGGCGGGCGCGGCGGCGCTTCTCGTCTGCGAGCGGCGCGCGACGCACCCGATCATTCCGCTCGACATCTTCCGCGATCCGCACCTCGTCACGCTCTTCACGCTGTCGTTTCTCGCGGGCTTCGTGATGTTCTCGCTGATCTTCTTCGCGCCGCTGCTGCTGCAAGGCGGCTTCGGCCTCTCGCCGCAGGACGCGGGCCTTCTCGCGACGCCGATCGCCGCGTGCATCGCGATCGGCAGCTTCGTCAATACGCGCATCGTGATTCATCTTCGCAAGCCGACGATGATCCTGACGATCGGCTTCTCGCTGCTCTTCGTCGCCTCGTTCGCGCTGGCGTTCGCGCGCGCATCGACGCGGCATCTGTGGATCGAGTTGCCGATGGCGGCGGTCGGCGTCGGACTCGGCTTCGTACTGAACAACATGAACGTGTTCGGGCAGGAGATCGCGGGGCGGGAGCGCTTCGGCATCACGACGGCGCTGCTGCAATCCACGCGCATGGTCGGCGGGATGCTGGGCACGAGCATCGTCGGGACGATCGTCGCGCATCATTACGCGAGCGTCGTCACGCGCACGATCAGCGTGCTCGGCGCGAACGCGTCGGCGCAATGGCAGCCGCGCTTCGCAGACCCGCGTATTCTCGTCGACGAGGCGTTGCGCGACACGCTGCTGCGCGATTTGCGCGCCGCCGGGCTGGATGCGCCCGCGCTCTTAGACGCCGCCCGCGACGCGCTCGTGCAGTCGGTGCATATCGGCGTGATGTTGACGGGCGTGGCCGCGCTCGTCGCGGCGCTGCTCGTGCGGCGGATCGGCCACATCACGTTCCGGAAAGTGGGAAAGGCCTGAGCGCGTCGAACAATACGCGCCTGACGGGGGCGGCATGCGCAATGCGTCCTCCGCATCCCACACCCTCTGCCGACCGCCCGAGGCAACGCGCGCGCGGCGGCACTCAGCACGGAGACATCACATGAAGATCACCGGAGAAATGCTGATTGGCGCAACGGCCGTGCGAGGCGCCGACGCGACGCTGCGCGCATTCGATCCCGCGCGCAACGTCGAAATGGAGCCGGTATTCGGCGGCGGCGGCGCGGCGGAAGTCGCGCGCGCCTGCGAACTCGCCGACGCCGCGTTCGATCCGTTCCGGCACGCGCCGCTCGAAACGCGGGCGCAATTTCTGGAGGCGATCGCGGACAACATCGTCGGACTCGGGGATGCGCTGATCGAGCGCGCGCAGGCGGAATCCGCGCTCGCGAAGGCGCGGCTCGAAGGCGAGCGCGCCCGCACGGTCGCGCAGTTGCGCCTGTTCGCGTCGCTCGTGCGCGAAGGCCGCTGGCTTACCGCGACGCTCGATTCCGCGCAGCCGGAGCGCAAGCCGGTTCCGCGCCCCGATCTTCGCTTGCAGAAGATTCCCGTCGGTCCCGTCGCGGTGTTCGGCGCGAGCAACTTTCCGCTCGCGTTTTCGGTCGCTGGCGGCGATACGGCGGCGGCGTTCGCGGCCGGCTGCCCGGTGGTCGTGAAGTCGCATCTGGCGCATCTCGGAACGTCCGAACTCGTCGGGCGCGCGGTGCAGAAGGCCGTCGCCGACACGGGCTTGCCGGAAGGCGTGTTTTCGCTCGTCGTCGGCGCCGGCAATGCGATCGGCGAGGCGCTCGTCGCGCATCCGGCAATCAAGGCGGTCGGCTTCACCGGATCGCGGCGCGGCGGACTCGCGCTCGCGGAAATCGCGGCGAAGCGCGCCGAGCCGATTCCCGTTTTCGCCGAAATGAGCAGCGTGAACCCGGTGTTCGCGCTGCCGGGCGCGCTCGCGACGGGCGGCGAGGCGCTCGCGTCGGGCTTCATCGATTCGGTGGCGCTCGGCGTCGGGCAGTTCTGCACGAACCCGGGCATCGTGTTCGCGCTCGCGGACGCGAAGCTGGACGCTTTCGTCGATCACGCGTCGGCGGCGCTCGAAAAGAAGGACGCGCAGACGATGCTGACTCCGCAAATCGCCGCCGCTTACGACGACGGCATTCGGCAGCGCGACGGCTCGGGCGCGGAGCGCATCGCGACCGGCAAGAAGACGGAGGCGGCGAGCGCGGCGTTGCCGGCGCTGTATCGCGTGAGCGCGGAGCAGTTTCTCGCGACGCCGCAACTCGCGGACGAGATTTTCGGGCCGACCTCGGTGATCGTCGCGTGCGAGGACGAGGACCAGATGATCGCGGTCGCGCGGCGGCTCGAAGGCCAGCTCACCGCGACGCTTCTCATGGACAACGACGACATCGAACTTGCGCGGCGTCTCTTGCCGGTGCTCGAACGCAAGGTCGGGCGGATTCTCGCGAACGGCTTTCCGACGGGCGTCGAGGTGTCGTATGCGATGGTCCACGGCGGCCCGTTCCCGGCGACCTCCGATGGCCGCTCGACCTCGGTCGGCGCGATGGCCATCGAGCGGTTTCTCCGGCCGGTGTGCTATCAGGACTTGCCGGCGGCGCTCTTGCCCGAGGCGCTCGCGGACGAAAATCCGCTCAATCTCTGGCGCCTGCGCGACGGCGAACTAGGCCCGAACTGACCGCCGCTTCTTTCTACGAGGACATACGATGACGACTCCCTCCGACCGCCGCTATCCCGACCCCGCCGTCCGCGTGCTCGATCCGCGCTTCAATGCGCTGCGCATCGCGTCCGCATCGGTGGAGTGTCTCTATCAGGGCGCGCGCTGGTCGGAAGGGCCGGTGTGGTTCGGCGATAGCCGCTACGTGCTATGGAGCGACATCCCGAACAACCGCATCCTGCGCTGGGACGAGGAGAGCGGGCAGGTCGGCGTGTTCCGCAAGCCGTCGAACAACGCGAACGGCAACACGCGCGACCGCGAAGGCCGGCTCGTGACGTGCGAGCATCTGACGCGGCGCGTGACGCGCACCGAATACGACGGCTCGATCACCGTGATCGCGGATCGCTACGACGGCAAGCCGCTCAATTCGCCGAACGATGTCGTCGTGAAGTCGGATGGATCGATCTGGTTCAGCGATCCGACCTTCGGCATCGACGGCTTCTACGAAGGCGAGCGGCAGGCGCCGGAACAGAAGCCGTGCGTGTATCGCGTCGACGCGCAGAGCGGCGAAACAACGGTGATGATCGACGATTTCATCGGCCCGAACGGGCTGGCGTTTTCGCCGGACGAATCGGTGCTGTATGTCGTCGAATCGCGTTCGACGCCGCGCAAGATCTACGCGTTCGACGTGCAGGACGGCGGCCGCGCGCTCGGCAACCGGCGCGTGGTCATCGACGCCGGTCCGGGCACGCCGGATGGCTTTCGCGTCGATGTGCACGGCAATCTGTGGTGCGGCTGGGGCATGGGCGAGCCGGAACTCGACGGCGTGCGCGTCTTCACGCCGGAGGGCGAGGCGATCGGGCACATCGATCTGCCGGAGCGGTGCGCGAACGTGTGCTTCGGCGGACGGCATCGCAACCGGCTGTTCATGGCGGCGAGCCACGGACTCTATTCGCTGTACGTGAATACGCAGGGCGCGAGGGGCGGTTGAGCCTCAGGGCGCGCCGGTCTTCTCCATGATCCGCTCGGGATGCGCGGGCGCATGAAAGCCGAAGCGCGCGTAAAGCCCGTGCGCGTCGGATGTGACGAGCATCATGCGGCGCAGCCCTTGCAGGTCGGGATGCGCCAGCACGCACTGCATCATCCAGGTGCCGAGGCCCGCGCCCTGATGCTCCGGCAGCACGAAGACATCCGCGAGATAGGCGAAGGTCGCGGCATCCGTGATCATGCGCGCGTAGCCGATCTGCCGCTCGTGCAGAAAGAGGCCGAACGCGAGCGAGCCGCGCGCCGCGCGCTCCACTTTTTCGCGCGCGATGCCCGGCGAACAGTACGCCACTTCGCTCAAATACCGGTGCACGACTTGGAAATCGAAGGTATCGATGTCCGTGCTCACGCGGTACGCCTCCCGGGTCCATTGCATCGCGCCGCTCCACGCTTCTTGGTTCGAAGCGCCGAGCATACGCGATGCGCGGTCAGTGCACTTTGTACACGCGCCCCGTTTCCGCGCCCTCGACGCTGCGGCTATACGCAAGCGCCACGCGCGCGCCGCTTGCCGCCTCGAAGCCGCGAAAATACGGCCCGAAGCTCTCGCGCGCTTCTTCGAGCATCGTCGGACTGACGGCGTTGATGCGCAGCCCGCGCGGCAGTTCGATGGCCGCGCCGCGCACGAAGCCTTCGATGGCGCCGTTCACGGCCGCCGCGCTCGCGCCTTGCCGGATCGGTTCCGCGCCGACGATGCCGCTCGTCAGCGTGAAGGAGCCGCCATCGTTCAGATGATCGCGCGCGGTCAGCACGAGATTGACCTGTCCCATGAGTTTGTCGTCGAGTCCGAGGCGGAATTGCTCGGGCGTCATCGCGACAAGCTCGCCGAAGTGCACATGGCCCGCCGTGGCGACGATCGCATCGACGCGGCCAATGCTTTCGAACAGGCGTGCGATGCTGGCGGGATCGAGCAGATCGACGCGATGCGCGCCGCGCGTCGCACCGATTTCGATGACTTCGTGACGGGGTTTCAGTTCGGCGCAGACGGCCCGGCCGACCGTGCCGGTCGCGCCGATGACAGCGATTTTCATGAGCGGCCTCGCAAGCGTTGCATTGAGATGCGACTGAAACTGGCGGCAACGCATTGTGCCCGCGCGGCGGTGCAAACGAAAGTCGCGGCGTTCCCGAGTCAGCGCGCTTGGCGGCGGGGCATCGGCGAAAGAAGATAGAGCGACGCCGCGAGCCGGCACGCGAGCGCGAGACCCGACACGGCGGCGGCTGCCGGAAAGACGTGCCATTGTAGCGCGAGCGTCGGCGCGACGAGCAGGACGGTCGCGAAGCCGAGCACCACGGTCAGCCAGCGCGCCCACTGCAGCCGGGACGCGACGCACAGATACAGCAGGCCGACCAGCACGCGCGACACGATGGACGCCGCAATCGGATGGCTCGCGGCATCGCCGGGAAAGCCCATCGCGAGCGCCAGCGCGAGTTCCGCCCACGACAGCGCATAGGCCGCGCCGAGGCAGGCGAGCGCGGTTCTAAAGCGTTGTTCGGACGCCGCGCGCGCGGCGGCGGGGCGCGGTTCGTCGATCGAGGCGATTCCCGTAGCTGCGGCGATTGCGTTGGCCTCGCCGGTTTGTTCGCTATAGGCGCCGTAGGTGTGGCTCGTGGTCATGGCCTTCCCCTTTTCTCTGTTGTCGGTCCTTCGTCTGACTTTTTCTGAGGCAAGCGAGTAGCGCAATCGTTGTGCCTAGTCCCGACATCTGGCAAAGCATATGGAACGGACGTTGCTCCGATCTGTGCGTTACACCATTCTCGCCTTCGCGCGAGCCACGACAAAAGGAGCCGACGATGAGCAACACCAAGGAGCAGAATCCGACTTCCGAGCGCGACGAGGATACCGTCGACAAGGCCGTGGAAGACACCTTCCCGGCGAGCGATCCGCCTGCCACGGGCGGCGTGACGCGCATCGAGCCTGACGAAGACAAGGAGAAGAAAAGCGAGTAGCCGCGACGAAGGAAGCAAGCCGCGCCTGCCATGCGCGGCTTGCCCGCTACGACCGCTCAATGACGATGAGACGCGCGGGCCGCAGATGGTTCAGCGCGTAGTGATTGCGGCCGCGTAGCGTATGCCCGTGCGCGTCGCGGGCTTCGAAGCGCAGGTGATCCTCGATGTCCGGCAGCGTCGGCGCGACCATCCCGCGATCCACGACGCGGCAACCGTGCGCCAGCGCGAGCGCGAGGCCGTGGCGCGCCGGGCGGCTGTCGAAACCGCCGAGACCGTCGCTCGGTTCCGGCACGCTGTTCACGAGCGTCGCGTTGGAGAAGACGACGGAGTCCGGTTCGTGCAAGCGCATTTGCGCTTCGCGCTTCGCATGGATGTTCTTGCTGTCCGCGTCCACGGTGTCGTCGAGCGTGTCGTCGTTCATCACGTCGACCCCGCGCGGATGACACTCCGGCACGCCGCGCGGCGACGATGCATCGTCTTTCGCCCCTGTGCCCGAGTGCGCCTGTGCGCCCGCTTCGGCCTTCTTCGCGTCGTGCATCGGTACGTGCGCCGTTTCGGTCGATGGCGTCTGAATGGGGCTGTCCGCGACGCGCGCGTTCTGCTTGCCTTGCGATTCGTTGCTTTCGGCGTTGTTCATCTGAACCTCCTGCACAGCGTGATCGAGGGGGCCGCGAATGCAAGAGTCGTTCCGGTTTTTTGGCGACGGAACCGCGGCCCTTTGGGCGTGGGCACTTAATCGACGCTCAAAATTTCCCGCGCGTTTTCCGTCACCAAGCGCTTTCGCTCCCAGTATTATTTGTAGCTTGTCGGCGGCAAAGCGCAACATGCGGGACGCGTCCGGTTGCAAGAGAGCGCGGCGGCAGGGCTGCCAGCACGCAATGTCATTCGAAAGAGCAGGGCACTTCAGGACAGGTGACTCATGCAACACGATGCAGCCTTCTCACATCGAGGCTATCTTCTCAACTGTGCGCCCGCCCGGACCGCAGACGGTCATTACCAGCCTTATGTCGTCATCTCGCGATCGAGCGATGGCGAACTGGTGGCGAACCGCTTCTTTCCCGCGGACCTGAGCTTTCACGACGCACGCGACGCCATCGCTCATGCACGCGACTGGGCTGTGCGCTGGATCGACGCGAGCAACGTCACAGCGTAGCGTCGCTGGCATGGCGCGCTGCGTGGGCATGGACGCGGCACGGTCGGTCGAAAGCAGGTACGCTTGTCACATTCCCGTCGCGAAGTCAGCGGCGGCCGTTTTCATCGCTTCATGATTCACATGCAGAACATGCCTTCGCCCAGCAGAACCACGCCCCGCGACATTGCGCCCGACGCCCTCGACGACGCGCCCGCACAAGCGCCACGCGAATGGGGCCTGTCGAGCATCGTCGCGCAATTGCGCGAGTCGCGGGAGGAGTTGCATCGCACGCGGCATCCGCTCGGCATACGCGAGTTGCCCTCGCGCGATGCCATCGTGAAGATCGTCAACGGCCTGCGTTCCGCGCTCTTTCCGACGCATTACGGCGCGCCCGATTTGACGGACGAAAGCGTCGATTACTACGTTGGCCAGACGCTCGAAAGCACGCTGCGGCTGTTGCACGAACAGATGCGCCGCGCGTTGCGGTTTCTTCCGCAGCATCGCGATACGAACGACGCCGACTTGAGCGCGCATGCGTTCGTGATCGCGCGGCAGTTCGGCGCGCAATTGCCCGCGATCCGTGCGCTGCTCGTCTCGGACATTCAGGCGGCGTTTTCGGGCGATCCGGCCGCGCAGCACATCACCGAGATTCTTCTGTGCTATCCGGGCGTCTGGGCCATGACGCATCATCGTCTCGCGCATGCGCTGCATCAGTTGGGCGTGCCGCTGCTCGCGCGCTTCATCAACGAGATCGCGCATTCGCTGACGGGCATCGACATACATCCGGGCGCGACCATCGGGCCGAGCTTTTTCATCGATCACGGCACGGGTGTCGTGATCGGCGAGACGGCGGTGATCGGGGAGCGCGTGCGTGTCTATCAGGCGGTGACGCTCGGCGCGAAGAGCTTTCCGTCGGGCAACGACGGCATGCTCGTCAAGGGCAACGCGCGCCATCCCATTGTCGAGGACGATGTCGTGATTTATGCGGGCGCGACGATTCTCGGGCGCGTCGTCATCGGCAAGGGCTCGGTGATCGGCGGCAATGTGTGGCTCACACACAGCGTTCCGCCGGGCAGCAACGTCTCGCAAGGCAAGGTGCGCGAAGGCGCGGGCGCGGATGCACCGCGCAACGGCTTCGGCGCGTGAATGGCGAAAGGGCCGCTAAGTTCGTAGCGGCCCTTTCGTTTTTCCACTGCGCTCTTACGTGTTCGATACGCTGAAGGCGGTCTGATTGCCGACGATGGCGAGAAATTCGCGGCGCGTGGAAGGATCGTCGCGGAAAGAGCCGAGCATGCGCGAAGTCACCATCGACACGCCCGCCTTGTGCACGCCGCGCGTCGACATGCACTGGTGCGCGGCTTCGAGAATCACGCCGACGCCGAGCGGTTGCAGCACTTCGTCGAGCGTATCGGCGATCTGCGCCGTCATCTTCTCCTGAATCTGAAGCCGCTTGGCGAAGGCATCGACGAGACGGGCGAGCTTCGAGATGCCGACGACGCGCTTGTTCGGCAGATACGCGACATGCGCGCGCCCGATGATGGGCACCATGTGATGCTCGCAATAGCTCTCGAAGCGGATGTCCTTGAGCACGATCATTTCGTCGTAACCCTGCACCTCCGAAAACGTGCGGGCGAGGATGTCGTGCGGGTTCTGCGCGTAACCCGCGAAGAACTCTTCATAGGAACGCACGACGCGCGCCGGCGTGTCGAGCAGCCCTTCGCGGCGGGGATCGTCGCCGGCCCAGCGCAGAAGCACGCGCACGGCAGCTTCGGCTTCCTCGCGAGTCGGACGGTCGGTGGAATCAGCGGGCATGTCGGAGCCGGTCAGATGGGTGTTGCGCGTGGCGCTCATTGGAAGCTCCTGTCGGGTTTTCTTTCCGACATTGTTCCATGTTTTCGAAGGCCCTATGCCCGACAGGTCTTTCGCGCGCGCGAATCAGGCAGGTTTGTTCTGCACGCCGCCGAGCACCATCCACGAGACGCCGAATCTGTCCTGCACCATGCCGAAGCGCTTCGCGAAGAACGTCTGCGTCATCGGCATCTGCACCTGGCCGCCGTTGCCGAGTGCGTCGAAATACTTCTCCGCCTGCTGTTCGTCGCTTGCCGTGAGCGAGAGCGAAATGCCCTGGAAATTGGACTTGCCGCTGCACATGCCGTCCGATGCCATCAGCATCGAGTCGCCGACGGTGAACGCCGTATGCATGATCTTGTCTTCGCAGCCTGCGGGCAGGCTGCATCCTTCGGGCGCATCGCCGCCTTTGCCCGCGTCCCGGTTGTCCCTGAAGCGCATCGTCATGACGACTTGCGCGCCGAGATGCTCGCGGTAGAACGCGACCGCTTCTTCGCAACGGCCCTCGAAAAACAGATACGGTTGGACTTGCATGCCTGCTCCTTGAGTTGGGTAGTCATGAGGCTTCGTCATGAGGCTTCGTCATGACGCTTCGTCGGGGTCCATGTCCATGATGAGCGGCACCGACGCATGTTCGTGCACGACGCGCCAGTCGCCGTCGATCTTTCTGAAGCACACTGTCGCGCGCACGATGTCGTCGCGCCCGCCCGCCGCCACGCGGTTGATCGCATGCATATAAGCAAGCTCGCCGCTCACGCTGATATGCATCTCGCGTATTTCGAATGCCAACGGGCCGTCGATGCTGTCGAACCAGCGCTGCCAGTTCTCGCGGTAACGTTGCACGCCGGTCATCGAAGCGGGCGGTACGACATCGAACACGACGACATCCGGCGCGTAATGTTCGACGAGCGCAGCGGCGTCTTTCGCAAGCACGGCCTGCCGCCATGCTTCGGTGAGTTCGCGAATGCGCGTCTCGTCGAGCGCACGATCGTTCGCAACGGTCATCATCGCCTCCATGAATAACGGACTTTTTTTCGTTGTGTACGCCGTCCACAAAAGTAGCAGAGATAATGGACAGTGTCCACATAAGGGAAAGCCCGAGCAGAATCGAAGATGACGAAAACGAAACCAAGAAGCACTTATAGACACGGCGATTTGCGCCGCGCACTGATCGATGCCGGCATCGAACTCGCACGCGAAGGCGGCCCCGATGCCATCGTGTTGAGAGAGGCGACGCGCCGCGCGGGTGTCGTGCCGAACGCGGCCTATCGGCATTTCGAAAACAGGCACGCGCTTTTTTCGGCGGTACGCTCGGCGGCGTTGTCGTCGGTGGCCGGAGCAATGGAAGAGGAGCTTGCGGCGCGGCCGAGGAAGCGCCGCCGCGCCGATGCCGCGCGCGCCGGACTGCGCGCGATTGGCGCGGGCTATTTGCGCTTCGCGCAGGAAGAAACGGGGCTGTTTCGCACGGCCTTTGCAGCACCGCAAGCGGAATGGAATCCGCATGACGAGCCGTATGGCGCCGGACCGAGCGGCCTCGATCCGTTTCAGCTATTGAGCCGCGCGCTGGATGAAATGGTGGAGGCGGGCGCGCTCGATGCGCGGCGCCGTCCGCAGGCGGAATATCTTGCGTGGAGCGCGGTGCATGGCTTCGCGCTTCTTTTGATCGAAGGCCCGCTGCAAGGGTTCGGCGCCGAAGACGTCGAGCCGCTTGCGGGGCGCTTGTTATCGATGGTGGAGAACGGCTTGTGAAGCGTTATGCCCTCTTGTTCGCGTTCTCGCCGGCAACCGGTTCGACGATGCTCAACAACAGGAGCAAACACAGCAGCGAGGTGCCGAGCATGTAGAGGAACACGCTCGTCCAGCTATAGCGGTCGAGCAGCAGGCCGACGGCAAGCGGGGCGCATGCACCGCCGATCTGTCCGAGCGAATTGACGATGCCGAATGCCGTCGGATACGTGGCTTTGGTGGCAAGGCCCATCGGATACGCGGAATAGCCCGCAAAGCCGATGCCGAGCATGAGACCCGCCATGATCAGCGCGGCGCCCAGATACCCGACGCTATCGGGCGCGTCGATCAGCGCGAACATCATGAGCATGGTGCCGAGTGCGCCGAGCATCATCATCGGCTTGCGACGGCCGCCGAGCCAACGGTCCGAAATGATGCCGCCGAGCATATTGCCCGCTACGGCGCCGATAAAAGGCGCCGACGCGAGAAAGCCCATCTTCACCGAAGCAAAGCCTTTGACGGTCACGAGATACGTGGGAATCCACGAGATGAAGATGTTGCTGATGCCGATCATGCAGCCATAGCCGAGCGCGACGCCGAAGATATTCCACGAGCGGAACACCTGTCCCACCGTTTCCAGTTGAGGCACGCGCTTCGTGCGATTAATTGCATCGAGCCAGGGCATCGGCGCCATATGGCCGCGCCGCGCATGCTTTGCATCACCGCTGGCGGCGGGCGCTTCGTCGAGAATGTAGCGACGTTCCTCGGGCGAGCAGAAGCGGTTTTCGCCTGGCGAATTGGTGACGAGGAACATCCACACGAACGCCAGCACGATGCCGGGAACCGCGAACACATAGAAGATTTCGCGCCAGCCCCACAGTTGAATCACGAGTATGCAAACCGAAGGCACGATCAACGGGCCGAGCTTGGACGCGGCGATCCATAGGCCTGTCGCCGTGCCTTTCTCCTTGGCGGGAAACCAGCGATTGATGATGTTCGTGCAGCCAATGCCAAGCGGCCCTTCCGACAAGCCGAGTCCGACGCGATACGCCTGCAGCAGAAATACCGACGACGTCGTGCCCATGAGTCCGGTAAAGACCGAGGTCAGCACCATGAACACAGAGAAGAGTAAGCCGGTGGTCTTTTCGCTAAGCCGCTTGTAAAGCAGGCCAACGGGAATCTGCACGAAGCCATAAGCAAAGGAAAAGAGACTGACGATCAGGCCGGCCTCTGTATTCGTGATGTGGTATTCCTTCTTGAGGTACG
Organism: Caballeronia sp. Lep1P3; assembly: GCF_022879595.1. NCBI lineage: Bacteria > Pseudomonadati > Pseudomonadota > Betaproteobacteria > Burkholderiales > Burkholderiaceae > Caballeronia > Caballeronia sp. Lep1P3. The sequence goes on along the minus strand of NZ_CP084266.1, from coordinate 888,400 downwards.
GCAGGGCGATGCCGAAATTCGCGCGGTCGGCGCAAGCGATCGCCCAGATGCAGAAAATCAGGCCCATGACGACCCAGCGATGCCCCGTCCGCTTGCCCGCAAGAGGCTCGGCCTGCGCGGACGAGACGACGCCCTCGGCGTTATTCATGTGACTTCCTCCAGTTACGACGTGTAGGCGCATCTGCGCGATGCGCGTGTCATGGCAAACGCGTGCTGCGCTTAAGCGGCGGCGCCAAGCGGACGTGCGTGAGAGAACGTGGAGGAAGAGGGCGGATCGAGGCTGAATGTCACGCTGGTTGTCTCCATGTCTATGCAGGGCTTTTTCTAGTGTTGTCTCTCCCTGATGGCCCATTCTCGCGGCGGCAATTCCCCGCGTCCAATCTTTTATTGCTATTACCTGATTCCCGTATTGAATCGATTCGCCGCCTCAGACACGGCACGGCGGCACGGCGTCGATTCGTGGATCAATTGATAGCCTTTTGGGATTGGACGCGATTAGCAAAAGCGGAGATCATCCGTCGCATTCATGGCCGCACTTGCCATGCGACACACGCGATCCACAAGGAGCCACCTTGAAGCCGAACATCCTGCAACTGAATCCCATCCTCGTGCCCGCGATCAATGAGAAGCTCGATGCGCTCTACACCATGCATCGCCTTTTCGAGCAGGAGGACAAGGACGCGTATATCGCCGCACACGGCGCATCGATTCGCGGCGTGATTACCGGCGGGCATACAGGCATTTCCAACGAACTCATCGTGAAGCTGCCCGCGCTGCAAGTGATTGCCGTCAACGGCGTAGGCACCGATGCCGTCGATCTGGAATTCGCGCGCTCGCGCGGCATTCCGGTCACGGCGACCTTCGGCGCGTTGACGGAAGACGTGGCCGATCTTGCCATCGGCTTGATGATTACGGTCTTGCGCGAAATATGTCCCGGCGACGACTTCGTGAAGAGCGGCAAGTGGCCTTCGAATCCGAGTCCCGCCGCCATTCCTCTGTCGCGCCGCTTTAGCGGCAAGCGCGTTGGTATCGTCGGCTTGGGCAAGGTAGGCCGCGCCATCGCGCAGCGCGCATCGGCATTCGGATGTCCCATCGCCTATACGGACGTGCGCCGCATGGAGGACGTCGAGCATCGTTTCGTGCCCGATCTGATTTCGCTCGCACGCGAAAGCGACATCCTCGTGCTTGCAGCCGCGGCGGACAAGGCGCAAGGCATCGTTAATGCGGCCGTCCTCGATGCGTTGGGCAGGGACGGTTATCTCATCAACGTTGCGCGCGGCAAGCTGGTTGTCGAACAGGATCTGGTGGATGCGCTCAAGGGCGGCGTCATCGCGGGGGCGGGACTGGACGTATTCGTCGACGAGCCGAACGTTCCCGCCGAACTCTTCGGCATGGATCGCGTGGTGTTGCAGGCGCATCGCGCGAGCGCGACAGTCGAGTCGCGCACCGCAATGGGCGAAATGGTATTGGCAAGCATCGCGCAGGCGCTCGCGGGAGAACGTCCGCAAGGCAGCCTGACGACGTAATGCCGCAAGCGAAGCAATCGGCTTGTCAGGCGCGAACATATAATGATCGGCCATCCCGTCACCGCCGATCACGATGCTCGACCTCGGACAAGTGCGTTGCTTCGTCGCCGCCGCGACCGAACTGAATTTCAGGCGCGCAGCCGCGCTGCTCAACATGACGCAGCCGCCGCTTAGCCGGCAAATTCATCTGCTCGAAGAAAACCTTGGCGTGAAGCTCTTCGAGCGCATTGGACGCACGGTCAAACTCACGACGGAAGGGCACGTTTTTCTCGCCGATGCCGCGCGTCTCTTGAGCCTTTCCGAACAGGCGGAAAGCGCCGTGCGACGCGCAAGCAAAGGGAAAACGGGCCGCGTGCGCGTAGGCTTCACGGGCGCGGCCGGCTATGAACTGATTCCGGAACTGCTGGTCGCGGCGAGGCGTGAATTGCCGGACATCGATGTCGTCTTGCTAGAGCTGATTTCGGTCGCGCAGATCGAGGCCTTTGCAGCGAATGCCATCGACCTTGGGTTTCTGAGGCCCTTGCCATCGAGACAAAAGCTCGAATTTCAGCTTGTCGACAAGGAACCGATGATCGTCGCTTTGCCAGCGGGACATGCGTTGTGCCGCTTCGAGCAGATCGAACTCAAGCAACTCGATCATCAGCCGTTCATCATGCATTCGCCCACGCACGGAAAGTATTTCTATGACCGCATCATGGGCATGCTCGCGGCGGACGAAGTGAATCCGCATTTCACGCAATACATCGACCAGACGCCGACCATTCTCTCGCTGGTGCGTGCGGGGCTTGGCCTCGGGATTCTGCCCGCATCGTCGCGACGTTTTCACTACGACAACGTCGAATTCCGCCTGATTGCAAACAACACCGTGCAGGCGGAAATGAGCATGGCGTGGCGCACCGATCAGGATAACCCCGCCGTCACGGCTTTCAGGCTCATGGCGGCAGAGCACTTCGCAAGCAAATCGCGCGCGTAATCATGCGAGCTCGAGCGCGCGTGCCGTTTCGTCGATTGCGGCCTTTGCCTTGGCGACGATCTCGTCTATTTCGGCATGCGTGACCACGAGCGGCGGCGATAACAACATGCGGTCGCCGCTTGCCCGCATCACGAGATTGCCCTTGAAACACAGATCGCGGCACAACGTTCCAATATCATCGCCATTCGCGAAGCGCTTGCGCTTAGTCGAATCTTCCGCAAGCTGAATCCCCGCAACAAGCCCCGCGCCCGTTATTTCTCCGACAATGCGATGTGCGCCAAGCGCCTCGCGCAAGCGCGCCTGAAAATACGGCCCCGTGTCTTCTTTCACGCGGGCGACGATGCCTTCTTCGCTTAGCAGCTTGAGGTTCGCAAGCGCAACCGCCGCGGCCACCGGATGGCCCGAATACGTGAAGCCGTGATTGAATTCGCCGCCTTCCACGATCGCGTCCGCGACGCGGTCGGATAAGGCAACGGCGCCCATCGGCATATAACCGCTTGTCAGACCTTTAGCCATGGTGATGACGTCAGGCTCGAAGCCGAAATGCCGGTGCGCGAACCATTCGCCGGTGCGCCCGAATCCGCCGATGACTTCATCGGCGATCAATAAGACATTGTGCTTGCGGCAAATGCGCTGGATCTCAGGCCAATAGCTCGATGGCGGAAAGATCACGCCGCCCGCGCCCTGAAACGGCTCGCCGATGAACGCGGCGACGTTCTCCGCGCCTAGCTCGATGATCTTCGCTTCGAGTTGACGTGCGCGCGCAAGGCCGAACGTTTCAACGTCCTCGCCATGACTTTCGCCGAACCAGTAAGGCTGGTCGATATGCGCGACGTGTTCGAGCATCGACGGCATCTGTTCGTGCATGTCATTCATGCCACCGAGCGTTGCGCCGGCAAGCGTCGAACCGTGATAAGCATTTCTTCGCGCGATCACATAACGCTTTTGCGGCTGGCCCTGCGCTTGCCAGAAGCGATGCACCGCGCGCAGCGCCGTGTCGTTCGCTTCGGATCCGCTATTGCAATACATGAAGCGCTTGAACGGTTCGGGCGTGAGCGTTGCAAGCATCGCCGATAACTCGATGACACGCGGATGCGTCGTCTTGAAGAACGTGTTGTAGTAGGGCAGCGTTTGCATCTGCGCGAAAGCGGCATCGGCAAGTTCGCGGCGTCCATAGCCGACGTTCACGCACCAGAGTCCCGCCATGCCATCGATGATGCGTTCGCCTTGCGAATCCCATAGATAAACGCCTTGCGCCCTCACGATCACGCGACTGCCGATGCGGTTCAGTTCCGCCATATCCGAAAACGGGTGCATGTGGTGCGCGGCGTCGAGTGCGCGATAGCGTGCGGTGACATCGATACGATCGTTCATGTTTTTTACCCGTCAGACATGCAGCAACAGGTGTTTGCGTTCCCATGAACTGATGACACGGAAGAACGCTTCATATTCCGTTTCCTTGAGCGCCAGATAGGCGCGCAGGAATGTCTCGCCAAGCATGTCCGCAAGCGGTTCGCAGGCGCCCATCAAGGTGAGGCCTTCGTCTAGATTGCGCGGCAACTGAAAGGGCATGCGGTAGCCGTCGCTTGCGAGCGGCGCGGTGGGTTCGAGATGCTGCGTCATGCCGAGATAGCCGGCGGCGAGGGTCGCGGCTATCGCCAGATAAGGATTGCAGTCGACGCCGGGTATGCGGTTCTCGATGCGCCGTGCCTGCGGCGCTGCATGCGGCACGCGAAAACCGACCGTGCGATTGTCATAGCCCCATTGCACGTTGATCGGCGCCGCCATGAAGCGCGAAAGCCTTCGATAGGAATTGATATACGGCGCGAATATCGGCATGAGCGCGGGCGTGTATTTCTGAAGCCCCGCGATATAGCCGTAAAAAAGGCCTGTGGGTTCGTTCGCGCGTCCGGTGAAGAGATTGCGTCCGCTCTCTTCCTCGACAATGCTCTGATGGACATGCATCGCCGAGCCGGGCTCGCTTTCCATCGGCTTCGCCATGAATGTCGCGTACATCTTGTGGCGAAGCGCCGCTTCGCGCACGGTGCGCTTAAAGAGAAAGACGCGGTCCGCAAGATTGAGCGCATCGCCGTGCAGAAAGTTGATCTCCATTTGCGCCGCGCCCACTTCGTGAATGAGCGTGTCCACTTCCAGTTCCTGCACTTCGCAATATGCGTAAATGTCTTCGAATAGCGGATCGAACTCGTTGACGGCGTCGATCGAATAGGCCTGCCTGCCGGTTTCCGCGCGCCCGGTGCGGCCGACGGGCGGCTGCAAAGGCAGGTCCGGGTCGCGATTGACATCCACTAGAAAGAACTCGAGTTCGGGCGCGACTACCGGCCGCCAGCCCTTCGCCTCGTATTTTTCGAGCACTTGCCTGAGCACGCGGCGAGGGGAAATGGCCACCGGCGTGCCGTCGAAATGCACGCAGTCGTGAATGACTTGCGCGGTGGGGTCCACGGCCCACGGAATGAGGCGAATCGTGGAAGGGTCGGGCACGCAGACCATGTCGGGATCGGTGAGGCCGGTAAAGCTGGCGTCGTCGGGATAGTCGCCGGTGACGGTCTGAATCATCACGGCTTGCGGCAGGCGCATGGACTCGCCGGACTCGAACTTGCTGCGCGGAATTATTTTTCCGCGCGCCGTGCCTGCCATATCGGGAATAATGGCTTCGATTTCGGTGATGCGATGCTTGCGCAGGAATTCGTCGATGCGTTCCATTTGAGTTCTCTTCGATGCAATGCGCTTTCGATGGACGAGCGGCGCCGTGCCTTGCGCGCAAATGCGATGCGTCGCAAGGCATGGTCGAATGCAGGCGAGCGCAAGCCGCGCGAGTGAACGCGCGCTCAACGGCCGTCTGGAGCGAAGGGAAGGTGCTTGAGAGGCGCTATGGAAGCAGGGACGCCGCGCCGACGCACTGCACCGCTACGAATGCGTGCGCAGTGACGGCGTTGCGTCGCCGCAGGCAGCGGCGCGAGAGACGCGTGATGATCGGGATGAAGCGGCGATCGGATTGCATGCCGCAGCGATCGGTGAAGGAGCAGCCTGCGCTCCCCTGAACCAGAGGGCTTTGGACTCTCACGATAAGACTCGTTTGGCGAGGTGAAGAACGGCTAAGGGAAGCGGCGCTTGCCGACATTGTCCCTTCGACGAGCATATACGAGCCATTCATGCCGTCAAGCCGTGTTTTCCATCGGCGCATTTCATCGATAATGTCGCCTCGCAGTCTTGAGGCCCTTGAAGCTCTTGAAGCCGTTATGCTCGCCAACCTGCTCGTTCAACTTGTCAACGGTCTAGCCGATGCCTGCGCGCTCTTTCTCGTCGCATCGGGACTGTCGCTCATCTTTGGCGTCACGCGCATCGTCAACTTCGCGCACGGTTCGCTCTACATGCTCGGCGTGTATGTCGCCTATAGCCTGACGAGCCGCTTCGGTGCGAGCGCCCTGGGTTTCGGTGCATGCGTCGTCGCGTCGGCGGTGATAGTGGGCGCTTTCGGGGCGCTCATCGAACTGAGCGTGCTAAGACGCATCTATCGCGCGCCGGAACTCTTTCATCTTCTCGCGACGTTCGCGCTCGTTCTTATCATCCGCGACGGCGCGCTCTATCTATGGGGACCGGAAGATTTGTTCGCGCCGCGCGCACCGCATCTCGCGGGCGCGGTGCAACTGCTCGGGCATGCCTTGCCGACGTACAACCTCGTACTGATCGCTGCCGGGCCGCTCGTGCTTGCGGCGCTCTGGCATGCCCTCACGCGCACGCGTTGGGGCACGCTCGTGCGCGCGGCGAGCGCAGATCGCGAAATGCTCGGTGCGCTTGGTGTCAATCAGAAGTGGCTTTTTACCGGGGTATTCTTTGTCGGTGCATGTCTTGCCGGCCTGGGCGGTGCGTTGCAAGCGCCGCGCATGCCCGCGAGTCTGTCGCTGGATATCGACACTATCGGCAATGCGTTCGTGGTCGTCGTGGTCGGCGGCATGGGGTCGATACCGGGCGCGTTCGTCGCCGCATTGTTGATTGCAGAGATCAAGGCGCTGTGCATCGGTATCGGGAACATATCGATCCTGGGCTTCGATCTATCGCTGACGAAATTCACGCTCGTCGCGGAGTTCGTCGTCATGGCAGTGGTGCTCGTGCTGCGTCCGTGGGGGCTCTTTGGCCGTCCTCAAACCGTCGCGCGTTCCGCTGCGCCTGCGGACAGGCCGCTCGTTCGCGCAACGCGCCGCACGAAAACGGCCTTCGCTGCAATCGTGCTGCTGCTCGCGCTTGCGCCGCTTTTCGCAAGCACTTTTCCCTATATGCCGGTGATTTTCGTCGAGATCATGATTGCCGTGCTGTTTGCCGCAAGCCTGCATTTCATCATGGGACCGGGCGGCATGCATTCGTTTGGACACGCCGCTTACTTCGGGCTTGGCGCATACGGCTCGGCGCTCTTTCTCAAGGCGCTTGCCTTGCCGATGGAAGCGGCGCTCGTGCTGGGACCGCTCGTCGCGGGAATCGGCGCGATGGTCTTCGGCTGGTTCTGCGTGCGGCTATCCGGTGTCTATCTTGCGATGCTGACGCTCGCGTTTGCGCAGATCGTCTGGTCTGTCGTGTATCAATGGGACACGGTGACGGGCGGCAGTAACGGCATGCTCGGCATGTGGCCTTCGCCGTGGCTGTCATCGCCCATTGCGTTCTATTACCTCACGCTCGTTGCGGCGATAGCCGGCGTGTGGCTCTTGCGACGCATGCTCTTTTCACCGTTAGGCCTTGCGATGCGCGCGGGCCGCGATTCGCCGTTGCGCGCGGAAGCTATCGGCATCGGCGTTGCGCGCGTGCAATGGATCGCGTTCATTGCCGCATCGCTCGTATGCGGGCTCGCCGGTTCGCTCTATGCCTTCTCCAAAGGCAACATCTCGCCGGACGTGATTAGCGTCGGGCGTTCTGTCGATGGCCTCGTCATGGTGCTGCTAGGCGGCATTCAGACGCTTGCCGGGCCTGTCGTCGGCGCGGCCGTATTCACCTGGCTGCAGGACACGGTCGCGCGGCAAACGGATTATTGGCAGGCGCTGCTGGGCGCAAGCATTCTTCTTCTCGTGATGGCGTTTCCCCAAGGCATCGCCGGATTCGTGCGCGACCGGTTTGCGGAGGCGCGATGACGCTGCTGCGCATTCAAGGCCTGTCCAAGTCTTTCGATGGCGTCAAGGCCGTGGACGATGTCTCCTTCGCACTCGATTCAGGGCAACTGCTCGCGCTGATCGGCCCTAACGGTGCGGGCAAGTCCACGTGCTTCAACATGATCAACGGACAGCTTGCGCCCACGTCGGGAGCCGTTTTGCTCGATGGCCGCGATATCGCGGGCATGCGTCCGCGCGATATCTGGCGGCTCGGCGTGGGCCGCACTTTTCAGATTGCAGCCACGTTCAATTCCATGACCGTTCTCGAGAACGTGCAAATGGCCTTGCTTTCGCGCGAGCGTCGCGTCTTTAGCCTTTTTTCGCGCGTGGCATCGTGGCACGAGGACGAAGCGATGGCCTTGCTCGATCTCGTCGGCATGACAAAACACGCGCGTCGCAGTTGCGCGGTGCTTGCTTATGGCGACGTCAAGCGCGTGGAATTGGCGATTGCTTTGGCGAACCGTCCGAAGCTGCTCTTGATGGATGAGCCGACCGCCGGCATGGCGCCCGAAGAACGCAACGCATTGATGGCGCTAACGGCGCGTCTTGCGAAGGAGCGCAACATCGGCGTGCTCTTTACCGAACACAGCATGGACGTGGTCTTCGAACATGCGGACAAGCTGATCGTGCTGGCGCGTGGCCGATTGATCGCAGAAGGCCATGCCGATGCCATCCGCAACGATGCGCGCGTGCGCGAGGTGTATCTCGGCACCGGCGCATCGTATTCGCCCCGCGCGGCTTTGACCGAAGGAGCAACGCGATGACGCTCCTCAAGGTCGACGCGCTCAACGCTTTCTATGGCCGCGCCCAGATTCTCTTCGACGTCGCGTTCGAAGTGCGGCCCGGCGAAGTCGTTGCGTTGATGGGTCGCAACGGCGCGGGCAAATCCACGACGATGAAAGCCGTCATGGGCTTGCTCCCGCGCACGACCGGCAAGATCGAATTCATGAACGAGGACATCCGCGGCATGGCGCCGTATCGGATTGCGCGCATGGGACTGGGTTATGTGCCGGAGGACCGTCGCATATTCGGCGATCTGACCGTCATGGAGAACCTCGACGCGGGCCGCCAGCCGCCGCGCGACGGTGCACCTCAATGGACGCCCGACAAGCTCTTTCGCGTGTTTCCGAACCTTGCGCAAATGCGCGATCGCCGTGCCAGTCGCATGAGCGGCGGCGAGCAGCAGATGCTCACTGTCTCGCGAACGCTGATGGGCAACCCGCGCGTCGTCTTGCTCGACGAACCGTCGGAAGGCGTGGCGCCGGTCATCGTCGAGCAGATGGCCGATATGATTCTCGAATTGAAGCGCGAAGGCGTTGCCATTGTTTTGTCCGAGCAGAACCTGCACTTCGCGCAACTCGTGAGCGACCGCGTTTATGTGCTCGAGAAAGGACAGGTTCGCTATGCTGGCGCAATGAGCGAATTGGCGCGTGACGATGCCGCGCGGCGCGCGTTTCTTGGCGTCTAGCACCTGAGAAAATATCCATAGAGGAGAGTTCATCGATGACTATGCGTGCAGGAAAATGGCTAGGCTTTGGCTTGACGTTGATGGCGGCATTCACTGCCCTGGAGACACGCGCCGATACCATCAAGATCGGCGAGATCAACAGCTACAAGGCGCAGCCCGCGTTTCTCATGCCGTACAGAAACGGCTGGAATCTCGCGCTGGATCAGATCAACGCGGCAGGCGGGGTCAACGGCAACAAGCTCGAAGTGATTTCGCGCGACGATAACGGCAATCCCGGAGACACGGTGCGCGTCGCGCAGGAACTCGTATCGCGCGAACAGGTGCAGCTTCTTTTCGGCGGCTATCTGTCCAATACCGGTCTTGCGCTTGCCGACTTCGCGAAACAGCGGCGCATTTTCTTTCTCGCGGCCGAGCCGCTCACCGACAAGATCGTCTGGCAGGACGGCAACAAGTACACGTATCGCTTGCGTCCATCGACATACATGCAGGTGGCGATGCTCGTTCCCGAAGCCGCGAAGCTCAAGAAGAAACGCTGGGCGATCGTTTATCCGAACTACGAGTATGGCCAGTCCGCGGTCGCGACCTTCAAGCGGCTTCTGAAGGCCGCGCAACCCGATGTGCAATTCGTCGCGGAGCAGGCCACGCCGCTAGGCAATGTGGATGCGGGCGCGGTGACGCAAGCCCTTGCCGATGCGAAGCCCGACGCCATCTTCAACGTCCTCTTCAGCGCGGACCTCGGCAAGTTCGTTCGCGAAGGCAATACGCGCGGCTTGTTTAAGGACCGCGCCGTGGTGTCGCTTCTGACGGGCGAGCCGGATTATCTCGATCCGCTCGGCGCGGAAGCGCCTGTCGGCTGGATCGTGACCGGCTATCCGTGGTATTCGATCGACACGCCCGCGAACAAGCAGTTCGTCGCGGCTTATCAGGCGAAGTATCACGACTATCCGCGTCTCGGTTCGGTCGTCGGATACACAGCGATGATGTCGCTCGCCAACGGCCTCAAGAAAGCGGGCAGTGCGGACGCGGACAAGCTCGCCGCCGCATTCAAGGGCTTGACGGTGAACTCACCGTTCGGGCCAATTGTCTACCGCAAGCAGGACAATCAATCGACGATGGGCGCGTATGTCGGCGTCACCGCGCTCAAGGACGGCAAGGGCGTGATGACTTCTTATCGCTATATCGATGGCGCAAGCGTGCAGCCATCGGACGAGGAGGTAAAGAAGCTGCGTCCGGCCGAGTGAGTTACGCCTTGGGAAACGGCTTGCTCACGAATTTCGACCCGGCAAGCCCGAAGCGCCACGGCACGTCCATCGCCTTGCTAATGCCGATGCGCGGGCCGCATATGACATCGACCGCCTGCTCGGGCGGCTCGATGTCGAATGGCGCTTCGAGCAGCGACGCGCCGTTATCTTTGTGCGTGATGCCGAGCGCCTGCGCGAGCCGGCCTGGTCCCGAACAAAGTAGCTTGATCGGCGTCAGGCCGCGCCGCTCGCGCATGATCTCGAGGCCCGTCAACGGTTCGATTGCGCGAATCAGCACGCCCGCACCGTGGCCCTCTTCGCGGCACACGAAATTCAGGCACCAGTGAATGCCGTAGGAACGATAGACGTAAGCATGCGCGGGCGGCCCGAACATGACGGCGTTGCGCGGCGTAAGACCGGAGAAGGTATGCGACGCGGGATCTTCGCGGTCATAGGCTTCCGTTTCGACGATGCGGCCGCCGACGCCGTCGACGGTGAATATCGCACCGATGAGGCGGCGTGCGACTTGGTCGGAGGGGGCGGAGAAGTCGATCGGTTCGAGTATGAGTTTCGTGTTCACGACGCGATTAGAGTCTTGCAAACGATTGCGGGTTAGGGGCTATTCGCTGGGCAATTTTCGGACCGCTGCTTTCTCTTGGCGAGATACGCATAGGGCTATAGGATTTCCAATGAGTCTGCTTTGGGCGAAGAAGCAAACTAACTCGGACCCCACGCAAAAATTGCAAAGCTCGTGACAAAGCCGTTCGGCTTGGGGTAAGCTTTGCCGGCTCAAGCATTGCACGGAAGTTTAAGCCGTCAGCAACTTGAGCGCATAAGCTTCCCGCAGCCGAGAATCTGTTAGCGTGGCCTGAGCGATCGCAAACGTTTTACGTCGAATCGCAAAAACGCGTATTAGAACGATAAAGAACGCGTAAAGAAGCCGAGACGCCGAACACGCATGCTTACAAAGCGCGGCGCAAGGTCATAAAAGAATTTTCTCCTCTCTAAAGTTTTCCTCGCTGTTGCCGACTAGCGCCTGATTCGCGCAATTCGAAGTCCCGAATTGCGGGCTTTTCTGACCTCTAATTGGCGAAGTTATTCCTTTCCGGAGTGGCTACGATGTGCTTGCCCGGTCTTCTCCCGGCCGGGTCCACACCTACATTCACCTCTGAAGGAAAGAAAAATGCGCAAACTGATGAAGGCATTCGTGCGCGATGAGCGCGGCGTCAGCGCGATGGAATATGCGGTTCTTGCTGGCATCGTCGTGGTCGCCCTGGGCGCAATGAGCACTGTGTTCAGCAGCGGTCTGACCACCATGTTCGGTACGCTCTTCTCGAACGTCAACAAGGCCGTGAACTCGAGCAGCAAGTAAGCATAGCCGCCAGCGAAACAACAAGAAGACCATCGTGCAGCTCCTGTCTCTCGTCATTCGCCTGATCGCGCTCTGCGCGCTCTTGTGGCTCGCCGTCATCGACGTGCGCTCGCGCCGCCTGCCGACGAAAGTCGTGCTCGTCGTCGGAGCGCTTTTCTTTGTCGATGCACTCGTGCGCCGCATGGCGATAGACGACGTGATCGTTCACCTGCTGCTCGCCATTGGCGTATTCCTGGTCTGCGCCGCGCTGTTCGCGGCGAAGATGCTGGGCGGAGGCGATGCGAAGCTCGCCTCCGCAATCTTTCTCTGGGCCGGACTTTCCTTGTCGATTCCCGCCCTGACCTTGATTTCCGTGATCGGGACCTTCGTGTCGCTGATCAGTCTCGCGACGCGCGCGATGAATCCGGCTCAACGTTCGATGCCGTTGCGCGCACTCGCGATGTTCTCCGGCGCGCGTGGCGTTCCGTATGGCGTCGCGCTCGCCCTCGGCGGCGGCGTGATGATCGTGCTTCCCGCGCTGCTGCCGCTTTTGCCTTCTCTTGCGATCCGATAGGACGGCGTGCTCATGTCCAACATCATCAAATTCGCCGTGCTTCTCGTCGGCGCCTTACTCTTCGCGATGATCGTTCGCGTGGTGGTCGCCAATGCATCGCGCCCCGCGCACAACACCATCGAAACGCAAAAGGTCCAGGTGAGCGCAGCCGATCTGCCGCAAGGCCTGCTGCTGCGCGACGACGATCTCTCGTGGAAGGTGCTGCCGGTCGCGGATGTCCCCGCCAACGCCATCGTCGCGAACACGTCGCACGCGCAGGATCTGAAGGGCGCGTTGTTGCGCCACCCCGTCAGCAACGGCGCGGTGCTCACCGCCGACGACGTCATCATGCCGAGCGCGCCGGGCTTTCTCGCCGCCACGCTCAAGCCCGACATGCGCGCGGTCTCGGTCGCGGTGGACGACGTTTCGGGCAACGCGGGCCTCATTCAGCCGGGCGATTACGTCGACCTGCTTCTCACGCAGCAAATGGAGCGCCGCACCGATTCGCCGGACCTCGCCGTATCGAGCGAAACGGTGGTGGAGCACGTCCGCGTGCTCGCGGTCGGTTCCGAGATCAAGCGTCCCAAGAACAACAGCGGCGAGATGTCCGATACGGGCTCGCGCGCGCGCACGGTGACGCTCGAAGTGACGCCGCGCATGGGCGAAGTGGTGGCGGTGGCCGCACGCCTCGGGTCCTTGTCGCTTGCGCTGCGCAGCTTTGCCACCGAATCGCGCGATCCGGCGGCGCTCGCGGCGGCGGCATCGCCGGCGCAGCGCACGCCGATCTGGGCCGGCGACATTTCGCGCGCCGTGCGCGAGCTTCCGCGAACGCCGCAGGCGCACGCGAGCGTATCCGCGCCCGCGCCGGTCGCCGCGCGCCCAGTCACGATCTATCGCGGGTCCGACAAGAGCGATGGCGCGCCGACACTCGCGCAGGCCGGCCCGACGGCGGACGCCGCGCCGCCGCTGCCGACCGTCCCGGCCCGCTGATCCATGCGCGCGGCGCACCAGCGAGACATACAGGCACCCCATCACGGCAGCACATTGCCAGGATCGATCATGAGAACGCAGTTGAATTCCATCCGCACGGGACGACGCGCAGCAGGCTTGGCGCTCGCGTGCGGCGGCGCGCTGATCGCGTGTTATGCACAGGCGGCCCAGGCGTCCGCCGTGAAGCGAGAAACGGCGTCGATGTCCGCGAGTCCGCTGACCACGGCCGCGGGCGCGCTCGATATCGACGCGGGCAAGGGCACGTTGCTGCGCTTGTCCGAAGACGCGACCTCCGTGTTCGTCGCGGACCCGTCGGTGGCGGACGTGCATGTGCCGTCGCCGAGAACCGTCTATGTGCTCGGCAAGAAAGCCGGGACCACCACGCTCTACGTGCTCGGCGTGAACAACAAGACGATCCTGCAGCGCACGGTGATGGTCGCGCGCGACATGCTGAACCTGCAAAGCATGCTGTCGGCGCGTTTCCCCGACATGCGCGTTCAGGTGACGAGCGGCCAGGGATCGCTTCTTCTCACGGGCGAGGCGCACAGTTCCGCCGATGCCGACGCCGTCGTGCAGGCCGTCACGCCGTATCTCGCCGACAAGGAAGTGCTCATCAACCGCATGACGGTGGATCGTCCGCTGCAGGTGCAACTGCGCGTTCGCATCACCGAAGTGGACCGCAACGTTACGCAGCAGCTCGGCATCAACTGGCAGGCGCTCGGCAGCGCGGCGGGCAACTTCTATGGCGGCGTCTTCAGTGGCCGCGCCATCCAGAACCTGAATCAGCCGCTCACGACAGCGACCGGCGCGACCGTCTATCCGTACAACCTGCCGAACAACAACGCGTTCTCGTTCCTCGGCCAGTTCAAGACGGGCAACAACGACATCCGCGCGGTCATCGACGCGCTCAATCAGGAAGGCCTGCTCACGGTGCTGGCGGAGCCGAACCTCGTCGCGTTGTCGGGGCAGACGGCGAGCTTTCTCGCGGGCGGCGAGTTTCCGATTCCCGTTTCGCAGACCAACGGCGCGATCTCCGTGGAATTCAAGCAGTTCGGCGTGAAGCTCGATTTCACGCCGACCGTGCTGAACGAGCGCCGCATCAGCCTGAAAGTGCGCCCCGAAGTGAGCCAGATCGACACCACCGCGAGCGTGACGACAGGCGGCATCACCGTGCCGGGATTGTCGGTGCGCCGCGCCGACACCACGGTCGAGCTTGCGAGCGGACAGAGCTTCGCGATCGGCGGCCTTTTGCAAAGCAATACGACCGACATCGTTTCGCAGGTGCCGGGCATCGGCTCGATTCCGATTCTCGGCAAGCTCTTTTCGTCGTCGAACTACATCAACAACAAGACGGAGCTGGTCATCATGGTGACGCCATACATCGTCGAGCCCGCGAACCCGGCGAAGCTGCGCTCGCCGATCGACTCGCTGGTGTCGCCGAGCAGCGACGTCGAATACAGCTTCCAGCGCAAGGGCGGCGCGAGCGCGCCGTCCGCATCCGAACCGCGTCTCGTCGGCGCGGCTGGCTATGTCTACTGAGCGCCGAGCCATGAAACACGCACGTCCTCTCACTCTTGCATTGCTCGTTGCCTTCGCGTGCGGCGCGAGCGGCTGCTTCAAGCCGCCGCGCGGCATGCCGAACGAAACGGTCATCGGCTACGACGGAAAGAACGCCGTGCCGCCCGATTGCCACGCGCTCTCACGCCCGTCGCTTCTGACGGATGCCGGATGGCGCCGCCCGTCCATGCAATGGGGATGCGCGACCTACACGAACCTCGCGGCGCAGGTGGCCGATCCCCGCGATATCGTGAGTCCGCAAGCGATCGGACCCGCCGATGCGGCCGTCGCGGCGAGCGCCGTGCGCCGCTACGAAACGGGCCACGTAATCCCGCTCGACCAGACTTCGTCGCGCAGCGCGAAGTAGTGCACCGCCGTTCTTTCCGACCGACATCATGAGCACCACAGAGATCAGTTTCCTCAAGGGCAAGCAGGGCGCGCGCAATGCGGACTTCATCGCGTTCGTCGCGGACCGCAAGACCGAGCAGGTCCTGAAGAGCTTCGTGCTCGAGCAGGCGATGCCGCACGCGCATGTCGCCGTGGGCAACATCGAGGATGCGATCGCGCATCTGCAGAAGGTCGAGCGCTCGCCGCTCTTCCTGCTGGTGGACCTC
The DNA here is from genome assembly GCF_022879595.1 of Caballeronia sp. Lep1P3. NCBI lineage: Bacteria > Pseudomonadati > Pseudomonadota > Betaproteobacteria > Burkholderiales > Burkholderiaceae > Caballeronia > Caballeronia sp. Lep1P3. Next base: position 872,974 of record NZ_CP084266.1, on the reverse strand, counting down.
GAAGGCTCGGTGATGCCGCTGTCCGATCTCGGTCGGCTCGCGGAAGTCTGCGAGCCTTCCGTGCAGGTCGTGGCGATAGGCGAGCGCAACGACGTGGGCCTCTTCCGCAGCCTGCTGAAGATCGGCGTGCGCGACTATCTCGTGAAGCCGCTGACCGTCGATCTGCTCAAGCGCACCGTCAGCGTGGCCGAAGGCAAGGTCAGTCCGGTCACGCTCGCGCGCGCGGGCAAGACCATCGCGTTCGTGGGCGCGCGCGGCGGCGTCGGCGTGACCACGCTCGCGCTCAATCTCGCGCGCCATCTCGCCGAGGACACGCACCGGCGCGTCGCGTACGTGGACCTCAACATGACGGGCGGCGCGGCCAACAGCATGCTCGGCATCGAGAGCAACAACGGTCTTACCGACGTGCTTCAGAACGTGCATCGGCTCGATCCGCAATATGTCGAGCGCACGCTGGTTGCGAACGGCAGCCGCATGTTCGTGCTGTCGGCGGACGCCGGTTACGGCGCGAAGAAGCAGTTCGAGCCGGGCGCGCTGCATCGCGTGGTGGAGCTTCTCTGCGACAGCTTCCATTACGTGATTCTCGATATCGGCGACCCCAACGACGTGCTTGCCTCCGAAGCCTTCGATCACGCCTCGCGCGTCTATCTCGTCGCGGACCGCTCGGTGCATGCGACGCGCGAGACCATCCGGCTTTTGCGCTACGTCGAGGATCGCGACAACAATCCGCCGACGTCCGTGCTGCTCAACAATCCGAACGCCGCCAGCGCGGGCAAGGTGGACACGACCGATTTCATGACCGCGGTGGGGCGCAACGTGCTGCACGAAGTGCTGTTCGAATCGAAGGCGCTGGCGGCTGCCGAGAACCTCGGCGAAGCGCCGCGCGAGCGCGGGCAGAACGGCTTCACGCAGGCCATCGCGCGCATCGCGAACGATCTCACCGGGCAGCACGCGGTGGTCGAGCGCAGCTTTCTGCGCAAGCTCGGCCTGAGGAAGTTCTGATGTTCGGCCAGAAGCACGCGCGTGCCGACGGGGGCGTCGCGGTGAGCGAGCGCGCGAGCGCACCCGCGCCGGCGCCCGCCGAGCCGCCGGTCGTCGCGCTCGCAAGCGACGCCGCGCGTGCGCCCGCGAGCGACGGCAGCGAAGCCCTCGTGCGCTCCGATCTCTTCAGGACGATTCGCGCAGGCGTGTTCGCCGCGATGAATCCGTCGGCTGCGGTCGGCAAGACGCGCGAGCAGATGAAGCCGGGCGTCGAGGCGCTCGTGCTCGATGTCGCGGCGCGCGAGCGTCTGAACATCACCATCGCGGAGCAGGTGCAGATCGTCGGGGAATTGCTGAACGACATGTTCGGCCTCGGCCCGATCGAACCCTTGCTCGCCGATGAAACCATCACCGACGTGCTCGTCAACGGCCCGGATCAGGTCTATGTCGAACGGCACGGACGGCTGGAACTCACGAACTGCAAGTTCCGCGACAACACGCATGTCATCAACGTGGCGCAGCGCATTGCGGCGGCCGTGGGGCGGCGCGTGGACGAAAGCAGCCCGATGGTCGATGCGCGTCTCGCCGATGGCAGCCGCGTGAACGTCGTGCTGCCGCCGCTCGCGATTCACGGCGCATCCATTTCCATTCGAAAGTTCTCCAAGCGCAACATCACGCTGCATCGCATGTCGCAGCAGGGCAACATGTCGGCGGCGATGGCAACCGTGCTCAAGCTCGCGAGCACATGCCGGCTGAACGTGATCGTTTCGGGCGGAACGGGTTCGGGCAAGACGACGCTGCTCAACGCGCTGTCGCATTTCATCGGGCACGGCGAGCGCACGGTCACCATCGAGGACGCCGCCGAACTGCAGCTCGTGCAGCCGCATGTCGTGAGCCTCGAAACGCGCCCCGAGAACGCGGAAGGGCTCGGCGCGGTGACGCAGCGCGATCTCGTGCGCAACGCGCTGCGGATGCGCCCCGATCGCATCATCCTCGGCGAGACGCGCGGCGCGGAAGCCTTCGACGTGCTTCAGGCCATGAACACCGGCCACGACGGGTCCATGACCACGATCCACGCGAACACGCCGCGCGACGGCATCACGCGTCTGGAGAGCATGGTGATGATGGCCAACGGCAATCTGCCGCTTCTCTCCATCCGGCGGCAGATTGCGAGCGCCGTGCATCTGATCGTGCAGATCGAGCGCATGCGCGACGGCATGCGGCGCGTGACGCGCATCACGGAACTCGTCGGCATGGAAGGCGACGTCATCATCACGCAGGACCTCTTCACGTTCCGCTACGACGCGAGCGCCTACAGCGAGGAAGTGAAGGGCGTCTACGAATGCGCCGCCGTGCGGCCCGCCTTTGCTGCGCGCGCGGCCTATTACGGCCTCGAAGACGCGCTTCTCGACGCGATGAAGCCATGAACCTCGTCAACCTGCTCACCTTTGCGTCCTTCGCGTGCGCGCTGCTCGCGGGCATCATGGTGTTCATCCTTCAGGACATGCGCGGCCAGCAGCCGCCTTCGCGAATCCGCGCGCGCATGCACCAATCCTTCACGCAGCATGGCGTTTCCGCAGGCGCGGCCGCGGGGCCGGAGCTGGACGTGTTTCGCATCGACCGCGCGGACAATGCGATCTCGCGCTGGCTCGGTCCGCGCCGTGCGCGCCTTTCCACCGTGGCCGGAAAGAACGGCGTGCGTCTCGTGATGGGCGCGGCGGTTCTTGCCGAGATCGTCGCGTTGACGATGGCGAAGTTCATGCCGCTGCCCGAACTCGTCAAGCCGGTCATCGTCGTCGTGCTGCCGGTTCTCGCGCTCGGCCAGGCATACCGCTATCTCGTGGCGCGCTTTCGCAAGCGCTTTCTCGACGGCTTTCCGGATGTCATCGACATGATCGTGCGGGCCGTGCGTGCGGGCGTGCCGGTCACGCAGGTGATCGGCTCGGCGGCCGCCGAATGCCGCGAGCCGCTCAGAAGCGAATTCAGGCTGATGGCCGATTCGCTGCAAGTGGGCCTCGATCTGGAAGAAGTCCTCAACGTGGCGATGCATCGCATCGAAATCGCGGACTTCTCGTTCTTCTGCGTGTGCCTGCTGCTGCAGCGCGAGACCGGCGGACAGCTCGGCGAGACGCTGGAGAACCTGTCAGGCATCGTGCGCACCCGGCGCGAGATTCGCCAGAAGACCAGGGCGCTGACCGGCGAGGCGCGCATCACGACCAAGATTCTCGCCGCCATTCCGATCGTCATCATGCTGTCGCTCTACGCCATCAACCGCTCGTATCTGATGGTGCTGTTCAACACCGAGTCGGGACACAAGCTCCTCACCTTCGCGGTCATCTCGATCGTGGTGGGGATGATCGTCATCGGCAAAATCTCGAAGTTGGATACCTCGCGATGAATCCGGACAACGCACAAACGCTCGCCAATCTGCTGATGCTGCTCGGTCTGTTCGCCGCGCTCGCGCTGTGGTGGCAGCGCAAGCATGGCGGCGCGCGCGGACGCATCGCGGAGCGTGCGCGCGCGGCGGCGCAGCGGCAGCAAAGCGAGGACGCCGCCGAGAACGACGAGAACTCGCCGCTGCGTTCGGGCGTGCTGCGGCGGCTTTCGCGCCTTGGCGACAAGATTCCGCTCTTCGACGCGAAGTATCGCCTGAAGCTCCAGAAGGAAATGGTGCGCAGCGGCTACCGGGGCGAGCGTGCGGTATCGGTCCTGCTCGCCGTGAAGTTCTGCTGCGGGCTGTGCTGCGCGGCGCTCACGGTCATGTTCGGCGCGCATCTGCCGATGGTCGGCGAATATCCGGCTGCGCGCGGCATCGCCATGCTGATGGCGTTCGTCGTCGGCATGATCCTGCCGGAATACGTGGTCGCGTTTCAGGCGTCGCGTCGCCGAAAGGCGATGGCCGCGTGTCTGCCCGACGCGCTCGACCTGCTCGTCATCTGCACCAACGCGGGCAACAGTCTCGGCGTCTCGATCCGCCGCGTGGCCGACGAGATGAAGACCATCTGTCCGCCGCTTTCGGGCGAGTTCGCGCTTGCCGCCGACGAGCTCAAACTTTCCGGCGACAGCACCCGCGCACTGAACAACCTGGCCGAACGCATCGACCTGCCGTCGATCCGCGCGCTCATCTCCACGCTCACGCAGTCCATGCGTTACGGCACGCCGATCACGCAGGCGCTACGCACGCTGTCGCGCACCGAGCGCATCGCGCACATCGTCTCGCTCGAGGAAAAGGCCGCGAAGCTCGCGCCGAAAATGGTCGTGCCGATGATGCTCTTCATTCTTCCGGCGATCATCGCCGTCGCGGCGGGGCCCGCCGTCATCCAGTTGCTTGCGTTTATCGCCGGAGCTTCGAAATGAAATCTGTTATTTATCGCGCCGCATGCATCGCGGGCGCGGCCGCATTCGCGTTCGCGGCGGCTGGCTGCACGACGACCGTGCGGCAGGTCGCGCAAACGCGGCCGCTCACGCAAAACAGTTCGCCGAGCGCGATGAGCGAACTGCACATCGCCGATACCGCGCTCGAGTCGAACAATCTCGAACTCGCTACCTCGCTGTACGAACGAATCGTCCAGGCCGATCCGAACTCCGTGCCGGGACTGACCGGACTCGGCAGCACGCTGTATGCGGTCGGCGACTACACGCGCGCCGGCGTCTATTTCGAACGCGCGAGCAAGCTGGATGCGCAGGCCATCGCGCCGCTCGTGGGCATCGGGCGCGTGGCGATTCATCAGCGCCGCTTTGACGACGCTATCGCCACGTACCGGCGCGTGCTCGCGATGAAACCCAACGATCCGCTGGCCTCGGCGGGGCTCGGCGCGGCGCTCGATCTTTCGGGCAAGCACGCAGAGGCGCAGGCCGTGCTGCGCGATGCGCTCGCGGCGAATCCCGGCGATCCGGTGCTTTCGCTCAATCTCGGGCTGTCGCTCACGCTCGGCGGCGATCCGCGCCAGGGCGCGAACGTGCTGCTCGACGTGACGCGTTTTCCGGCTGCGCCCCCGCAGGCGCGTCAGGACCTCGCGCTCGCTTACGGGCTGCTCGGCAACGACGACGCGGCTGCCGCGATCCTGTCGACCGATCTGCCGAAGGACTCCGTGCAGGACAATCTGCGCTTCTACCAGTTGCAGCGCACGCGCGCGGCGCAGAACCTGGCGCTCAAGGGCGTGACGGTCTCCGAGGCGAGTGTCCGGTGAAAAGCCACGCGATGCGCGCGTTCACGCGACGCTTCCTTCGCGATGCCGGCGGCGTCTCGGCGATCGAATTCGCGATCCTCGGGCCGGTCGTGTTCATCCTCGTTCTCGCGACTGTGGAGATCGCGCTCGACATGTTCGTGGATGCGTCCGTGCAGATGGCCGCGCAAACCGCATCGCGCGTCGGCCTGACGACGACGGTTCCGGCGAACACGACGCGCGACGCCGAAGCGAAGCGCATCGTCAATGCGATGCTTCAGGAGTGGACCAACGTGGGCGGCACGGTGAGCATCACGGCGCAGTCCTACAGCAGCTACAACGACATCGGCGGCACGAGCTATCAGACATCGATGGGCGGCTTCGGCGATGTCGTCGCTTACAACGTGAGCGTGACGATGCCGACGTTCTCGGGCATTCCGAAGCTCTTCGGCATCGAATCGATGACGTTCCAACGCAACTTTATCGTCCAGAACGAAAAATGAAGCCAGGGGAAAGATCGGCGCGCGCCGCGTGGCGCACGCTGCTGCGCTCGGACCGCGGCAGCGCGGCGGTGGAGTTCGTGGTGATCGTGCCGCTCATGCTGCTCGTGCTGCTCGGCTTCACCGAGATGTATCTCTACATGCGCGCCGTGAGCCTCGTGGAGCATACGGCGTTCACGCTCGCCGATTCGATCGGCCAGATGACGCAAGTCATGGACGATTCCTCGACCACCGGTTCCAACAACCTGGGCGCGATCTGGAACGCGGCCACGCTGATTGCCGCGCCCGAGACGCTATCGAAGCAGGGCGGCGTGGTGGTCACGTCCGTCTGCGAACAAGCCTCGAGCTGCAACGGACTCGTGACGAGCGTGTCGAAAACGCCGGGCGTCGCGAAGATTCTGTGGCAGAAACAGGCGCCGTGGAACGCGAGCGGCATGAGCACGCACATCACGCCGACGAGCATTTTGCCCACGGGCTGGCCGTTTCGGAACGGCGACTCCGCCGTGATCGTCGAAGTGTTCTATTCGTACACGCCGTTCTCCATGACCGCGCCGTTCTGGCAGAGCGCGCCGGGCACGCAGACCATCTACGAGCGCGTGGTCGTGCGTCCGCGCACCGGACAGTCGCTCACGCTTCAGCCGCAATCATGAGCAAGACGCAAAGCCGCGCCTCGCGCGCACTTTTTGCCCGCGACGACGGCGCGGTCTCGATGGTCTTCGCGGTGTTCGCGAGCGTCATGATCGGCGCGATGTGCATGGCCTACGACGCGATCCACGACGAAATGGCGCAGGCGCGTCTGCAAATGGCATCGGATGTCGCCGCGTTGTCCGCGGGTGCGAATCTCGCGCACTACGACATGACGCAAGCGTCGGATATCGCGCAATGGAAGGCCGACGCCTATGCGTACTTCGGCGCCAACATGCCGGGCGAATACTTGCAGTTGAGCGTTCCGGACAAAAACCTCAACATCGACGTGAGCGGCACGCCCGCCACGGGACAGGTCATCAACTTTTCGGTGAAGGGCAGCATTCCGCTTCTCGCGCCGATCTTCCTTAAGCAGTCCGCGCAAAGCGGCGGCGGCGGCAGCAGCGGCGGCGCGACGGATGCGCCCGACACCGCGACCGTCACCGCGAGCAACACCGTGCTGCGGCAGCCGAAGAGCACGCTTGAACTGGTGATGGTGCTGGACAACACCGGTTCGATGGCCGACAGCGCGACGGGAAGCCGCTACGGAAGCACGAAGATCGCGGGCTTGCGCACGGCGGCGACGAACCTCGTCACGAGCGTGTTCGGCCAGAGCAACAACGATTCGTATATCGGTCTCGTGCCTTTCACGACGATGGTGAATCTCAAGAACGTGCTGCCGTCGAACGGAAGGTGGATCACGCCGAGCTTCGCGTACAACCCGACGAACGTTTCGATGGCGGCGAAAAAGAACTATCCGGGCTCCGGCTGGCACGGCTGCGCGGTCGAACCGCGCGACGCGGGCGGCAATCTGTATCCGAAGGCCTACGCGCCCAAGGATTCGCCGGGCTTCACGCCGTGGTACTACAACGTGCCGCCGGGAGGATTCTCGATTGTCAACGCGAACCGGTCTTCGAACGGAAATTACGGTTCCAGCTGCACGCTCACGACGAACAAAGTCATGGGCGTGCCGCTGACCTTGCAGAGCCAGGGCTATACGTCCCTATGCGGCGGCGCAGCGGACAACGCGACCATCACGGACCTCTGGTATCAATCGACGGACAGCAACGCGTCCACGTCGACCATCGATCAGAACTACAACATCAACGGCTCCTCAACCGGTCCGTGCGAGATGGCACCGGCGCTCTTCCTCTCGAAGGATGCGAACACGCTCACGTCCGCGATCTCGAACATGCAGGCCAACGGTTCGACGCTCATTCCGAGCGGTCTGTTGTGGGGCTGGCGCATGCTGTCGTCGGACTGGTCGGGCAACGTGGCGGGCAATAGCGGCTTCATCTCGACCGATACGAGCCTGCCCCGGCCTGAGACGACGCAGTCGCTGCAGCGCGTCGTGATCGTGCTGACCGACGGCGAGAACGATCTCGGCGCGGCAAGCGGCATCATGCCCGCGCCTTCGTTCAACGGCGTCTCGGGCGTCGGCGACAGCACGCTGCGGGCGCCCACCGTGATGCGGCCCGATGGCTCGACGCTGAAGGACGGCTCGATGACGTCGCTCGACGACATCAACGCGTTTCAGCTCGGCGTGTGCTCGGCGATGAAGCAGAGCGGCATCATCGTGTATTCGATCACGTTCGGCACCTACGGCACCGATGCCGCGAGCGTCGCGGCGCAGCAGACGATGCAAAGCTGCGCGACGCCCGGCAACTACTATCACGCGCCGACGAACGCCACGCTCGACACGATCTTCCAGCAGATAGCGGGCAGTCTGGGCGTGCTGCGTCTCACGCAATAGAAGCGCACCAACGCGGGCACGCGCGTTGCTCGCGTAGCCGGTACGACCTCACTTCGCAAGGAGTACCGACATGCCCGAGAAGAAAACCGTGAAGCGCGCAGAGAAAGCCAAGCGCGAAGGCAAGTCCGCGAGCACGCAGGCGGGCGCGTTCGTGAAGGAACAGATCGACCACGTTCGCGAAGGCAAGCACGGCGCGAAGTCGGCCAAGCAAGCCATTGCGATCGGCTTGTCGGAAGCGCGGCGCGCGGGCGTCAAGCTGAAGACGCCGAAGAAGGGCGAAGCATCGGAAGGCACGCGCAAGAAAGCCGCGCAGGACACGAAAGCCGCGCATCGCAAGACGAAGAGCCCGAGCACCGAATCGAAGGCGAAGCGCTCGGCTGCGTCCACGCGCGTGCTCAAGCGCGAGAGCACGAAGGCGGCATCGCCCAAGTCGCTGTCGCGCCAGGCGCATGCGAGCGCAAGCCGCCGTTCCGCCGCCGACCGCTCCGCTGCCGCCAAGAAGGGCTGGGCGACGCGGCGCGCGCAGGCCGCGGGCAAGAAGTCCGCTTCGAACTCGCGTCACGCTTCCCGTTAAGGCCCGGTTCGCGCGGGCAGCATGCGCGCGAACGAGACGGCCATCGACGCGAGTTCCTGCGCGGCGGGCGTGAGCGGCGCGCCCGCGCGTCTGAGCAGACACACCGGCGTGCTTGCCGCGCGTTCGGCGACAGGCACGCTCACGATGTGCTCGCGAAAGAACGCATGCTGCGCGAGGCTCGCCGGTTCGAGCGCGAGATAGTCGCTTGCGGCGACGCAGTGCATCGTGTCGAAGACGGCTTCCGTTGTCGCGGCGACGCGCGGCAGCGGCAAGCCGGCTTGCTCGAAAAGCGCAAGGAGCTTGTTGCCGCGCTGCTGCTTGTGCCGTGTGCTGACCCATTGCGCGTCGCGCAGATCGGCGAGCGTGCGGGATGCCGCGAGCGGATGACCGCGCCGCGCCATGACAGCGACATCGGAGTTGAAGAGGCGCGTCGTTTCCATGTCGTGCAGATCGGCATCCGGTGCGATCAGCGCGAGCGCGAAGTCGAGACTGCCCTCGCGGACCCACGAAGTCAGCACGCGCGAAGTCGCGCTCGTCAGATGCACGTCGATACGCGGGCATCGTTCGCGAAAGCTCGCGAGGAGCGCGGGAAAAAGGCGCATCGTGGCTTCGGCGGCGAGACCGAGCGATACGCTTCCCATCAGTTCGCCGCGCAACTGCCGCATTTCCTGCTCGGTCTTTTCGCATTCGCCCAGGATGAGATCGGCGCGCACGCGCAGGCGTTCGCCGATTTGCGTCAGCCGCACGCCGCGCACATCGCGCTCGAAAAGCGGTGCGCCGGCATTCGCCTCCAGCTTGCGCAACTGCTGCGTGATGCCGCTCTGCGCGATGCAAAGCCGCCGCGCCGCCGCGCGCAAGCTGCCCGCTTCGGCCACCGCGACGAACATGCGCAACTGCGCGAGAGTCAAGTCCACGATGTCCTTCCCGCCCGATCGCAAAAGGTGATCATGATAAGCAAAACGCCTCTATTAAGGCGCATTTTGCACTCGTACCATCGGCAGGACGATTCCTTCGATTCCTTCGATCATCCAGCGCACATGCCCAACATCACGTCGTCGTTCATAGCCGCTTTGCTTGCGGGCGCGCTCGCCGCGTCGCCCGTTCTCGCGAGCGAGGCCGAAACCTTGCGTCTCGGTATCGATCCCGGCTATCCGCCGATGGACGTCAAGACGCCCGACGGTCACGTCGCCGGCTTCGATGTCGATCTCGGCGATGAAATCTGCCGGCGCATCGCGATGCATTGCCAATGGGTCGAACTCGAATTCTCCGGGATGATTCCGGCGCTCAAGGCGCGCAAGATCGACGGCATCATGTCGTCGATGGCGATCACCGACAAGCGCATGAAGCAGATCGCGTTCTCGACCAAGCTCTTTCAGTTCCGCTCGCGTTTGATTGCGAAGAGCGGGGCGGCGCTGACCGCGAGCGCGGACGGATTGCGCGGCAAGCGCGTCGGCGTGCAGAGCGGCAGTCAGTTCGAGACTTATGCGCTCAAGAACTGGCAGCCGGGCGGCGTCGAAGTGGTCGCGTATCAGAGTCAGGAAGGCGTGTTCAACGATCTCGTCGCGGGCCGAATCGATGCCGCGTTGCTCGGCTCCGTCGAAGCGGAAAACGGCTTTTTGAAGACGCCGCGCGGCGCGGGCTTCGCGTTCGTGGGCGCACCGCTTTCGATGGGCGATCATGGCGTCGGCATGGGCATGCGTCTCGACGATACGGCGCTCAAGGCGAAAGTGGACAAGGCCGTGACCGACATGCGCGCCGATGGCACATACCAGAAGATCGCGCGCAAGTACTTCGACTTCGACGTCTACGGCGATTAATAACGAATAATACGGATCACTAAGCAATGCACATTCAACGCACGCCGCTCGTCACGACGACGCTCGGCACGACGCGCGAGCTCGTCAGCTTTCATTTCGGCACGCCGGGCGCGGGCGAGAAGGTTTATGTCCAGGCATCGCTTCATGCGGACGAGACGCCCGCGATGCTCACCGCATGGCGGCTCAAGCAGCGTCTCGTCGAAATCGAGGCGAGCGCGCGCATGCGCGGCGAAGTGGTGCTCGTGCCGGTGGCGAATCCCATCGGTTTGTCGCAGCATCTGCTCGGGCAGTTCATCGGGCGCTTCGAGGCGAATAGCGGCCAGAACTTCAACCGCAATTTCCCGATGCCGGCGGCAAGCGCGCTCGTCGAGCGCATCCGTGGCCAGTTGTCGAACGAAGACGCGGCGCACAACGCGCGCGTGCTGCGCGCCGCCGTGCGCGACATGCTCGCCGCGACGACGCCGCGCAACGAGTTCGAATCGCTGCGCCTTGCGTTGCTTACGCAAGCATCGGATGCGGATATCGTGCTCGATCTGCATTGCTCGCTCGAAGCGACGATGCATCTCTACACCAGCCCCGCGAGCTGGCCCGCGCTCGAGCCGCTCGCGCGCTACATCGGCGCGAACGGCGTGCTGCTCGCAACCGATTCGGGCGGCCAGTCCTTCGACGAGATTCACGCGTTGTTGTGGAACGAAGTGCGCGCGCTGCTCGGCGAGCGCGTGCCGCTCGGCGCACCGAATATCGCGGCGACGCTCGAACATCGCGGTCAGCGTGACGTCGGTTATGACGATGCTTCGCGCGATGCCGAGGCCATCGTCGAGTTTCTGATTGTGCGAGGCGTCATCGACGGAAGCGCGCGCGAACTGCCGCCGCTCGCGCACGCCGCGACGCCGCTCGCGGGCAGCGAACAATTGATTGCGCCGGTGAGCGGCATCGTCGTGTATCGCGCGTCGGTCGGGGCGTTCTTGAAGGCGGGCGATGCCGTGTTCGATATCGTCGATCCGCTGACCGACGCGGTGACGACCGTGACGACAAAAAACGACGGCGTGTTCTATATGCGTCGCGCGACGCGCTTTGTCTATGCGGGCGCGCCGATGGGCCGGGTGACGGGCGAAAGGGCGTTTAGAAAGGGCGTGCTGATCGGGGCTTAGCCGTGAGCCTTATTCGTCGCGAGTGGAACAGGGTGTGACCGTGTACCGCGAAATCCAGTCGGGAGGTTCATCCCGATAGAGGAAATGAAAGCCGTCACTGAACGATGCGGCTTTCATACCGACAGTCGAAGCAATATGCGCAAGGGCTTTTGGCGTGAAAAAGGATATATGCCCATTTCTCGGCGCGCAGTACCACCAATTGCCGATTCCGATTGTCTCGATATCCGGCGGAGTGACGAGCGTGCTGAAGAGAACGATTCCTTGCGGTTTGAGAAGACGCGCGAGTTCCGCCATCAGGTCTCGGGGAGCCGCGTGATGCTCGAACACTTCGAAGGCGAGAACGACGTCAGAGCGCTGCGGCTGCGCACGCCGGTTTTGAATCGCGCCGTAGGGATCGTATGAGTCCACTTTGACGAATCCGCGCGCCTTGAGCTTCTGTTCCAAGAGGCCGTTACCGGAGCCGTAATCGAGAATCTCCTGACCTGCCAGTTCGGGAAACTGACTGGCGAGCGCATTGGCATTGCTCTGCGGCCTCGCGTCGAGATAATCGGGGTCTTGCCGGATGTAGTCGTCGTTATAAATGTATTTCGCGAAAGCGTGACTTCCCCAGTCGTCGAACGCCGTCGTGAAAACAAAGCCGCATTCGGCGCAACGATAATAATAAACAGGGACGCCTGCGTAAGGATCGACTTTACGGCCTGCGGCGCGATCCGCGCAGCTTTTGGAAAAGTCGCAAACGCCGAAGAGAAACGCTCGGCCAGAACAGCACTTGCATATCGATTCGTTCGCGGCCACGCGCATTCGTTCGGGAACCATGATCTACCTCCTGATCAGAGGGGCGCATGATAGCCGACTTCGGAATTGTTCTATAAGAACGACGTGGTAATAATGCGTGTCGTCCGGCGATTATTCAATGATGAGCCAAACATGCGGGGCGCGTCTCGCATTTGCGACGCGTCGGCGCCCCGCACCAGCGACTATCGCGCGTCGGTCACCGTCTGATTCAACGTCTTGCCTGCAATCACCGTGTTCACGAGCGCAATGTCATGCACGTTGTACGCGTAGATCGGTCCCGGCGTCGTTGCCGTAGCCGGACCCGCCGCGACCGGCGTGCCGAAGTCGCAATTGGTGATCGTCACGCCGGTGATGGCCGGAATCGCGGGCGTCGGCGCGGGGCCGTTGTAGTCGAACGCGACCGGACCTTGCGCGACGATCGCCTGAAAGCACGATCCCGTCACACCGTTCAGGTTCACGTTGCTCGCCTTCACGTTCGAAATGTTGACGTTCTGGACGAGCGCGGGGCGCGTGCGGATCGCGTCCTTCGAGGGCTGATAGTCGCAATCGAACGTGATGATACCGCCCTGCGCCGCCGACGGATTCGCCGCGCTCGCCGTCACCACGCCGAGCGGCACCGTCGAGTTGATCGGGCTGCCGGCCAGCAGGCTGCTGCCGTAACCGGAAGGCGTGAGGCTCACGCCGTTCGGCAACGTGACGTTGTCCACGTAGAAGTCCTTCACGAAGCCGCCGCGGTTCATATTGGTTTTCACGCGAATCGCGATGTTGAGCGAGTTCGTCGCCCAGAACTGATTGAGCATCTGCAGATTGCGCGCGTAGATGTTCTGCACGCCGCCGCCCATTTCGCTGCCGAGCGTGATGCCGCCGTGGCCGCTATTCATCGTGCAGTTCTGGATGACGTGGTTTTGCGCGGGACCGTATTGCGTATCCAGGTCCTTGCCGGACTTGATCGCGATGCAATCGTCGCCCGTATTGAAGGTGACGTTCTCGCACAGCACCATGTCGCACGCGTCGGGATCGAAACCGTCGTTGTTCGGGCCGATGCTGTCCACCGTCACGTTGCGGATCACCACGTTCTTGCAATCGGTCGGATGATGCTGCCAGAACGGCGTGTTGATGGTGCGATAGCCCTGCATCAGCACGTTCGTGCAGCCGATGAACTCGACCATGCTCGGCCGCAGATAGTGGCCGATGCCGAAGATGCGCTTTTCGATCGCGACGCCCGCTTCGGAGAGCGCGGGCAGATAGTTCTGGTCCTGCTGCCAGGGCGTCGCCGGGTCGGTGAGCTTCGCGTAGAGCGTGCTCGCGATGCCCGGCGCGGCCGTCATCAGATCGACGTTGTTCGGATTGACGAATGCCTGCGACGGCGTGGACGAGCCGGCGTAGCCGTATGCGCCGCTGTTGCCCTTGTACGTCCACCAGCACGTCGCGGTGTTGCCGCTGCCGGCGAACGGGGTCATCGCCTGGCCGTTCAGCACGGACGTGTCGCCTTCGCCGGTGATCGCCACGTTCGTCTGGTTGCGCGCGTAGATGGGCGTGCCGTAGTTGAGGCAGTCGTTGGCCTGCCAGCGGCTGTAGTAGAGCTTGCCGTTCGCGCCGCAGTCCACGGGGCCGTCTTTCGCGAAGTCGGCCGGATTCGGGCTGAAGAAGATCTCGCAGTTCGCGCTCAGGTGGAAATCGACGTTGGATTGCAGCACGATCGGTCCCGCGCAGTACCAGTTCCCCGACGGCACGACGACGCGCCCGCCGCCCGCCGCGCTGCACGCCGCGATGGCCGCGAGGAACGCGGGCCGCGAGTCGAACGAGTTCGGCGCCTGCGTCTGATTCGCGCCGGTGCTGACCGGCGACTTCGCCGGATCGGTGTACGGGCTCGTCGCGGCGACGACCGTGCACGGTTGCGCGCCGTAATCGGTGACGAGGAACTGCCGGCTCGGCACCATCGACGTCGAAACGTTCTTCAGCGCGTTGATGATTTGCGTCGCCGAACCGGACGGCCCCCAAATCGGGTCTGCCGCCGGGGTCGGGGTCGTCGAGGGCGTGCCGGAGTCATGGTGTCCGCCGCAGCCCGCGAGCACGCTCAGGCTTCCCAAGCCGCCGAGAAGCGGCGCGCTCGCCGACACGCCGGCGAACTTGAGAACGGTGCGACGTCGGGGAGAGGCGGGGGTGCGAGGCGGCTGCTTCATGTGTGTCTCCAATCCGGTCCTGCCGGTTGTCAATAGAAACGATGTCGTACAACATCGATGCGGTTCTCCGCGTGTTCGGAAATCGTTTTCCTGCGAAGAAGATACCGGGCTGCGGGCGCCCGGGTGATGAGGATTTTCCCGTAAGGAAGCGATTACTCCCCGCCGGAGTACTCATACGACGACAGCCGTCAGTTTTGCCATCCGCGGCTAAACACGAACGTTTCAAACGCCGGTTCTAGAATCGAGGTTTCCGACTTCAGAACGGAGTTGCCATGATCGACGACCGACACGCCCGCACGCCGACGCTCGATATCGCCTACGCCGATTCCGGCCCCGCCGATGGTCCCGTCGTCATCCTGCTGCACGGCTGGCCGGACGCGGCCCGCGCGTGGACGCCGGTCGCGGCGCGGCTGAACGCAGCCGGCTTCCGGGCCGTCATCCCGGCGCTGCGGGGCGCGGGCGACACGCGCTTTCTGCGCGCCGACACCGTCCGCGATGGGTCCGGCGTCGCGCTTGCAAAAGATGCGGTCGATGTCGCCGATGCGCTCGGCATCGCGCGTTTCGACGTGGTCGGCCACGATTGGGGCGCGCGCGCCGCATACACCGTCGCGGCGCTCTTTCCCGAACGCGTGCGGCGCATGGCGGCCATCGCGCTCGCGTTTCAGCCGCGCGGGGCGTTCACGCTGCCGCCGTTCGCGCAGGCGAGGCGCTTCTGGTATCAGTGGTTCATGTCGCTCGATGGCGGCCCGGACGCGGTCGCGGCTGACCCGAAGGGCTTCGCGCGCATCCAGTGGGACACGTGGTCGCCGCCCGGCTGGTTCGACGAAGCCGAGTTCGCGGCAACCGCGCGCGCCTTCGAGAACCCGGATTGGGTGCCGGTCACGCTCAATGCGTATCGGCGGCGCTGGCGCGGCGATCAGCCGTCCGACCCGGCGCTTGCGCCGCTCTATGAACGGCTGCCGACGATCGAGCGCATCGGCGTGCCGGCGCTGATGATTCAGGGCGGCGCGGATTCCTGCGACGACGCCGCGATGTCGGAAGGACAGGAGGGCTGCTTCACCGCAGGATACCGGCGCGTGGTCATCGACGGCGCGGGGCATTTTCCGCCGCGCGAAGCACCCGACGCCGTCGCCGATGCCTTGCTCGAACATCTGACTTGAGCGCTTAGCGGGCGAGCTACTTGCAACGCAGTGACGCATGAACGCACGCCCCCGGCACATCGTGCGGCCGGTACTGTATGGGTGTACAGTACCGTTCGCTGCGGCGGCGCATACCGCCCACGGCTCGCGAAGCCGTCCATCTCATTGAACCGGTTGAAAAATTGGCATCGAACAACGCAATCCGCATTCGCGGCGCCCGTCAACATAATCTCAAGAACCTCGACCTCGACCTGCACACCGGCCAGATGACGGTCGTGACCGGCCCGTCCGGTTCCGGCAAGTCCAGCCTCGTGTTCGACACGCTCTACGCCGAAGGCCAGCGCCGCTACGTCGAAACGTTCAGCGCCTATGCGCGCCAGTTCCTCGACCGGATGGACCGCCCGCAGGTCGACCGCGTGGACGGCGTGCCGCCCGCCATCGCCATCGACCAGACGAATCCGGTGCGCAGCTCGCGCTCGACCGTCGGCACGATGACCGAGCTCAACGATCACCTGAAGCTCTTCTACGCGCGCGCCGCCGAACTGTTCGACAGGAAGACCGCGCATCGCGTGCGGCACGACACGCCCGAGACCATCTACGCGGATTTGCTCGAACGCACGCGCGAAGGCGATCCGCGTCTCGCGATCACCTTTCCCGTCGAGTTGCCCGATGCGACGAGCGACGACGAAGTCACGCAGTGGCTATCCGCGAGCGGCTATACGCGCGTGCAGGCGAAGCGTCACGTCGAAACAGAAGCGGGCGCGCGGCAAGTGCTGGACGTCGTCGCGGACCGATTCCGCCTGCAGAACACGGAGCGCTCGCGCGCGCTGGAAGCCATCGAAGGCGCATTGCTGCGCGGCACCGGCCGCGTGAACGTCTATGTGCTGAAGGACGAAGGGGAGCCGGACATCTGGCGTTTCTCGACTGGCCTGCATAGCCCGGAAAGCGATCTGCGTTACGCGGACCCGCAACCCGCGCTGTTCTCCTTCAACTCGGCGTATGGCGCGTGCGAGATGTGCCGCGGTTTCGGGCGCGTGATCGGCGTGGACTACGGTCTCGTGATTCCGGACGAGAAAAAGACGCTGCGCGATGGCGCCATCAAGACGCTGCAAACACCCGCGTGGAAAGAGAATCAGGACGATCTCGTGCGCTACGGATCGAAGGCCGGCATCCGGCTCGGCGTGCCGTGGAGCGAACTCACGCAGAAGGAACGCGACTGGGTCATCGAGGGCTCGCCCGACTGGAGCGGCAAATGGCAAAGCCAGTGGTACGGCGTGCAGCGCTTCTTCGACTATCTGGAGTCGAAGGCGTACAAGATGCACATTCGCGTGCTGCTGTCGAAATACCGCAGCTATACGACGTGCCCCGCGTGCGCGGGCGCGCGCCTGAAGACGGAATCGCTGCTGTGGCGTCTGGGCACGAAGGAACAGGCCGACGCCGTTCTCGCCCCCGCCGACCGCTTCATGCCGAACGGCGTCGACTGGAGCCGCGAGCAGCTCGAAGCGCTGCCGGGCCTGACCGTTCACGATCTGATGCTGATGCCGATCGAGCGCATTCGCCGCTTCTTCGATTCGCTCACGCTGCCTTCCACGCTGCTCGACGAAGCGCTCAAGCTCCTGCACGCCGAAGTCCGAACGCGCCTGAAATATCTCTGCGACGTGGGCCTCGGCTATCTGACGCTGGATCGCCAGAGCCGCACGCTGTCGGGCGGCGAAGTGCAGCGCATCAATCTGACGACCGCGCTCGGCACGTCGCTCGTCAACACGCTCTTCGTGCTGGATGAGCCGAGCATCGGGCTGCATCCGCGCGATCTGAACCGCATCGTCGAGGCGATGCATCGCCTGCGCGACGCGGGCAATACGCTCGTCGTCGTGGAGCACGATCCTTCGGTGATGCTCGCGGCGGACCGTCTCATCGACATGGGACCGGGGCCGGGCGAGCGCGGCGGGCAGATCGTCTATGACGGCACGCCGGGCGACATCCAGTCTGGCGACACGCTCACGGGCGCTTATCTGGGCGGTCGCAAGCAGGTGGCGCATGCGTCGAACTGGAATCGCCGCGCGGTCGATGCGAACACGCCGCGCCTCGTTCTGGAAGGCGCGCGCGATCACAATCTGCGCGACGTGACGGTCGAGATTCCGCTGGAACGCCTCGTCTGCGTGACGGGCGTTTCGGGTTCCGGCAAATCTACGCTGATTCAGGACGTGCTCGCGCCCGCGCTGATGCGTCACTTCGGCCGTGCGACCGAAGCGCCCGGCGCGTTCCGCGCGCTCAAGGGCGCGGAGCAACTGGGCGATGTCGTGTTCGTCGATCAATCGCCGATCGGCCGCACGGCGCGCTCGAATCCGGCGAGCTATGTCGGCGCGTTCGACGAAATCCGCAAGCTCTTCGCGAAGGCGCCGCTCGCCGCGCAGCGCGGCTACGGCGCGAGCATGTTCAGCTTCAATTCGGGCGATGGCCGCTGCCCGACTTGCGGCGGCTCGGGCTTCGAGCACGTCGAAATGCAGTTTCTGAGCGACGTGTATCTGCGCTGCCCGGACTGTGACGGCAGGCGTTATCGCGCGGAAATTCTCGATGTGAAGATCGAGCGCGGCGGCCGCGAACTGAGCGTCGCGGACGTGCTGGAATTGACGGTCAGCGAAGCCGTCGAATGCTTCGCGAACGACGCCGAAGTGCTGCGCGTGCTGCAGCCTATCGTCGATGTCGGTCTCGAATACGTGCGCCTCGGCCAGCCGGTGCCGACGCTGTCGGGCGGCGAGGCGCAGCGTCTGAAGCTCGCGGGCTTCCTCGCGGAAACGTCGCAGGCGAAGAACAGCGAAAGCCGCCTCTTCATGTTCGACGAACCGACCACCGGCCTGCATTTCGACGACATCGCCAAGCTGATGCAGGCGTTGCGGCGGCTGCTGGAACGCGGTCATTCGCTCATCGTCATCGAGCACAATCTCGACGTGATCCGCGCGGCGGACTGGATCATCGATCTCGGTCCGGAAGGCGGCGACGGCGGCGGGCAAGTGGTCTGCGTCGGCACGCCGGACGATGTCGCCGCGTGCGAGGCGTCGCATACGGGCCGCGCGCTCCTCGACTACGAAGAAGCGCTGAGCCCTGGCGCGGCGGAAAAGCGCGCGGGCGTGCCGCTGCAACTCGCGGCGGAAGTGGCGAGCGCGCGCCGCGCGTTGCAGGGCGAGGACGTGGTGCGCATCGTGAATGCGCGCGAGCACAACCTGAAGTCGCTCGACGTGGATATTCCGCACAACAAGTTCAACGTCGTGACGGGCGTGTCCGGTTCCGGCAAGTCGACGCTCGCGTTCGACATTCTTTTCCACGAAGGCCAGCGCCGCTATCTGGAATCGCTCAACGCGTATGCGCGCTCCATCGTGCAACCGGCGGGCCGCCCGGAAGTCGATGCCGTCTACGGCATTCCGCCGACCGTCGCCATCGAGCAGCGCCTGTCGCGCGGCGGGCGCAAGAGCACGGTCGCGACGACCTCGGAAGTCTGGCACTTCCTGCGCCTCCTGTACGTGAAGCTCGGCATTCAGCACTGCATTCACGATGGCACGCCGGTTCAGGCGCAAAGCTCCGAACAGATCGCCGCGCAGCTTCTGCGCGACTTCAAGGGGCAGCATGTCGGCTTGCTCGCGCCGCTCGTCGTGAATCGCAAGGGCGTGTACACCGATCTCGCGAAGTGGGCGAAAGCGCGCGGCAACACGCATTTGCGCGTGGACGGCGAGTTCCACTCCGTCGATCCGTGGCCGAAGCTCGACCGCTTTCGCGAACACACGATCGAGCTGCCGGTCGCGGACCTCGTCGTATCGGCGGAAAACGAGGCCGACCTGCGCCGCCTGCTCGATGAAACGCTCGAAATCGGCAAGGGCGTGATGCATCTGTGCGCGCCGCTCGACGGTCTGCACGGCGCGCTTTCCAACGGCAAGCGTCGCGGCAAGGAAGAAACCATCGTGTTTTCGACGAGGCGCGCGTGTCCCGTCTGCGGCACGAGTTATCCGGAACTCGATCCGCGCATGTTCTCGTACAACAGCAAGCATGGCTGGTGCAATACGTGCGTCGGGACGGGCGTCAAGCTCACGCGCGAGCAGCGCGCCGCCTTCGACGACACCGTGTTCGCGCAGGACGATCGCGGCCGCGAGCAGAGCATCGGATCGGTGGATCAGGAACCGGACGATATTGTCGATCAGCCGTGCCCCGACTGCGAAGGCACGCGCCTCAATGATGTCGCGCGCGCCGTCACGTTCGGCAATTACCCGATCACGGAGGTCGGACGCTGGACCGTCACCGACACGCGCGAGTGGATCGCGTCGCTGAAGCTCGCGGGCCGCGACGCCGACATCGCCCGCGACGTGGTGAGCGAAATCGAAGGCCGCCTGCAGTTTCTCGAAGAAGTCGGGCTCGGCTATCTGAGTCTGGATCGCGCCGCGCCGACGCTCTCGGGCGGCGAAGCGCAGCGCATCCGGCTCGCCGCGCAGCTCGGCAGCAACCTGCAAGGCGTGTGTTACGTGCTGGACGAACCGACCATCGGGCTGCATCCGCGCGACAACCTCATCCTGCTTTCCGCGCTCAAGAAGCTGAACGACAAGGGCAATACGCTCGTCGTCGTCGAGCACGACGAGGACACCATTCGCCGCGCGGATCACATCATCGATATCGGGCCGGGCGCGGGCAAGCGCGGCGGCACCGTGGTTGCGCAGGGCAGCGTGACGGACCTCGCGGCGCACAAGGCGTCGCTCACCGGGCAGATGCTCGCGAACCCGATCGTGCATCCGTTGCAGCCGCGTCGCGAAGTGCGCGCCGCCGTGGGCAAGCGGCCCGCCGTACCGGAACAATGGCTGACGGTCGAGAACGCGACGCTGCACAACCTGCGCAACGTGACCGCGAGCGTGCCGCTCAACCGGCTCGTCGCGATCACCGGCGTTTCCGGCTCCGGCAAATCCACGCTCGCGCGCGACGTGCTGATGACCAATCTGCTCGATGCCGTCGGCCGCTCGGTGCTCTCGTCGCCGGCCGTGCGACGCGCGCGCAAGACGGCGCAGGCGTCCGAGACGGGCAAGGCCGCCGCGAAATCCCGCGCGAGCGTGCTTGCGCGCGAAGCGCCGCGCCCGAAGTTCGATGTCGTGCATGCATGGCAGGGCTGCTCGGGCGTGACTGGCTTCGAGGCGATCGACCGTGTGCTCGAAGTCGATCAGACGCCTATCGGCAAGACGCCGCGCTCGTGTCCGGCGACGTACATCGGCATGTGGGACACCATCCGCAAGCTCTTCGCCGATACGCTCGAAGCCCGCGCGCGCGGCTACACGCCGTCGCGCTTCTCGTTCAACACCGGCGATGGCCGCTGCCCCGCGTGCGAAGGCCAGGGCGTGCGCACCATCGCGATGAACTTCCTGCCGGACGTGAAGGTGCCGTGCGACGTGTGCCACGGCCAGCGCTTCAATCCCGAAACGCTCGCGGTGACGTGGCGCGGCAAGAACATCGGCGAAGTGCTGACGATGGAGATCGACGAAGCGGTGGAATTCTTCGCGTCGATGCCGAGCATCGGGCATCCGTTGCAGTTGATGAAGGACGTGGGCCTCGGTTATCTGACGCTCGGCCAGCCGTCGCCGACGCTGTCGGGCGGCGAGGCGCAGCGCATCAAGCTCGTGACGGAGCTGTCGAAGGTGCGCGACGACATCACGCGGCGCGGCCAGAAGCCGCCGCATACGCTCTACGTGCTCGACGAGCCGACGGTCGGCCTGCACATGGCGGACGTCGCCAAGCTGATTCGCGTGCTGCACCGGCTGGTGGATGGCGGACATAGCGTCGTCGTGATCGAACACGATCTGGATGTGATCGCCGAAGCCGACTGGGTGCTCGACCTCGGGCCGGAAGGCGGCGTGAACGGCGGAACCATCGTCGCGGCAGCCGATCCGGATACGCTCGCAAGTCATCCGCGAAGTCATACGGGAACGGCGCTGCGGCCTGTGCTGGGACGCACGCATCGATCGGAAGACGCGGCATGAAGGATCTCGACACGCTCATCGCGTCGATGCAGCCGGAGTTGCAGCCGGGCGTGTACGTCTTCGCATCGCTGCCGCACGACGCGCCGCTGACCGGCGCGGGCGTCGTCGCGACGTTTCGCGAGCGCGAGGGCGTGACCGTCGTCATGGAAGAGGGCGCGGCGACAGCGGCCGGACTCACGCCGCTGTTTCGCGCCGCGTGGATCACGCTGACCGTGCATTCGGACCTCGACGCGGTCGGGCTGACGGCGGCGTTCGCCGGCGCGCTCGGTGCGGCGGGCATCAGTTGCAACGTCATGGCGGCGGCGTATCACGATCATCTCTTCGTGCCGTTCGACGACGCCGGCCGCGCAATGGACGCGCTCTTGAAGTTGCAGCAAGGGCGTTGATATGCTGGCGCCCTTTCCACCACCAACGACCAAGTAGATGGAAACGCAGGATAAAGCCGTAGCGCTCAGAAGAATGAAGTGGTTCGCCGCCGCGCTGCTGGTTGGCGCGGGCGTGCTGTTCGCGCTCGCGAAGAGCCAGCACGATGCCGGCGCGTGGGCGTGGGTCTCCGCGTTCGCGGAAGCCGCGATGGTCGGCGCGCTCGCCGACTGGTTCGCCGTGGTCGCGCTGTTCCGGCATCCGCTCGGCGTGCCGGTTCCGCATACCGCGATTCTCCCGGCGAACAAGGCGCGCGTCGCGGACAACCTCGCGGTGTTCGTGCGCGACCGTTTTCTCGGCACCGATGCGCTCGTCGCGCGCGTGAACGCGTTCGACCCGGCGAGCCGCCTCTCGATCTGGCTCGCGGAGCCGAAAAACGCCGAGTTGCTCGGCAACCGCGCGGTCGGGGCGGTCGGGCAGCTGCTTTCCTTTATCGACGATACGCGCGTCAAGTCGATGCTCTACGAAGCCATCCGCCGCCGCGCCGATGCCTTCGATCTTTCCGCCGCCGCAGGCCATCTGCTCTCCACGCTGACCGCCGACCGGCGTCATCAACTGCTGCTCGACGAAGGCCTGAAGCAGCTTGCCGGGTGGCTCGATAAGCCCGAAGTGCAGGAAATGCTCGCGGCGCGCATCGTCGCGGTGGCGGGCGAGGAGTATCCGAAGCTTGTCGGCATGCTCGGCTTCGTCGGGCTGGACGCCGGCGACCTCGGCAACAAGTTCGCGGCGGGACTCGTGCGCGGCGCGAATCAATGGCTGCACGACGTTACGAGCGATCCCGAGCACGAGCGCCGCAAGGCGTTCGATGCCGCCGTCGAGCGCTTCGTCGAACGGCTGAAGTCCGATCCGGCGTTCAAGGCGCGCATCGACGAGCACAAGCGCGAATGGCTCGACCGCCCCGAACTGCGCGGTTACGTGAACGGCCTCTGGGACGAATTCACGACGTGGCTCGCCGCCGACCTGAAGCGCCCCGATTCCGCGCTGCACGGCAAAGTGGTGGAAGTCGCGGCGGGCTTCGCGCAGGCGCTAGGCGGCGATCCGCTCCTGCGCGACTCGATCAACGAGCACATGCGCGACGCGTTGAAGGCGCTCGCGCCCGAACTGCGCGAAGGCATTGCGAAGCACATCGCCGCGACCGTCAAGCAATGGGACGACGCGACGCTCGTGCGCGACGTCGAACTCAATATCGGGCGCGACCTGCAGTTCATCCGCGTGAACGGAACGCTCGTCGGCGGCGCGGTCGGCCTGCTGATTCACGCGGTGACGGTGTTCGCGGCGTGATCGCGTCCACCTTCGACCGCATCTAGCCGCGCTCCACGATGAGGCTGGCCGCGTGGCTTTCGCGGCCTTCGCTCTTGCCGCCGGTCGCCGTCACGGTCAGTTCGGACAGCAGCGCGATGCCGAGCAG
Source organism: Caballeronia sp. Lep1P3 (assembly GCF_022879595.1). Taxonomy (NCBI): domain Bacteria; kingdom Pseudomonadati; phylum Pseudomonadota; class Betaproteobacteria; order Burkholderiales; family Burkholderiaceae; genus Caballeronia; species Caballeronia sp. Lep1P3. The sequence goes on along the minus strand of NZ_CP084266.1, from coordinate 849,395 downwards.
CGCGGCGCGTCCCGGCTGGCTGCGCGTGAAAGCCGGCAAGCCGTATTCGTCGCCATCGGCGGTTTGCAGCACGTAGACGACGTCGGCGCCGAGCGCGTCGAAGTCGATCATCCTGACGATGCGGCCCTTGCGCGTGCCAGCGAAACGTCTCGCTTCGCACCGGAAGCCCGGCATGCCGCCGCGCGGCAGCCCGACCGCGACGCCCGTGATCGCCGAGTCGCCGTTCGCCGCGATGCTGACGGGCAGATTGAGCGCCAGCGCCGTCATCAGCATGCGATGCCGGCTCGCGTGCTTCGTCGTGTTCATCCGCGCGCAGTAGTGCGTGCCGTCCGGCGTGCGCAGTACGTAGCGCACGTCGTCCAGCGTATCGGAATCGACGATGCGCACCACGGCGCCCGCGCGCGTCTCCGTCAGCTTGAGCCCGAAAAGAATCAGCGGCGGCGCGGCCCCCGCCGACGACGCGCCCACCGCGACGCCCGTTATGTAGTGCTCGTCGTTGCCGCACACGGTGACGGGCAGCGCCGAGCGCAGGGACATCATCAGCAGGTGATTCCGGTTCGCGTGTTCCTGCCGGTCTATTTCCGCGTGATACCGCGTGCCCTCCGGCGTCTTGACGACGACCGAAAGCGTGTCGTGCAGTTCGCGGTCGATGATCTCGTCGATCAGACCGGAGCGCGGCGTGCCCGACACGAAACCGGGCGCGCTGCTGATATGCGGCCCGAATCCCTTCGACCCGACCGAAACCGCCGTCAGGTAATAGTCCGCGTCGCCCGCGACCGTCACGGGCAGCCGCGCGCGCAGCGCGGCCATCAGGAGCGTGTCGCGGTAGCCGCCGTCGCGCGTGCAGAGCTGCGCGCAATGATGCGAACCGTCCGGGCTGCGCACGATATACGCGATGCTGCTGATCGAATCGGCTTCCTCCACTTGCACGACGGCGCCCGTCCGGACGTCTTCCAGCAGGCGCCAGGTCATGCCGAGCGCCGGCAGCGGGACGGAAGGCGGCAGCGTGGCGGCGACGTCGGTGATGTCGTGGTTCGCGTCGGCGCGCAGCGTGACGGTCAGGCCCGCTTCGAGCGCCGCGAGCAAAATGTCATTACGGCTGCGATATTGCAGATAATCGAACTGCGCGTAGTATTGCGCGCCATTCCCGGTTTTAAGGACATAAATAACGATGCCGGGCGATTCCGAATGAATAGCGCGGCTGATTATGCCGGTTCGCATGTCCGTGAGGAGATAATCCGCGGACGCCAGCGAGAGCGTGCTGATTCTGTTTTTAAGTGTCATGTGCGAATGCGTTTAGCGGGCGGCGAATGGCGTGGGACGGGTATCCAGTAAAGGGTTTGCCGAAATGCTCGTTGGACGGACGGATCGGGCCGGCGTGCTATGGAAGTCCGTTGATTATATGAATTAGCGCGCCCGTTCGGTAAACGTCAATAAAAAAAATTTCCGTCGATGTTATGAGCGCTCTTTTTAATCGTTCACATTAAGATTAATCTCAGAAATAATCAACGCGCTCTTATATCCGTGTAACGAAACCATTATCGTTTAGTGAAACGTTGCGCATATTAATGAGAGAGGAAAGTCCACGGCGCGGTTGGTGCGCGGCGGGCGCGGGCGCGCGAGAATGCGAAAGTCGCGGACCGCCGCGCATTTGCATCCGACAAAGCCATGCCGAAACCGAACATCGAACCGATACCGCAGCGGGCGGCGTCATGACGGCCATCGATCCGTCGCGCCTCGAAGACGAATGGCTCGAAGCCGACGCCTTCGGCGGCTTTGCATCCGGCACGGCCGGCACGCTGCGCACGCGCCGCTATCAGGCGCTGCTGCTGACGGCCACGCAGCCGCCCACTGGCCGCGTCGTGCTGGTGAACGGCGTCGAGGCGTGGCTCGAACTCGACGGCGCGCGCGTCGCGCTCACCATGCAGCGTTACGCGCCGGACGTGATCTATCCGGATGTATCCGCGCACCTCGTTGCCTTCGATACGTCGCCGTGGCCGACCTGGCGCTTTCGCGCACGCGATGACGCGCACGTCGTGGCCGAGGCGTTTGTCGCGAAGGATACGGGCGAGACCGTGCTGCGCTGGCGTCTGGAAGGCGCGCGCGATGCACAGAGCGCGATGCTCCACGTTCGCCCGCTACTCTCGGGGCGCGACTATCACGCGCTGCATCGCGAGAATGCGGCGTTCTCCTTCGATGCCAGCGTCGATGGCGAGCGCGTCCACTGGCGGCCTTATGCGGATTTGCCGGCCATCGGCGCGCAGGCGAACGGGGCGTATCGCCACGCGCCCGACTGGTATCGCAATTTCTGTTACGTGCGCGAGCGCGAGCGCGGGCTGGATTTCGTCGAAGACCTGGCGACGCCCGGCGTCTTTACTTTCGATCTCGCGCGCGCCGAAGGCGTGCTCGTGCTGCATGCCGATTCCGGCGCCGAGCCGCGCGCCGACTCCGACGCGCTCGCTCGCGCATCGCGTCTCGCCGCGCGCGAGGCCGAGCGCCGCGCGGCCTTCGGCTCGCGTCTCGCGCGCGCCGCCGACGCATATGTGGTCGATCGCAAGGGCGGGCGCACGATCATCGCGGGCTTTCCGTGGTTCACCGACTGGGGCCGCGACACCTTCATCGCGATGCGCGGCCTGCTCATCGCCGCCGGACGCTTCGACGACGCCGAAGCGATTCTGCTCGAATGGACCGACACGCTCTCCGAAGGCATGCTGCCGAACCGCTTCGCCGATAGCGGCGGCCAGCCGGAATACAACTCCGTGGATGCGTCGCTGTGGTTCGTGATCGCCGTCCACGATTATCTTGCGACCGGCCACGCGGTCGCGGCCACGACGAGCCGTCTTCAGCGCACGGTGGACGCGATCCTCGAAGGCTATTCGCGCGGCACGCGCTTCCAGATTGCCGCCGACGACGACGGCCTGCTGCGCGCGGGCGTGCCCGGCGTGCAACTGACGTGGATGGACGCGAAGGCGGGCGACTGGGTCGTGACGCCGCGCATCGGCAAGCCGGTGGAAGTCCAGGCGCTGTGGATCAACGCGCTCGCGATAGCGTCGGCGTGGAATCCGCGCTGGGAGGCGCTTGGCGAGCGCGCGCGGCAGGCCTTCGCCGCGCGTTTCGTCGATCCGCAAACGCACGCGCTCTTCGATGTCGTCGATGCCGATCACGAGCGCGGCAAGCTCGACCGCTCGATCCGCCCGAATCAGATCTTCGCGGTTGGCGGGCTGCCGTTTCCGCTCGTCGATGGCGACGTCGCCCGCGCGGTCGTCGCTCAGGTCGAAGCGCATCTGCTGACGCCGCTCGGATTGCGCACGCTTTCGCCCACGGATGCAGCGTATTGCCCGCACTATGCAGGCGGCGTGCTTTCGCGCGACGGCGCCTATCATCAGGGCACCGTGTGGCCGTGGCTGATGGGTCCGTTCGTCGAAGCGTGGCTGCGCGTGCATGGCGCGGACGGCGTGCGCGAGCGCTTTCTCGCGCCGCTTTACGCGCATCTCAAGCGTTACGGCATCGATCACATCAGCGAAGTCGCGGACGGCGATGCGCCGCACACGCCCGGCGGCACGCCGTTTCAGGCGTGGTCGCTCGCGGAGCTGCTGCGCATCGAGGCGCTGCTCGCGCGCATCTAGGCCGTCGAGCGCGCGACGCATCGCAGTCGTTTCGCCAAAACGCGCTAAATTAGCCGTTTGCCGTAAGCGGCCCCGAGGCCGCGTTTCAGGAGATGCCATGACCAAGACGCGCACCGTCAACCAGCTCGACACCGTCGAAGGCTCGCGGCTGCATTCCGGCGAATGCCCGCGCTGGCAGCGCTGGGGGCCGTATCTGAGCGAGCGTCAATGGGGCACCGTGCGCGAGGATTACAGCGAATCCGGCACCGCGTGGGAATACTTCCCGCACGATCACGCACGCAGCCGCGCGTATCGCTGGGGCGAGGACGGCATCGCCGGTTTCGGCGACGACAAGCTGAACTGGTGCGTCTCGCTCGCGCTCTGGAACGGGCGTGATCCGATCCTAAAGGAGCGGCTCTTCGGCCTCACGAATCAGGAAGGCAATCACGGCGAGGACGTGAAGGAGCTGTACTTCTACGTCGACGGCACGCCGACGCATTCCTACATGCGGATGCTGTACAAGTATCCGCACGCGGCGTTTCCCTACGCCGATCTCGTCGACGAAAACGCGCGGCGCGGCGCCGACATGCCCGAATACGAAGTGCTCGATACCGGCGCATTCGACGACGGGCGCTACTTCGACGTGCAGGTGGAATACGCGAAGCACACGCCCGACGACATCGTGATGCGCGTCTCCATCGAAAATCGCGCGGAGAATCCGGCCGCGCTCGATGTGCTGCCGCAAGTCTGGGCGCGCAATACGTGGTCGTGGAAGCCGGCGCCGGGCAAGCCGTCGCTCACGCTGAAAACGGCGGGCGGGGCGACATATGTGGCGGCGGCGCATCTCGGGCACGAACCGATGGTCGTCACGGCGTGGTCGCCGGACGCGGCGAACGTCGAATGGCTGTTCTGCGAGAACGAGACGAACGTGAAGCGCCTGTACCGCATGGAAGGCGCGGGCCCGTTCAAGGACGGCTTCAACGACTACATCGTGCAGAACGACGAAGCCGCGATCAGCCGCGAGAGCGGCACGCGCGCGGCGGCGCGCGTGCATGTCGAACTCGCGCCGCACGCGCGCGCGACGGTCTATCTGCGCTGGCGCCCGGAATCGCAGCCGGACGCCGCGCCATTCGACGCCGACGCGCTTTTCGCGCGGCGCATCGCGGAAGCGGACGAGTTCTATGCCGCGCTTCAGCACGACATCGCCGGCGCGGATCAGCGGCTCGTGCAGCGGCAGGCGCTCGCGGGCATGCTGTGGTCGAAGCAGTACTATCAGTTCGATGTCACGCGCTGGCTCGACGGCGATCCGCTGCAGCCGAAGCCGCCGAAGCAGCGGCGCTTCGGGCGCAACGCGGACTGGCGGCATCTGTGCAACGCGGACATCGTGTCGATGCCGGACAAGTGGGAATACCCGTGGTACGCGTCGTGGGACCTCGCGTTTCATGCGGCGGCGTTCGCGCTCATCGATCCCGCATTCGCCAAACGGCAATTGCTTCTGCTCGTGAAGGACCGCTACCAGCATCCGAACGGCCAGTTGCCCGCCTACGAATGGGCTTTCGGCGATGCGAACCCGCCCGTCCACGCGTGGGCGACGTGGCGCGTCTACGAAATCGACCGCGCGATTACCGGAACCGGCGACCGCGATTTTCTGGAGCTCGTGTTCCACAAGCTGCTGCTCAACTTCTCGTGGTGGGTCAACCGCAAGGACGCCGACGACCGCAACATCTTTCAGGGCGGCTTTCTCGGGCTGGACAACATCGGCATCTTCGATCGTTCCTCGCCGCTGCCGACGGGCGGGCATATCGACCAGGCGGACGGCACCGCGTGGATGGCCGCCTACGCGCTCGATCTGATGCGCATCGCGCTCGAACTGGCGTATGCGAACAAAGTGTTCGTCGATATCGCCGTGAAGTTCTTCGAGCACTTTTTGTATATCGCGGAAGCCGTGAGCTGCGAGGACGGTTGCGACACCGGCCTCTGGGACACCGAGGACGAATTCTTCTACGACAAGCTGCGCCTGCCGGATGGCTCGAGCGTGCCGATGCGCGTGCGCTCGATCGTCGGTCTCATTCCGCTTTTCGCGGTGCACGTTCTGGAGCCGCGCGTGTACAAGTCGCTGCCGGAACTGCGCGAGCGGCTGCACTGGTTTCTGGAACATCGCTCGGATCTGTCCCGGCTCGTGTCGCGGTGGAACATCGCCGGGCAGGGCAATAGCGTGCTGTTGTCGCTCTTGCGCGGGCATCGCATGAAGGCGCTCTTGAAGCGCGTGCTCGACGAAACCGAATTTCTCTCCGATCACGGCGTGCGGGCGCTTTCGCGCGTGCATCGCGACGAGCCGTTCGTCTTCTATCACAACAGCGAGAGCTTCAGCGTGCAGTATCAGCCGGGCGAATCGACATCGCGCGTGTTCGGCGGCAATTCGAACTGGCGCGGGCCGGTGTGGATGCCGGTGAACTATCTGCTGATCGAATCCATTCTGGAATTCCACCGCTATTACGGCGACGATTTCCGCGTCGAATATCCGACCGGTTCGGGGCAGAAGTTCTCGCTTGCCGAAATCGCCGATGAACTCGCGCGCCGCGTCACCACGCTCTTTCTGCTCGACAAGAACGGCGAGCGCCCGGTGATGGCGGCCTATCCGCTCTTGCAGGCGGACCCGCGTTCGCGCGATCTCGTGCTCTTTCACGAGTATTTTCACGGCGACAACGGGCGCGGCGTCGGGGCGTCGCATCAGACGGGATGGACCGGGCTCGTCGCGCTCCTTTTGCAGCCGCGCGCGATGGGACCATCGGGCGTCGTGCCGCTCGCAGGCGAAGCGGACGCCGACGTGCAGGAATTCCCGGGCGCGAAGTAAGGAGATTGCCGGTCGTCAGCAGAAACGCGTCACGCTTCGAAGCACGGCGTCGGGACGAGAAGTCAATCGTCCTAATGGGATTCCATTGTTCGGAAAAGTCTCATATCGCTGCACTTCTCATCTGCGTAACTTCTCCAGACCCAAACATCACGCGGCGGAGAAAAAAATGAATCGTGCAGCGAGTGCATACGGTCTCGGACAGTGGGCAGCAATGGGCGAAGCGCGTCAGCGGTGCCACACCGAATACGAGCAATCCCCGCCGTTTGCGCTCGTCATGCTGGTGTTCGTCGCGGCGATGCTCGGCGGCGCTTACGTTTCGTGTACGTTCGGGAGCATCGCGTCCGGCTGGATAGCGGGCGTCGGCATTTTGGCGGCGCTCGGCGCGGTCATCGACCGCTGGTTCACCGGCGCCGCCGTGCTCGAACGCCGTCTCAATGCGCGCGCGCGGGCGCGTCATCACGCGCTGCGCAAATGCGCGCTCGGGTGCCGCCTCGGGCCGCAGCCTTTCGACGCGTCCGTCACGCCAACGCGCGAATGGACGTCGATGTCGGCGTACCGCCGCCATCCGCGCGCAAAGGCGCGCCCCCCGCGCTGACCCACGCGTGGGCCGCAGACGCTGAGGCGTGGCAGAATCCGCTGTACCGTTCGCCCGTACAGCGTCGAAGCGCCACCCTCTTGGACATCCACATCACTCTGCACGGCCGGCGCGATCTGACCGGCCAGATTTACGCGCAACTGCGCGCGGGCATCGTCGAAGGGCGGCTCGCGGCAAATGCGCGGCTGCCATCCACGCGCGATCTCGCCACGCAACTCGGCGTCTCCCGAAAAACCACGCTCGATGTCTTCGACCGTCTGATCGCCGAGGGCTTCCTGCGCACGCGCGCGGGCGACGGCACGTTCGTGGCCGATGGCCTCGCGCGGCTGCCGGGCGCGAACGCGCAGCCGGTGTCGGCACGCGCGCGCGCCGCGGGCATCTGGCGCAAGCTGCCCGAACGCATGACCATGCCGATGCCGCTCGCGGAGGAAGCGCTCGACTGCGATTTCAAGGGCGGCGTGACCGACAAGACGCTCTTTCCCTACGACGCCTGGTGCCGCGCGCTCAACCACGCGCTGCGCACGCAGGCGCGCGCGGGCGGCGGGGTGGCGTCGTATCGCGATCCCGCGGGCGAGCAGGAATTGCGGCTCGGCATTTCCCGCTATCTCGCGTTCAGCCGCGCCGTGGCGTGCAACTGGCAGGACGTCGTCGTGACGCAGGGCGCGCAGCAGGCGCTCGATCTGCTCGCGCGCGTGGTCGTGCAGCCGGGCGATGTCGTCGCGGTGGAAGAGCCGGGTTATCCGCCCGCGCGCGCGCTTTTCGCCGCGCTCGGGGCGGGCGTCGCGCATGTGCCGGTGGATGAAGAGGGTATCGTTGTCGGAAAGCTGCCGCGCAATACGCGGCTCGTCTATGTCACGCCGTCGCACCAGTTTCCGCTCGGCATGCCGATGAGCCTCGAGCGGCGCGTCGAATTGCTCGAATGGGCGGCGAGGCGCGGCGCGGTGATCGTCGAGGACGACTACGACGGCGAATTCCGCTTCGAAGGGCGCCCGGTCGAATCGCTGAGAAGCCTGGACCGCGCGGGGCTCGTCGCGTATGTCGGGACGTTCTCGAAGACGCTCTTTCCGGATTTGCGGATCGGCTACGTCGTGCCGCCCGCGACGTTGCGCGAACCGCTCTGGCATGCGAAGCAGGTCACGGACTGGCACGGCTGCATGCTTACGCAGACGGCGCTCGGCGCGTTCATGCTCGACGGCGCATACGCGAAGCACCTGCGCCGCATGCACAAGACTTACGCCGCGCGCCGCGCCGTGCTCATCGAGCGGCTGTGCGGCGAACTCGCGCCGTGGTTCGAGCCGCTGCCCGCGACCGCCGGCATCCATCTCGTCGCGCGCCTCGATGCGTCGTGCGACGAGGCGCGCGTCGTCGCGGCGGCGTGCGAGGCGTCGGTCGGGCTGTACGGCATTCGCCCCCTCTACGCGGGCAGGGCGCTTATGCAGGGCATGCTGTTCGGCTACGGCGGCACGAGCGTCGATGCGATCGAGCGCGGCATGACGCGGCTGGCCGCGCTCATGCCGGCGCTGCGGTCCTAGCTCCGCGCGCTTACTGGTCGCACAGAAGCAGCACTTTCTCCTGCGCGGTGCACGTCGATTTCTTCTTCGCGGCGTCCTCCGTGCCGCGCGCCGACACCGTCTGCGCCGCGCCCTGCGACTGCGCGAGCGCCGCGCGCTTCGCGATGCACGCGCGCAGGTGCTTTTCCATCGGCGGATAGTACTTCCAGCCGCGCGTGAGCGGCGGCAGTTCGAGATGTACTTGCTTCCACTTCGGATGCCCGTTCGCCTGCAAGGTATCGAAGTTCGTGCAGAGCGAATCCGCGAACTTCGACAGCGCGCCCACCGTGCCGCGCAAGCCGTAGTCGTAAGTCACGAGGAACGCCTTCACGGTGAGCGTGGGCGTGTCTTCCTGAATCCAGTTGGGATAGCTCGTCGTGCGGATCGTCGCGGGGAAATACGTCTGCTTCGCGCGCGCGGTTTCGGGCGCGGACGGATCGAGCCGCAGCAGCCGGATCTGTTGCAGAAGCTCGGGATTCATGTCCTGAAAGAGCTTCGCGGGCTGGCCGGCGACGATCACGGCCACGTCGATCTTGCCGACGATCAGCTTCGCGAGCGAATCCTCGTTGTTGTAGTGCTGCTCGTTCGCGTCGGGGATCGGCTCGCCGAACATGAGCCGATACAGCGTCTCCGACGACTGCGCCGTGCCGCTGCCGATCGGCCCGACGCTGATGTTCTTGCCCTTGATCTCGTTGATGGTCTTGAGCGGCGAATCCGAGCGCACGACGAAGTAAATCTCCTCGTCATAGAGCGGCATGATGAGGCGCAGCGGCTGAATGATCTTGCCCGCATCGGCGTTGCCGGAACTCGCCATGTCGAGGTACGCCTGATACACGTCCGACTGCACGAGCGCGAACTTCACGCCGGCTTCGTAGCGCATGCGCTGCACGTTTTCCGCCGATCCTTTCGACGGCAGCACTTCGAGGTCCATGCCGGCGGGCGCGGCGACGTATTTCGACAAGTCCTGGCCGATCTGGATATACGTGCCGCGTTCCTGTCCGGTGGTGATCTTGTACGGCACGGGATCGGCGTAGGCGGTTGCGGCTGCGCCGGCAAGCCCGATGGCGGCGCACAGGGCGAGCGCCCTGCGCATGAAGCGGGTGGAGACCATGGTTGACCCTTGAGTCGAGTGTGACGGGTTCTTCGAAAGCGCGCGATGCTCCGGCACCGCGCGGGACGGGGTGATGCGGTGATGCCTCCTGTGACGCCCCGCAGCGCTAGCGCGCGGGCTTCGCTGCCGGTTCGCCGCTGCTCCAGCCGTATTGCTTGATGGCGCGCTCGACGTCGTCGCTCTTGTCGGTGTCCATGCGCGCCGTCACGTTCGATGCCGCGAACATGGTCGACGCGCGCGCGGTCGGGCTGGCGGCGGGCGCTGTCGTGGCGACGGTCGCGATCGGCTGGGCGATGGCCGCGCCGCGCGCGGGCGGCGTCGCGCTCGGGACGGCGGACGGCAGCGTGTGCGGTGCGGCAGGCTGTGTGGCGACGGTTTGCGCCGGCGCGAGTTGCGTCACCGTTGGCGGCGTCGGGGCGGGCGCAGCGGACGACTGCGCGCCGGCGGGCGCCGTGCGCTGAGGAAGCGCGGCGGGCGCGGCGGACGGCGACGCGGGCCGTGCCGCCGGCGCGACGTACATGCCGTTCGGCGCGGCGGGCGCCACGTACATGTCGTTCTGAGCGCCGCTCGGCGCGACATACATGCCGTTGGAGTTCGGCGCGCCCGGCCCGACGTACATGCCGTTCGCCGATCCGGCGTTGTGCGTGGCCTGCGATGCCGTCGCCGCGGGCGCGGTCGATGGCTTCGCTTCGGGCGCAGCCGGCGCCGCGGCGGCAGGCTTTGCGGCAGCGACGGCGGGCGGCGTGGCCGGAGTCGGCGCGAGCGGCGTCGGAGTCGGTGTCGGCGTCGGAGTCGGCTGTAACGTGGTCGCCGCGACGACTGCGTTGGTCGCGGCTTGCGCCCGCGCGATCTTCTCCGCTCGCGACAGATATTCCGGCTGCTCACGCGCCTGTTCGAGCGCGGCCTGACGCGCTGCCGCCGCAGCGGCGACCGCGGGCGCGGTGCGCTGCGCCGCGCGCCGGTCAGACGCGCTTCGGGACGCGGCGGCGGTCGTCGGTGGCACCGTCGTCGACCCGGGCGATGCAACGTTTGCCTGCGCGGGCGCAGGAGCCGGCGCGACGGCAGCGGCCGCAGGGGGCGGCGCCGGCGTGTCGGGGACCGTCACGTTTCCGCTGACGGACGTCGCGGAATCGGCGGTATTTGCATCGTTCGTTGCGTTCCCGGCGGGGGATGCGCCTTTCTTCACGCCCTGCGGCGTCGCGACGAGCCAGCCCGCGTGCGAGATCACCTGTTCGAGCATGGCCTGCGATTCGGGATTGCTGCCGTCGAGCGCCAGCGCCTCCGCCGCGTTCTGCTGCACGCACGCCCACGCGGACGTGCGCTCGCACGCGCGCGCAAGCTGCAGCGCGGCGTCGCGTTGAAGCTCGCGCTTCACGAGTTCGTCCTTCATGGCGTCGAATTCGGGGCGCGTCTGGTCTTGCGCGCCGAGCGCCTTCATCCGCGTGCGCGCGAGCGTCAGATCGTGCCGGTCCAGCGCCACGCGCATGCCCTGCAGCGCGTCGCCGGGTGCGAGCGCGAGCGCTGGCGCGGGCGGCTGCGTCTTGTCGGCGGGCTTGTTTTGAGCGGAGGTATCGGCGGTGTCCGTCGCGCCGCGTCCGAGCGCGCCGAGCTTGGCGTCGATGGCGCCGGAGGCGCTCAGATCGGCGGACGGCCCGACGTCGGCGGCATCGTCGTCGGTGCCGTGCTGCAGGTAGACCGCTGCGCCGGCCGCGAGCGCGAGGGCGCATGCGAGCGCGATGATCGTCTTCCTGTGATTCCACCGCGCGGAGCCGGGCACGGCGTCGGGATCGTTGCTCGGATAGGCGTAGGCGTCGCGCGCGGATTGCTCGATGCGTCTCGCGCGATGCTCGGCCGCCTTCTGCGCGATGCGTTCGCTCGCGCGTTTCGGGTCCCAGCCGCCCGGCCAGCCGGAGCGCATGCCGGGCTCCTCGCGCTCGGGCGCGGGTCCGGAAAGCGAGGCGGATGCGAGCGGCGCGGAGGACTGCTGCTCGAACATACTGCCGAGCGGCTCGGCGGGCGAGGCGTCGCTGCCGGCCGATTTCTTGCCGAAAGTCGCGCTGCGGTCGGCGCCGCAATTGGGGCAACTGTCGGCGTTCTTGCGCACCGTGCTGCCGCAACGCTGGCAGACGACGGAGAACATGGATGCGGGAAACGTCAAACGCGTGGTCATGCTGGAGCCCTCGAAGGACATATGCGATAACGTGGCCGCCATGCGCGAGCGAGCGCGTCGCTCGCCGGGCGGCAGCAATCCTTCGTATCGTTTCCGCGCGCGAAAAAGGGCCGGCGCGGGGAACGCTATCCGAATATGGCGTCAACCGTCGCCGGACGTCAATCGCGTTTCGCACCTAGCCGAAGGCGGTTCGCGACGGATGCGGCGGCGGTCTCGCTCCAGGTCGCGTTTCGTAACGCGTCATCCGGCGTGCGACAGCGCGGATTGTCGCCGCCTGCCACTCGCGCGTCGGGCACGGCGTCACGCTCTTTCGTCACTGAATTTGCGGTATTTTGGGCGCGCGGCGGCGGTTTTGAGACGCCAATCATTAGCCGATAAACGACAAGGGCCGGCGGCTGCCGGCTAACCCACCGAGGCGAAAGCGCTTCCGGTGTGCGGCGGCTGTTGCATGTGGGCAGCGGCGGGCGCCGGCCATGCCGAGCGTGCCGCGAATAATGTAGTAATCCAAAATAATGGTGCGAAGCAAAAACCGGAGCGCCGGCAAAGGCGCCCCGGTTTTCGGCGATCAGCTCGCCAGTTGCAGCTTGCCGTCGATCCGGCGATTCAGTCCGAGCGGATTGTCCTGCTTCAGCGCGTCGGGCAGGAGCGCTTCAGGCAGATCCTGATAGCTCACCGGGCGCAGGAAGCGGTCGATCGCGAGACTGCCGACGGAGGTCGAGCGTCCATCGGCCGTCGACGGATACGGGCCGCCGTGCACCATCGCGTGGCCCACTTCGACGCCGGTGCCGAAGCCGTTCACCAGAATGCGGCCGGTGCGGCGCTCGAGCGCGGGGACGAACGTGCGGGCGTCGGCGTAATCGGCTTCGTCGATCTGAAGCGCCGCCGTCAACTGGCCTTCCAGCGATTCGACCAGCTCGCGCATGGACGCGAGGTCGGGGCAGCGCACGACGAGCGACGACGCGCCGAAGATTTCGTCCTGCAGTTCGTGGTGCCGGCGGAACGCGTCGGCGGTCGTCACGAAGAGCGCAGCCTGGCCCTGATTGCCGCCCTGCGCTTCGAGGCCGCGCGCGGCGGTCTTCACCTCGGCGTGCGAGGCGATCTTTTCGACCGCGCCTTCGTAGGCCTTGTGGATGCCCGGCGTGAGCATCGTCTGCGCGGACGTTTCTTTCATCGCCGCCGATGCCGCCGCGATGAACGTGTCGAGTTCCGGACCGTCGATGGCGAGCACGAGACCCGGATTCGTGCAGAACTGGCCCGCGCCGAGCACGAGCGATTGCACGAAGCCGCGCGCCATGGCTTCCGCGCGATTCGCGAGCGCCGCCGGGAACAGCAGAACCGGATTGATGCTGCTCATTTCGGCGTAGACCGGAATCGGCTCGGCGCGTGCGGCCGCGAGCTTCATCAGCGCCGTGCCGCCGCCGCGTGAGCCGGTGAAACCGGCCGCCTTCACGCGGTGATCCTTGACCAGTCCCTGGCCGATGTCGCGGCCGCTGTCGTACAGGAGCGAGAACGTGCCTTCGGGCATGCCGCAGTCCTTCACGGCCTTCTGCACCGCGCGGCCGACGAGTTCCGCCGTGCCGGGATGCGCGGAGTGCGCCTTCGCGATCACCGGGCAGCCGGCTGCGAGCGCGGAAGCCGTGTCGCCGCCCGCGACCGAGAACGCGAGCGGGAAGTTGCTCGCGCCGAAGACCGCGACCGGGCCGACGCCGATATAGCGCAGACGCAAATCGGCGCGGGCCATCGGCTTGCGCTCGGGTTGCGCCGGGTCGATGCGAACGCCGAGGTAATCGCCGTTACGCACGACATCCGCGAACATGCGCAACTGACCGACCGTGCGGCCGCGCTCGCCTTCGAGACGACCGCGCGGCAGGCCGCTTTCGATCATGCAGCGCTCGATCAGGTCGTCGCCGATATCGATGATGTTTTGTGCGATCGCTTCGAGAAACTTCGCGCGCGCTTCCGGCGCGGTTTCGCGATAGACGTCGAATGCGGACCACGCGAGCGCGCACGCGCGGTCGAGGTCGTCGAGCGTCGCGCCGCCGAAAGCCGGTTCGATGGCCGCGCCCGTCGACGCATTGACGGCCTTGATGGAGCCGTTCGTGCCATGCACGGATTGCTGGCCGATGAGCAGGTTGCCTGTGAGTTGCATGATGTCTCGTCCTTCTGTGGAATGTGTCGCCCGCGCGCGCCGATTCAAGTTTTGCCGAGCCTTGGCGAGCGTGGCGCTGCGCCGACTATACGGCTGCATGCGCGCGCCTGTATAGTGAAAGCTTTCCATCGCTTGATCGCTTTTCGGAATCGCCCGCGCCTACTCGCCGGCAATGAAGAACACCCTGGATGTCCTGATGTCGCGGCTGCGCATGAAGCAGTTGCAGTTGTTGATCGCGCTCGACGATCACAAGTCGCTGCACAAGGCGTCGAGCGCCATGGCGATGACCCAGTCCGCCGCGAGCAAGGCGCTCGCCGAGCTCGAATCGATGCTTGAAGCGCAGCTTTTCGAGCGCGCGAAGAGCGGACTCATTCCGAATCCGTTCGGCCGGTGCGTCGTGCGCTACGCGCGCGTGCTCGCCGCCGATCTCAGCGCGCTCTGCCAGGAAGTCGCGCAGATTCGCGCGGGCACGGGCGGGCGGCTGACGGTCGGGACCATCATGGGCGCGGTGCCGGACGTCGTCGCGCCGATGGTCAACGCGATGCACGCGAAGCATCCGGACCTTGCCGTCGAGATTGTCGAGGACACGAGCGCGCATATGCTTCTCATGCTCGACGACGGCCGCGTCGATCTCGTCATCGGGCGCGCGAGCGTGTCGGATCAGCCATCGAAATATCACTATCAGCCGCTCACCGACGAGCCGCTTTGCATCGTCGTCGGCCACGGTCATGCGCGCGCGGCGCGGGAAATCGGCCTCGCGGATCTCGCGAATCATCGGTGGGTCACGTATCCGAGCTATCTTCCGATGAGCGCGCTGCTCGAGCGCGAACTCGATCTCGCCGGCCTGCCGATGCCCGCCAATCCCATCTCCACGGCGTCGCCGCTCGTCACCGTGACGCTTTTGCAGGAAAGCCCGGAGCTCGTGTCGATTCTTCCTGTAAGCGTCGCGCGCGTGTTCGAGCGTCACGGCATGCTGCGCGTGCTCCCGATACGTATGAAGTTGAAGTCGCAGACCTACGGCATCGTCACGCGCAAGGGCGGGGCGCTTTCGCCCGCCGCGCGCCAGTTCGTGCAGATGCTTCGGGACAACGGGCGGCCGCAGTAAAGGCGCGCTCCGTTTGCTGCCGTAAAGCAAGTAAATTTTGACCGCAAAGCCCAAAAAGATCGGTCGGATTAACGCGGAACGCGCGCACGCCGGCCTATACTGCCGGGGTATCCGCACGAAAGACGGTCTCGTCGACGTCCGTCGCTCCTGCTTATCACCTTCGCTCGACGCGCGCCGTCGGCGGCGCACAGGAATCGGAGAATCGCACATGAGCGACATCGCAGCCGGCGGCATGCCCGGGCTGGCGGACGCGCTGCGACAGCAGCAGGCCGCGCTGACCGAACGCTGGATGAAGCTGGTTTTCGGGGATCAGGAAGTCGAGCATTCGGACCAGCTCACCTATCGCCAACTGGCGGATCATCTTCCAAGCGTCTTCGAGGAAATCTGCGCGGTCATCGCGTCGCGCAATCTCAGCGAACAGGAAAGCGCGCTCGAACGCGACGCACGTCAGCATGGGCAATGGCGCTGGCAGCAGGGCTATCGCATCGACGAACTGGTGCGCGAGCTGGATCTGTTTCGGCAAGTGCTCGTGTCGGCAATCGGCGAATACGCGGCATCGCATGAAGATTTCACTCGCGCCGACGAAGAAGACGCGCGCCTCATGACGGACGAAGTGGTGAGCCTCGTCACGCTCGCGTCGATTCGCGAAGCCGTGAGCGAGCGCGACCGCAAGATCGATGAATACACCGGCATGCTCGAACGCGCGAACTACGAGCTGACGCTGCGGCAGAAACTCATCGGCGATTTGTACGAATCGCGCATGCAGGTCACGCGGCGCGTCGCGCATGATTTGCGCAACTTTCTCAACGTATTTTCGACGGCGCTGCAACTCGCGGCGCGTTCGCCCGCACGGCGCGAGACCGCGCTCGGGCTGGCGAGCCGTCAGGTCGCGGACATGGCGACGCTCGTTGACGAAATGCTCGAATACTCGAAGCTGCTCGGCGACGATTCGACGATCACAGTCGACCGTTTCGATCTCGCCGGCTTGTACGACGAACTGATGCAGGCGTGCCGCGCCATGAGCGAAGCGAAGGGGCTGAACCTCGTCGGGCAACTGGATTCGAACCTCGGCGCGGTGGTGTCGAACCGGCTGAAGGTGAAGCAGGTCGCGCTCAATCTGCTGTCGAACGCGATCAAATACACGGCGTCGGGCGAAATCGCGCTGTCGATCACCGCCGCGCCGGATGACCGCTGGCGCTTGCGTGTCGCGGATACCGGCGTCGGCATCAGCGAGGCGGATCAGGAGCGCGTGTTCGAGGAATTCGAGCGCGCCGCCGCCGACGATATCCCCGGCGCGGGACTCGGGCTTGCCATCGTCAAGGAGCTTTCGCGCACGCTCGGCGGGGAGCTGCGTTTTCAGTCGGCGAAAGGGCACGGCAGCGTCTTCGAAGTGACGTTTCCGCTCGCGCTGAACCCGAAGGCATCGGCCGCCGATTGAACGCGGCGCGCCAATGAAAGAGGCGAACGGATCGCTCCGTTCGCCTTTTTCGTTTCTGCTGCTGCCGACGCTTACGCCGCGACGGCTTCCTCGGCTTCGTCTTCCACCGATGCGCGGATCAGGTGATCGAACGCACCGAGCGATGCCTTCGCGCCTTCGCCGACCGCAATCACGATCTGCTTGAACGGAACCGTGGTCACGTCGCCGGCGGCGAACACGCCCGGCAGCGAGGTCGCGCCCTTCGCATCGACGATGATCTCGCCGTGCTTCGAGAGCTCGATCGTGCCCTTGAGCCATTCCGTGTTCGGCACGAGACCGATCTGCACGAACACGCCTTCCAGCTCGACGCGGTGGCTTTCGCCCGTCGCGCGGTCCGTGTACTTCAGGCCGTTGACCTTCTTGCCGTCGCCGGTGATCTCCGTCGTCTGCGCGCTCGTCACGATGGTCACGTTCGACAGGCTGCGCAGCTTTTTCTGCAGGACCGCGTCGGCGCGCAGTTCCGCGCCGAATTCGATCAGCGTGACCGCCGACACGACGCCCGCCAGATCGATGGCCGCCTCGACGCCCGAGTTGCCGCCGCCGATCACCGCAACGCGCTTGCCCTTGAAGAGCGGGCCATCGCAGTGCGGGCAGTACGCCACGCCGCGTCCGCGATATTCGCGCTCGCCCGGCACGTTGATTTCGCGCCAGCGCGCGCCTGTGGCGAGAATGATCGTCTTCGCCTTCAGCACTGCGCCGCTCGCCAGATGCACCTCGTTGATGCGGCCCGGCACCAGCTTTTCGGCGCGCTGCACGTCCATCACGTCGACTTCATAGCTCTTGACGTGCTGTTCGAGCGCCGTCGCGAACTTCGGTCCTTCGGTTTCCTGCACGGAGACGAAATTTTCGATCGCCATCGTGTCGAGCACCTGGCCGCCGAAGCGCTCGGCGACGACGCCCGTCGCAATGCCCTTGCGCGCCGAGTAGATCGCGGCAGCCGCGCCAGCCGGACCGCCGCCGACGATCAGCACGTCGAACACCGGCTTCTTTTCCAGTTCCTTCGCGGCGCGCGCGGCCGAACCGCTGTCGAGCTTCGCGAGAATTTCCTTCACGCCGCTGCGGCCCTGGCCGAAGCTCTCGCCGTTCAGGAACATCGTCGGGACGGCCATGACTTGCCGATCTTCGACTTCCTTCTGGAAGAGCGCGCCGTCGATCGCGACGTGCCGGATGCGCGGATTGATGATCGCCATCACGTTCAGCGCCTGCACGACTTCCGGGCAGTTCTGGCACGACAGCGAGAAGTACGTCTCGAACTGATAGTCGCCGTCGAGATTGCGAATCTGCTCGATGGTGGCGTCGTCGAGCTTGATCGGATGGCCGCCCGTTTGAAGCAGCGCCAGCACGAGCGACGTGAATTCGTGGCCCATCGGGATGCCCGCGAAGTGGATGCCCGCGGCCTTGCCCGGTTCGCCGATGGTGAACGACGGACGGCGCGCGCCGGCGTCCTCTTTCTCGACGACGCTGATCCGCGTGGACAGCGAAGCGATTTCGTCGAGCAGGCTTTTCAGCTCACGCGACTTGTCGCTGTCGTCGAGGAAGGCGACGAGCTCGATGGGCCGGGTGACCTTTTCCAGATAGGCTTTCAACTGATTCTTGAGGTTGGCGTCCAGCATGGCGTTGTCCGTTCCGTGACGTTGTTCTTGGGATGGTGCGGACGTGTTCCGACACGGCGCCGTCGGGCGCCGCGTCGGAAACGTCTTGATTCTGTGGACTTGCCGCAGAGCGCGGCAAGTCCGGTCAAGCGCTCGTGAGGGACGAGGCTTAGATCTTGCCGATGAGGTCGAGCGACGGCGTCAGCGTTTCAGCGCCCGGCGTCCACTTGGCGGGGCAAACTTCGCCCGGATGCGATGCGACGTATTGCGCGGCCTGCACCTTGCGCAGCAGTTCGCCCGCGTCACGGCCGATGCCGTTGTCGTGGACTTCGCACAGCTTGATCTCGCCTTCCGGGTTGATCACGAACGTACCGCGCAGCGCCAGGCCTTCTTCTTCGATCAGCACGTCGAAGTTGCGCGAGATCGCGAGCGTCGGGTCGCCGATCATCGGATACTTGATCTTGCCGATCGTGTCCGACGTGTCGTGCCACGCCTTGTGCGTGAAGTGCGTATCGGTCGAGACGCCGTAGATTTCGACGCCCAGCTTCTTGAATTCTTCGTAACGATCAGCCAGATCGCCGAGTTCCGTCGGGCAGACGAACGTGAAGTCGGCCGGGTAGAAAACGAACACGGACCACTTGCCCTTCAGGTTTTCGTCGGTGACGGTAACGAACTCGCCGTTGTGATATGCGGTGGCCTTGAACGGCTTGACTTGGCTGTTGATGATCGGCATTACCAGTTCCTCTTGCAGTGGTGTTGAAGGAGTAGGTGAAGTATGAACTAAAACTATCAATCCTTGGAAGTGGATTGATTTTATCATTGTAATTGATCTGGCCTATCGCGTCGATTCGCCGTTGCTTTGGCCCGGCATCGGGCTTGCGTACCGGGACAGGCCGCCATCGAACAAGGAGAGGTTATGAAGATCGGCATCATTGGAGCGGGAAACATCGGACAGGTTCTCGCGGAGCGGTTCGCGCAGTGCGGGCACGACGTCAGCATCGCCAATTCGCGCGGGCCGGAGTCCCTGCGCGACGTCGAGCGCACGACAGGCGCCGTTGCCGTCGAAGCGAAAGAGGCGGTGAAGGGCGCGGAACTCGTCGTCGTGACGATCCCGGAAGCGAAAGTGCCGGGGCTGCCGAAGAACCTCTTCGCGGGCGTGCCGGCGAACGTGGTGGTCGTCGATACCGGCAACTACTATCCGCAGCAGCGCGACGGGCGCATCGAGGAAATCGAAAAGGGCATGCCGGAAAGCCGCTGGGTCGAGCAGCAGATCGGGCGGCCCGTCGTGAAGGCGTTCAACAATATCTACGCGGCGCATCTGCGCAAGAACGGCAAGCCCGCGGGCACGCCCGGGCGCATCGCGCTTCCGGTTGCGGGCGACGATCATCGCGCGAAGCAGGTCGTGATGAAGCTGATCGACGAAATCGGCTTCGATGCGGTCGATGCCGGCGAAATCGACGATTCATGGCGCCAGCAGCCCGCGACGCCCGTCTACACGGCGGACCTCGATGCCGACGCCTTGCGCGCCGCACTGAAGAACGCCGATCCGGTGCGCAAGCCCGAATGGCGCGCCACCGACCGCAGTCCCGGCACGTTCGACAATCCGGCATAAAGGCGTGAGCAGCGAGGGCATCGGGTAAAGGCGGCGCGCGCCGTGCGACAATCTGCAAACCTTCCCGATGCGCCTTACCATGACAGGCCGGGCATCGCGCCACGCGTTCCCGGCGTCATGGACTTGCTGATTGACTTTATGAAAACCGTTTCTCCAACGCTTGCCGTGCAAGATAGTCATCACCGCTTCGGCGAATGCGCCGAATGCGCGGACGTCGAACTGGCCGCGACCGCCACCATTCCGACGCGTTACGGCACTTTCGGTTCTTACGTCTATCGCGTGAAGGAGACGGGTGTCGAGCACATCGCCTTCGTCATGGGCGACGTGGGCAACGGCAAATCCGTGCTGACGCGCCTGCATTCCGAGTGCGTGACCGGCGACGTCTTCGGCTCGTATCGGTGCGATTGCGGCGAACAGCTCGACCTCGCGTTGCGTTATATCGCCGCGGAAAGCCGCGGCATCCTGCTCTATCTGCGCGGGCACGAAGGGCGCGGCATCGGCCTCGCGAACAAGATCCGCGCGTATGCGCTGCAGGAACAGGGACTCGATACCGTCGATGCGAACCTGCATCTCGGTCTTCCCGACGACGCCCGCGAGTACGATTCGGCCGCCGCCATCCTGCGCGCGATGAACGTGAAATCGGTGCGGCTGATGAGCAACAATCCGTCGAAATTCGACACGCTGCTCAGGCACGACATTCCCGTGAGCGAACGCGTCGCGCTCGCCATTCCGATGCGCGAGGAAAACGAACGCTATATCAAGACGAAGCAGGCGCGCTTCGGGCACTACTTCGACGAAAACGAGTAACCAGGCGCGCGCTCACTGCGCGTCGTGGAATATCACGCCGAGCATATGGCGCCTGCCCGAACGCAGACGGCTCACGCCGTGGCGCATGTTCACGCGATACGCGCCGCGCGTGCCCTGCACCGGCCGCTGATGCACGGCGAAAAACACCGCATCGCCTTGCGTGAGCGGCACCACTTCCACGCGCGACTGCATGCGCGGCCGCTGCTCCGTCATCACGAATTCGCCGCCCGTGAAATCGCATTGCGGCGCGGACAAGAGAATCGCCATCTGGATCGGAAAGACGTGCTCGCCGTAGAGATCCTGATGCAGGCAGTTGTAGTCGCCGGGAACGTAGCGCAGTAAAAGCGGCGTCGGGCGCGTCTGTCCGGCGCGATGACATCGCTCGATGAACGCGGCGTGATCCGCCGGAAAGCGCGTCTCGACGCCCATCACCTCGTTCCACCGATTCGCCACCGGCGCAAGATGCGCATATGCCGCGCGGCGCACGTCGTCGAGTACGGACGGCAGCGGGTAAGCGAAGTACTTGTACTCGCCGCGCCCGAAGCTGTGGCGTTCCATCACGATGCGGCTGCGAAAGAGCGCATCGTCGTCGTACAGCGCGGCGAGCGCCGCGCATTCGTCGCGCGTAAAAAGGCCCGGCGCGATGGCCGAGCCTTGCAGATCCAGTTGCGTTTCGATTTCCGCCCAGTCGAGCGCGTCGATGCGCCCGACGATATCCGCGCCCGCATCGTGCGCGAGCGCGCTGTCCAATCGTTTCATCGCTTTTTCTCCCGGTGTGCGTGGCTCGACTGTGCGCCGCGCATGCCGCTCACGCACTCCGGGTCTTGCGCTGCAATTCAGTCCGCGGTGGCCGCGGATTTGCCCGTCACCGAGTCCGTTCCCGTTTTCGTCGCGACTTCGGTGAGGCGGTTCTGCAGTTCCGTCTTGCGCGCCTCGATCTTTTCGCCGAGCGCCGCGAGATCGAGTCCGGTCTTGCGCACTTCCTTGAAAAGCTGCGATTCCTCTTCTTCGACGTGATGCATCACGTTTTCCTTCAGCACGCGGAACGTCGCATCGAAGCCTTCTTCGCCGGCCTTGAGCTGCGTGAATTTCTCGATCAGCGTCTTGACGAGAAAGTGCTCGACGTAGGCTTCTTCCACGTCGATCTTTTCGTCGTCGGTGCCGAGCGCTTCGCGCGCGGCGGGATACAGCAATTCCTCTTCGACGATCGCATGAATCGTCAGCAGCTCGCAGGCGCGCTGAACCAGCGTGGACTTGCGTTCGAGATCGTCTTTCGGCGCGCGGTCGAAGGCTTCGAAAAGCTGCTCGACGTCGCGATGGTCTTCTTCGAGAATCTTCAGCGCGTCACGCGGGTTCTGTGCGGTGGACATGTGGCTTCTCCTTATGTGTGCCGGACTTTCTGACGTCCGGCTTGTGGGTGCCGTCATCCAGCAAGAGCAGTGCCCGACGTGTCGTGCTCATGCAGCGCTCTTGCGCAGCACCTTGACGTTCCACCACGCCGGCAGGAGCCGCCGCACTTCGGCATGCGCGAAACGGTCGTCGATGAGATACAGCACGCCGCGATCTTGCGGTCCGCGAATCACGCGGCCCGCCGCCTGCACGACCTTCTGAAGGCCGGGAAAGAGATAGGTGTACGCGTAGCCTTCGCCGAACGCGTCGTGCATGCGCGCCTTCATCTCCTGATTCACCGGATTCAGTTGCGGCAACCCGAGCGTCGCGACGAATGCGCCGATGAGCCGCGTGCCCGGCAAATCGATCGCCTCGCCGAACGCGCCGCCGAGCACCGCGAAGCCGATGCCGCGCCCGTCCTCTTCGAATCGCCCGAGAAATGCCTGCTGCGCGGCTTCGCTCATCGCGCGGGATTGTTGCCAAATCGGAATCGACGGATGGCGTTCGCCAAGCGCCGACGCGACTTGCGCCAGATAGTCGAAGCTGCTGAAAAAACTCAGGTAATTGCCCGGCGCGTCGAGGTACTGCGCGGCGATCAGATCCGCGATGCGCTCCACCGAGCGCGCGCGGTCGCGAAAGCGCGTCGAGACGTCGGCGATGGCGCGCACGTCGAGTTGATCCGCGCTGAACGGCGATTCCACGTCGATTCGCACGGCCGTCGCGGGCACGCCGAGCGTGTCGGCGTAGAAGTGCGCGGGCGTGAGCGTCGCGGAAAAAAGCGCAACGGTATGCGCGCGGGCGAAGCGCGGTGCAAGGTGCGGCGCGGGAATCACGTTGCGCAGGCAGAACGACGCCTGGCGCTTGCCGGCGAGCGCGATGTCGAACATCGAATGCGCGCCGAACCGTTCGGCGATGCGCGTGAAATGCACGGCATCGAAATAAAAGCGCAGGACATCGGGCGTGAAGACGTCCGGCTGCTCGGCGAGCGTTTCCGTCATCGACGATACCGCCTGCCCGAGCGCCGTCAGCAGCTTCGCGGGCGGTTCGGCGTGCGCCGCGTACCCGATGCCCGCCGCGTGCTGATCGCGGCTCGCGTCGCTGAAACTGCGCGCCACGCGCGCGAGCGTCTTGCCGAAAACCGGCGGCGCGGCGCGGCGCATCGCGCTGAACGCCGCCTGGTCGAGCGTCGCGGAATACATGCCGCGCGCCCGGTCGACGAGGTTGTGCGCCTCGTCGACGAGCACCGCCACGCGCCAGCGGTTCGCTTCCGCGAGCGCGAAGAGCATGGCGCTCGTGTCGAAGTAATAGTTGTAGTCGCCGACGATCACGTCCGCCCAGCGCGACAATTCCTGGCTCAAATAGTACGGACAGACGGCGTGCTCGCGCGCGGTGTCGGCCACCGAGGCGCGGTCGAGATGCGCGCGTTCGAGCGCGGCGGCGCGCGCAGCCGGCAGCCGGTCGTAGAAGCCGCGCGCGAGCGGGCACGAATCGCCGTGGCAGGAGCGGTCGGGGTGCTCGCACGACTTGTCGCGGGCGACGAGTTCAACCACGCGCAGCGGCTCGCTTGCGCGCGCGCCGAGCGTCGTGAGCGCATCGAGCGCGAGTTGCCGGCCCGCGCTCTTTGCGGTCAGGAAATAGATCTTGTCGAGTTGCTGCGCGGACCACGCCTTCAGCAGCGGAAAAAGCGTGCCGACGGTCTTGCCGATGCCGGTCGGCGCCTGTGCGACGAGGCAGCGTTGCGACATCGCCGCGCGATACACCGCTTCCGCGAGCGCGCGCTGGCCGGGGCGAAAGGCGTCGTGCGGAAAGGCGAGCGCCGAAAGAGACGCATCGCGGTCCGCGCGGTGCCGCATTTCCTGCTCGGCCCACGCGATGAACCGCTCGCACTGGCGGTCGAAGTGTTCCTTCAGCGCGGCAGCCGTCTGTGTTTCGGCGAGCACACTTTCGGTTTGATCGACGATATCGAAATAAACGAGCGCGATCTCGATACTTTCCAGCCCGAGCTTCCGGCACATCAGATGCCCATAGACACGCGCCTGCGCCCAGTGAAGATGCCGGTGATTCTGCGGCATGGACTCCAGCTTGCCGCGATGCGTCTTGATTTCCTCCAACCGGTTCGCGGCGGGATCGAAGCCGTCGGCGCGCCCGCGCACGCAAAGCGGCCCGTAGTTTGCGCTGAGTGCGATTTCCTTCAGATAACCCGCCGACCGGCGATTCGTCACGGCGACGTGGCCTGCCATGCCTTCCTGTGCCGTGGGCGTCGGCGTGAACCGCAGGTCGAGATCGCCCTGTTTCGCGGTGAACTCGCATAGCGCGCGCACGGCGACGGTGTAGGCGGGCTCGGAGACTGTACGCATGTACAGTAGTCTAGCATGCGGGAATATCGCAGCCGCGCGGCGCGTTTAGGGAGAAACGGCGCCGCGTGGCGTCGTCGACCTGACCGGGAGGCCCGTCATGAAACTCGCTAGAATCGTAGCGATTGTGTTTGCGTTGCTTGCGGCATCGCTTGCCGGATGCCAGACGGAAGGCGGAGGCGGATCTTCGTCGTACAACCGGTCATCGGGCGGAAGCATGGGCGGCGGCGGCGCGTATTGACGCGTTCGCTAAAATGAACGCCCGACATTGCCGCGCAGGAGTGAAACGATGCACGCAGCGGATACATCCGACATATCGAGCTGGCACGCGCATGTCTACTTCGACGCCGACAGCCGCGATGCCGCCTGGGACCTGAGGCGGCTTGTCTCAGAACGCTTTGCGGGCGAATTGGCAGGCGGCGCGCTGATGCTCGGGCGATTTCATGAACGCACCGTGGGACCGCATCCGTGCTGGTCGTTCCAACTCGGGTTCGGCCGTGCACTGCTTGCGCCGATGCTCGAATGGCTCGCGCTCAACCACGGCGCGCTCGATGTTTTCCTGCATCCCAACACGGGCGACGAACTGCGCGATCACCGCGATTCGGCCGTATGGATAGGCCGATCGCACGAACTGGTGCTGACGGTGTTTTCGGGCTAGGGAAGCGAGGCGGACGGGCGTCCGCCTGCGATGGCCGTTACTTCTTGGAGCCAGCCGGTTTGCCGGGCACGACGCGCACGGCCGGAACCGGCGCTTCTGCCGGCGCGGGCTGGCTCGGCGCGACGGCGGTGACCGCCGTGTTCCCGGCATCGCTTTGCGCGGCCTCGACGACCTGGCGCGCGGAACTGCGCGCGGCTTCGTAAGCGGAATTCGCGGATTGCGTGGCCGCGTCGATTGCCGATCTCCACGCCGACACGACCGCATCGCTGCCCGCCGGCGCGCTGCTCACGAAGCTCTCGACGAACGCCTGCGCATTGCGCTGCGACTTCGCGAGTTGATCCTGCGCGGCCTGAAGATACGCGCCGCGCACGTCGGTCGCGATCTGGCTGACGTTTTGCCAGTACGTTTGCGTGCGCTGAGCGTTGTGTTGAATCTGCGCGTTCTGCAGCGCGAAGAACTCCTGCACGTCGCGAACCGTGAAGGTCTTGCCGACGAGTTCCTGCTGCTCGGCGAGCGCGGTTCTCAGCGTACGAACGTTGAGGTCGATCAGCTTTTCGAAGCCCTGGACCGCTTGCGTGGCAAGTCCGAAAGTGGCGTCCAGTCCAGCCTGTTGGGATGCGAGAAGTTGTTCCGGCGCGAGACTGCTCATGCTCGACTCCATATGAAGTTGGCTTTTAATAATCCGCATGGATTTGTGCGGTGCAGCGAACAAGTCATTCTAAAGAAAACAGATTCGCTGTCAATTCGAATTTCGCCTGCGGTTTTGATAATGAATAATGGCGGCTCGGGTGATGCGGATTTTGAAACCGAGCTCGTTATTAATACATTATTAATATGTATAAGGCAGAGTTCTGTTCGAACGATCGTATCCGCAAACGATAAATGCGCGGTGACAGCAAACTCCAACGGGTAAACACCTAAAGTCAGCTTTACCGGATGCGATGTTTCCCCACTTGACGCGTGTGCATGCAGTTGAAAGAATCTCGCTCTCACAACGCAGCGCGGTCGCCGGAACGTGTCACTGACGCGTCATCCTTACTCCGTATGATTCGCAGCTGCGCGAATATCAGCCGGCGCTGAACGGCGAAAATATAATCGAGAGAGTTGAAGCAGAAATGGGCCGACATACCCAAACCATCGGACACCTTGAACGCAGTCACGAAGACAATGTCCTGCGGCGAGCAATGGCCGCGCGCCTTGACCGCGCGATGCAAAAAGCAAACGTCAGTTCGGCGAAAGCGGCCAGATGGGTCGACGTAACCGAACACGACGTGCAATTCTGGCGGCGCGGCATTACCGTTCCGCCACTCCACGCGTTCAATCGCATTGCGAATGCGCTCGATGTCGACGTGCACTGGCTTTGCACCGGTCAAAGCTCGGCGTGCTGAATCTCTTCTGATTGCCGCGTCTTTCGGGCTGACACGATCAGGCAGACACAACGGCGCTGTAGTACGGCGGCTTCACGCCTGCACGGGTTTGCGACCGTGCATCAGCACCGTGCCGATTCCGCTTGCCGCAATGACGCACATGCCGATGGTCATCCAGAAATCCGGCACTTGCCCGAATAGCAGCCAGCTAAAGCACGACGCAAAAGCGAGCTGCGCGTAGGAGAACGGCGTCAGCACGGAAAGCGGGGCGCGGCGCAGCGCCTGAAGCATGAGCGCCTGGCCGCCGGTCGCCATTGTCGCCATGAATGCAACCAGCAGCCAGCTTCCCGCTCCGACGCGCGCCAGTTCCGGCATGAGCTGTGCCTGATCCATCCACACCAGCACGCACAGCACGGCCGTCGCGACGAGCGCAGTGAGAAAGTTCGTGGTGATGGCGTCGTCGACGCGCGACAGGTGGCTCGATACCACCTGAAAGCACGCGAACGTGGTTGCCGACGCGATGGGGAAGATCACCGTCCACGAAAACGCGCTGCCGCCCGGCCGCACGACGAGCAGCATGCCGATGAAGCCGAGCACGACCATCGCCCATTTGCTGCGCGGCACGTCGTCCTTGAGGACGAGCGCGGCGAGCAGCGTCGAGATGAGCGGGGCGAGCATCGCAAGCGACGTGCTGACGGGAAGCGGCAGATAGCGCAAGCCGGCGAACGTGCACGCGGAATTGGCAAGAAGGAGCAACGCGCGCACGACTTGCAGCTTCACGCTGCCGGTGCGAAAGAGTCCGAACGCGCCGCGCCGCGCTTGCCAGACGCCGAGCACGATCATCTGAAAGAGATAGCGCACCCACAGCAGCGCGACGATGGGAACGGCGGCGCCGATCAGCTTGACGGTGGAATCGCTTGCCGCGAATGCCGCGGTCGTGAGAATCATGATGGCGATGCCGGCGCTCGTGTTATCGGTATCGAAACCGAAACGCGCTTTACCTTCCAGGGTCGCCATCGAATCTCCGCGGTTGACTTCCGTGATCGAAAGCAGCTTTTTTAAGCCGTTGCTTGCATTCTGCGGACAACGCACCGGGCTGGCAAGGCGACAGTAAAGTTCTTTTCCGCACTGTTGCAGGCGCGTCACGGCACTCTTTTAACCGGACGGTTCACGCAAACATGTCGTGCGCGCGCACCGGAGAAGCGCGAATGCGGCGCGCGATTATTTCATCGAAGGCCTTGTCTTCGGCCATTTGCTGCCTAGACTTAAAGTCGTTTCTCAACTGCTCCACGCGGAGGCGACGATGAGAACGAGACCGAGAGAAGTGATGCGTCTGCTCGCCACGTTGCGGCATTCGGCGCGATGCCGCGCGCTGCGGGCATCCACCGCGCAGGAAGCGATGCGCCTCGCGAGGCAGGAAGCGGAGGAGGCGCAGGAAGCGGACGAAGGCGCTGATCGCGATGACGAACAAACGCGCGGCGCCGACAGCGGCCCGCCCGCGCATCGGCGCGTGCATTGACCGCTGCGTGTCGTCTCCGGCGGTGTCGGGGCGTTCAGGCGCTCGCGGAATTCCTGTAAGGAGAAAACCGCCAGTGCCCGGCCGGATCTTTCACGGCAATCGCGCCGTGTTCGTGCAACATGTCGCCGATTGCGCTGGGTTCGATTTGATCCGTCATCCTGATGATGAGCAAAGTGCGCTCGCGGCACGAGTCATTCGATGCCGAAGGCATGACGGGCCGCTGCTGCGGCGGCTCGCGCGGCACGAAACGGTTGTGCGCGCCGACCACGCCCTGATGCTCGCCGTGCGCCACATATTCCGCTTCGTCTTCCTCGTGAGAGGGCAGCGGGAAGGCGTCGAGCATCTTGTCGCCGTGACCCGCCCGATACAAATGCGCTTCGTCGCGCGAAAGTCCCGCGAGCTGCAAGGCCCGCAATGCTTCGTGTCCATCGCGATAAGACGTGAACACGCCTACGATCACCTGATTTGCTTCGAGATGTGCTGCCTGCTTCATCGTCGCCCTCCCACGGCGCGCGCGGACGCGAGCCGTTAAAGCGTGCGCTTATCGTCGGGCGTGCGGGCGTCGGATGAACGGATCGAACGACGCAGCGCTTCGCGAGACGTGCGCGGTGTTGGATCTTCATAAGATAGCAGCAACGTTCGTACCCGAAAGCCAATAAACGAAACGTCATCCGACAAAAAATTGGCCGATTTGGCCGGGTTGCGACCCCATCGGACATGCCCTAAAGTGTGGGCTTCTCTTTTCGGAAATAGTCGGCGCGTGCGTTGCGGCGCGCCCCTCGCGAGGCTCGAATGACGGGGAAAGCGTGCGCGTGCATCGTCCTGCTGCTGGCGGCAGGCGCGAGTTCGGCTTGGGCGGCGCCGTGTTATAGCGACGGCGATGTCGTCACGCTCGAAGGCACGGTCACGCACCAGGCCACGCATCAGGCCGACGCGTCCGCGAAGCCCGCGCTGGTGCTGTCGCTGGCGAGTCCCATCTGCGTCGCGAGCGGCGTCACGGGCACTGCAGGCACGGCGGGCACCACGGGGCAGGGCGCGAAGCAGCAATCGAATGTATCGATGGTTCAGATCATCGACGCGGAACCCGCCGAAAACACGCGCATCCAACTCACCGGCAAGCTCGTGACCGGCAATGTGAGCGCCTACTACGCCGTCCCGACGGCCATCTGGGTGCTCAGGCAGCGTGCGGTGTCAGGGCAGTGACGCGCGGGCCACGCGCGATTACGCGGCCTTCGCGCGAGAACGGCAGTATTGCGCGACGACCCATTGCAGCGGCTGCTCGTCGAGCTTTCGCTCTTCGGCGAACCGCATGATGGCGTCGAGTTGCTGGCCGCTGCATCGAAACGCCTGGCGGCGCGGTACGGAATGGTTGTTGTTGTGCTTGATCATGGCAATCCCTTTTACTTGGTTCTCAACGGACCTTGGGACCTTCCCCGTAGGGCAGGCTGGCCGAACGGTGACCCGTTCGTGCGCCTGCTGCTTCCATCATTAGGCAGGATCGTGGCGATCCTGACCGGCTGCTAGCGCACATAGTCACCAGAACATTCTGTCTAGCGCAAACGGTGGGCCTGACCCGCGCGCGCCTTTCGGAATAAACCATTGCGCGGGAACGTTTAGCACTGCAAGGATGTGGCGCGATGCCGCCAGCGGCGGCATGCAACCAGGAACCGGCTAGGGAACGGAAGAGAGCAGGCGCAAGGAGACCGGACGCAGTGAACCAATAAGCGCGCTCTAGGGCGGCAGGCATCGGGACGAATGCCGCCGCCTGCGAGCCACGGTCGCGTCTGTTGCATTCAGCCAGTCTGCTCGACAGGCGTCACGTCGATGTCGAGCTTCCGAGCGCCGCGCAGCACGGCGATTTTCACGGCCCGCTCGATGCGCGATGCGTCGAGCGTGCGCTGAAGTCCATCGACGCTATCGACGCTCGCATCGTCCACCGCGACGATGCGGTCTCCGGTGCGCAGGCCGCCGAGCGCAGCCGGACTGCCTTTGACGACCTCCATAACATGCACCGCGCTCGCGGACGCAAGCCCGAAATACCGCTGCACGCGCCGCGACACGGGCGCGGTCGTCCCGGCCACGCCGATGTACGCGCGCCGCACGCGGCCATACGCGAAGATCTGCATGATGACCCACTTGGCCGTGTCGATGGCCGTCGCGAAGGAGATGGCCTGCGCGCCCGAAATAATGGCCGTATTAACGCCGATGACCTGTCCCGCCGAGTTGATGAGCGGCCCGCCCGAGTTTCCGGGATTGAGCGCGGCGTCGGTCTGGATCACGTCGTAGATCATGCGGCCCGATGTCGAGCGCAACGAGCGCCCGAGCGCGGACACGACGCCCGTCGTCACCGTCTGCGCGAGACCGAGCGGATTGCCGACCGCAATCGCAATCTGGCCGACGCGCAGGCTGCCGGACTCGCCAAGCTCGACATGCGGCAGCGGCTCCGGCGAACCGATGCGCAGCACCGCGAGATCGCTGCCGGGATCGTCGCCGACGAGATCGGCGTGAAAGCGCGCGCCGTCGGCGAGCGTCACGGTGATGCGCGTCGCGCCGTGAACGACGTGGCTATTGGTCAGCAGATACCCGTCCGGCGTGAAGATGAAGCCCGAGCCGGTGCCGCCCGCGTGGCGGCGCGCGCCGTGAGCATCGGCGAGTTCGCGCTCGACGGCGATGAACGCGACGGCCTGCTGCACGCGCTCGAGCGCGCCGATCACGGTGCGCGAATAGGCGTCGAGGAGCGCGATGTCATCGAGCGGCTGCGGCGTTGACTGCGACCGTGGCGACGTTTCTTGCGCGCCGCGTGCAAGATCGTCGATGAAGCGAGGGCGGCTTCCCATGATGGACTCCGAAGGTTCGAGAGCCGACTTGCGGGCTGCGCCAGCGCTTTTCAAGGCCGCGCGGGGCGTGCGTCCGGGCGCGATGCGCGTGCGAGCAGCGTCATCGGTCCGAGCGTTTCCACGATGCGGCGCGCGGCGTCGTCGCGCACGAACAGCGAGCCGGCGAAGCCGAGCGCATTGATCGCGATGCCTTCGACTTCGGCTACGGTGCGCGGCACGGCGAGCATCCAGCGACGCGTGACGAGCAGGTTGTACGGCGCCGACTGATGCGCGGCCCCGGCCACGTCGAGCGCCTCGACGCCGATCGCCCCGAGCAGCGCGCGATACGTCTCGCGCGCATATTCCGGCGTGACGCGCGATGCATCGCCGAGCCAGGCCGCCGCGTGCTCGAACGCGAGCGCCGGCACGCGAAAGAGCGCCCCGTTACGCGCGCCGGCGACAGCCGGTTCGATCGGCACGGCGTGGCCGTCGATCGGCAGCGGCACGACTTGCATGTGCTTGTGCGGCTGGCTGGAACCAGCGACCGCGCCGCCGTTGTAGAAACCGAGGCCGTCGAATTGGCGCAGGCACGCGAGGAGCGCGCCGAAATCGTCGGCATCGAGCAGGGCTTCCTGCGGCTCGAACTGCGTCGTCACGACGAGCAGATGCCGCGCGAGCACGTTGAACTTGTTGAGCAGCAGAAGATGCCGCTCGCCGATATCGCCGACGCGCAACGCCGGTTCGCACGGCGAGAACGGATCGCGCCATTCGCTTGCGGCATCCGCTGCCGACTTCGCGGCGAGCTTGGCGGCCTCTTCCTTGCGCGCGAGATTCGCCGCTTGCCGCACGAGAAAGGACACGCCGCCGTCCTCGATGATGCGCGGCACCGTATCGAACGTTCGCAGCGCGCCGCACGCGACCGCGCGCTCAGCCGTCTCGACGATGGTTTGCCAGGAAGGCGCGCGAAGTGAAGTGTCGAATGTCATGAGTCCCCGAGCGATGATTGCCGAAAACGTCATTTTGCTGCTTTTGACCAAGCATGTCGAAGCGGGCGTTGCCGGGCGGCCCGCTGTTTGCCGCCGTGTCATAGGAATGGCGACGCTCCGAGCGATAGTTAGGAATTTTCGGCGTGGGATTTCGATCCGCGCTTCGCTAGACTTCCTCGCGCTCGGTCATCGTGTCGCCGTGGAATCGGTTCGCACGACTAACCTCATCGGCGGGATGGCTGAATGCGGGTGGCGCGCAACGCAGTGCCACTCTTTCCATACTCTCTTCAACCGAGGCTTCACATGCAAAAGATCGAACGCGCTGCACTGGTTCAGGCAAACATCGCAGGCGGCACGGCCAAGGCGTCCAGCACGTCGACGTCGAACACCAACGTCACGATCACGATCACGGCGTAAGCCGCCGGATCACGCTGCCGTCGCGCGGCACCCCCTTTTCCAACCACACACACGAGAAACTATCATGCAAAAAATCGATCGCGCAGCCCTGGTCCACGCAAACATCGCTGGCGGCACGGCGAAGGCGTCGAGCACGTCGTCGACCAACACGACCGTGGATATCACCATCTCCGCATAAGGTCGCCGCCGCTCGTCTAGCGGGCGCGTGACTTCATAGCCGAAGGCTTCCGTTCGCGGAGGCCTTCGGTTTATTCACGTCCAGTCCTCTTTTTCGTCCTTGGGTTCCGGCAGCGTCATCCCCGACGCGGGCAGCGGCAGCGCCGTCTTGTAGCGCACCTGCTTGAGCGCGAAGCTCGACCGGATGTTCGCCACGCCCGGCATCTTCGTGAGCCGCTCCAGAATGAAGCGCTCGAGCGCCGCCACGTCCGGCAGCACGACGCGCAGCAGATAGTCGGCATCGCCCGTCATCAGATAACACTCCATGACCTCGGGGCGCTCGCTGATTGCCTGCTCGAAACGCGCGAGCGCGTCCTTGATCTGCTTTTCCAGACTCACCTGAATGAACACGTTGATGCTCAGGCCGAGGGCTTCCGGACTCAAAAGCGTGACGTGCTGCCTGAACAGCCCGGCCTTTTCGAGCGCGCGCACGCGGTTGAAGCACGGCGTCGGCGAAAGATTGACCGCGCGCGCCAGTTCGGAATTGGTGATGCGCGCGTCCTGCTGAAGCGCGTTGAGAATGCCGATGTCGATGCGGTCCAGGCGCTGCTTCGCTTGCGAACTCATAGTCTGAATATTCCTGATAAAGAGGCTTTCGCAGAATAAACACACTATCGCAAAGCGCGCGGACAGCCAAATGAGACGCACATTCTGTGCGGGACTGGATATGCTTGACGATCTCATCAAAAGCCAGCCAGGCCAGCGGAGCCACGCCATGACGGACTTGTCGAGCGGAACCAGCCAGATTCTCTCCCTTGCGCGCGGTCGCGAAGACAGCGATCCCGCCGAAACCGCCGAATGGCTGGAGGCGCTCGATGCCGTCGTCGCGCACGTCGGCAAGGCGCGCGCGCAGTATCTGTTCGACCGGCTCGCGGAGCATGCGCTGTCGGTCGGCGTCGAATCGGCGCGGGCGCGGGCGACGCCTTATGCGAACACCATCGCGGTCGGCGAACAGCCGCCGTATCCGGGCAATCTCGATATCGAGGAAAAGCTCGCCGCCGTGCTGCGGTGGAACGCACTCGCCATGGTCGTACGCGCGAACCGCGCTTATGGCGAACTCGGCGGCCATATCGCGAGCTATGCGTCCGCAGCCGATCTCTTCGAAGTCGGCTTCAACCACTTCTTTCGCGCAGCCGGCGATGCCGACGGCGGCGATCTCGTCTACTTCCAGCCGCATTCGTCGCCGGGTGTCTATGCGCGCGCGTATCTCGAAGGCTTTCTCGACGAAGCGCATCTCGAGCATTACCGCCGCGAGATCGCGGGACCGGGACTGTGTTCCTATCCGCATCCGTGGCTGATGCCCGATTTCTGGCAGTTCCCGACCGGCTCCATGGGCATCGGGCCGATCAACTCGATTTACCAAGCGCGCTTCATGCGTTATTTGCAGAATCGCGGGCTGAAAGAGACCGAAGGCCGCAAGGTCTGGGGCTTTTTCGGCGATGGCGAAATGGACGAGCCGGAATCGATCGGCGCGCTGTCGCTGGCGTCGCGCGAGCGGCTCGACAATCTCGTTTTCGTCATCAACTGCAATCTGCAACGGCTCGACGGTCCCGTGCGCAGCAACGGGCGCATCGTCGACGAACTCGAAGCGCAGTTCACGGGCGCGGGCTGGAACGTCATCAAGGTGCTGTGGGGATCGGACTGGGATGCGCTCTTCGCGCGCGACCGCACCGGCGCGTTGCTGCGCGCGTTCGCGCATACCGTCGACGGCCAGTTCCAGACCTTTTCCGCCAACGACGGCCGCTACAACCGCGAGCGTTTTTTCGGCCAGAACCCGGAACTCGCCGCGCTCGTCGCGCATATGTCGGATGAAGACATCGACCGTCTGCGGCGCGGCGGCCACGAAGTGCGCAAGCTGCACGCGGCTTACGCGAAGGCGCTCGCGCACAAGGGGCAGCCGACCGTCATCCTCGCGAAGACCATGAAAGGCTTCGGCATGGGCACGGTCGGGCAGGGCCGCATGACGACGCATCAGCAAAAGAAGCTCGATCTCGACGACCTCAAGGCGTTTCGCGATCGCTTCCGCCTGCCGCTTTCCGATGCGGACGTCGAAGCGCTCAAGTTCTACAAGCCCGCCGCGAATGCGCCCGAAATGCGCTATCTGCACGAACGGCGCGCGGCGCTCGGCGGCTATCTGCCGCGCCGCCGCGCGAAGGCGTCGCAGCCGATCGCGCCGCCCGCGCTCGGCACATGGGCGCAGTTCGCGCTCGACACCGCCGGCAAGGAAATGTCCACGACGATGGCGTTCGTGCGCATGCTCGGCAGCCTGATGAAAGACGCGGCGCTCGGGCCGCGCATCGTGCCCGTGGTCGCGGACGAGGCGCGCACCTTCGGCATGGCGAACCTGTTCCGGCAGGTCGGGATCTATTCGCCGCTCGGCCAGTTATACGAGCCGGAGGACATGGGCTCGATGCTCTATTACCGCGAGGACACGCGCGGCCAGATTCTGGAAGAGGGCATCTCGGAGGCGGGCGCGATCTCGTCGTGGATCGCGGCGGCTACGTCCTATAGCGTGCATGACCTGCCGATGCTCCCGTTCTACATCTACTACTCGATGTTCGGCTTTCAGCGCATCGGCGACCTGATCTTCGCGGCGGCGGACCAGCGCTCGCGCGGCTTTCTCGTCGGCGCGACGTCGGGGCGCACGACGCTCGGCGGCGAAGGCTTGCAGCATCAGGACGGCACGAGCCATTTGAGCGCATCGACGATTCCGAACTGCCGCGCCTACGACCCCGCGTTCGCGTATGAAGTCGCGGCCATCGTCGACGAAGGCATGCAGGACATGATGCAGCGCCAGAACGACGTGTTCTATTACCTGACCGTCACGAACGAGAACTACGCGCAGCCGTCCGCGCCGGGCGGCACGCTCGACGCCGCGACGCGCGAAGGCATCCTGCGCGGCATGTACCGCCTGACGCCCGGCGATGCCGCCGCCGGTGCGCAGGTCCAGCTGCTCGGCTCCGGCGCGATCCTGAACGAAGCGATCGCCGCGCGCGCGATGCTCGACGCCGACTGGAACATCCGCGCTGCGGTGTGGAGCGTGACGAGCTTTACGGAACTGCATCGCGACGGCGCGGCGTGCGAGCGTCTCGGGCGCCTTTCCGAGGATGCGCCCGCGCCCTACGTCACGCGTGCGCTCGACGCATCGCGCGGGCCGGTGATCGCCGCGACGGACTACGTTCGCGCGCTGCCGGAACTGATCCGCGCGCACGTGCCGCGCCGCTACGTGACGCTCGGCACCGACGGTTTCGGCCGCAGCGACACGCGCCAGTCGCTGCGCGCGTTCTTCGAGGTTGACCGCGTGGCGATCGTGCTGGCGGCGTTGAAGGCGCTCGTGGACGACGGCGCAATCGAGCGTTCCGTGCTGCGCGCGGCGCGCGAGAAGTACGGCCTCGCGCAGGCCAGCGGCGACGCGCCGTGGACGCGTTAGGAAGCGCCCGGCTTTAGCAGCGCGCGCACTTCGTCGTCGCTCGTCTGGTCGAAGTCGACATAGAACTGGCCGACGCCGAGATAGTGATACGGGCGCAACACGCACGCGAATTCGTCGACCACGTCCGCGAGACGCGTGTCGGCGTCCATCGGTGCAACGGGCAGCGCGGCCACGATGCGCGCGGGCGGCGCATTGCCGTGGCGCAGCGACATCGCGGCGGCGCGCATGGTTGCGCCGGTCGCCATGCCGTCGTCGACGAGGATCGCCACTTTGCCGCCCGTATCGAGCGACGGACGCGGCCCGCGATACAGCGACGCGCGCCGTTGCAGTTCGGCGCGCTCCCGTTCGATCACGGCGTCGAGTTCGGGCTGGCTCACGCCCGCATAATCGACGATGCGCTGATCCAGATAGAACGCATCGCCGGAAGCGATGGCGCCCATCGCGAGTTCCGGCTGCGATGGCACGCCCAGTTTGCGCACGAGGAGCACGTCGAGCGCCGCGCCGAGCGCGCGCGCCACTTCGAACGCGACAGGCACGCCGCCGCGCGGCAGGCCGAGAACGATGACGTCGCCGTGGCCCGCATAGTGCGATAGCAGCGCGGCCAACTCGCGGCCAGCCTCGCGCCGATTCTTGAAACTGGAACTCATGACGCTCCGTCCTGCCGACGCGCAGGGCGCCGCGCGCATCGGTTCGACCCTCACAGGCGACATTGCCGTCGCGCGGCGTCTCGACTTTTTACATCCTAGGTGAAAAGGCGCGTGCGTCCCATGTATTCGATATTCGATGCGCCGGTCTTGATCGAATAACGATCGCGCAAAAAAAAACGCCCCGGTCGGGGCGCTAGTCTTTGAACGATCGAACGCTTCAGGGATTTGCGCGGACCGCGTCCCTGACAGCGTCCATCACGATGCCGTAATTCAGCGGGATGTCCAGCGAATCGGAGTAGCCGGCTTCGTCGGCTGACTCAGCGGGTGCCGCGCCAAGCGGAACCGGCTCGTAGGCGGTTTCGCCAGCCGGATTGTCGCGTCCCTCGATGGCACCCTGCAATTGCGGATTCTTCACGGTTTACTCCTTCCGGTAATGGAGCGGCGAGGACCTGCAAGATAACCAACTGTCATGACAAATTGACGACGTCCATTGGAAACCCTTCCGAAACGAATGCGTCCGGCGCGCCGGTATTCGCCGTCGGGACGCGCTTCGCAAGAGCGCGGGGCCTACAGTTTAATGGCGGCGCGGAGCGTTCACTGCGCGTTTTCGTTATGACGGCGCGATTCGGTTATCGGCGGCGACGCGCAAATCCGGCGCGGTAATTGCGTGACAGATAGCTTGCGTGCGGTTCGGCGAAGCGGCCGGTAATGCGGGCGCCCGAAATCACGGTTATCGCATTCACCCAATAACGAGCATGAATGCGATGCGTTCGCCATTGAAACTGCCATTCCTTTTCGAGTGGAAGAACCGCTGTGCGCGCGAAAATGCCCGTGCGCGCACGGTAAAAAGCGAGGAGAACGAGCATGAGCAGAATCGCGATCATCGGCGCAACCGGCAATGTCGGCAGCCGGCTCACGCAAGAAGCGTTGCGGCGCGGACACACCGTGACGGCGCTCGCACGCGACGTATCGAAGCTCGCGGCGCGTGACGGTGTCACCGCAAAAAGCGTCGATGCGCTCGATACCGCCGCGCTCGCCGATGCGCTCGCCGGTCACGACGCCGTTTTCAGCGCAACGCGCTTCGCGAGCGTGCCGGAAAGCGCGATCGTCGGCGCGGTGAAGGGGGCGGGCGTGGAGCGGCTATTGGTGGTGGGCGGCGCGGGCAGCCTCTATGCGGCGCCGGGCCAGCGCATTCTCGATTCGCCCGACTTTCCAGAGGCGTATCGCGCGGAAGCGACGGCCGGAGCCGCGTTCCTCGACGCGCTGCGCCGCGACCGCGAACTGAACTGGACTTTCGTTTCGCCGTCGGCGGAGTTCGTCAGCGGGCCGCGGACGCAGCGATTTCGGCTCGGCGTGGACGAACTGCTCGTCGACAGCACCGGCCGAAGCTGGATTTCCTTCGACGATTTCGCGATCGCGTTCCTCGACGAATTCCAGCGCGGCGCGCACATCAGGCAGCGGTTTACGGTCGGCTACTGACCGCTATCCGCAGTTACGGCCTCGCGCGCGTCGGGGTCAGCCGTGGACGTCGGCTTCGACTTCCTCATTCCGAGGCATGGCGGCGGCGAGAATCATCGCGGACGCGTTCTGCGGTTTCGGATCGCGTTGCGACGGCCGATACACCTGATCTCCGCGATGAATCGGTATTCCGGACAGCGAGCAGACGCCGTCCGCGGTGGCGGTCGTCGCTCGCCAGCCTTGATAGCCGTAATGGCAGGTGCCGGGATCGGACCAGTAGACGAGCGCGGTCGCGCTGCTCGGGCGCTCGATCACGCGGACGATGGCTTGCGGATACGGCAGGCGCGCCGTCGATGGCTGCGGATGCGCGCGATTCCAGTCGCGCGTGAGACGTTCGACGAAGGTGCTTTCGGCGCGCGCGGTGCGCTGGGAGGGGGCGGTGCGGCCGGTGTCGGCTGGGATCACTTCGAGCTGGTGAACCGTCTGTGACCACGGGTCCGCTCTTTTCGAAAAGGCTGTCATGGCATTGTTCCAGGCTTTGACTCGACCTAGAACGTAAGTCATTAGGAGCATTCCGATAAATACCCTATAGGTGAAAACACTGTCCCGTTGAAACGAATAATCGTTCGCGAAGCGGACGGCGGGCTTCGGCGGACTTGCTCGGACCGTGTCGAAGCCTTTGTGGGCGCGGGGTTCGGACGGTCTGAGGGTAGCGGTTCGGTCCGAATGGCTTTCGATTCGTAATGGTCGGCGTTGCGAATCTTCTCGGTGCGCGGATCGGCTTTCGCCGCCGTGAGTAAGCGGCAAACCAATTTTGGCGCTGTCTGCGCGTTAGCGATTCGGCCTCTCTGCAAGAAAAGCGGCGACGCGCGGGGAAGGACGCGCTTAGCGTCGCGGCCCCTGTCCGCGTCTTCATCGGCGGGGCTTTGCCCCGTCTGCGAGCGCGCGCGAGGCCCGGCCAGCGACACAAAGCAGCGCCCCGCCGACATTGGAACCACCTCAATCTCAACTACTACGACCAGCCGTACCGCGATTTCGCCGAATCGGAGCGCACCCGATGCCCTTGCTGATCATTCGTGGGGCCATCCGCAGCCTTGCTCCGCAAGCCTCACGACCGGTCCGCGCCCACGCCCGCAGACCGACCGCAGACACAAATTCACGCCGCGACCGCCCGCGCCGCCGCCCGTCCGCGCAGCCATTCCAGCGCGAGCAGCAGGCTCGTCGAGAACACGATGAGGATGGTGGCAAGCGCCGCAATCGTCGGACTGATGTTCTCGCGGATGCCGGTGAACATCTGGCGCGGAAGCGTCGTCTGATCGGCGCCGGCGAGGAAAAGCGTGACGACGACTTCATCGAACGAAGTGGCGAACGCGAAAAGCGCGCCCGAGATCACGCCCGGCGCGATGACGGGCAGCGTCACGCGAAAGAATGTCGTCAGCGGATTCGCGCCGAGCGACTGACTCGCGCGCACGAGATTCGTGTTGAAGTTCTGCAGCGTCGCGCCGACGGTCGTCACGACGAACGGCACGCCGAGCGCCGCGTGCGCCAGAATCAGCCCGAAGTACGTATTCGCGATGCCGAGCGGCGCGAAGAACAAATACATGCCGACGCCGACGACGATCACCGGCACGATCATCGGCGAGATGAGCACGGCCATGAGCAAGCCCTTGCCGGCGAAGTTCGCCTTCGTGAGGCCGACTGCGGCGAGCGTGCCGAGTATCGTCGCGACGAGGGTTGCGGACGGCGCCACGATGAAGCTGTTCTTCGCGGCCATGCGCCATTCGTCGGACATGACGAGGTTGTGATACCAGCGCATCGAGAAGCTGGGAATTGGATAGACGAGGAACGTGCTCGACGAAAACGACAGCGGCACGATAGCCAGCACCGGAAGAATCAGATACAGCAACGTCAGCACGCAGAGAATGCGCAACGCGAAATACCAGACGCGCTCGACGATGGACGTATGCGGCGCAAATAGCGGCTTGGCGAGTTTCATCGGCGTTACCCCAGACTGACGTTCGAGCGCGTGAAGCGGCCATAGACCACGTAAAGGACGAGCGTCGCGACAAGCAGCAGCGCACCGAGCGCGCAGGCCATGCCCCAGTTGATCGTCACGTTGGTGAAATAAGCGATGTAATAACTCACCATCTGGTCGTTCGGGCCGCCGAGCAGCGCGGGCGTGATGTAGTACCCGATCGCGAGGATGAAAACCAGCAGCGCGCCCGCGCCGATGCCGGGATACGTCTGCGGCACATACACGCGCCAGAATGCGGCGAACGGATGGCTGCCGAGCGAGACGGCGGCGCGCTGATACGTCGGCGGCACGGACTTCATCACGCTGTAGAGCGGCAGAATCATGAATGGCAAAAGGATGTGCGTCATCGAGATATAGACGCCCACGCGGTTGAAAAGCAGGGCGAGCGGCGATCCGATCAGTCCGCTGCCGATCAGCGCCTTGTTCACGAGCCCTTCGCTTTGCAACAGCACGATCCACGCGGCGACGCGCACCAGCACCGACGTCCAGAACGGAATCAGCACCAGCACCATGACGAGGTTCGCGCGGCGCGCGGGCAGCGTCGAGATCCAGTACGCGAGCGGATAGCCGAGCAGCAGCGCGAAGAACGTCACGGCGAAGCCGATCACGAACGTGCGCCCGAAGACGTTGAGATAGATGGACTGATCCGGATCGGCGTGAACGAAGCTGCCGAAGCCGTCCTGTTTGTGATCGAGCGAAGCCAGCAGATAGAACGGCGAATAGCGGCCCGCGTTCTTCGCGATGGCTTGCCAGTAGGCCGGATCGCTCCATCGCTCGTCGATCTCGACGATCTTCGCGCGGACTTGCGCGGCGGGCAGCGGCTTGCCGTCGTCGGCGGTGAGCGGCATCGCGCGCGCGGTCTTGGCGACGAGCGACCGATAACCGGGGATCTCCGTATTCAGGCGGCGGGCGAGGGCGCCCATCGATTCGCCATCCTGGATGGTGGCGAGGTCCTGTGCGAGCGCGGCATAAGCCGTGTCTGGCGGCGCGGCCTTGCGGTCCCACGCGGCGAGCGCCGCGCCCGTATGCGGCAGCGCGTTCGCGACTTCCGGGTTCTGCACGGCGCGTGTCAAAAGCGCGCCGATCGGCACCACGAAGATCAGGAACAGAAATATCGCGAGCGGCGCGATGAGCGCGAGCGCCATCGCGCGTTTGCGGGCGTCGGCGAGCTTCAGCTCGTGTTTCAGACGCGCGCTCGATTCGCGCGACTCGTCCGCGGCGATCGTTATGGTGTTCACGCTTGTGTCTCCAGTGCCATTGCCTGCGGTCGCGCCCGGTTCGAGCGCGGCCGCCGTACCACGCGCCGAAACGCTTACTTCGACGCCCACGCGGTGAAACGCTGTTCCAGCTCGTCGCCGTGGTCGGTCCAGAAGGACATGTCCTGCAGCACGGCGTTCTTCGCGTTGGCCGGCGAGTTCGGCATATCGGCTTGCGTCTTTGCATCGAGCGCGGCAATCGCGGCCTTGTTCACCGGACCGTATGCAATGTGCTGCGCGTAGATTTCCTGCGGCTTCTGCGAGACCGAATACGCGATGAACTGCGTCGCCACGTCCTTGTTCGGCGAGCCCTTCGGAATGGCCCAGTAGTCGAGGTCATAGATGCTGCCGTTCCACACGACCTTGAGGTTCTTGCCTTCCTTGCGTGCCGCATCGATACGGCCGTTGTAAGCGGTGGACATCACGACATCGCCGGCGACGAGGAATTGCGGCGGCTGCGCGCCCGCTTCCCACCACTGGATACTCGGCTTCAATTCGTCGAGCTTCTTGAACGCGCGATCGGCGCCCGCCTTGGTTCCGAGCACCTTGTAGACGTCTTTAGGCGCGACGCCGTCGGCCATCAGCGCGAATTCGAGGTTGTAGCGTGCGCCCTTGCGCATGCCGCGCTTGCCGGGAAATTTCTTCGTGTCCCAGAAATCGGACCAGCTGGCCGGTGCGCTCTTGAGCTTGTCGGCGTTATAGGCGAGCGCCGTCGACCAAACGAAGAAGCCGGCACCGCACGTCTGCGGCGACTCGGGAACCAACTCGGACTTCTTGCCGATTTTCGACCAGTCGAGCTTTTCATACAGACCTTCGTCGCACCCACGGCCGAGGTCGCCGGATTCGACTTCGACCACGTCCCAGTTGACGTGCTTCGCTTCGACCATGGCTTTGACCTTGGCCTGTTCGCCGTTGTATTCGACCGCAGTCACCTTGTCATTGGTCGATTTCTCGAATGGCTGACTGAACGCGACCTTCTGCGCATCGCCGTTCGCGCCGCCGAAGTTGACGACGGTAATCTCCGCCGCGAACGCAGCCGATACGCCGGACACGCCCGACGCGCACACGAACGCCGCTGCCGCGATGGAACACAGTGCGAACTTCTTCATGATGGTTTCCTCTGTCTGCTTGGTTTTATCAGTGGACTGCGAAGAACGATGACGCGCGCCGCACGTTCGATACGGCTCACGCGAACACGCGCAAATGCTCGGGCGAAAACTCGAGCGCGACCGGCGCGCCGGGCGCGAAACCTTCGAGCGCTTCGGTGCCGAGCGGCACCTTGACGAAGCACTCGTCCTGCTCACGCACGCCGCAGCGCATGCGGACGTGATCGCCGAAATAGATGAGGCTCTTTGCTTCGCCGGCGAGCGCGTTGGTCTGCCCGTTCATGCCGCCGATGCGCGCCGCGAGTTTCATGCGCTCCGGCCGTATGCAGGCGATGGCGGGCGCGCCGGCCTTGGCTTTCGCGACGTTCAGGCCGGAGAGACGCGTGCCGTCCGCAAGACGGATTTCGCAATAATCGCCGCGCGTTTGTTCGATGACGCCGCGCAGCCGGTTGCTATCGCCGATGAAGTTCGCGACGAACTCGTTGCACGGCGCTTCGTAGAGGTGATCGACCGTATCGAGTTGCTGGACGATGCCCTTGTCGAACACGGCGACGCGGTCCGACATGGTGAGCGCTTCGCCCTGATCGTGCGTCACGTAGACGAAGGTGACGCCGAGTTTCTCGTGCAGCGATTTCAGTTCGTACTGCATGTGTTCGCGCAATTGCTTGTCGAGCGCGCCGAGCGGCTCGTCCATCAGCACGAGCTTCGGTTCGAAGACGAGCGCGCGCGCAAGCGCGATGCGTTGCTGCTGGCCGCCCGACAACTGCGCCGGATAGCGCTTCGCGAAGCTCTCCATGCGGACCATCCGCAGCGCAGTGTTCACGCGCTCGGCGCGCTCGGCGGCGGACAGCTTGCGCACCGTCAGTGGATATTCGACGTTCTGCTGCACCGACAGATGCGGAAAGAGCGCGTAGTTCTGAAACACCATGCCGATGTCGCGCTTGTGCGGCGGCACCTTGTTGAGCAGCTTGCCGTCGAGCCAGATCTCGCCGCCGGTCGGGAACTCGAAGCCGGCGAGCATCATGAGGCATGTCGTCTTGCCCGAGCCGGACGGTCCGAGCAGCGTCAGGAATTCGCCCTGATAGATGTCGAGGTCCAGAGACTTCACGACGAGCGTTTCGCCGTCGTAAGTCTTGCGAACGCCGCGAAAGCTGACGATCACCTGATCCGATTTCATCTTCCGTGTCTCCTTCGGAAAAACCGAATACGTATTGCGCTTGTTGCAGGTCCAACGGCTGTTCAAACGCTCGCGAAAGCAGGTTCGTGCCGGAACGAGCCGGCGAACCCGGCAATTTTTTCCACTAATTGCGCTAACTATAGCCCGGGACGGTTCTACAATGGGGAACCATTTCAATATTCAGCGGGGAGCCACTTGCGGCGTTTTTGCCCGGCTCCCACTTACCCGGAAAGTGCGGTGGATACGATCATTCTTGCGGACTGGCTGAGCACGCGCCTGGACCGCGCGCTCGAGGCGCCGGTCTACCGGCAGGTGCTCGAACTGATGCAGCAGGCCATTCTGACCGGCCAGCTCGCGCCGGGCACCAAGCTGCCGAGTTCGCGCACGCTCGCTCTCGACCTCGGGATCGCACGCAATACGGTGCTGCACGTCTACGAGCAACTGACGGCGGAAGGCTATGTCACGTCGACGACGGGCAGCGGCACCTATGTCGCCGATACCGCCCCGCGCGATGGCGCGTCGTCGCCGGGGCGCATGCACGCTGACGACGATGCGCCGCGCAAGCCGTGCATCCTCTCGAAGCGCGGCGAGCGGCTGATCGCGCAAGCGGGCGTCGCACCGAAGCAGTGGGGCGCGTTCATGCCGGGCGTGCCGGATGTCGCCGAGTTTCCTTCGCACACATGGAGCCGTCTGCAGTCGCGCCTCTGGAAGCGCGCGAGTCCCGACTTGCTCACGTATGCGCCGGGCGGCGGCTACCGGCCGCTGCGCCGCGCGCTGTCGGATTACCTGCGCGTCGCGCGCTCCGTGAAGTGCACGCCGGACCAGATCATCATCACAACGGGCATTCATCAGTCGATCGATCTGG
This sequence comes from Caballeronia sp. Lep1P3, assembly GCF_022879595.1. Taxonomy (NCBI): domain Bacteria; kingdom Pseudomonadati; phylum Pseudomonadota; class Betaproteobacteria; order Burkholderiales; family Burkholderiaceae; genus Caballeronia; species Caballeronia sp. Lep1P3. Next base: position 805,072 of record NZ_CP084266.1, on the reverse strand, counting down.
CCGTGCGCCTGCTCGCCGATGCCGGCGACCGCGCGTGGGTAGAGGAGCCGTGCTACTGGGGCGTGCGCAGCGTGCTGCAGTCGTCGGGGCTGACGCTCGTGCCGGTGCCGGTCGACGACGAGGGCCTGAATCCCGCGCCGCGCGACATGGCCGCGCCGCCGCGCATCGCGCTCGTCACGCCGTCGCATCAATATCCGCTCGGCATGGTGATGAGCCTCGCGAGGCGGCGCGCGCTGCTCGAATTCGCGCGGCAGCATGGCGTGTGGATCATCGAGGACGATTACGACAGCGAGTTCCGCTATGGCAGTCGCCCGCTTTCGTCGCTACAGGGACTCGACGACGCGGGGCAGGTCATCTATGTCGGCAGCCTCGGCAAGATGCTGTTTCCCGGCTTGCGGATGGGTTATATGGTCGTGCCGGAGAATCTCGTCGATACGTTTCGCACGGGCGTGGCCGAGTTGTATCGCGAAGGGCAGTTGATGCAGCAGGCCGTATTGACGGAATTCATTCTCGACGGCCATCTCACGTCGCATGTGCGGCGCATGCGGGGCCTGTATGGGGAAAGGCGCGAATTGCTGATCAATGCAATCAGGGCGCGCTTTGGCGATTCGCTCGCCGTCCGTGGCGACGAAGCCGGGCTGCACTTCGTGCTCGAATTGCCCGGGCGCGCCGACGATCGCGCCGTGACCGCCGACGCCTTTGCTGCGGGCGTGGTCACGCGGCCGCTCGTGCAGTACTACATGAATCGCGATGCCGCGCGCAAAGGCTTGATGCTCGGTTACGCGTGCGTGCCGAATGCGGACATCGCGCCCGCGTTCGAGCGGCTCGCGGGCGTCATCGAATCTGCATTGATGACCGTCGATGCGTTCTGAACGACGACTCGCCGGTGCTTACGCCGGGGTTTCGTCGCAGGCGTGGCGGGTGCGTTCGTCTTCGTGCAAGGGCGCTTGCGCTTGGGCGAACGGCTTCCAGACGGGCGTCGTCGACAGGAAGTCATCGAGCGCGGAGAACTGATCCAGCGATATGTTTTCGAACATGAGCGGTCTCTTCGTTCGTTAAAGAGTTAGGGAACCGAACGATCAACGCTCGGCGACATTTGCCTGAGCAGGCGAGCCGTTCGCATAGTTCACGATGGCGCGGTTGCGTGCTTCCGCTTGCGCGGCGACCGCATCACCCCACATGCTGCGCGCGGGATACGTGTTGCGGTTCAGCGCAGGCAACGAGCCGTTCGAATACGCTGCCGCAAGCTCCGCGCGGACTTGCGCGCGTGTTTTCGGCGCTTCGCTTGCGCTCGCGGTGGTCTGTGTCGGCGTGAGATACGTTCCCGCGCGGCCAATGCCTTGACCGCCTTCGGCGAACGCCGTGCTGGAAACAACGGCCGCCGCAGCGGCAACGGTCAGGCTCGTAAGCAGATAGGTTTTCATCGTGCGACTCCTTTCGATCATGACGGCTCATCCGGAAACGAAGCGGGATGAAGCCGTGGCAGGACGAACTGTAGTCGCGCGCGCAACGCGGATAAATGCGCGATTGGCGAATAGATTTATCGATGTGAGCGAATAATCGCGTCAGGCACCGTTAGCTGAGCGCTTGGCAAAAAACTCTATAAAAACCGATGCTTTTCGTCGAGGCGATGAAAAGCATCGGAGAAAAAGCGCTTAAACGACGACATCCGCTGTGCCCGCGACTTCGGGCGTGCCGTGACGCACGATCATCGGCGATGCGGTGCTCGTCGGCAGGCAGCGCTCCTCGGCGTCCTTCTGACCTTGCAGCAGCGGGCAGCGCTCGAAGAGTTCCGCGACCCAGTCGACGAACACACGCACTTTCGGCGACAGATGCCGGTTATGCGGATAGACCGCCGAAATAGGCATCGGCAACGGGTTCCATTGCGGAAGTACTTCGACCAATTCGCCGGAGCGCAGATAAGGCAGCGCCATGAAGCGCGCGACCTGCACGATGCCGACGCCCTTGAGCCCGCAGCTCATGTACGCTTCCGCGTCGTTCACCGCGATCATGCCGCGCATTTTCACTTCGATGGTCTCGTCATCGACGACGAAATCCATGTCCATGATGCGCCCGGTGCGGCTCGAGAAATAGTTGACGGCCGTGTGGTTCTGCAAGTCGTCGAGCGTGCGTGGCGTGCCGTGACGTTCCAGATATTGCGGACTCGCGACGGTCACGCCCTGAAACACGCCGATGCGCCGCGCGACGAGACTCGAATCCTGCAGCGTGCCGACGCGAATGACGCAATCCACGCCTTCCTGAATGAGATCGACGGGTTTGTCGCCGAAGCCCATCATCAGCTCGATATCCGGATAGCGCGTATGGAAATCGCATAGCTGAGGCATGACGATCAGGCGCCCGATCGCGCCCGGCATATCGACTCTCAGCTTGCCATGCGGACCCTTTCCATTGTTCGAGAAGGTGCTCTCCGCTTCTTCGATGTCCGCGAGAATGCGCACGCAACGCTCGTAATACGCCGCGCCGTCCGGCGTGAGATTGAGCCTGCGCGTAGTGCGCTGAAGCAGGCGCACATTGAGAAAGGCTTCGAGGTTCTGAATGATCGTCGTGACCGATGCGCGCGGCAAATCGAGCGTATCCGCCGCCCGCGAAAAGCTGTTCGTATCGACGACGCGTGTAAAGACCTGCATTGCTTGTAGGCGATCCATGTTCTCGTACCTTCAATGCTGAATGACGCAGGGAATTAAGCGGGTGGCTAAGTCAGGGGCAAGCGAACGGCTAAAGGACTTAACGACTATTGTTCGGTGCGACCGAATTGTGTTGCCGGATTATAGGCATTTATCTAAAAAGGCGTGGACTCCAGAATTCGCAGCATCGCAACTTATGCTCGTGGGCCTTGCGTGCGAGGCCCTGCACGAAATAACCATGGCAACACTGCTGGAACAGGAGTCGCGTCCGAGGCTGTGCATCGAAGAGGTGCACATCGCCGGACACGCGCAGCCCATTGCGTTGCGAAGCTATCGCCCCGCGTCGGATGGCACGGTGTTGCCCATCGTCCTCTATTTTCATGGCGGCGGTTTTACACACGGCGGTCTGGATGATGCCGACATCGCCGCCGCGACCATCGCACGCGATACGCCGGCGTGGGTCGTGTCCGTCGGCTATTCGCTCGCGCCGCAGTATCCGTTTCCGGCGGCGCCCGAAGACGGCTATCGCGCGGCGCAATGGGTCGTCGCGCATGCACGCGCGCAGCGCGCCGATGGAGAGCGCATGGGCGTGGCGGGCCACGATGCGGGCGGCAATCTCGCGACGTGCGTGGCCGCGATAGCACGCGATCGCGGCGATATCCGCCTGTCCGCGCAGGCGCTGCTTGCGCCGCTGCTGGACCCGAGCATGACGCGCGTCGCGGATGAGCGCAAGGTCGTGTGTGCCGATCTCGCACTGAGCGAATGCGCGCGCTGTTATCGCGCGTATCTGCCGAATCCGTCGCAACGTTTGCATCCGTATGCCGCGCCGCTCGAATCGCGGCGTCTCGCTGGCCTGCCTCCTGCATTGATCGCGAGCGCGGAGCATGACCTCTTGCATATCGAAGCGGAGAAATACGCAGCGGAATTGATCGCGGCGGGCGTGCCGACCGAAGTGACGCGGCATTGCAACGCGTCGCATCAGGCGCTTGCCGCGCATCCCGATGCACTCGCCGATGTCGTCGCTTTCTTCAGGAAGCGGCTTGCGCGCACCCGGTGAGCGCAGGCCACGCACCAAAAAAAACATATTCAACGCAACTGGAGTTCTCACATCATGTTCTTCACTCGCAAACGCATCTACGCCGCGCTAGGCGCTGCGCTGGTCATTGCAGGCGCGGGCGGTTATACCGCGTGGCGCGGCCACGGCGACGCGGCGATCAACGAAGCGCACGCCGCCGCCAAGGGCCCGACCGCCACCGAAGTCGATGTCGCGACCGTCGTTTCGAAGACCATCACGGACTGGCAGAGCTATTCCGGCAGGCTCGAAGCGGTGGATCACGTCGACATTCGCCCGCTCGTGCCCGGCACGATCGTCGCGGTGCATTTCAAGGATGGCGCGCTCGTGAACAAGGGCGATCCGCTCTTTACCATCGATCCGCGCCCCTACGAAGCCGAGGTCGATCGCGCTCAGGCGCAGCTCGCGGCGGCACAGGCGCGCAACGGCTATACGTCGACCGATGCGGCGCGCGCCGAGCGTCTGCTTGCGGACAACGCCATCGCCAAGCGCGATTACGACGAAAAGCAGAACGCCGCGCGCGAGGCCGTCGCCAATCTGAAGGCAGCGCAGGCCGCGCTCGAAGCCGCGAAGATCAATCTCGCCTACACGCGCATCGTGGCGCCCGTGTCGGGCCGCGTGTCGCGTGCGGAACTGACCGTCGGCAATATCGTTTCGACGGGCGCGAATGCGCCGCTTCTGACGACGCTCGTCTCCGTCTCGCCGATCTACGCATCGTTCGACGTCGACGAGCAGACGTACCTGCGCTATCTGGGCCGCGATGCCGGCAGCACCGTGCCGGTCTCGCTCGGCCTTGCGAACGAGGACGGCTATTCGCGCGAGGGCGTCGTCGATTCCGTCGATAACCGGCTCGACACGACCTCCGGCACGATCCGCGTTCGCGCGCGCTTCAACAATCCCGATGGCTCGCTCGTGCCCGGCCTCTATGCGCGCGTGAAGGTGGGCGGCGGCACGCCGCATGCGGCCGTGCTCGTCGACGATGCCGCGATCGGCACGGATCAGGACAAGAAGTACGTGATGGTCGTCGACAAGGACAATCACGCGCAGTATCGCGAAGTCACGCTCGGGCAGACGCATGACGGCTTGCGCGTCATCGCGAAGGGACTGCAACCGGGCGAGCGCATCGTAGTGAACGGCTTGCAGCGCGTGCGCCCGAACGATGTCGTCAAGGTCAACGCCGTCGCGATGAACAATAGCGGCGATGCGCCTCTCGTGAAGACGGCATCCGCGCAGTGATGCATCGGATTGCTAACGAAAAATACTCGTCATGAACATATCCAAATTCTTCATCGACCGCCCGATCTTCGCGGGCGTGCTATCGGTGGTGGTGCTGCTCGCGGGCATCATCGCGATGTTCAGGCTGCCCATTTCCGAGTACCCGGAAGTGGTGCCGCCTTCGGTCGTCGTGCATGCGCAGTACCCGGGCGCGAACCCGAAGGTGATCGCGGAAACGGTGGCGTCGCCGCTCGAAGAGCAGATCAACGGCGTAGAGGACATGCTCTACATGCAGTCGCAGGCCAATAGCGACGGCAACCTCACGACCACGGTCACGTTCAAGCTCGGCACCGATCCCGACAAGAACACGCAACTCGTGCAGAACCGCGTGAATCAGGCGTTGCCGCGCTTGCCGCAGGACGTTCAGCGTCTTGGCGTGACGACGATCAAGTCCTCGCCGACGCTCACGATGGTCGTCCACCTCAACTCGCCGAACGGCCGATACGACATGACGTATCTGCGCAATTACGCGCTGATCAACGTAAAGGACAGGCTCGAGCGCATTACGGGCGTCGGCGAAGTGCAGCTTTGGGGCTCCGGCGATTACTCGATGCGCGTCTGGCTCGATCCGCAAAAGGTCGCGCAGCGCGGCCTCACCGCCACCGATGTCGTCAACGCCATTCGCGAGCAGAACGTGCAGGTCGCGGCGGGCGTGATCGGTGGATCGCCCACGCTGCCCAACGTGCCGCTGCAATTGAACGTGAACGCGCGCGGCCGCCTGCAAAACGAGTCGGAGTTTCGCGACATCGTGCTGAAGACTTCGCCCGATGGCGCGGTCACGCATCTCGGCGATGTCGCGCGCGTGGAACTCGCTGCGTCCGAATACGGCTTGCGCTCGCTGCTCGACAACAAGTCGGCGGTGGCCATTGCGATCAATCAGCAGCCGGGTGCGAACTCGCTGCAAATCTCCGATGAAGTGCGCAAGACGATGAAGGAGTTGCAGGCGGACATGCCCGCGGGCCTCGAATACCAGATCGTCTATGACCCGACGCAGTTCGTGCGCTCGAGCATCGAAGCGGTCATTCATACGCTTGCGGAAGCCATTGCGCTCGTCGTGCTCGTGGTGATCGTGTTCCTGCAAACGTGGCGCGCATCCATCATTCCGCTGCTCGCGGTGCCGGTATCGATCGTCGGGACGTTCTCGCTGCTGCTGGCGTTTGGCTTCTCGATCAATGCGCTGTCGCTCTTCGGCATGGTGCTCGCCATCGGGATCGTCGTGGACGATGCGATCGTCGTCGTGGAGAACGTGGAGCGCAACATCGAAGCGGGCTTGTCAGCAAGAGAAGCCACGTATCAGGCCATGCGCGAAGTCAGCGGGCCGATCATCGCGATTGCATTGACGCTGGTTGCCGTGTTCGTGCCGCTCGCGTTCATGTCCGGATTGACGGGCCAGTTCTACAAGCAGTTCGCGATGACCATCGCCATTTCGACGGTGATCTCCGCGTTCAATTCGCTCACACTGTCGCCCGCACTGGCCGCGCTTTTGCTGAAAGGCCACAACGAGCCGAAGGACTGGCTCACGCGCGTCATGGACCGCGTGTTCGGCGGCTTCTTCCGGCGCTTCAACACGGTGTTTCATCGCGGCTCGGATGCGTATGGCAAGGGCGTGAAGAGCGTCATCAACCGCAAGGCGCTGATGATGGTCGTCTACGCGGTGCTGCTCGGCGGCGCGGTGCTGATGAGCAGGGTCGTGCCGGGCGGCTTCGTGCCCGCGCAGGACAAGGAGTATCTGATCAGCTTCGCGCAGTTGCCGAATGGCGCATCGCTCGATCGCACCGAAGGCGTGATTCGCGAGATGACCGACATCGCGATGAAGCAGCCGGGCGTGGAAAGCGCGGTGGAATTTCCGGGCTTGTCGGTGAATGGCTTCACGAATTCGTCGAGCGCGGGCATCGTGTTCGTCACGCTCAAGCCGTTCAAGGAGCGCGTGCACGACAAGGCGCTCTCCGCGAACGCGATCGCCGGCGCGCTGAATCAAAAATATGCGGGCATCAAGGGTTCCTTTATCGCCGTGTTTCCGCCGCCGCCGGTGCTTGGCCTCGGCACGCTCGGCGGCTTCAAGATGCAGCTCGAGGATCGCGGCGCGCTCGGCTATGCGGCGCTCGCCGATGCGACGCAGGCCTTCATCAAGCGCGCATCGCAAACGCCTGAACTCGGACCCACGTTTTCCAGCTATCAGATCAACGTTCCACAGTTGAACGTCGATCTGGACCGCGTGAAGGCGAAGCAGCTGGGCGTCTCCGTCACCGATGTTTTCGACACGATGCAGGTCTATCTCGGCTCGCTCTACGTGAACGACTTCAATCGCTTCGGACGCGTGTATCAGGTGCGCGTGCAGGCCGATGCGCCGTTTCGCGCGAATCCGGAAGACATCGGCTTGCTCAAGACGCGTAACGCGAATGGCGACATGGTGCCTTTGTCGTCGCTCGTCAAAGTGACGCCGACTTACGGCCCCGAGATGGTGGTGCGCTACAACGGCTATACGGCGGCGGACATCAACGGCGGTCCCGCGCCCGGATATTCGTCGGGACAGGCGCAAGCGGCGGCGGAGCGCATCGCGGCGGAAGTGCTGCCGCGCGGAATCAAGTTCGAATGGACGGACCTCACGTATCAGCAGATCCTCGCGGGCAACGCGGCGCTCTGGGTGTTTCCGATCAGCGTGCTGCTCGTGTTCCTCGTACTCGCCGCGTTGTATGAAAGCCTGACGCTCCCGCTCGCGGTCATTCTGATCGTGCCTATGAGCATTCTGTCCGCGCTCCTCGGCGTGTGGCTCACCGATGGCGACAACAACATCTTCACGCAGATCGGCTTGATGGTGCTCGTAGGCCTGTCCGCGAAGAACGCAATTCTGATCGTGGAATTCGCGCGCGAACTGGAGATGCAGGGACGTTCCATCGTGCAGGCCGCAATTGAAGCGAGCCGCCTGCGTCTGCGTCCGATTCTGATGACGTCGATCGCGTTCATCATGGGCGTCGTGCCGCTGGTGTTGTCCTCCGGCGCAGGCTCGGAAATGCGTCATGCGATGGGCGTCGCGGTGTTCTTCGGCATGCTCGGCGTGACGCTTTTCGGTCTGATGCTCACGCCCGTGTTCTACGTGATCCTGCGCAAGCTGAGCCGCGCGGAACACGTCACGGACAAGCACGGCACGCATCCGCAGATGCGCGGTATCGGTGCTTCATACGAAGCGCAATGAGGTCGATGATGATGAGCATGCTTATGAAACGATGGTTCGGTTTGCCGGCCTTGACGGGCGCGTTGCTGGTGGTTGCCGGATGCTCTCTCGCGCCCACGTACGAGAAGCCGGATGTAAATGCACCCGCCGCGTACAAGGAGACACCGGCGCTGTCCACATCCGAAGCGGGCACATGGAAGACCGCGCAGCCTTCCGAAGCGATGCTGCGCGGCGAATGGTGGACCGTATTCGACGATGCCGTGCTCAACGATCTCGAACGCCAGGCGCAGGATGCAAACCAGAACCTCAAGGCAGCGGCTGCGCGCGTGAAGGAAGCGCGCGCAATCAATCAGACCGCGCGCGCAGGGCTTTTTCCGACGCTCGATGCGGGTTTCGGCCCGACGCGCGAAAAGCTCTCGCCCGCGTCGCAGCTCCTGCCGCACGATGCGAACGTCCCCGCGCAGACGTTATGGCGCGCTGAGGCGAGCGTGTCGTATGAAGTGGATTTGTTCGGCCGCGTGTCGAACTCGGTGCAGGCCGCAAACGCCGACACGCAACAGAGCGAAGCGCTCTTTCGCTCGGTGCAGCTCGCGCTGCAGGCGGACGTCGCGCAGAACTACTTCGATCTGCGTGAACGGGATGCGGAAGCAGATGTCTTCGCACGCACGGTTTCGTTACGCGAGGAAGCACTCAAACTCGTGCAGCGGCGCTTTGCCGAAGGAGACATCAGCGAACTCGACGTGGCGCGCGCGAAGTCCGAACTCGCGACCGCGCGTTCCGATGCGATGACCGTTCAACGTCTTCGCGCCGCATCCGAACATAGCCTGGCGGTGCTGCTCGGCAAGACGCCCGCCGAATTCACGGTCGCCGCGAACCCGCTCAAGCCCGTCACCGTGCGCGTGCCGCCGGGCCTGCCTTCGTCGTTGCTCGAACGGCGGCCCGATATCGCCGCGGCGGAACGGTCGATGGCGGCGGCAAACGCGCGTATCGGCGTGGCGAAGGCGGCGTTCTTTCCGTCGCTCACTTTGACGGGCTCGGGCGGATTCGAATCGGCCACGCTGGGCGATCTCTTCAACTGGTCGAGCCGCACGTTTCTGCTCGGACCTTTTGCGGGCACCATGCTGAATCTGCCGCTATTCGATGGCGGGCGTCGCAAGGGCAATCTCGCGAATGCGCGCGCGACGTATGAAGAGGATGTGGCGAATTATCGGCAGCAAGTGCTCGTTGCGTTCCGCGAAGTCGAAGACAATCTCTCCGATCTGCGCATTCTCGAAGCTCAGACCGCGACGCAAGCCGATGCCGTCAGTTCATCGGTGCGTGCGGCGCAACTCTCGCGCACGCAATATACCGAGGGCGCGGTGAATTATCTCGACGTGATCGATGCCGAGCGCACGGTGCTGCAATCGCAGCGCGCGGCGGTGCAGCTTGCCGGTGCGCAGGCGGTGTCCACGGTCAATCTCATTCGCGCGCTTGGCGGTGGTTGGGGTGATGCAATGCCCGCGCCCGTACCTGAACCGAGTCTCGCGCAGAAGTAATGTTCCGTTCAAGCCCCGCTTAAATGCGGGGCTTTTCGCATCGGACGCTATTGTTCGCAGCGCGGAACATATGTCTTCATCTGCGGGCTATTTATCGCGTCAGCCGCGATCCCTAGAATCTAGATATGGGAAAGGGGACCGGGAATGAGAGACTTGATCGCGAGACAAATGTATCAACCCGCAGTGGTATTGCCACTGCTATTTCTAATGCGCCTGATGGTGACGCTCGACTTCAATCTCGCGCAGGTAGTGTTTGTCATGCTGCTCAAGAGCACGCAGCATGCTTATCGATTCATCGCGCGTCATTCGGTGGTGCGTCAGCATGACGGCGAGACGATCACGCGCATCGCCTGCCGTCACTGCTGAAACGATTCAGTAAACCTCGGGGACGTACATCGATTCCGGCACAGGCTGGCGCAGGTAATCCGGATTGAATACGCGCTCGGGCAAGTCGATCGGGGAATGCTCGACCTCGTGATACGGCACCTGACTCAACAGGTGATGAATGCAATTCAAACGGGCGCGTTTCTTGTCGACGGCCTGCACCACCCACCACGGCGCTTCGGGAATATGCGAGCGCTGCAGCATCACTTCCTTGGCAGCCGTGTACGCTTCCCAGCGCCGGCGGCTCTCCAGGTCCATCGGACTTAGCTTCCACTGCTTGAGCGGATCTTCGATGCGCGCTTCGAAGCGCACTTCCTGTTCGTCGTCGGTAATGGAGAACCAGTACTTGATGATCTGAATGCCGCTGCGCACGAGCATCTTCTCGAACTCGGGAACCGAGCGAAAGAATTCTTCATACTCTTCGTCAGTACAGAAGTGCATGACGCGCTCGACGCCCGCGCGGTTATACCAGCTTCGATCAAATAGCACGATCTCGCCGCCCGCCGGCAGATGCGATACATAGCGCTGGAAATACCACTGCGTGCGCTCGCGATTGTTCGGTGCCGGCAGAGCGGCCACGCGACAAACGCGCGGATTGAGCCGCTGCGTGATGCGCTTGATGGCACCGCCTTTTCCAGCGGCATCTCGCCCTTCGAAGATCACGACGAGGCGGTGCCCCGTATGCACCACCCAGTCCTGCAGCTTGACGAGTTCGCCTTGCAGGCGGAACAGCTCGCGAAAATAGGTCTTGCGAAGCTGACGCTCTTCATCGGAGAAGGCCGCTTCGCCGTCGAGAAAGCGGTCGTCGATCTCCATCTCGAACTCTTCGTCATAGCTGTCGATCAGGTCGGCGTGAAAGCGGCGCTGCTTGTCCGTCGTGGTCATGAGGTGCTCCGTAAGCATGCTGTCGTTGTGCGCGGCACGGAACGGTCGATTATGACGATTTCATGTTGCAGTCATATGACTCGGCCGATGCGTTCGATTGTAGAAAGCCGCGCGCTTTATGACACGCGGGCTGCCGCCTTTAGAATGATCGGGCTTTTCAATGGCATCCCGATGGCATCCGACGGCACTTACTCAAAGAGGCGATTCAACGATGACCGACACCTCCGCCGCAATTCCCGCATTCGATGCAGCGCAAACAGCGCGCCTTCTGCCATACGACCGCCTCGTCGACACGCTCGCTGCGACGATGCTCGACTATGCGGCGGGCCGCATCGCCAGTCCCGAGCGCCTCGTCGTGCCGCTTGCCGAGGGCGGCGTGATGTTGTCGATGCCCGCGACCGCCGAGGATATCGCGATGCACAAGCTCGTCAACGTTTGCCCCGGCAATAGTGCGCGCGCCTTGCCGACGATACACGGGCAAGTCACTGCATTCGATGCCGCCACGGGCGTGCCGCAATTCATGCTCGACGGACCGACCGTGACAGGCCGCCGCACGGCAGCGGTATCGATGCTTGCAATTCGCACGCTCGCTTCGATGCCGCCGCGAGAAGTGCTCGTCATCGGCACCGGCAAGCAGGCTGCATCGCATGTGGAGGCGTTGGCGAGCGTGTATCCGGATGCGCGCGTTTTCGTGCTCGGCTCGCGTGAAGGCAGCGCAAGCGCATTCTGTGCGAAGCACGCCGGTCTCTCGCCTAACATCGCGCCGCTTCATAGCGCATCCATTCCCGAATCGGTCGATGTCGTGATCGCCGCGACGACGAGCAAAACGCCTGTTTATACGCTGCCGGCAAGCGCCGCGCGGCTCGTGATCGGCGTGGGCGCATTCACGGCTGAGGCCGCCGAAATCGCCGCTTCGACTATTCACGCAAGCGAGCTTTATGTCGACGATGCCGCAGGCGCGCGTCACGAAGCAGGCGACTTCATTCTCGCGGGCGTCGACTGGAACGCGGTTCGGCCGCTTGCGGAAGCGCTCGCATCGAGCGAGCGCCCTGGGCGGCCGGTCGTGTTCAAGTCGGTCGGATGCGCGGCGTGGGATCTCGCTGCGTGTCGCGTGGCGAAGGCTTTGTTGTCGGACAAAAAGACAGCTTGATGACAGCGTGGAACGGTCTTTGCTGCATGCTTGTTCAATGACGTTTGCGCGTCGGCGCTCGAGCATTTCAGCGAATGAAGAGACCAATGAATAGTCGAAACGACACTGACCGGGCTGCGTGGGCCCATGTACGCGGCAAGGCCTACGACGGCGGCGCCGGCGACAGGGCGCATGTCGCCCAAGGACGCACTGCACCGCCTGCGGCCTACTTCATCTCCGTTCTGGAACTGGCGACGGGAGAGAAGCTAGGCAACGACGAGCGCGCGCGCGCCGTCGCGATGCTCGAGAGCGAGTTCGGCGCGGGAAGGCCGCGCACGCTCAAGGAAGCGGTGCGAATCTGCGCGGCGGCCATCGATTCTTCAACGTTGCAGCGCATGGCGCGCGGAGCGAAGGCTTAATCGTCTCCTTAAAAAAGTCCTTCGATGAGCGCGTTTTTTCATACGCGTGTAAAAGAAGCGCGCTATTTCACCGTTTGAATCACTTCGAAGCCTTCGAATTCGGGGTGGCCAAGATAAAGCCGACGCGTCTCGCCGCCTGCATTGCGATGCGCGGCGCGAAACGCGTCCGAACGCGTCCAGTCCTCGAACGCCGCCTGATTCGCCCAGACTGTGTGGCTCGAATAGAGGACGTAGTCGTCCTTGACTGGCCCCTTTAGCAAGTGAAACTCGACAAAGCCGGGCACATCCTTGAGATGCGTGTCGCGGCTCGTCCACAAGCGTTCGAATTCCGCTTCCGCACCGGGCACGATTCTGAAACGATTCATGGCGATATACATGTCGCTATTTTCCTTTTGGGCAAGCGCTAAAAAGCCTAGCCGCGCCCGAGTTCGACGATCGTCTCAAAGCCGCCAAAGAACATGCGCCGGGCGTCGAAAGGCGGCTCTTCCTTTTCCATCATGGCCTTCAGACGCGGGTCGTTCATGACCTTTGCGTTGACCGTGTCGCGAGCTTCGCGCGATTCATAACGTATCCACGAAAACGCGACCGTCTCGCCTTCCTGCAATTGCACGCTTTGCGGAAACGATGTGAGCTGGCCGGGCTTGACGTCATCCGCGATGGTTTCCACGAACTGCAGCGCGCCATGTTCCAGCCAGATTTTTCCCGCTTCCTCGGCCATCGCGCGATAGGCATCGATCCTGTCTAAGCGCACCGGTACCACGAAACCGTCCACATAGTGCGTCATGAGCGTCTCCTTTAAGAAAGCTGCAATCGTTCGAGTGCGCGGCGGCCTATGAAGTTTCTTGCACGCGCCAGCCTTCGCGCACTGCGTCATAGTCGAGCGTAATCGATGATAACGGTGCGAAATCCACCGAGCGAATAGACGCGAGTGGTTCGCCGCGCACATGCGCGAGCGCGACCTTGAGCACGATCGCATGCGTCACCACGATGCAACATTCGCACGAAGCCTCGCGCGCAAGACGCGCAAGCGCTTGAGTGACACGTTGCGCCAGCATCGCGATGCTCTCGCCGCCATGCGGCCTTGCATCGACGTTCGAGAGCCACGCAGCGACGCCTTGCGGGTCCGATTCGGCCATGTCGCGTATCGAGTGCCCGCGCCAGCGCCCGTAGTCGATGTCGCCGAAAGCCGGATCGATGTCGAATGAATGCGTGATCCATGAGGCCGTTGCGCGCGCCGCAGCCGCGGGACTGGCAATGACACGTTCATCGCACCGTGCACGAAGATGCGCGAGCGTAGCGCGTTCGTCGCGTGCAACGGCATCGTCGGGAGAAGGAAAGCGCGCGGCTCTCATCGCATGCGTGGCGGCGTGGCACAGCAGAATGAATTTCAAAGCAAACTCGCATAGAGCGATTTCGTTGCTGTACTTTGCCGGCATTCATCATAGAATGGCAAGCTTGCAATGCGAGGAAGCCGGTGCAAACCCGGCACGGTCGCGCCACTGTAAGCGGTTCGTCGTCAATGACACGGCCCGCGAGTCAGACCCCGCTGCAAGCTCTTCGTCTATCGGGACGCGCTTTTCCCCTGGAGAAATTCAATGAACGCTTCTTCTCACGCGCCGGTCTATTCCGCTGCTTCCGCTTCGCCTTCGCTCGATGCGCCGGTTCCCATTCCGGTGCGCGAAGTCTTGCCCTGGGCCGTGTTTATCGGCCTCATTCTGCTGATCGCGATCTATTTCGTCGGCGCGGAACAAGGCGCCACGTCGATCTTCTCGGGTATGTACGTGCACGAGTTCGTCCACGATGGCCGGCATCTGCTCGGCTTTCCCTGCCACTGAGGACGCGCCATGATTCGCAGTTTGCTCATACGCGGCATGATCGCGGGACTCGTCGCGGGCCTGCTCGGATTCGGCTTTGCAAGGACGTTTGGTGAGCCGGCCGTTGCGCGCGCCATTGCGTTCGAGGAAAAGCACGAACACGCGCATGATGATGATAAAAGCGCGGCCAATGCGCACGATCATGATGGCGACGAAGAACTCGTGAGCCGCGATACGCAGGCAGGACTCGGTCTTTTCACCGGCGTCGCGGTATTCGGCACCGCGCTTGGCGGCATCTTCTCACTCGTCTTTGCGTTCGCCTATGGGCGGCTTGGCGCATTGCATGCACGCGGCACATCGGCCTTGCTCGCGACGTTGGGCTTCGTGAGCGTCGCCATCGTGCCCCTCATCAAATATCCGCCTAATCCGCCCGCCATCGGGAACCCCGAGACCATCGGGCCGCGCACCGCATTGTTCTTTGGCATGTTGGCGATTTCGGTCGCGGCGGCGGTCTTCGCCGTATGGCTGCAAAGGCGGTTGCATGCGCGTCACGGCAACTGGAACGCGACGATCATCGCGGGCGCTTCATATGTTGCATTGATAGCGGTTGCGCAGATCGCGTTGCCGCGCGTCGATGAAGTGCCCGCCGATTTCTCCGCGTCTTTGCTGTGGCAATTTCGCGTCGTGGCAGTCGGCATTCAGGTGATCGTATGGACGACGCTCGGGCTTCTGTTCGGCGCACTGGCAGCGCGTGAAGTCGAGCGGCCCGCGCTAGCGCAACGTCGCGGCTTGTCTGCCGGGTAATGCATCGAGCAGCGCGAGCTTCGCGGCATCGTCCATCTGTCGGAACTGCTTGATCTCTTCGCGGCTTCGGAAGCATCCCGCGCACAGGCCGTGCGCGGGATCGAGCTTGCATACGCCGGTGCACGGCGAGCCGATAGGTTGCTGCGCTTTTGCGCGTTCGATGGTGAAGGCGAGGTCGATGATCGTCATAGCGGTTCGCCGCGAAAGAGGGCTGCGGCTGCCGCCGGATTCGACGGCCAGTAAGCGTGCATATAAGTGGCTGTGATCTTGCCTTGCCGATAAAGCGCTTCGCCTTCGGTATGCGTGGTCGCGTGCCTGGCGATGAGCATCGGCTGCATCGTCGTTTCCAGCGTGGAATAGTGGAACGTGTGACCCATGAGCGGGCCGTGCGATGAATCGAGCCGCTGCATCGCGAGACGCGCGAGACGCCGCTGCATCGATGCGTTGCCGGGCAGCATCCCAAGCATGCCATGGCGCACGCCTTCCACATCGATGAGCGAATCGAGGAGATAGAGCATGCCTCCGCATTCCGCCACGACAACGCGTTCGTTCGCGACATGCATGGCAATCGATGCCCGCGTGCGCGCGTTCGATGCGAGCGTCGCCGCGTGCAGTTCCGGATAACCGCCGGGAAGATAGAGCGCGTCGGCGTCGGCGGGAACGGGTTCATCGGCAAGCGGCGAGAAGGTGCTGATGCGTGCGCCCAGCGTTCTCAGCAAATCGACGTTGGCGGGATAGATGAACGAGAACGCGGCATCGCGCGCGATAGCGATATGCAGCCCATTGAGCAGACGCGGCGGCGCTTCGAGCGTCGCGTCTTCGAAGCGAACAGGCGGCGGAAGTTCTGCAAGCGCGGTCTGGGCGATGGCATCGGCCGCGCGATCGAGACGCGCATCGAGCCCCGCGATCTCCTGTGCCTGTGTGATGCCGAGATGCCGCTCCGGCAGCGTCATATCGTCTGCATTCGAAAGATGTCCGCAATAGCGAATGCCTTCGGGAATGGCTTGCGCGAGCATGTCGGCATGACGCGGCGAGGCAACGCGATTAGCGAGCACGCCATGAAACGGAACATCCGCGCGATAACGCGCAAGCCCGAATGCCACTGCGCCGAAGGTTTGCGCCATGCCATGCGCGCCGATCACGGCGAGCACGGGCACGTTGAACGCGGCGGCAAGATCCGCGCTGCTGGGCGTGCCATCGAAAAGGCCCATGACGCCTTCGATCAGGATCCGGTCCGCATCGCGCGCGGCCTTTGCAAGCAACGCGCGGCATGCATCGAGGCCCACCATCGAAAGATGCAGCGAATAGACGGGCGATCCGCATGCGCGTTCGAGAATCATCGGGTCGAGAAAATCCGGCCCGGTCTTGAAGACGCGCACGCGCCGGCCCTGCCGCGTGTGATGGCGAGCGAGCGC
Source organism: Caballeronia sp. Lep1P3 (assembly GCF_022879595.1). Lineage (NCBI taxonomy): Bacteria > Pseudomonadati > Pseudomonadota > Betaproteobacteria > Burkholderiales > Burkholderiaceae > Caballeronia > Caballeronia sp. Lep1P3. The sequence continues at coordinate 788,523 of NZ_CP084266.1, read as the reverse complement.
GGCCGTTACCGTCGTCTTGCCTTGATGCGACGCGCTCGCGCCGATGAAAAGTGCGGGACAGTCAGGCATCGTGTCAGAACTCGACGCCGCGTTGCGCCTTCACGCCTTGCTCGCGATAGGGATGTTTCACGAGCCGCATCTCGGTGACGAGGTCGGCCAACTCGACGAGCGCATCCGGCGCATGACGGCCCGTAACGACCACATGCAGCATCGCGGGGCGCGCCTTCAGCACATCGAGCACTTCGTCTAGCGGCAGATAGTCGTATTTGAGGACCGTGTTGAGTTCATCAAGCACGACCATCTGATACGCGCCGCTTTCTATCATGCGACGCGCTTCGCTCCAGCCCTTGCGCGCGGTCGCCATGTCGGCTTCGCGGTTCTGCGTATTCCACGTATAGCCGTCGCCCATCGTGACGAAATCGCACTTCGCCATCGCGCTCAGGACATCGCGTTCGGACGTATGCAGCGCGCCCTTGATGAACTGCACGACGCCGAGCTTCATGCCGTGGCCGAGCACGCGCACGGCCATGCCGAACGCGGCTGTGGTCTTGCCCTTGCCGTTGCCCGTATTGACGATCAGCAAGCCCTTCTCGTGATCGGCGGCGGCCTGCTTCTTCTCGTGGCCTTCCTTGCGACGCTGCGTCATGCGCAGATGCGATTCGGTATCGGTTTTCATGGGCTTTTCGTGTCGTTCATGCTTCGTTCACTGCAATGGCGACCGTGACGCCGCCCGCGATCGTCTTGCGCACGGCTAACCGCCCGCCATCGCTTGCGAGCAGCGCGCAAGGCTCGCATACGCCATCGAGCAGAGTGGGGGCGATGTCGTCGGCGCCATAGAAACTCAAGGGCAGGCGATGACGCTCGCAAAACGCGCGCAAGCCCGCTTCATCCTGCTTGATGTCGATGCTCGCGACGCACGCGATATCCGCGAACGCAAGCCCTGAAGATCGAAGCGCGATGTGCACGGCCGTTTCTATCGCTTCGGCGCTCACGCCGCGTTTGCAGCCGATGCCGACTGCAAGTCCAGGCGGCCGCGCGCGATGAGACTCCATTGATTTGCACTGAACGAGAAGCTTGGCGCCGTGCATGCGTCCCTCGCGGATGCGCGGCGTTCGGCGAAACGCATGCGGTGTTGCATGCTTTGCGTTTCGTCCCCTGCGCTGGCCGGTATCCGGGCTTGCGACTTCATCGCGCGGCCTTCCCGCCTGATGACCGGCAGTGGCGTGAAGCACGATGCGCGGCATCGCAACGATGCGTGCCGCCAGTCGCGTACCGTTGCGGGGACAGCACAGGCTGGCGCGCGTTCTTCGCGAACTGAAGAGGCGGCTTCCTGTTTCCCGTTTAACTGCGCGTTGCGTGTGAACGCGCGAGCACCAGACGCGGGCAAAAGATAACACATGCACCTTATATCGGTATCGGCTTTCTTGACGCTCGTTCACGCGCAGCCTAGACTTCCACGCAGTTTTGGTGCTCGCGCGCGATGTCTTTCGCGCGCAGTCAAACGGGAAGCAGGAAGCGTCTCGCGTGTTCATGCGAACGGACGAACGCCAACCTGCGCTGCCCCCGCAACGGTAAGCGACTAGCGGCATTCACGCATCGAATGCCGCGCATTACGCACCGCGCCACTGTCGGTCATACGGCAGGAAGGCCGCGCAATGATGTCGCCAGCCCGGATACCGGCCAAACTACGCAGGGCCCGATGCCGCGGGGAGGCGGCACGGACCACGATCCACTAAGTCGTGCGCAATTCCAGTCCGGTCGTTCGCTTGCGATTCACTCATCGCGCGATGCACGGCGCACGCATACATGAGCCACGGAGCTACGATGCAAACCCGCAAGATTCCCGTCACGGTGGTGACAGGCTTTCTCGGCAGCGGCAAGACAACCCTCATGCGTCATATCCTCGCGAACGCGCAAGGCTTGCGTCTCGCTGTAATCGTCAACGAGTTCGGCGAGCTCGGCATCGATGGCGAAATCCTCAAGGGCTGCGGCATCGGCTGCGACGACGAAGCGGCATCGTCGGACCGCAATCTGTATGAGCTTGCAAACGGGTGCCTGTGCTGCACGGTGCAGGAGGCGTTCTATCCGGTGATGGAGCAGTTGCTCGAACGGCGCGAGCGCATCGATCACGTCCTCATCGAAACGTCGGGCCTTGCCTTGCCCAAGCCGCTCGTGCAGGCGTTCAACTGGCCGTCCATCAAGAATGCGTTCACCGTCGATGCGGTCATCACCGTGGTCGATGGTCCCGCCGCCGCGAGCGGACAGTTCGCCGCGAACCCGCAAGCCGTCGATGCGCAGCGCAGGGCCGATCCGAATCTGGATCACGAATCGCCGCTGCACGAGTTATTCGAGGATCAGCTTGCCTCGGCAGACCTCGTCATCGTCAACAAGATGGACCTGATGAATGAAGACGCGTGGCGATCGGTCGAAGCGCTCGTGCGTCCGGAGATTCCGCCCGAAGTGAAGATCGTCCCCGCGCAAATGGGCAAGCTCGACGTCCATGCGTTGCTCGGCCTGCAATCGGCGTCGGAAGAGACCATTCATTTGCGGCAGGATCATCACGGTTCCGCGGACGATGAAGGCCACGCGGATCATCATCACGACGAGTTCGATTCGGTCGTCGTTGCAGCGCATATCGAATCGCGCGAGCAAGCGATTGCCGCATTGCATACGCTCGTCGAGCACCACACGATCTATCGCGTGAAAGGGTTCGCCGCGCTGCCGGGCGCGGCCATGCGCCTCGTCGTGCAGGGCGTGGGACGGCGCTTCGACAGCTATTTCGACAGGCGTTGGCGCCAAGGCGAGGCAGAAAGCCGCTTCGTGCTGATCGGCGAGGGACTCGATACGCAAACGCTGCAGGCCGCATTCGACGCAGCGCTTGCCAACGCGCTCGCGCAGGCTTAAGCGCAATGCATCTGCTACGCACCACACCGGGCCGTTTCGTCGATGACGCTGCGGGCGTCATACGAATCGATCAGACGCGCGCGCCGATTGTCATACTCAGTTCCGCCGACACCACGCTCGCGCTGCTTGCAAGCGTGTTTCCGCGCCTGGAAGCGGGCTTCCCGGAAGTGCGGCTCGTGAACCAGTCCTTTCTGCGTCAGCCAGCGTCCGTCGACTTCTATATCGACGATGTGCTGCGTCATGCGAAGGTCGTGATCGTCGATCATCTTGGCGGCGAATCGTATTGGCCTTACGGCATCGAACGTCTTGTATCGCTTGCAAGAAGCGAGAATCAATTGCTCGCCATGTTCTCGGGCGATCTCACCGAAGACCCGAATCTCATCAGCAAGAGCACGGTTGATGCCGCGTTTTGCCGCGCACTGTCGCGCTATTTGCGCGAAGGCGGCGCGCGCAATGCGGAAGAGTTCTTGCGCGCGATCGGTCATCGCGCATTCGGCTTCGGACGCGAGCCGCAACCGCCAGGCCCGCTTCCTGCCGTCGCGATCTATCACCCCGAGCGCGAGATCGCAGTCATCGACGACTGGCGCGCGCGTTGGACCGAGGGTGCGCCCGTCGTCGCGGTCCTGTTTTATCGCGCGCATTTGCAGTCCGGTAATACGGCGGTGTTCGACGCGATCATCGAATCACTCGAAAAAGAAGGCCTGAATCCACTGCCCGTCGCGATTTCGTCGCTGAAGGACAGCGTGAGCCGCGAAGTGGTCGAGCGACTGTGCGCCCAGCATCGCGCGTCGCTCGTGCTGAACACGACGGCGTTCGCTGCGGGCGTGATCGGCGAAAGCGAGGCATTCGAAGTCGCGGGCGACGCGCCCGTGCTGCAAGTCATTCTGAGCGGCGGTAATCGCGATGACTGGGAGAAGGACAATCACGGCCTCAATTCGCGCGATGTCGCGATGCATGTCGCGTTGCCCGAAGTCGATGGCCGCATCATCACGCGCGCAGTGAGTTTCAAAGGCCTCGCGTATCGCTGTGTGCATACGCAGGTGGACGTCGTGCGCTATCAGGCCGATGCCGAGCGCGTGAGCTTCGTCGCTCAACTGAGCCGGCGCTGGTGCGCGCTGCGGCATACGCCCAACGCGGACAAGCGCATCGCGCTCGTGCTCGCGAACTATCCGGCAAGCGAAGGGCGCATTGGCAATGGCGTGGGACTCGACACGCCCGCATCGGCGGTCGGCATCTTGTCGATGCTCGCGAGCGAGGGCTATCGGACAGGCGATATTCCGCCGCATGGCGATGCGCTCATCGCCGCGCTCACGCAGGGCGTGACGAACGATCCCGTGGTGCGCGATCTGCGGCCTGCGCTTCAGAGCCTGTCGCTCGACGAATATCTCGACGCGTATCGAACGCTGCCTGCGGACGCGCGCGCCGCGCTCGAAAAAACATGGGGCGCGCCCGAGCAAGACCCAACGGTGAGACGCGGCCGGTTCATGATCGCGGGCTTGCGTTGTGGTCAGGTGTTCGTCGGCATTCAGCCGTCGCGTTCGCGCGAGCGCAACGACTACGCGAGCTATCACGACGCCGAACTCGTGCCGCCGCATTCGTATCTCGCGTTCTACATCTGGCTGCGCAAGCGCTTCAATGCCGATGCGCTCGTGCATGTCGGCAAGCACGGCAACCTCGAATGGCTGCCGGGAAAGAGCGTCGCGCTATCGGCCTCATGCTGGCCCGATCTCATTCTCGGTCCGATGCCGCATCTCTATCCGTTCATCGTCAACGATCCGGGCGAGGGCAGTCAGGCGAAGCGGCGGGCACAGGCGGTCATCATCGATCATCTGATGCCGCCGCTCACGCGCGCGGAGAACTACGGGCCATTGCAGGATCTGGAGCGTCAGGTTGACGAGTACTACGAAGCATTGATGGTCGATCATCGCCGCGCGAAGCTGCTGCGCAAGTCGATCCTCGCGAGCATCGTCGAAAACAGGCTGCACGAAGAACTCGGCTTCGCCGCGCCGCGCGATGCGGCTGGCGAAGACGCGTTGCTCACGCGCGCCGATGCATATCTCTGCGAGCTCAAGGAAGCGCAGATACGCGACGGGCTTCACATATTCGGCGTATCGCCGCAAGGCGCGCAGCGCCGCGATACGCTGCTCGCGCTCGGACGCTTTCCGACAGGCGACGGGCAGGGTGCGAACGCGAGTCTCATCGCGGCGCTTGCGCGTGATCTGGAACTCGGCGATGCCTTCGATCCGCTCGATGCCGACTGGTCCGCAACATGGAACGGCCCGCGCCCGCAAGTACTGGAAGCCGCCATCGACGGGCCGTGGCGTCATCATGGCGACACGCGCGAGCGGCTCGAAGCGCTTGCAGCGCAGATCATAGCGGGCAATGCGGATACGCCCGGCCCGCGTACTGCGCTCGTGCTGCAGCGCTTGCGTAACGATGTTCTTGCGCGCCTCGACGCATGCGGCCCGCAAGAGTCGATGCAGTTGAAGCGCGGACTCGAAGGTCGCTTCGTGCCGCCTGGACCGAGCGGTTCGCCATCGCGCGGCAGGCCCGATGTGTTGCCCACGGGCCGCAATTTCTATTCGGTCGATACGCGCGCCTTGCCGACGCAAGCGGCGTGGTCGCTCGGGCTCAAGTCCGCGAACATGCTCGTGGAACGGCATGTGCAGGATCATGGCGATTATCCGCGCGCAATCGGCCTGTCCGTATGGGGCACGGCGACGATGCGTACCGGCGGCGACGATATCGCGCAGGCGTTCGCGCTCATCGGCGTGCGGCCCAAGTGGGCGGCGGGCAGTCATCGCGTGACGGACTTCGAAATTCTGCCGGTCTCCATCTTCAACCGGCCTCGCATCGATGTGACCTTGCGTGTATCCGGCTTCTTTCGCGATGCGTTCGCGAACCTCATGCATCTCTTCGATGCCGCCGTGCAAGCCGTCGCGGATCTCGACGACGAACCGGAGGACGTGAACCCGATACGCGCGCGCATCTTGCGCGAGCGCGATGAACTGATGGGCCGTGGCGTCGATGCGAAAGAGGCGCGACGTCGCGCGGGCTGGCGTGTTTTTAGCAGCAAGCCCGGTGCATACGGCGCGGGCTTGCAGGAACTCATCGATCAGAAGCAGTGGCACACCGATGCCGACTTGTCCGAGGCGTATCAAAGCACGGGCGGTTATGCGTATTCGCAGAACGGCGATGGCATGGAAGCGCGCGCGAGCTTCGGCGCGCGCCTTTCCACGCTCGATGTCGTGCTGCAGAACCAGGACAATCGTGAGCACGACCTGCTCGATTCGAACGACTATCACCAGTTTCAGGGTGGCATGGTTTCGGCGGTGCGTTACCTTTCGGGGCTTCAGCCGCAGGCGTACAACGCGGATCACAGCAATCCCGCTTCGCCGCGCGTGCGCACGCTCAACGAAGAAATCGCGCGCGTGGTGCGTTCGCGCGTCGTCAATCCGAAATGGATCGACGGCATCAAGCGGCATGGCTACAAGGGCGCATCCGAACTGGCTGCAACGGTGGACTATCTCTTTGGCTACGACGCCACTGCGCGCGTCGTATCCGATCATCAATACGCGCTCGTGACCGATGCTTACGTGAACGACGCCGGCACGCGCGACTTCATCGCGCAACACAATCCTCATGCGCTTCAGTCTATCTGCGAGCGCCTGCTCGAAGCGATGGAGCGAGGCTTGTGGCAAGAGCCGGGCGTTTATCGCGAGGCCGTCACGCGGCATCTGTTCGATGTCGAACAGCAACTCGAAGGCCGACAGACTTGAACGAAACCTCTTTATTTCCAGCGTTTCCTTTCACCGCCCTCGTCGGGCAGGCGCCGCTGCAACAAGCGCTGCTGCTCGCGGCCGTCGATCCGTCGCTCGGTGGCGTGCTCGTCAGCGGGCCGCGCGGCACCGCGAAATCCACGGCGGCGCGCGCGCTTGCCGAACTGCTGCCCGAAGGTACGCTCGTCACTTTGCCGCTTGGCGCAAGCGAAGAGCAGTTGATCGGCACACTCGACATTCAAAGCGCGCTGCGCGACGGCGGCGTGAAGTTCTCGCCGGGCCTGCTCGCGAAAGCGCATCGCGGCGTGCTGTATGTCGACGAAGTGAACTTGCTGCCGAACCCGCTCGTCGATCAATTGCTCGATGTCGCTTCGAGCGGCGTGAACATCATCGAGCGCGACGGCATTTCGCATCGCCATGACGCGCGTTTCGTGCTCATCGGCACGATGAATCCGGAAGAGGGCGAACTGCGTCCGCAATTGCTCGATCGCTTCGGGCTTGCCGTCGAGTTGAGCAATTGCTTCGACGCGAGCGTGCGTCAGCGCATCGTCAAGGCGCGTCTTGCGTTCGATACGGACCCCGAAGTATTTCGAGAGGGTCACGCGGATAACCAGGCCGCGCTCGCGGAACGCATCGACGCCGCGCGCGCTGCACTCGACTCGTTCGATTTCGATGACGACGTGCATGCGCGCGTCAGCGAACTATGCATCGCCGCACAGGTCGATGGCTTGCGCGCCGATCTCGTGATGCTGCGCGCGGCGCGTGCGCTTGCCGCGCTCGAAGGCGCGGAGCATGTCGAGACGAAGCATGTCGAATGTGTCGCGGATGCGGTGTTGCGGCATCGGCGGCGCGAGCAGCAGGCGCCTTCGCGCGAAGCGCCGCGTCATGAAGCAAGGCATGAAGCAGGGGCAGGCGACTCGCAGAACGGCGATTGGGGTTATCTGCCGCCCGAGCCGGCCGGCGCCGCGAAGCTCAAGCGCGTGCGTCCGCTCGCCACAAAAAAAGCCTGAGCCATCGAGGGCTCGACGCCGATGCGCCCGCGCATCGTCTTCGATGGCAGGAAGCGCGGTCGAAGGGGCGCGTCGCTGCGCGTCACGGCGCGCCGTCGCCGTCCATCGACTGGATCGCGACGTTGCGCGTCAAACGCAACACGCCGTTTGCCGCGCATCATGTGCGCTTCCGGCGCGGCGAAGGCGAAGCGCCCGCGCTGCACTGCTTCGTGCTCGATTGTTCCGGTTCCATGCTTGGCGGCGAGCGTCTCGCGCGCGCGAAGGGCTTGCTGATTGCGCTCTTCGATCAGGCGTATCGCGAGCGCGCCGAGGTTGCGCTCGTGTGCTTCGGCGGCGGGCGTGCGGAAGTACGTCGTCAGCCGGGCGCGGCCCACTGGTTCAACGAACGCTGGATTGCGCCGATAGGCGGCGGAGGCGGAACGCCGCTCGCGATGGGCTTGTCGAGCGCGTCGACGGTGCTTGCACGCGCGGCGCGTCGCAGGCCCGCGCAGCGTCGCTGGCTATGGGTGCTGACCGACGGGCGAACCAACGAGCGGCCCGCGGTGCCTGCGAGCGCGGATCGTGTCGTCGTCGTGGACTTCGAAGAGGGCATCGTGCGCACAGGCGGCGCACTGGCGCTTGCATCGCAATGGCGTGCGCTACATGTGCCCGCTCAGTCGCTCGAGTACCAGCGCGGCGTATAGACCCATTCGTCGTTGCCGATCACGCGTGTCGTCGACGAACCGACGATCACCATCGTGCGCATATCGACGAGCCCGCCATTCAATTCGCCGAGCCTGACGATGCGCATGGTCTCGCCGGCGCGGCCTACGTCGCGGCCCAGCACGACGGGCGTGTGCGCATGGCGATGTGCCCGCACGATGTCGATGGCGCGATCGAATTGCCAGGGCCGCGCCTTCGATAGCGGGTTATAGAACGCCATCACGAGATCGGCCTGGCTCGCATGCTCGATGCGCTTTTCGATCACGTTCCACGGCTTCAGGTTATCCGACAGGGACAACACGCAGAAATCATGGCCGAGCGGTGCGCCCGCGCGCGCAGCCGTCGCGAGCGATGCCGATACGCCCGGCACGATCGCGAGCTTCACCGCATTCCATTCGGCATGCGCGTCGCGTCCTTTGTCGAGCGCTTCGAGCACGGCGGCGGCCATCGCGAAGACGCCCGGATCGCCGGACGAAACGACGACGACTCTGCGACCGCCGCTCGCGAGTTCGAACGCGTGGCGCGCGCGTTGCAGTTCCTCGCGGTTGTCCGTCATGTGGACGCGCTGATCGGCACGAAAGGGTCCGGCCATGCGCAAATATGTTTCGTAGCCCAAAACATCTTCAGCGGCGGCGAGGGCCGCCTTTGCCGCGGGTGTCATGAGTTCCGCGCTGCCGGGTCCGAGTCCGATCACCGTCAGCGTGCCGCGTGCCTGTCCGATGGACTGCGCATCGACGGGCGCATCGGCGATGGTGAGTGCAATGCCGTCGCCATGAAGCACATCATGCTCAGGCGATGCATCGCCGAAGCGTAGCGGTACGTTCAACGCTTTGGCGGCATCCGCGAGCGAATCGCACTGCATGTCGCGCGCAGGCGCAACGAGCGCCGCGAGCGCAAGCGGTGAGAGCCGATGCGCGCGTAACGCAAGATGCACCCGCTCCGTAGTCGAACCGCTTGCGTCCTCGATCCACGCGACGACGCAGCGTGGATGAATCACGAGACTGTGTTCATCGCGCGCGTCATGCGGCGTCACGCGCACGGCGAGACGTGCATCGTTCCCGCGCGGCAAATCGGCTTGGTCGAGCCACGGCGCATGGCCTTCTATGCGCGTTGCTTCGCCTGCCAGCAAGTCGGACACGAAGCGCTTGCCGCGTTCGATGTCCGCGACCGCATAGCCCGGCGGCGGCGCGAGCAGGCATGTGCCGAAACGCAATTCGCCGCTCGTCGTGATGGCGGGCGTAGTATCGAGCGCCGCGCCGATCTCGCGAGCGAGCACGTTCACGCCGCTCATGCCGCCGAGAAGCGGCACGACCGCGCTGCCGTCCTGCGCGACGGCAAGCACGGGAGGCTCCGCGCGTTTGTCGGCAAGACACGGCGCGAGCGCACGGATGACGATACCCGCCGAACACAGCGCGACGACAGGCGTGTTCGCCACGTAAAGCGCGCGTATGTGCGCGCCGAAGTCGTCGTAGGGGACGTCCGCATGGACGCGGCTCGCGAGTCCATGCACGAGCGACCCCGCGTAACGCGCCTGAATGCGTCGCGCGGTGTGCATGGAGCCTTCGCCGAGCGCGACGATGGCCATTGCAGAAACATCGCTCATGCCCGCCATCTTTCCCCCGGCACGACGAGTAGCGAGAAATAGGGCGAAGCCATCGGATCCACTTCATCGAGCGGCACGATGCGTTGATTCGCCATCGTCGCGCGCTCGACATACAACGCGCGCTTGTCGAGGCCGAGTTCGACGAGCACGCGCCGCACCTTCTCGAAGTTGCGCCCGAGTTTCATGACGACCGCCGCATCGCTTGCTTCGAGTTTGTGGCGGAGTTCTTCTTCGGGAAGCACGCCCGACAGCACGCTCAGGCTCTGATTGCGATAGACGAGCGGCGTGCCGAGCACGGATACGCCGCCGAGCATGGAACATACGCCCGGAACCACGAGCGCATCGAAGCGGCCCGCGAGACGATCGTGCAGATACATGTACGAGCCGTAGAAGAACGGATCGCCTTCGCAAATCACGGCGACATCGCGTCCGGCTTCGAGATGATGCGCGATGGCGAGCGCGGCTTCATCGTAGAACCCGCTGATGATCGTCTCGTAGCAAAGCGGCGGTTCGAGCGCTTCGGTCGTGACGGGATAGACGAGCGGCAGGCGCGTTTGCGCGTCCTCCAGATGCGACTCGATGATGCCGAACGCATTGCCTTTCTTGCCCTTCGCGACGAAGTACGCGACGACGGGCACTGCCTTGAGAAGCCGCAGCGCCTTCACGGTGATGAGTTCGGGGTCGCCCGGACCGACGCCGAGACCGTAGAGCCGGCCGCTCATCATTCGGTCTCCGAAGCAAGTGCGTTCACCGCGGCGGCGGCCATTGCGCTGCCGCCACGCCGGCCTAGCAGCGCGACATAAGGCACGCCGCGGCTATCCGCGGCAAGCATCGCTTTGGATTCCGCCGCGCCGATGAACCCGACAGGAAAGCCGAGAATCAGCGCGGGCCGGGGCGCGCCGGCATCGAGCATGTCGAGCAGATGAAAGAGCGCGGTAGGCGCGTTGCCGATCGCGACGATCGCGCCTTCGAGATGCGGCCGCCACAGTTCGAGCGCGGCGGCCGAGCGCGTGTTGCCCATCGCGCGGGCACGTTCGGGCACGGACGGATCGGCGAGCGTGCAGATCACGCGGTTGTCGGCGGGCAGGCGCGCGCGCGTGATGCCTTCCGCGACCATGCGGGCATCGCACAGTATCGGCGCGCCGGCCGCGAGCGCGTTGCGGCCGACATCGCCTGCGCCGGCAGAGAAGCGCAGATCGTCGACGATATCGACCATGCCGCATGCATGGATCAGTCGTACGGCGAGCTTTTCGAGGTCGCCTGGAATGGCGCGCAAGTCGGCTTCGGTGCGGATCGTCGCGAACGATTCACGATAGATCTGCGCGCCGTCGCGTAGGTAGTCAAGCATCGGCATGGCTCCGGGCGAGCCATTCGGCCGCCTCTTCGATGGATAAATTGCGTGCGGCGATGCGCGCGTCCACATGCAGGTCATAGCGCGCATGCGACACCGCCATCATCGTGACGGGGACCGGATGCGCCGCCGCGCACGAGCGTTCGCACCCGCTCAGGTGCACGTCGACGGGAGCGCGCAGCAGCGTGGCGAGGCGGTGTGCATCGGCTTTGGTATCGGCATGGCTTCTTGCGCAGCCAGTCGAGCCGCTGCACGCGATCATGCGCGCAAGCGGCGCGTTCGCATCGGTGACGAGACCGAGCGCATCGAGACGCTCGATCACATACCGCGTGCGGCTTTCCGCGACATCCGGCAGCAGCACGCCTTGCCACGGCGTCATCACGAGACGGCCTTGCGCGTGCGCGGAGGCGAGATCGGCGAGGGCGTCGAGCGTGGCGGCGTCGAGGCGTCCCAATGGCGGTTGCGCGCCCACATACCATGCGGCGCGGTCGGGCATCGGATGCGCGCCGAAGCGCAACGAGGCATCGGCGGGGGCGCGTCGCCAGTCGCTGCGGACTGCGTCGAATGATAAGGAATCCACAATAAGAGGCAAGCCGATGCGCGCGATCAGCGCCCGCATCCTGTGCTCTTCATTCGATGCGCGAGCAAGAAACGCATGCAGCGCGGACAGCACGAACGCGACCACATCATCGCGCGCGACGCTGCCGAGCGCCGGCGCATCGCCGATGCGATGCGGCACCGTTCCTCCCAGACCGAACGCATAGCGCGATCCGTCGTCCGTTGCGCTCAGCCACACGTCGTGAGGATGATCGAGCATCGCGAGCCGTTCGCCGCCGTCGAGCTGCAGCGCGAATTTGGGCGACAGCGCGTGCAACGCGGGATCCCGCTGCATCGCGCCGACGATGGCGTCGCAAAGCGCGCGCGTAGCGTCGCTTGCGAGCGGACTCAGCATCACGTTGCGCAGATCGTCGCCGCCTTGCGCTTGCGGGCCGAGCCCGGCGTCGAGCGCGATGCCGACGAGCCGCGCGTGCGCGTCGTCGTGGATGCCGCGCAATTGCAGGTTCGCGCGATTCGTAATGTCGATGATGCCGCTGCCGCAGCACATGGCCGCGTGCGCAAGCGCATGCGCCGCGTCCGCGCGAAGCTCGCCGCCCGCGAGACGCAGGCGCGCGAGCCCGCCGTCGCGCGCCTGCACGACGCGCATGAGGCCGGGACAAGCCGATGGCCGCGATGTCGGAAAAGAAGCGTTCAAAAGCGTGACCGGTGCGTTTCGCGCGTGCGCCGACCGGTACACCCCGCCCGGTCGGCGTCGCGCGAATAATGCATTGAGACGTGGAGTCGGCAGGTCTCTTGGCTGGCAGGTCGCCGCCCGCGCCGGCCTTCCCGGTATAAACCAGTCGCAGTGGAGCGCGGACTCGCTGCGTACAATTGCGGGGGCAGCCACAGTTTCGCTGTGTTCCCTGTTAGGCCCTGAGGATCGCTCCCTTCGGGCACCGACGGACCGGGTTATTATGCCCGCTTTTATCGACCATCAGACCGCTTCGCGCATGGGGTTTTCGCATCCGGCGCGCGGCGAAACGCAAGGAGGGCACCGCGCATGTCGACCTGGCTGACCGTGGTAGGCATCGGCGAGGACGGCTGGCATGGCTTGAGCCGCGAGGCGCGGCGCGCGCTCATGCGGGCCGCGTCCATTCACGGCGGCGAGCGTCATCTCGCGTTCCTGCCTGCACGCATCGCTGCACGGCGCATCGCGTGGCCAAGCCCGTTTTCGCTCGATGCCGTGCTTGCCGAGCGCACGAGCGGCGCGCAGGCGTGCGTGCTCGCGAGCGGCGACCCGATGTTCTTCGGCGTCGGCGCGACGCTCGCACGCGAGCTTTCTCCCGACGAGATGCGCGTGATTCCGGCGGCATCGTCGCTGTCGCTCGCGGCGGCGCGGCTGCACTGGGCGTTACAGGATGCGCGATGCGTGTCGCTCGTCGGACGTCCGGTCGCCTCGCTGCTCGCGCATGCCTTTCGCGGCGAGCGTCTTCTCGTGCTGAGCGCGGACGGCGCGACGCCCGCCGCCATCGCCGCGCTTTTGACGGCGCACGGCTTCGGCGCGAGCCGCATGACCGTGTTCGAACATCTGGGCGGCGCGAACGAGCGACGCATCGACGAACGCGCCGATGACTGGCGCGAGCCGCTCGTGGCCGCGCTTAATCTCGTCGCCATCGAATGCCGCACGCATGCGGGGCACGCGGGTCCGCCGCTCACGCCGGGCTTGCCCGACGACATGTACCGGCACGACGGCCAGCTCACCAAGCGCGATGTGCGCGCCATCACGCTCGCGCGCCTTGCGCCGCAGCCCGGCGAACTGCTTTGGGACGTGGGCGCGGGGTGCGGCTCGATCGGCATCGAATGGATGCGCGCGCATCCGTCTTGCCGCGCGATTGCGATCGAAGCGAACGAAACGCGGCAGCGTCTCATCGAACATAATCGCGATGCGCTCGGCGTGCCCGCGCTCAGGCTCGTGAAGGGCGAAGCGCCGGGCGCGCTCGACGGCCTTGCCGCGCCCGATGCCGTGTTCGTCGGCGGCGGCGTGACGGCGGCGGGCGTGCTCGACGCATGCTGGACGCGGCTGCGTCAGGGCGGCCGGCTGATCGCCAATGCCGTCACGCTGCAGGGCGAGGCCGTGCTCGTCGACTGGCACGCACGGCACGGCGGCGAACTGACGCGCATCGCCCTCGCGCATGCGGAGCCGCTCGGCAGCTTCGATACGTGGCGGCAAGCGTTGCCGATCACGCTGCTCGTATCGAGGAAGGGCTGATCGCCCGAATGCTGCGCGCCATGCGTGACGAGACTCCCGAACAATCCGCGCCGCTCAGAAGCGGCTACACCACCGGAAGCTGCGCGACCGCGACGAGCCTCGCCGCCGCGCGCCTGCTGCTGACCGGCGAGGCGAGCGAGCGCGCCGAGATCGCGCTGCCGAAGGGCCAGCGCGTCACGATGAAGCTCGAGTATTGCCGCGTCGTTTCAAGCGCGGGCGACGAAGCCGAAGCCGGCGTCATCAAGGATGCCGGCGACGATCCCGACGTCACGCACGGCGCGCTCGTTTTCGCGCGCGTGCGTTTGTCCGCCGCTGTTGGCGTGCGCTTTCATGCTGGGCCGGGCGTCGGCACGGTCACACGCGCGGGCCTCGCGCTCGCCATCGGCGAGCCGGCCATCAACCCCGTCCCGCGCCAGATGATGACCGCGCATCTCGATGCGCTCGCGGCCAGCGCCGGCTACGCGGGCGGCTTCGACGTGAGTATCGGCGTCGTCAACGGCGCGGCGCTTGCGCAGAAGACGATGAACCCGCGCCTCGGCATCGTCGGCGGCTTGTCGATTCTGGGGACGACGGGCATCGTCAGGCCGTTTTCGTGCTCGGCGTATATCGCGTCGATTCATCAGGGCATCGATGTCGCGCGCGCGAACGGTGTGCGCCATATCGCGGCGTGCACCGGCAATCAGAGCGAAGACGCGATGCGCGCGCGTTACGGGCTGCCGGACATGGCGCTGATCGAAATGGGCGATTTCGCCGGCGCCGTGCTCAAGCATCTGCGGCGCGCGCCCGTCGAAAAGCTGAGTCTGTGCGGCGGGTTCGGCAAGCTCAGCAAGCTCGCGGCGGGGCATATGGATCTGCATAGCCGCACGTCGAGCATCGATTTGCCGCTGCTTGCGCAATGGGCGGCGGAGTCGGGCGCGACGAGCGCGCTTCAGTCGGCGATACGCGCGTCCAACACGAGTCAGGAAGCGCTCAAGCTCGCGCGCGCCGAAGGCATCGCGCTCGGCGATGTCGTCTGCGAACGCGCGCGCCACGTCGCGCTCGACGTCGTGCCGCGCGGCGTCGAAGTCGAAACCTTTGCCATCGACCGGCAAGGCGTGATCGTCGGGAGCGCGGCGTGATGGTCGCCATGAAGCGCGCGCTGCTTCTCGGCGGAACCGGCGATGCGCTCTTCATCGCGCGACGCCTGAAAGCGCCGCACGTCTACAGCATTGCGGGACTCGGCCGCGTGCCGGACGATCTCGCCTGCGCGGTGCGCGTCGGCGGATTCGGCGGCGTGGCGGGGCTTGTCGCTTATTTGCGTGAGCAGGAGATCGCGCTCGTCGTCGATGCGACGCATCCTTATGCCGCGCAAATGAGCCGCCATGCGCGCGATGCCTGCACGCTCGCCGATGTGCCGCTCTGGGCCGTGCGGCGCCGCGCCTGGAATCCGCAGCCGGGCGACGACTGGCGCGAGGCGGCGGATTGGCGCGGCATCGTCGAATGCATTGCGCCGTTTCGCCGGCCGATGTTCACGCTGGGGCGCGAGCCGCTGTCGCATCTGCACGAGATTCCCGCGTTGCAGCACTGGACGATCCGCTGTCTCGACGCGCACGAAGGCAACGCGCGGGCGAGCATCGTCGATGCGCGCGGACCGTTCGACATCGCAGGCGAGCGCGCGTTGTTCGACGCGGCGCGCATCGATGTCGTCGTGAGCAAGAACAGCGGCGGCCGCGCAACGGAGGCGAAGCTCGCGGTCGCGCGCGAACGCGGCTTGCCCGTGGTGATGCTCGCGCGCCCGCCGTTGCCCGCCGCCGACCGCGAATTCAACGACCCCGCGAGCGCGCTCGACGCGTTGCTCGCTTTGAACGAGAGCCGTACTGCAACTTAAATGACTGTCTACTTCATCGGCGCGGGGCCGGGAGACCCCGAACTCATCACCGTCAAAGGGCAAAGGCTGATCCGCTCGTGCCCTGTGATTCTCTATGCCGGATCGCTCGTGCCGGAAGGCGTGCTCGCGGGGCATTGCGCGACGCAGGTCGTCAATACGGCGGAGCTGGACCTCGATGCCATCGTCGAACTGTTGCGCGAAGCGCATGCGAGAGGCGACGACGTGGCGCGCGTGCATTCGGGCGATCCCTCGCTTTACGGCGCGATAGGCGAGCAAATCCGGCGCATCGAGACGCTAGGGATTCCTTACGAAGTGGTGCCGGGCGTGACGGCGGCGGCGGCATCGGCGGCGGCGCTCGGGCGCGAACTCACGCTGCCCGGCGTCTCGCAGACCGTGATACTCACGCGCTATGCCGCGAAGACGTCGATGCCGCCCGGCGAAGCGCTCGCGGACCTCGCACGCCATCGGGCGACGCTCGCGATTCATCTCGGCGTGCGTCATATCGAGCGGATCGTCGCGGATTTGCTGCCGCACTACGGCGCCGACTGTCCGGTTGCAGTGGTGTTTCGCGCAAGCTGGCCGGACGAAGCGCGCGTCGAAGGCACGCTGGCCGACATCGCGCAGAAAGTGCGCGCGGCGGGGCTCACGCGCACCGCATTGATTCTCGTTGGCCGCGTGCTCGACGCCGAAGGTTTCGCCGATTCGACGCTCTACGCGAAGGACTAGCCGTTCATGCGCGATCTCGACGCCGTCTTCGATGCGCTCGCCAAATCCGCCTTCCGGCGGCGCTTCGCGCTCGGCGCGCGGGAAGCGCGCTATATGCGCGAGCGCGGCGTGGAGACGGTGATCGCGCAGGCGCACGAACTGATCGCGCGGCGGCTCGCGCCGCAGGCGCCGCTCAACGACGGCAAGCAGACGCCGTTTCGCGGGCATCCGGTGTTCATCGCGCAGCACGCGACGGCGACGTGCTGCCGGAGTTGTCTCGCGAAGTGGCACGGCATCGCGGCAGGCAGGGCGCTCGATGGAGCAGAGCGGCAGCATGTCGTCGATGCCATCGAACGGTGGCTGCGCGCGCAGCCTTTGCCGCCCGCCGGCGCACAGAACGACCCGCACGACGATCCGCAGCAAAAGCTCCCATTTTGACGCTCAGTGCGGGTTTCGTTGCGCGCTTTGCTGCACGCGGCGCTTGCTGTTCGCGCGCCGCGCCAGCATGTTGAGGCCTTCGACGAGCGCGGAGAAGGCCATTGCCGCATAAATGTAGCCTTTGGGTACGTGAGAGCCGAAGCCTTCCGCGATCAGCGTCATGCCGATCACGAGCAGGAAGCCGAGCGCGAGCATCACGATAGTCGGATTGCGCTCGATGAAGCGCGAGAGCGGCCCCGCCGCGAACAGCATCACCGTGACCGCCGCGATCACCGCGACGAACATGATCGGGATGTGCTCGGTCATGCCGACGGCCGTCACGATGCTGTCGATGGAAAACACCAGATCGAGCAGCAGAATCTGGCCGATGGCCGAGAGCGGCGTGAGATTCCCGCCGCGCGCCGGGCCGCCGTGGTCTTCGGCGCCGTGCGTGACGTGATGGCGAATCTCGGTCGTCGCCTTCCACACGAGAAAGACGCCGCCCGCGACGAGAATCAGGTCGCGCCACGAAAAGCCGTGTCCGAACGCCTCGAAGATCGGCGTGGTGAGCCTCACGATCAGCGCGACCGTGCCGAGCAGCGCGAGCCGCATCACGAGCGCGAGCCCGATGCCGATGCGCTGCGTGCGCGCGCGACGCTCGGCCGGCAGCTTGTTGGTGAGGATGGAAATGAAGATGAGATTGTCGATGCCGAGCACGACTTCCATCACGACGAGCGTCGCGAGGGCGGCCCAGGCAGCGGGATCGGTGACGAGGGCGGCGATGTAGTTCATGCGGCGACGGGTTTCGGGTGATTGAGCGTGGACGCGATATTAGCGTCGATCGCGGCCGAATGAAAGCATAATGAAATGTTTCGAGGCGGGCGCCGCCGGAGAGTCGCCACGGTTGATCTCGACGCGGTAATTTCGGCGGCGGAATCGCGCAAATGCGCGAATTAAAACGAAAATCTTCCCTTTTTCCGATGATGCGCCGCCGCATTTACGGGTAAACTCTCATGCTTCGATGCCGTATGAAAAGCGGCCCCTGTCAATCCCTGCGCAGCGCAGGACAACACCGTTAGGCCGTATGTCCGGAAAATCGCAACGCCTCGTCGAGCTGGACTTTTTTCGGGGGCTGGTTCTGCTCATCATCGTCGTCGATCATATCGGCGGCAGCATGGTGTCGCGCTTCACGCTGCACGCGTTCGCGCTCAACGACGCCGCCGAAGTCTTCGTATTTCTCGGCGGCTTCGCGACCGCGACGGCTTACGCGTCGCTCGCCGAACGCCGCTCGGAAAACGCCGCGCGTCTGCGCTTCGTCAAGCGCGCGTTCGAGATCTATCGCGCGTTTCTCGTCACCGCCGCGCTGATGCTCGTCACGACTTTCGTGCTGCGGCCGCTCTTCGGCCACGCGCCGAATCTCGTGCTGCACGATCTCGACAGCCTCGTGACCGCGCCGGCGGCATCCATCGCGCAAATCCTGACGTTCGAGCGCCAGCCGTATCTGGCCGCCGTCCTGCCTATGTACGCGCTTTTCGCGCTCGCCGTGCCGCTCGCGCTGCCGCTCGCGCGCAGCAAGCCGTGGCTGCTTCTGGCGGCGAGTCTCGCGCTGTGGGCGCTCGCGCCGCAGATCGGCGAATACATGCCTTCGGTCGATGACAATCTTTGGGACTTCAATCCGGCCGCCTGGCAACTGATGTTCATGCTCGGCGTGCTCGCGCGCTGCCAGCCGGTATATCAGCGCGTCGCGTCGCACCGTTTCGGCTGGACCGTGAGCGCAATGGCGCTCGCGCTGATCGTCGGCATGGCGTATTACAAGCTGCTCGTGCTGCCGCCCGTGCTCGACAGCGCGTTCAAGCGCGACCTCGCGGGCGCGCGCGTCGTCAATTTCCTTGCGATTGCGTGGGTGGCGGCGAATCTCGCGCGCTACGGCGTGGTTAAGGCCGTCGCGCAACGGTTGCCGTGGGTCGGCGCGGTAGGGCGCGACGGCATGGTCAGCTTCATCGCGGGCGCGGTCATTTCGCTCGTCGTCGATTCGATCTTGTTCACGTTGACCGACGGCCTCATCAACGTGCCGGCGGGACTCGCCGCCGATGCGATCGCGATATCCGCGCTGCTTGCGGTGCCGCGCCTGCGACAGCCCGTCGCCGCGTGGCTCAGTGCGCGCCAGCGCGTACCGGCGGCTGTTCCTGCCACCGACACTGGCGCACGCTGACCGCCTCGGCCTGAACGCACCGCTTTTTAGCGGTGCTTTTTTTCGCAGGGAAGCAACTAACCGTCGATCGCGCCGACGACCGCGAACGAAGCACGGCATCGACGCGGCACGAACTTTGCAATCAGGGCCGCATCGATAACCAACAAAAGGCTCGCCATGCTCAAACTCGCCATTCTCTTCGCGATTATTTCCGTCATCGCCGGCTTCTTCGGCTTTGGACGCGTGTCGTCAGGCGCGGCAGGCATCGCGAAGATCTGCTTCTTTATCTTCCTCGTCCTGTTCGTCATCTTCCTCGTCGTCGCGATTTCGGCTGGGTCGCTCGTGCTCTGACGCCGCGGGTCGATCGCCGCGTTTAGGCGCTTCCTTCGATCGCACCCGCGTCCGATGCGCCCGATGCCCCCGATGGCAGCGCGCCGCTCTGATCCTTGAGGCCGACGCCCGTCAGCTTCAGGCGCCGCGCTTCGTTCAGCAGCCAATGCAGTTTGAACGCGGCGGCATCGTAGCCGAGTCCCTCGGGCCGCACGTTCGAGATGCAGTTGCGCTCCGCGTCGCTGCGGCCCGCGCGCGGCGCATAGGTGACATAGAGGCCGAGGCTGTCCGGTGAACTGAGACCCGGCCGCTCGCCGATCATCACGACGACGATCCGCGCCCGTAAAAGCTCACCGATGCAGTCGCCGAGCGCGACGCGCGCCTGCGTGGCGACGACGACTGGGCCGATCGTCCAGCCGTCGAGCATCGCGCGCAGTTCTGCGAGCAGCGGCGCGACGTGTCGCTGAGGCGCGAACGCCGATAACCCGTCGGCGGCGACGAAGACGACCTCGGGCGCATCGTTCGACGCCGCCACGTGCGCGGCAAGTCGCGCGGCGCTGGCATCGTCGAGCGCGCGGCCGAGATCGGGGCGGCGCAGATAGTGATCGCGATCCGGCGCGGCGCTTGCCGCCTGGAGTGTGTCGAAGCCAGCGGCATGGATGGCATCGATGAGCGCCGCCGTATCGAGCGGCTGGTGCACCGCGTCGCGCGCTTGCGCATGCGCGAGCTGGAACGCGAGCAACGGCGCGGTCGGCAGGCTGCTTCCGGTGCGTCCGAGCGCGATGCGCGCGTTCGTGAAGCGCCTGAGCGCATCCCAGGGATTGGCGTGCGTCATTCGTCGATCCAGTCGAGCAGCGGTTGGCCGGGCGCGCTGGCGTCGCTCGCAGGGGAAAGCAGCGCGCCATGAGTGTCCGTGACGCGCATCCTCGCAAGCCACGCCTCGAATTCGGGCGCGCGCCTGAGATTCAGCACGCGGCGGATATAAAGCGCATCGTGAAACGACGTGCTCTGATAGTTGAGCATCACGTCGTCGGCGCCGGGCACGCCCATGATGAAGTTCACGTTCGCGACGCCGAGCAGTGTCAGAAGCGTGTCCATGTCGTCCTGATCCGCCTGCGCGTGATTGGTGTAGCAGATGTCGCAGCCCATCGGCACGCCGAGCAGCTTGCCGCAAAAGTGATCTTCGAGGCCCGCGCGGATGATCTGCCGGCCATCGTAGAGATATTCCGGACCGATGAAACCGACCACCGTGTTCGTCAGAAGCGGCTCGAAGCGGCGCGCGACCGCGTAGGCGCGCGCCTCGCAAGTCTGCTGATCGACGCCATGATGCGCGTTCGCCGAGAGCGCGCTGCCTTGTCCCGTCTCGAAGTACATCACGTTGTCGCCGACGTTGCCGCGTGCGAGCGCGCGCGCCGCGTCGTGCGCTTCCTGCAACAGCGCAAGCGACACGCCGAAGCTCGCATTCGCGCGCTCGGTGCCCGCGATCGACTGGAAAACGAGGTCCACCGGCGCGCCGTGCTCGATTGCGGCGAGCGTATTCGTGACGTGCGCGAGGACGCACGACTGCATCGGCACGTCGTAGCGCTGGCGGAAGTCGTCGAGCATCGTGAGGAGCGCGGCGATGGCGGCGGGCGAATCCGAAGCCGGATTGATGCCGATCACCGCGTCGCCGCAGCCGTACAGGAGACCGTCGAGGATGGATGCGGCGATGCCCTTGGGATCGTCGGTCGGGTGATTGGGCTGAAGACGCACCGACAGGCGCCCCGGCAAGCCGATGGTCGTGCGAAAGCGCGTGACGACGGGGCGCTTTCGCGCGGCGAGAATCAGGTCCTGATTGCGCATCAGCTTGGAAACGGCGGCGACCATTTCCGGCGTGAGGCCGAAAGTCACGCTTTCGACAGCGGCGGTGTCGGTGGCGTCGGAGAGCAGCCATTCGCGGAACTCGCCGACCGTCAGATGCGCGATCGGCGCGAAGGCTTGCAAATCGTGCGTATCGACGATCAGGCGCGTGACTTCGTCGCTTTCGTAGGGAATGAGCGTTTCGTTCAGGAACGCGCGCAGCGGCACTTGCGCAAGCGCCATCTTCGCCGCGACGCGTTCTTCCTCCGTTGCCGCCGCGACGCCCGCGAGTTCATCGCCGGAGCGCGGCGGACTCGCGCGCGCGAGCAGCGTCTTCAAGTCGTCGAAGCGGTAGCGGCGTGCGCCGATCGTTTCGTGATAGCTCATCGCGTTTCCTCGCGGCCCGATGCCGTCACTTTAAACGCATTGCGAGCGGGCAATGGGCAGTCGAAATCCGCGCTCGGAAGCCAAATCGCCGCCATGAGATAATCCCGGCCTTCGCCGCCGGCTTCAAATGTCCCACATCGTCGTCCATCGCCCGTGAAAAACCTGCTCGTTCCCATCGATCGTCTCGCCGATTTCGATGAAATCGTCGACGTCCGCACTCCGCTGGAATTCGCCGAGGACCATATTCCCGGCGCCATCAACGCACCCGTGCTCGAAAACGAAGAGCGCGTGATCGTCGGCACGATGTACAAGCAGGTCTCGCCGTTCGAGGCCACGCGCGTGGGCGCGGCGATGGTCGCGCGCAATATCGCGCGTCATCTGGATACGCTTTTCGCGGACCGTCCGCGCAACTGGCGTCCGCTCATCTATTGCTGGCGCGGCGGCAAGCGCTCCGGCTCCATGACGACGTGGCTCAACATGATCGGCTGGCAGGCGCGGCAGCTCGACGGCGGCTACAAGAGCTACCGGCGCGACGTGGTCGGCAAGCTGACGGAACTGCCGGGGCGCTTTCGCTATGTCGTGCTGATCGGGCACACGGGCAGCGGCAAGACGCGGCTCTTGCAGGCGCTCGCACAGGCGGGCGCGCAAGCGCTCGATCTGGAAGGGCTCGCGGCGCATCGCGGGTCGCTGCTCGGCGCGCTGCCGGGGCAGGCGCAGCCGTCGCAGAAAGCGTTCGATTCCGCGCTCATCGCGACCTTGCGCGGCTTCGACCCCGCGAAGCCGGTTTTCATCGAGGCGGAAGGGCGGCGCATCGGCGCGGTCACGCTGCCCGACGCGATGCTCGACAGCTTGCACGCCGCCGCGTGCGTGGAAGTGGAAGCGCGCCGCGAAGACCGCATCGCGTTTCTGCTGCAGGACTACGCGCATCTCTTCGACGATCCCGCGTTTTTCAAGGCGCAGTTGTCGAAGCTCGTCGCGTTGCATAGCCACGAGCGCGTTGGGCATTGGCACCATTTGATCGACGAAGGCGCGCGCGCGGAGCTTTTCGCCGAACTCATCGACCGGCACTACGATCCGGCTTATGGCCGCAGCAGCCGCGCGCTGTACACGCAGTTGCCCCACGCGGCGCATATGCTGTTTCGCCCGAACGACGCCGACAGCCTCGATCAGGCCAAGGCGCTGCTCGCGCAGTTGTCCGAGACGTCCCCCGCGCTCGGCTGATTTTTATCTCAAACAACAAACGATTATGACCACGCTTCGACAACCTCGCGTCGCGCTCGGCTGGATGGTGTTCCTGCTCATCGCCGTCGCGGGCCTCTTCTACGTCAAATGGTTCCCGTACTACAACCGCGCGTTTGTCGCGGCGAGCCAGCATTCGATCGGCAAGTCGATTTTGATGGGCGCCGCCGCGCGCGCGCCCGAGCCGTCCTGGCAAGCCGCGCTCGACTACGCGATGGCCTACGGCAAGGCGATCTGGCAGGCAATGGTCCTTGGCCTTCTGCTCGGCTCGGCGGTGCAGGCGCTCATTCCGCCGCGCTGGGTCGCGCGCTCCCTCGGCGAGCATGGGTTCGGAAGCGTGGTGAACGGCGGGTTGATGTCGCTGCCCGGCATGATGTGCACGTGCTGCGCCGCGCCGGTCGTCGCGGGCTTGCGTGCGCGTCAGGCGGCGCCGGGCGCGGCCATCGCGTTCTGGCTCGGCAATACGGTGCTCAATCCCGCCGCGCTGGTGTTCATGGGCTTCGTGCTCGGCTGGCAATGGACCGGCCTGCGTCTCGTGCTGGGCGCGCTGATGGTCTTCGGGCTCGGCTACGTGGTGAATCGCATGGTGACGCCCGCGCAGGCGGCGGCATCGCGCGAGGCGCTCGCGAAACTCATCGACGAGGACGAGCCGGGCACCGCGTTCTCGCGCTGGATCAAGATTCTCGGCCGCATGACGCTGCGCCTCGTGCCGGAGTACATCGTGCTCGTGCTGCTGCTCGGCGCGGCGCGCGCGTGGCTCTTTCCGCACATCGGGCCGGATATCGACAATGGCGTGCTGTGGATTATCGCGTTCGCGGTGGCCGGCATGCTTTTCGTGATTCCGACGGCCGGCGAAGTGCCGATCATCCAGGCGATGCTTTCGCTCGGCATGGCGGCCGGTCCGGCGGGCGCGCTTCTGATGACGCTGCCGCCCGTCAGCGTGCCGTCGCTCGCGATGCTCGCACGGTCGTTCCCGGCGAAGGTGCTGACGTTCGTCGCGCTGGCGGTCGTGGTGTTCGGGATACTCGGCGGCGCGATTGCGGCCGCGTTCTTCTGACGTCGTCGAAAAGCGCGGCGCGCTGCGGTCAATGAATCGCAGTGCCGAGGCGGATCAACAGCTTGAACGGCAGCGCGAGCAGCATCGCGCCGCCGACGCCCGCCATCCACAGCGCGACGAACCAGAACAGCTTCTTCGCGCGCGACATTGCCGGCGAGCCGCTTCGCTCAGTGATAGTGATGTTCGCCATGACGCACCTTTCCTCTGAAAATCCAATAGCCGAGCGTCGTGTACGCGACGATCACCGGCAGAATCACGGCCGCGCCGACGATCGTGAATAGCTGGCTCGAGCGCGGCGCGGCGGCATCCCAGATCGAAACGCCGGGGAAAATGTCGTGCGGCGAAATGCTCGCGACCAGTCCCGCATAGCCGAGCAGCACGAAGCCGAGCGCCATCGCGAACGGGCGCTTCTCGTGGCGCGACGCGATCGAGCGGCGCATCGCCCAGGCGCACGCGGCGACGAGCGCCGGCACGGGCAGCATCCGATAAAACAGCGGCGAATCGAACCAGCGCGAGGCGATGCCCGCAACGCCAAGCGGCGTCCACACGCTGACGACGGCAATCGTCGCGAGTTGCAGAAGCGTGAGCGGCCACACGACGCGATACATGCGCCGCTGCAGGTCGCCTTCCGTTTTCGCGATCAACCAGCACGCGCCGAGCAGCGCATACGTGACGACGAGCGCGCCCCCCGTGAACATCGAAAATGGCGTGAACCAGCCGAAGGCGTCGCCGGAGAAGCGGCCGTCCGCGACCGGAATGCCGTCGAGAAACGCGCCGAGCGCGACGCCCTGGAAGAAGGTCGCGCCCGCCGATCCGCCGATGAACGCGAGATCCCATAGATGCTTCGTGCGCTGCGCCTTCGCGCGAATCTCGAACGAGACGCCGCGAAAAATCAGGCAGACGAGCATCAGCACGAGCGGCAGATAAAGCGCCGAAAGCACGGTGGAATAGACCATCGGAAAGGCGGCGAAAAGTCCCGCGCCGCCGAGCACGAGCCACGTTTCGTTGCCGTCCCAGACAGGCGCGACGGTGTTCATCATCACGTCGCGGTCATGCTGATCGGGAAAGAACGGAAAGAGAATGCCGATGCCGAGGTCGAAGCCGTCCAGCACGACGTACATGAGCAGGCCCAACGCAATGTTCGCGGCCCAGGCGAGTGTGAGGTCCATGTTCTTACGCTCCTTCGATGGACTGGTGCGGCAGGCTCATCGGCCGGCGCGCGGTGCCGTCAGCCGATGTTGGCGCGTGCGTATGCGTATGCGTGGGCGTTCCCGGCAGCGCCGGCCCTTCGCGCAATAGCTTGAGCATGTAGTAGATGCCCGTTCCGAAAACGATGGTGTAGACGATGACGAACGCAAGCAGCGACACGCCCACTTGCTGCGCGGTCACGGGCGATACGGCATCGGCGGTGCGCATCACGCCATAGACCACCCACGGCTGGCGGCCCGCTTCGGTCGTCACCCAACCGGCGAGCAGCGTGACGAAGCCGCTCGGACCCATCGCGAGTGCGAAGCGATGAAACCAGCGCGCTTCGAAAAGCCTGCGCTTGCGATGCAGCAGCCACGCCGCCATCGACATCAGAATCATCAGCACGCCCAGGCCCGCCATCACGCGAAAGCTCCAGAACACGAGCGTCGAATTCGGGCGCTCGTCCTTCGGGAACGACTTGAGGCCGCGAATCTCGCCGTTCCAGCTATGCGTGAGGATCAGGCTGCCGAGATGCGGAATCTGCACCGCGTACTTCGTCGTTTCGGCCTGCATGTCCGGAATGCCGAAGAGGTTGAGCGCGGTCCCGCCTTTCTCGGTGTCCCAGATGCCTTCGATCGCCGCGATCTTCGCCGGCTGATGCTCGCGCGTGTTGAGGCCGTGCGCGTCGCCGACGATCGCCTGAATCGGCGCGAGCGCGAGCAGCAGCCAGAGCGCCATCGAGAAGGTCTTTTTGATCGCGGGATCGCGCCGGCCTTTCAGCAGATGCCACGCGCCCGTCGCGGCCACGACGAGCGCCGCGACGATGAATGCGGCAATCGCCATGTGCGCGAGGCGGTACGGGAACGACGGATTGAAGATGATCGCAAACCAGTCGACGGGAACGACGTGATCGCCTTCGATGCGAAAGCCTTGCGGCGTCTGCATCCAGCTATTCGACGCGAGAATCCAGAAGGTCGAGATGAGCGTGCCGATGGCGACCATCAGCGTCGCGCCGAAATGCGCCTTCGGGCCGACCTTGTTCCAGCCGAAGAGCATGATGCCGAGAAAACCCGCCTCGAGGAAAAACGCGGTCATCACTTCGTAGGTCAGAAGCGGGCCAGTGACCGGGCCGGCGAAGCTGGAGAAGCCGCCCCAGTTCGTCCCGAACTCGTAGGCCATGACGACGCCGGAGACGACGCCCATCCCGAAGGCGACGGCAAATACCTTCGACCAGAAAAGACACAACTCCTTGTAGACCGGCTTGCCGGTTTTGAGCCATGCGCCTTCGAGCACGGCGATGAAGCTCGCGAGGCCGATGGAAAGCGCCGGAAAGATGATGTGAAACGAGACGGTGAACGCGAACTGAATCCGCGCTAGATCGAGTGCTTCGGGAGTCGAATGCATGATGACTGTGTCTGTGTCGACGAGGCCGGGCCGGTCCTCGGATGATGAAAGTCGAATGGAGTCGGATAACGGGGCGCAGCTTAGCGCCGATTCTTGCGATGTGTTGCGCTGCGTCAGCGAACACGCGTTGTGCGCAAATGCCGCAGTTCTGCGGTTTGCGCGTGCGTTAACCCCTTGTTCCACCGAATCTTTTGGGACGCTGAGCCGGCGCGACGATAGAAAGCCGCAGCGTCTTTTTCGCGACAATCGACCGCACTGCACTACCCGCGGGAGCGCAAACGAACTTTGACCGATGCCTACCGGCGAGACCGGCGCGGACGCGGGTACGATAATCGCTTTTCAGTGCAGCGCATGACGCGCGGACAGAACGGAGAACCAATATGCGCCTCGATGATGAAGCGGAAAGTCAAAACGTCGAAGACCGGCGTGGCTCGGGCGGAATTAGCATCGGTGGGGGATCGATCGGGATCGGCACCATCGTCGTTGCGCTCGCGGCATCGTACTTTTTCGGCATCAATCCGATGACGATCATCAACGGCGCGCAAGTGCTGCACGGCAATGCGCCGCAGCAGCAAGCCGCGCCCAGCAACGCGCCGCCGGCCAACGATTCCGGCGCGGTCTTCGTGCGGCGCGTGCTCGGCAACACCGAGCGGACGTGGGAGCACATCTTCCGCACCCAGTTCAACCAGGATTACCCGGCGCCGAAGCTCGTGCTCTTCTCGGGCGGCACGCAAACGGGCTGCGGCATGGGCGAATCGGCGATGGGACCGTTCTACTGTCCCGCCGATCGCAAGGTGTACATCGATCTCTCGTTCTATCGCGAACTGCGCGACCGCTTCGGCGCGGGCGGCGACTTCGCGCAGGCGTATGTGATCGCGCATGAAGTCGGGCATCACGTCCAGAACGTGCTCGGCATCTCCGACAAGGTGGATCGCGCGCGCTCGCGGATGGCGCCCGCGCAGGCGAACGCCCTTTCGGTGCGCGTCGAGTTGCAGGCCGACTGTTTTGCCGGCGTGTGGGCGGCAGTCGCCCAGCGCGACAACGCGAAGCTGATCGAGCCCGGCGACTTCGAACAAGGGTTGAATGCGGCAGGCGCTATAGGTGACGACCGCTTACAGCAACAGACGCAAGGGCGTGTGGTGCCCGAAGCGTTCACGCACGGAACGAGCGCGCAGCGTCAGCGCTGGCTGCGGCGGGGGTTGTCGAGTGGCGATATTCGTCAGTGCGATACGTTTTCGGCGCAAACGCTGTAGCTTGTCGCGGCTTTTACGCGCACGGGCGAGGCGCAACGCGTGAAACTTTTTGCGCATAACACTTCGCCCAAGTCAAAGCGACCGAACAGCGACATTTCGGGGATGCAAAAACGTAAATGTTTCCGAAAAGGGGCTTGACGCCAGGCCACTGAACACCGACGATTGCACCAAACAGTTAAGAATCGTCTGAACAATGACTGAAGTATCCGTCTCGCTACAGCCGCCGGCCCTCGTTCGTCTTCATTCCGCCGATATTCCTCTCGACACGCCGCTCGACGCGCCGATTCTCGGCGCAGACGGCGCCGTGCTCTTCGACACGGGCATGACCGTCCCGGACGATGCCGTGCGCGATTTCCTCTTTCATCACTTCGAGCCGCATCGGGCGTCGGGGCAGGCCGCCGTGGTCGAGCCGCGTGACGACGCGAGCCCTGACGGACCGCCGTCGCTCGACGACATCGGGCTCGTCATCGGCGGGCGAGTCGGCTTGCGTGGCAGCGGCGGTCTCGGCCCGGTCATGTACGCGAGCCGCGTCATCGGTTTTTCGAATCCGCGCCGCAACGGTGAGCGCTCGCTCTTCGTCACTCAGCCGTTGATGACCGGCTTCGCGCCGCTCGAACTGACGCGCGGCGAACTGCTCGATCTCGTCGCGCTGACGAATCGCGGCGTGTTCCGCTTTGCCTGCACCGTCGATGCCGTATGCCGCGAGCCGTTCAACTATGCGGTGCTGTCCGCGCCGGGCGCAATCCGCCGGCTGCGCGCGCGCAAATTCGCGCGCATGCCGACGCGGCTGCCGGTGCGTTTCGCGGTCGAACGTGACCGTCACGCGCCGCTGCAATTCGGCCGCGTGAGCGATATCAGTCCGTATGGGATGTCGTTGACGGCGCCCCGCCCGACGGCGCTCGCCGGCGACCGCCTGCGGCTGTCGTTTCGCTTCAGCACGGATGGCGTGGACGTGGACATCGACGCGTTCGCCGTCGTGCGTCATGTCGGCGCCGAGGAGCCCGGCGGCGCGGGCATCGCCTATGGACTGGAGTTCGAGACGTTGCGGCCGTCCGAGCGCATCGCGCTGAAGTCGTTCATGGCGGAGCACAGCTAGTACGAGCGCCCGCGCCAGCCGTGGGGCGGAATCAACTGCCCGGAAAGCCGTCCGGAAAGAGCCGTTCGATCGCCGCCTCGAAATGCTGAACCGGCGCCGCGCCACGCAGCGCGATGGGCGGCGGCGGTTCCTTGCCGGGCGCGGCTTCACGCGAAAGCACGGCGAACGGCACGCCGCTCACGCCGAGCTTCTTCGCGAATTCTTCGTCCTCGATGACGAGATCGGTGTACGTGCCGTCATCGAGCGATTCTTCGAGCAGTTCCGGATCGACGCCGCAGGTCGCGGCAATGTCGATGAGCGCGTCCGGATCGCCGATATCGATGCCTTCCTCGAAATACGCCTTGAAGATCGCGCGATGAACGGCGTCGTGGCGGCCCGATTCGCGCGCGAAAAGCGCCGTTTCCAACGCCTTGCGGCTGCGCGGCGCAACCGGCGGCAGGCGCATGAGAAGCCCGCGCTCGTCGGCAAGCGGACGCACCGACTTTTCCCAAGCTTCGGCGATCTGGTCGCTTTTCGGATCGAGCAGCGGCGCAGGTTCGGGGCGCAATTCGAACGCGTGCCAGCGAATCTCGACGGCGTCCCCGTAAGCGTTGCGCAACTGGTCGAGCACCGGCGTTTCGAGATAGCAGAACGGGCACACAAAATCGGACCAGACATCGACAAAAAGAAGGGGCGTGGATGCCATGACAAGCCTCGAAAACAAAGGGTTTCATCGGCTGCGCGCGAGAGGCGTCAGCCGCAAAACCGGTATGTTAGCGCGTGGCGCTTGCGGCTACTTCGAGCGTCAGAATCCGCCGTCGATCTCGATCTTGGTGCCGTCGAAAAAGCGCGAGAGACGAAACGCGTGAGGATCGACGAGCGGCGTATCGTTCGCGACGAGGTCGGCCATCAGCTTGCCCGCACCGGGCCCGATGCCGAAGCCGTGGCCAGAAAATCCCGTTGCGATGAAAAGTCCCGGCACGCGCTCGACGCCGCCGATGACCGGCACGGCGTCGGGCGTTACGTCGATGTAACCGGCCCACGCCTGTTCGACCGTGAGATGGGCGAGCGCGGGAAAGATCGAGCGGAATTCGTCGAGCGCCGTCTGGTTGAACGCTTCGACGGGCGCGGGGTCCAGCGTGCGCACGGTCTCGAAGACGGTCGGCTGGTCGAGCGGCCAGCGGCGCGGGCGGCGCAGTTCCTCGAAGAACCGCGCGTTGAGACTGAGCTTGATGGACCCCAACTGGCTTTTGAGCGCGGGCAGGAACTTGACGAAGAGGCGAAAGCTGTCGGGCGTGATGTCGCTATAACTGCGAAACGCGTTCGCGATCGAATAGCCGCCGTCGAGCCGCTTGCGATAACCCAGCGCGTGGTTGCACGCGCTGACTTCGGGGCCATCCGGAAGCGGCGCGGTGCGCACGACCGACGAGCGCACCATCAATTGCGGCACGTCCACGCCGAGGTTGCCCGCGAAAAGCCGCGTCCATGCGCCGCCCGCGATCACGACGCTGTCGCAGCGAATCCGCCCGTATTCGGTGACGACGCCGCTCACCGCGCCGCCGCTCGTTTCGACGCCGCGCACCGCGCACGGCATCGCGATCTTCACGCCGCGCGCGCGCAACGCCGCCGCCATCGCGGGCACGGCGCGCTGCGGCTCGGCGCGGCCATCGCTCGGCGTGTAGATACCGCCCGCGAAGCGGCGCGCCGCGCCCGGCATCAACGCGGCCGTCTCCTCGGGCGACACGATGCGCGAATCGAGCGCGCCGCGCCCGACTTTCGCGACCGCGCGCGCGAGCCAGGCTTCGTGATCGGCGAGGGCTTGGCTGTCGTCGGCGGCGTAGAGGATGCCGCACTCGCGATAGCCGCTGTCGATGCCCATCTCGGCATCGATGCGCCGCCAGAGCTTGAGGCTTTCGAGGCTCAATTCGAGTTCGCGCAGATCGCGATGCGTCGCGCGGCACCAGCCCCAGTTGCGGCTCGACTGCTCGCCCGCGACGTGCCCTTTCTCGCAGACGGCGACCGTCAGCCCTTTTTCCGCGAGAAAACGCGCCGTGCTGATCCCGATGACGCCGCCGCCCACGACGACCACGTCGACGCGTTCCGGCAAGTCACGGTCTTCCGCGATGCGTTCGGTCGGCGGTCCCATGCTGTGTCGTCCATTGAAGTGAGGAAGGGCCAAGCATGCTAAGGGAATCGGCGGCGGTTGGCCACCTGGACAAAAGTGGCGCTCTGCGCGCTCCCTGCGCCGCCAGCCCCGATCCGCTACGATGAACGCGATGCCTCGCGCGCACTGCCGCGCGATGCGTCCACCGACGCGCGTCATCGAGACCGGCGCGGTGCGCCCGTGCATCGGAATGCGGGCGCGAAACCGGTCAACGCAATTCCACGCATCTACATGGAGAACTCTCGTGCAAAAGACTGCATCGGCAAAATGGAGCGGCGGCATCAAGGATGGCAAGGGTTTCATCTCGACGCAAACCGGCGTGCTCAACGACGCGCCTTATGGTTTCAAGTCGCGTTTCGAGGAAGGTCCGGGCACGAACCCCGAGGAACTGATCGGCGCCGCTCATGCGGGCTGCTTCACGATGGCGCTTTCCCTCCAACTCGAGCAGGCGGGCATGAAGGCCGAAAGCCTCGAAACGAAATCGACGGTCACGCTGGAAAAGGACGGCGAGGGCTTCTCGATCACCGCGTGCCAGCTCGACCTGAAGGCGAAGATTCCCGGCGCGGACCAGGCCGCGTTCGACAAGGCCGCGCAGGCGGCGAAGGAAGGCTGCCCGGTTTCGAAGCTCTTCGCGGGCAACGCGAAGATCACGCTCAACGCGGAACTCGTGTCGTAAGCGTTCGACGATCGCGGCTAAAAACGGACGGTGCATGCCGTCCGTTTTTTTTGCCGCGACAGTCAGCGTGCGTGCGCGCGCAGGTAAGCCATTTCAGCGCGCCGCCGGCGCTATCATCGCGGAAGCCGAATCGCCATGACCCGACGACCCACCGACCCGATCCGCCCGGAGCGCCGATGAAAAACAAGCTGAACTGGACCACCCTGACGCCGATCCTCGCAATCGTCGTGCTGGCGTGCGCCGCGTTGATCCACGGCGCGGTGTTGACGGTGCTCGCCGCGATCGCGCTCGCGTTCGCGGTCTTCGCGGCGGTGCATCACGCGGAAGTCGTGGCGCATCGCGTCGGCGAGCCGTTCGGCACGCTGGTGCTCGCCGTTGCGGTGACGGTGATCGAAGTTGCGCTGATCGTCTCCGTGATGCTGTCGGGCGGTCCGGAGAAGGCGGGCTTGCCGCGCGATACGGTGTTCGCCGCGATCATGATCTGCAGCAGCGGCATCGTCGGGCTGTGTCTTCTGGTGGGCGGCTTGCGGCATCACGTTCAGGACTTCCAGTTGCAGGGCGCGAGCGCCGCGCTTGCCACGCTTTGCGCTCTGTCCGTGCTCACGCTCGTGCTGCCGAATTTCACGAGCACGGTGGTGGGACCGGCGTTGTCGACGTCGCAGCTCGTGTTCGTGGGCGTCGTTTCGCTCGTGCTGTATGTCGTCTTCGTGTTCGTGCAGACGATTCGTCACCGCGATTACTTTCTTGCGCCGACGCCCCGCGCGGTGGCGAACCCGACGCCATCCGACGACGATGCGCACGGCGCGCCGCACGCGCCGCCGCCCAGCAACGGCGAAGCGTGGTTCGCGCTCGCGCTATTGCTGCTGTCGCTCGTCGCGGTGGTCGGGCTGGCGAAGCTGCTTTCGCCGACGGTCGAAGCGGGCGTGGCCGCGGCGGGCGCGCCCGAAGCGGTGGTGGGCGTGGTGATCGCCGCGCTGGTGCTGCTTCCCGAAGGGCTGGCGGCGTTGCGCGCGGCGCGGCTGGATCGGCTCCAGACGAGCCTGAATCTCGCGCTCGGCTCGGCGCTCGCGAGCATCGGGCTGACGATTCCCACCGTCGCGCTCGTGTCGATCGGCATGGCGCAGCCCATCTCGCTCGGCCTCGCGCCCAAGGAAATCACGATGCTCGCGCTCACGCTGCTCGTCTCCGTTATCACGCTCGGCACCGGGCGCTCGACAGTGCTGCAAGGCGTCGTGCATCTCGTCATCTTCGCGACGTTCCTGTTCCTTTCCGTCGTCCCGTAAATCCTGCGCGGTTTGCTAACATCAGGGTTTTCCCTTGCGCGCCGGTCACGCGGTCTCGTTACGCGTGCGCGGCGCGCCTGCAATCACCGCAAGTCACGAAGGATTGGAATGTCGCACAAGAAGTCCGTCAGCAAGTCCGCATCGTTCGCCCTGCGCGCGATGCTCGCCGCACTCGCCGTCACCTCGTTCTCCGCTCACGCGCGAGACATCACGCAAATCCGCTTCGCCGTCGATCCTTCGTATCCGCCGTTCGAATCGAAGCAGGCGGACGGCAAGCTCGTCGGTTTCGACATCGATCTCGGCAATGCGCTCTGCGCGCAGATGAAGGCCAAGTGCGTGTGGGTCGAGAATAGCTTCGACGGCATGATTCCCGGCCTGAAGGCCCGCAAATTCGACGCCGTGCTTTCCGACATGGGCATCACCGAAGAGCGCCTGAAGCAGATCGACTTCACGAAGCCGCTCTATAACACGCACGCGCAGCTCGTCGCGCGCGCGGACTCCCATCTCTTGCCGACGCCGCAGGCGCTCAAGGGCAAGCGCGTCGGCGTGGAGCAGGGCACGGTGCAGGAACGCTATGCCAAGGCGAAGTGGGAGCCGCAGGGCGTAACCATCGTGGCTTACGGCGACGAGGAACAGGTCGAGGGTGATCTGGTCGCGGGCCGCATCGACGCCATGTTCACCGACGCCGCGCAAGCCGCCATCGGCTTTCTGAAAAAGCCGCAGGGCAAGCCGTTCGCGCTCGTGGGGCCGATCGTCGAGGACAAGGCGATCATCGGTCCGGGCACGGCGATCGGCTTGCGCAAGGGCGACGCCGATCTGCAGAAGGGCCTGGATCAGGCGTTCGACGCGATCCAGAAGGACGGCACATTCAAGCGCATCATGGCGAAGTACTTCGAGACGGACGTTTCCATCCGGTAAGCCGCCGCGCAACCGTCCTGTTTCGTCGAAAGGCACCGCTCGCGGTGCCTTTTTTAATCAGGGCGAGCAAGCGCATCGCGCCAGCGTCGAAATCGGAAAAAACGACAGCGAGCGTGTCGCAGAAATGTTGCATCTTTTTAAGATTTGGTTGCAATGCAGCATGAAAAGCGTATAGTAGGGTTATCCCCTAGCTAGTTACCCTGAGAGACACTCATGAAGACCACCACTCAACAATCTGTTCTCGTTTCGTTCGGTTCGTGGGTGCGCGCAGCGAAGGCTGTCGTGCGTCGCGAGTGGAATCGCGCGCTGCAACTGCATCTGCAAAACTGCGAGATCATGGTTGAAGCGTATCGCCGTAAGTAAGACGGATTCAGCCAGACGCCCGGTCAAAGCGCATTCGCATTGAGACAAAGCCCCCGGAAGCAACAGCTTCCGGGGGCTTTGTCGTCTGGACGTCGCGCAAGCGCGTTTTCAGCGATCGAACCGCGTCAGATCGCCCAGCCGCCGAGATAGAACACCGCCAGCACGACCGCGATCGCCACCGTGCCCACGTTCAGCTTGCGGATCTCGCCCGCGACGATCCGGCCGATCACCAGCGTGCAGAACCCCAGCATGATGCCCGTCACGATGTTCGCCGTCAGCACGATGAACACCGCGCAGACGAGGCCGGACATCGTGTCGACGGTGTCGTCCATATGCAATTTGCTGACGTTGCCGAGCATCAGCAGGCCGACGTACATGAGCGCCGGCGCGGTCGCGTAGGAGGGCACGAGGCCCGCGAGCGGCGACAGGAACATCACGGCGAGAAACAGCGCGCCGACGACGCTCGCCGCGAGACCGGTCTTCGCGCCCGCCGCGACGCCCACCGACGATTCGATGTAAGCCGCCGCCGGCGCGCCGCCAAAGCACGCCGAGAAAATGGAACTGAGCGAATCGGCCGTCAGCGCGCGGCCGCCGTTGACGATGCGCCCGTTCGCGTCGATCTGGCCCGCCTGCCCCGCGACGGCGCGGATCGTGCCGGTGGCGTCGAACACGGCGGTCATCACGAGCGCCAGCACGCTCGGCAGCACCGCCATCGACAGCGCGCCCTTGATGTCCATTGCGCCGATCAGCGACGCGTGGCCCGGCGCGGACAACGCCGGCCACGCGAAGACGCCGTGATAGCGCACGGACGGATCGAAGACGAGCCCGATCGCCGACAGTCCGATCACCACGAGCAAGATGCCGCCCGGCACGCGCCGGCGCTCCAGTCCGAAGATGGCAGCGAGACCGAGCACGGACATCAGCACCGGAAACGCCGTGATGTGCCCGAGCGAAACCGGCATGCCGGGCGCGGGATTCTTGACGATCAGCCCGACATCGTTCGATGCGATCAGCAGCAGAAACAGCCCGATGCCGATGCCCGTGCCGTGCGCCACGCCCGTCGGCAGATTACGCAGAATCCACGAGCGCACGCCGGTCACGGAGATCGCCGTGAAAACCACGCCCATGAGAAACACCGCGCCGAGCGCGATGGCGGGCGACAGCCCCTTGCCCAGCACGAGTCCGAACGCGGTGAACGCCGTGAGCGAAATCGCGCAGCCGATGGCGATCGGCAGGCGCGCCCACACGCCCATCAGGAGCGAGCCGAACGCCGTCGTGAGACACACGGCGACGAACACCGCGCTCGTGTCGAACCCCGCCTTGCCGAGCATGCCCGGCACGACGAAGACGGAATAGACCATCGCGAGGAAGGTCGTCACGCCCGCGACGACTTCGCGTTTCTGCGTACTGCCGGCTCTGGAAATGCCGAAATAGCGATCGAGAAAGCCGCCGCCGGCGCGCTCGACGCGCACCTCGGATTCGGCGGAAGGGATATCGCCAAGCTGCTGCGCGGGGGATTCCAACATGAGCTGCTCCTTTATCAGCACGCTGAAACGGACAGCCGTGCGCGCGTCGATGCGTGCTGCGGGTCCGTCGTCAGGGTCGTCTCGTATATATGTTCTGGATGGCGCCGGGTGCGTCGCGCGATTCGGGAAGAAGCTGCACTCGGTCAGGACAGAGACTAGGGGAAGGAAACGCGGGGTCCAATCCCGCGAAAAACATGCCGCTCATGCCAACATTCTTATATTTCTGAGAATCCACGCGGCGCGGGCTTAGGAGCGGACGCTGCGAAAGCCGGACTAGGGCAAACGCCTAGTCCGGCAGCGAGCAGTCATCCGGCGCGCGGGCGCTTCACTGAATGACGCGCGATACGCCGCGTCCGCGCGGATCGGACATCGGCTCGGGCGTTTCGCCGTTGATGCGGATCGCCTGGATGTCGCCGTTGAAGCCCTGCATCGTGAACGTGTAGCCCTTCGCTTCGAGCGCCTTCACGACATCCGGATCGAGCTGGTGATACGGCTCCTGGTAGATCGTGTTCGGCGGCAGCAACTGATGATGAAAGCGCGTTGCGCCGACGGCTTCCGGCAGCGGCATCTCGAAGTCGTACACGTTCGAGAGCACCTGGAAGATCGACGTGAAGATGCGCGAGCCGCCCGGCGTGCCGATCACCATCGCGACCTGGTCGTCCTTCGTGAGGATGGTCGGCGTCATCGACGAGAGCGGGCGCTTCTTCGGCGCGATGGCGTTCGCATCGCTGCCGACCACGCCGAACATGTTCGCGACGCCCGGCTTCGCGGAGAAGTCGTCCATTTCGTCGTTCAACACGATGCCCGTGCCTTCAGCGACCACGCCCGAGCCGAAATAGCCGTTGATCGTGTACGTGTTCGACACTGCGTTGCCCCACTTGTCGACGACCGAAAAGTGCGTGGTTTCGGCCTTCTCCGGCATCGACGTGCCGAGGCCCGGCTGCACGCTCTTCGTGTCGGACGGCACATCGGGATTCACTTCCTGCGCGCGCTTGAGGATGTAGTCGTCGTCGATCAGTTGCGCGACGGGCACCTTGTAGAAGTCCGGATCGCCGAGATACTGCGCGCGGTCGGCGAACACGCGTTTTTCGATTTCCGCGACGAGGTGAATGTACTGCGCGGAGTCGAGCGGCACGCCGTCGAACTTGTCCTTGAGATCGGCTTTCATCTTCAGCAACTGGACGAGGCCGACGCCGCCCGAACTCGGCGGCGGCGCGGTGATCACGCGATAGCCGTTCCAGCTCGCGACGACCGGCTGACGCCATACCGCCTTGTAGTCCGCGAGATCGCGCGCGGTGATGAGGCCGTGGCCGGTCATCGACGTCGCGATCAGTTCGGCGGTCTTGCCTTCGTAGAAGCCTTTCGCGCCCTTGTCGGCGATGCGCTGCAGCGTCTGCGCGAGATCCGGCTGCTTGAAGACCTCGCCCGCCTTCATGCTGCCGAAGTAGAGATCGAAGTTCGTCTTGCCGGCGAAGTCCTTCGATGCGCGGTCGCGCCGCTGGATGAGCTGATCGTCGACGACGAAACCGTCCTGCGCGTACTTGATCGCGGGCGCGAGCACCTGTTTCCACTTCAGCTTGCCGAAGCGCTTCTGCGCTTCCCACATGCCTTCGACGGTGCCCGGCACGCCCACCGCGCGATGCCCGTAAAGGCTCATGCCCTTGATGACTTCGCCCTTGTCGTCGAGATACATGTTGCGCGTCGCGGACATCGGCGCGCGTTCGCGATAGTCGAGGAAGTACGGCCGATGGTCCACGTAGAGCGTCATGAATCCGCCGCCGCCGATGTTGCCGGCTTCCGGATACGTGACCGCGAGCGTGAACGCGATGGCGACGGCGGCATCGACCGCGTTGCCGCCTTGCCTGAAGATCTGCGCGGCGGTGTCGGCGGCGAACTTGTCGGCGACGGCAACCGCCGAGGCAGTCAGAACCTGGGGCTGCGTGCCCGAAGTCTTTGCATACGCGGGCGACGTTTCGACGAAGCCCGCCACGCTGAACGCGGCGGCGGCAACGGCCGCGAGCGCGAGGGATCGAAAGCGATGTTGCTGGTTCAACGGCATCTCCTGCGTTCTCCTTTCTTCGACGGGAAGTCCTGGCTTATACCACGCTCAGGGCATCAACTGGCCGCCATTGACGTCGATGATCTGCCCGGTCACGTAACGCGACATCGCCTCGGACGCGAGGTACAGAAACGCGCCGCTGCAATCGTCCGGCTCGCCGACGAAGCCCATCGGAATGGCCTTGCGAAACGCGTCGAGTTGCTCCGGCGTCGTGAAGCGGTCGTGAAACGGCGTTTCGATGACGCCCGGCGCGACAGCGTTCACGCGGATGCGGTCCGCGACGAACTCCTTCGCCATGCCTTTCGTGATGGTGCTGACGAATCCCTTCGATGCGGCATACAGCAGCGCGCCCGGCCCGCCGCCGTTGCGCGCCGCCACCGAGGTCACGTTGATGATCGAGCCGCCGCCGCCCGAGCGCAGCGACGGCAGCGCGGCGCGCGTGAACGCGACGACCGAACGCGCGTTGATATGCATGATCTCGTCGAAGAGTTCGTCGCTCGCGGATTCGAGCGGCTCGCGTTTCACGAGACTGCCCGCGTTGTTGATGAGCACGTCGATCTTCCCGAACGCATCGACGGTCTGCGCGACGGCGGCGGCGATCGCGTTCGAATCGCGCACGTCCGCGTGTACGGTGATCGCCGAGACGCCGAGCGCGCGCACGTCCTTCGCAACGTCCTCCGCCTTGTCCTTCGAGTTGTTGTAGTGCACGGCGACGTTCGCGCCGTAACGCCCGAACGCGCGCGCCGCCGCCGCGCCGATGCCGGTGCTCGCGCCGGTGATCAGGACCGACTTGCCTTTGAGGTCGTGCATGAGTGCTCCGTTTCGTTCAGGGGAATGATCGAGAGTATGAAGCGATTGGTGAAATTATGTTCTTCGACGCGGCGTGCGCCGGTCAGCGCTTTACGGCGCACGGCCGGAAACGGCACCATGACGGTTGCGCCTTTTCGCAGCGCAGGCGCTCGCTAACCTTGCCTAATTCAGGAGGCAGTCATGAATGCACACGTCGATCCGATCCCCGAAGGCCGTCATGGCGTGATCCCGTATATCGCGGTGGCGGGCGGCGTCACGGCCATCGATTTCTACAAGAAGGCTTTCGGCGCGACCGAAGTCTTCAGCATGCAGGAACCGGGCGGGCGCATCGGGCATGCGGAATTGCTGATCGGCGGCAATCCGTTCTATCTGAGCGACGAGTTTCCCGAAATGGACGTGAAGGGGCCGCTCGCGGTCGGCGGCACGCCGGTCATGCTCCATCTATACGTGGAAGACGTCGATGCAGTCGTGCAACGCGCGGTAGACGAGGGCGCGACCATCCTGCGCGCGGTCGCGGACCAGTTCTACGGCGATCGCGGCGGCAAGCTGCGCGATCCGTTCGGCCATGTTTGGTGGATCGCAACTCACAAGGAGGACGTGCCGCCCGACGAGTTGCGCGCCCGCGCCGAACGGCTTTTCGGCGGCGGCGCCTGATTCTTTTCCGCTTTCTTCTCGTTTCTTCCCGCCTGTCGGCGCAGCGTCGCGGATTTCTCGCGAGACGCTGCGCTGGTCTGTTGTTCTCTTCGCCGCTTCGCGCGGTCATTCGAAAAATTTCGTCATCGGGCGAATAAGTGGTGGCGTCTGCCGTGTCCATGGGAAATACTCGCCGGCAGCCGGACGCGCACTGAATACCGCTCGTGGATGCTTGCGGCGTTCCGGCGCGCTTCGCCGCATTTCCTTAGTCGCACTAAGGACCGGCCTCCGGGACGATGCATTCACGACAAGACCAAACGAGACAGGAAAGAGGAATTCGATGAAGTCATTCGCTGCTTTTGCCACGACGGCGCTCGCGCTCGCCGCACTGTCCCATACCGCGGCGGCCGCCGTCGTGCCGCCGGGCGTCACGCTCGCCGCGAAGCAGGAACTGGTGCGCAACAACGGTTCCGAGGTCGAGACGCTCGATCCGGCGCTCGTCGAGAGCGTCGGCGCGGCGAATCTCGCGCGCGATCTTTTCGAGGGCCTGACTGCCACCAATGGCGACGGCGCGGTCGTGCCGGGCGTCGCGGAAAAGTGGGAGCAAAAAGACGCGACGACGTGGATCTTCCATCTGCGCAACAACGCGCGCTGGTCCAATGGCGAGAGCGTCACCGCGAACGACTTCGTCTACGGATGCCAGCGCTTCATCGCCCCGAAAACGGCGTCGCCGTATGCCAGCGTATTCGGGCCGTTCCTGCTGAACGGCGCGGACATCGTCGCGGGCAAGAAGCCGGTGAGCGCGCTCGGCGTGCGCGCCATTGACGCGAACACGCTCGAAGTCAAGACCGCGAGTCCCGTGCCGTTCTTGCCCGAACTGATGTCGAACGCGAACTTCGCGCCGGTGCATCGCGCGAGCGTCGAGAAGTTCGGCAAGGACTGGACCAAGCCCGGCAAGCTCGTCAGCAATGGTCCGTTCCAGTTGAAAGACTGGCAGGTCAACAGCAAGCTCGTGATCGCGAAGAACGCGACTTACTGGGACAAGGATCACGTCCAGTTGACGCAGGTGACTTATCTGCCGATCGAAGACGAAAACACCGACGTCAAGCTCTTCCAGTCCGGCGAGAACGACATGACGTATCAGTTGCCGACCGGCACCTACGCGAAATATCGCCAGCAGTTTCCGAACGACATCCGCAACTCGCTGATTCTCGGCACGCGCTACTACAGTTTCAACAACCGCGACCCGCTTTTGAAAGACGTTCGCGTGCGCAAGGCGCTTTCGATGGTGATCGACCGCGAACTGCTCGCGCAGCGCGTCACAGCCGACGGCCAGACGCCGAGCTACGGCCTGATGCCGCAGGGCGTGAGCGGCGCGGATGTGTCCAGCTACGAGTGGGCCGCCTGGCCGATGGACAAGCGCGTCGCCGAAGCGAAGAAGCTCCTGGAGCAGGCGGGCGTGAAGCCCGGCACGAAATTGCGCTTCGCGATGAACACGAGCGACTACAACAAGAAGATGGCGATCTTCATGGCGTCCGAATGGAAGACGAAGCTCGGCCTCGCGATGGACATCGAATCGATGGAGTTCAAGGTGCTGCTAAAGAAGCGCCATGACGGCGACTATCAGATCGCGCGCAACGGCTGGGTGGCGGATTACAACGACGCAACGACCTTTCTGACGCTCGTGCAGTGCAAGTCCGAACAGAACGACAACTTCAACTGCAATCCGAAAGCCGAGGCGCTCATCAAGGAAGCGGGCGAGAGCACCGATCTCGTCAAGCGCAGGCGCCTGATGACGGAAGCGGCGAAGACCGTGATGGACGACTATCCGATGCTGCCGCTGCTCCAGTACGGCTTGCCGCGCCTCGTCGGGAGCTATGTCGGCGGTTATTCCGTGAAGAATCCGATGGATCACTACGGCAGCAAGGACCTCTACATCGTCAAGCATTGACGGCAAGGAAGCTCTCATGTGGTCTTATACGTTGCGGCGCGTGCTGCTTACGCTGCCGACGCTGCTGATCGTGGTCACGGTCTGCTATCTGCTTCTGCACGCGACGCCCGGCGGCCCGTTCGACAGCGAGCGCAAGGTGTCCGCCGAAGTGCTTGCGAACCTGCAGGCCAAGTATCGCCTCGGCGAGCCGTTGTGGAAGCAGTACCTGCTCTATCTCGACGGCCTCTTGCACGGCGACCTCGGCGCTTCTTTCCGCTATGCGGACTGGAGCGTGAACGATCTCGTGTTGCGCGCGCTGCCGGTGTCGCTGGCAATCGGCGGCGTGTCGATGGCGCTCGCCATCGTCACCGGCGTGCTGCTCGGCATGGCGGCGGCGCTGCGGCGCAACAGCATCGCGGATTACGCGGTGATGCTCGTCAGCAATGCGGGCAACGCGTTTCCGTCGTTCGTCATCGGCCCGGTGCTGATTCTCGTGTTCGCCATCGGTCTCAAGTGGCTGCCCGCCGGCGGCTGGAACGGCTTCGACGTGCGCTACATGGTGCTGCCGGTCGCGCTGCTCGTCATGATCAACGTCGCGACGGTCGGCCGTGTCACGCGCGCGAGCCTGATCGAAGTGATGAACGCGCCGTACATTCGCACCGCGCGCGCAAAGGGTCTGCCGCTGCGCGCCATCGTGCTGCGCCACGCGCTCAAGCCCACGCTCATTCCTGTGGTGTCCGTCATCGGGCCGCTGGCGATCTCGTCGATCACGGCGGCGGTCGTCACCGAATCCGTGTTCTCGCTGCCGGGCATCGGCAAGCTGATCGTGAACGGCGCCGCCAATCGCGACTACACGCTCGTGCTGGGTCTCGTCGTGCTGGTCACCGTCGTCGCCGTGCTGCTCAATCTGCTGGTCGATCTCGCGTATGCGTGGCTCGACCCGAAAATTCGCTACTGAAAGGCGTGCGATGAAATCTGCTTCTCTGGCGCCCATGTTGGAAAAGGCCGTCGCGGGCCGCAGTCCGTGGCAGGACGCTCGCGCGCGATTCGTGCGCAACCGGGCGGCGGTGGCGAGCCTCGCGCTTCTCGTCGCGATCACGCTCGCATGCATCGCCGGGCCGTGGTTCTTGCCGAATCAGTTCGATTCCGCCGACTGGAACGCGATGAGCGTGCCGCCCACTTTCACCAACTGGCACCTCTTCGGCACCGACGAAACCGGCCGCGATCTGCTTGTGCGCTGTCTCGTGGGCGGGCGCGTGTCGCTGATGATCGGCGCGCTCGCCACGCTGAGTTCGGTCACGCTCGGCATCGTGTGGGGCGCGATTGCGGGCTTCGTCGGCGGGCGCGTGGATAACGCGATGATGCGCGTCGTCGACATGATGTACGCCATTCCGTATCTGCTCATCGCGATTTTGATGGTGACGTTGCTCGGACGCGAGTTCTACCTGGTTGTGCTGACCATCACCGTGTTCTCGTGGATGGACATGGCGCGCGTGGTGCGCGGCCAGACGCTCGCGATCCGTTCGAAGGAATACGTCGAGGCCGCGCGCGCCATCGGCGTGCCGACGCGGCGCATCATCGCGCGGCATGTCGTGCCTAATCTGCTCGGCATCGTCGCGATTTATACGACCGTCACCGTGCCGGGCGTGATTCTCACGGAGTCCGTCCTGTCGTTTCTCGGCCTTGGCGTTCAGGAGCCGATGACAAGCTGGGGCGTGCTGATTCAGAACGGCGTCGGCGTGATGGAAGCCTCGCCGTGGATTCTGCTGTTCCCGGCCGCGCTGCTGTCGGTCACGCTTTATTGCATCAATTTTGTCGGCGACGGGCTGCGCGATGCGCTCGATCCCAAGGACCGGTGAGTCATGCCGCTACTCGAAGTCAAGGACCTGCAGGTCGAATTCGCCACGCACGACGCCACGGTGCGCGCCGTCAACGGCGTGAGTTTCACGCTCAAGGAAGGCGAGACGCTCGGCATCGTCGGCGAATCCGGCTCGGGCAAAAGCCAGACGGTGCTCGCCATGCTCGGGCTGCTCGCATCGAACGGGCGCGCGAGTGGGCGCGCGATGTATCGCGGAGACAATCTGCTCGGCTTGCCGGCGAAGGCGCTCAATCGCGTTCGCGGCAATCGTCTCTCGATGATCTTTCAGGACCCGATGAGTTCGCTCAATCCGTACCTGAGCATCGAGCGGCAAATGACGGAAGTGCTGGAACTGCACAAGAAGCTGACGCGCCGCGAAGCGAAGAACCGCGCCATCGCCATGCTCGAAGCCGTGCGCATTCCCGAGGCGGCGCATCGCATCGGGCAGTATCCGCACGAGTTGTCGGGCGGCATGCGCCAGCGCGTGATGATTGCCATGGCGCTTCTGTGCGAACC
Source organism: Caballeronia sp. Lep1P3 (assembly GCF_022879595.1). Classification (NCBI taxonomy): domain Bacteria; kingdom Pseudomonadati; phylum Pseudomonadota; class Betaproteobacteria; order Burkholderiales; family Burkholderiaceae; genus Caballeronia; species Caballeronia sp. Lep1P3. The sequence goes on along the minus strand of NZ_CP084266.1, from coordinate 744,680 downwards.
CGAAGTCCTGTTTGCCGACGAGCCGACCACCGCGCTCGACGTCACCGTGCAGGCGCAAGTGCTGCAACTGCTGCGCGATTTGCAGCGCGACTTCGGCACGTCCATCGTGCTGATTACGCACGATCTGGGCGTCGTCGCCGGACTTTGCGAGAAAGTAATGGTGATGTACGGCGGCCGCGTGATGGAGCAGTGCGATGCCGCGACGCTGTTCGCGAAGCCTTCGCATCCGTACACGATCGGCCTGTTGCGCGCGTTGCCGCGGCTGGACCAGCAAGGCGGCGAACTGACGGGCATTCCCGGCAATCCGCCGAACATGGCGCATCCGCCTGCCGGCTGTCCCTTCCACGAACGGTGTGCCGACGCGAACGCCGAGTGCGCCGAGCGCGCGCCCGCGCTGACGGCCGTGGACGGAACGCATCGGCTGCGCGCGTGTCACCGGCCCGTCGATGCCTTGACCCGATATCAGGACTGCAGCCATGTCTGACGCAACGATTCTCTCCGTGCGCGACATGCGCGTGCATTTCAAGGTGAAGGCGAAGAGCCGCTTGCCGTGGGCGGCGGGGCGCACCCTGAAAGCCGTCGACGGCGTGAGCTTCGACTTGCGCGCGGGCGAAACGCTCGGCGTCGTCGGCGAATCGGGCTGCGGCAAGTCCACGCTGTCGCGCGCAATCCTGAACCTCATTCCCGCGACGGGCGGCGAGATCGTGTGGATGGGCGCGGATCTCACGCGCGCGTCGCAGCGCGAGTGGCACGCGGTGCGCGCCGACGTGCAGATGATCTTTCAGGACCCGCTGGCATCGCTCGATCCGCGCATGACGATCGGGCAGATCATCGCCGAACCGTTGACGGAGCATCGGCCGGGCATCGGCAAAAGGGAAAGCGACGCCCGCGTCCGCGCGATGATGGCGAAGGTCGGCCTGGGAGAGCAAATGATCAACCGATATCCGCACGAGTTTTCTGGCGGGCAGTGTCAGCGCATCGGGATTGCGCGCGCGCTGATCGTCGAGCCGAAGCTCGTCATCTGCGACGAGCCCGTCTCCGCGCTCGATGTCTCCATTCAGGCGCAGATCGTCAATCTGCTCAAGTCGCTTCAGGCGGAGATGAAGCTGTCGCTGATCTTCATCGCGCACGATCTGGCGGTGGTGCGCCACATTTCGGATCGCGTGATGGTGATGTATCTCGGCCGCGTGATGGAACTCGCGGACAAGCACGCGCTTTACGACACGCCGCGCCATCCGTACACGCGCGCGCTGCTGTCCGCTGTGCCGTCGCCCGATCCGGCCGTCGAGCGCGCGAAGGTCGTGCAGATTCTTTCGGGCGACATTCCGAGCCCCATCGATCCGCCCGCTGGCTGCGTGTTCCATACGCGCTGCCCGATGGCGCAAGCACGGTGTTCGCAGGAAGTGCCCGAGTTGCGGACGTTGGCCGCTGATGCATCGGCGGCGTGTTTCTTCGCTTGAAGCAGGCGGCGCGCGTCGTCCGCGCGACGTAGAACCAATCATTACGGACTGCCGATAAGCGCACACGTCGCGCCGTCCGTAGAAGCAACGAAATGGCGCATCGCCCCGATTTCTGAGTCGACGGGCGCGGCTCGTTGCAGCCATTCGATTCGGTTGTTTTGTTGTTGCTGTTCAGCAGGTTGAGCCAGAAGTTGGAGATACTTTTCATGAAAAAACAAAAACTGTCAGTCGCGCTTTCTATTTTGCTTTTCAGCGGTTGCATGGCGGCGCACGTCGCCGCATTCGGTCAGGAAGCCGATACCGAGCCGCCCTCGCGCCATACCGAAGCCGTGCCGAGTTCGCCGCCCAATACCGAAGCGGACGCGCCGGTGAGCAGTCAGGCGAAGTCGAAGGGCTTCATCGAGGATTCGCATTTGAATCTGCTGGGCCGGTCCTTCACCGAGCATGACGAATTCAAGGGCGCGGGCAAGAAAGACGCGTGGGTGCTCGGCGCACAAGCCGTGTTCGAATCCGGTTACACGAAAGGATTGATCGGAGTAGGCGCGGACGTTTCGCTCTTCGGCGCGTTCAAGCTGAACGGCGGCAACGGCGCGACGAATCGCGTGCACGTCGGTACGGACGGCGGCGGCTCGAATCAGCTCGCGTGGGCGTATCCGGGCGTATGGGACGTGAAGGCGCGCGCATCGAATACGGTGCTCAAGTACGGCCAGCAACTCTTCGACAACCCGTTCCTCATCGCCCACGACAACCGCGCGCTGCCGCCGACGTTTCGCGGCTTCTCGCTCGTGAGCGACGAGATCAGGAACCTGACGCTGAAAGCCGGCACCGTGGACGCCGCGATGGCGCGCGGCATGACGACCGTCACCGGCCTGAAGACGGAATACGGTGGCAAGCACGTTTCGCAGTTCACGTATGTCGGCGGCGACTGGACGCACGGAGACGACACGGCGGTATCGCTCTACGGCAGCGTTGCGACCAACGTGTATCAGCAGTACTACCTCACCGCGACGCAGAGCATCGGCGACGCGAAGGCGGTGCGCTGGACCGGCTCGCTGAACTACTACTACACGGGCGCAATCGGCGACAAACGCCAAGGTCCGATCGACAACAACGCATACAGCCTCGCGCTCGCCGGAACGCACGGCGCGCGAGCCTGTCAGATTTTCTGTGTGCCGAGGTCATGAGACGATAAGGGAAATAACGTCCTATGACCGAAGCAATCGTGACAAAGAAGAGTAAGAACCCGAAGGCACCGAAGCTGTTTCCCGATGAGCTGATCGACCAGTTGCTGGCCCAGGTGCAAGGCAAGGATGCTGAGGCGGTCCTGGGCGAATCAGGTTTGGCCGGCCAACTTAAGAAACAGCTGGCCGAGCGCATGCTTGCAGCCGAGTTGAGTCACCATCTGGAAGCCGAGACCGAGCAAGGCCAGTCCGGTAACCACCGCAACGGCACCAGCCCCAAGACGGTGCTCACGCCCAATGGCGAATTGATGCTGGATATTCCGCGCGACCGGCAAGCGACATTCGAGCCGCAATTGGTGGGCAAGTATCAACGCCGACTGCCGGGCTTCGATGACCACGTCATCAGCATGTATGCGCGCGGCATGAGCGTGCGCGAGATTCAGGGTCATTTGCTGGAGCTGTACGGGCTGCAGGTGTCGCCCGATCTGATTTCCACGGTCACCGACGAGGTGCTGGCCGAGGTCGAGCAGTGGCAGCAACGCCCGCTCGAGGCCATGTATCCGATCGTGTACTTTGACGCGCTGCGTCTGAAGATCCGCGACGAAGGCACGGTCAGGAACAAGGCGGTCTATCTGGCGCTGGGCATCCGCGCCGACGGTCGCAAGGAAGTGCTGGGCTTGTGGATCGAGCAAACCGAGGGCGCCAAGTTCTGGCTGAAGGTTTTCAACGAACTGAAGAACCGCGGCTTGCACGACATTCTGATCGCGGTGGTCGACGGCTTGCGCGGCTTCCCCGAAGCGATCGAGGCAGTCTATCCGGCCGCCCAGATCCAGACGTGCATCGTGCATCTGATCCGCAATTCGCTGAATCTGGCGAGCTGGAAGGACCGCAAGCCGCTGGCTGCCGCGATCAAGCCGATCTACCAGGCCGCCACCGCCGACGCGGCGGCAGCGGCACTCGACGCCTTTGCGGGCAGCGAGTGGGGCCGCAAATTCCCTACCGTCGCGGCGATGTGGCAGCGCCAATGGGAGCAGGTGATCCCCTTTTTCGCCTATCCGCCCGAGGTGCGTCGAATCGTATACACGACGAACGCGATCGAAAGCATGCACATGCAGTTGCGCAAGATCGTCAAGAATCGCGGCCACTTCCCAAGCGACGAAGCCGCCAGCAAACTGCTCTATCTGGCCTTGCGTAACATCGAGAAGGACTGGAAGATGCCGCCTATCACCTGGCGACAAGCAGTGAATCAGTTCGCCATTCTGTTCGGCGAGCGCTTCACCAGCGCCATCAGCTGAGATTCCCAACCGGCCTCAGCACACAAGATTTCTGACACGTCCCGGCGCGCATACGCTGCAGTTCGCCTTCCAGCAGATTCTGGGCGACCAGATGTTCGACTACATCCACGAGTCGGGTGGCGACTATCGCTCGAATTCGCTCGACGTGGACTACAACCAGCCGCACGAGAAGTCCGTCAGCCTGTCGTATTCGATCAACTTCAAGGACTACGGCGTGCCGGGGTTCAAGGTCACGATGTGGGGCGCGTATGGCTGGGGCGCGGACGGCAGCGCGATGGCCAACAGCGGCACCGCGAACGCCGGCAGCTACGTGGTCAACGGCCAGCCCTTGCACGGCTCGCACCACGAATTCGGCGTCATCCCGAGCTACACCGTGCCGGACGGCAAGTTCAAGAACACGTCGATCAAGTTCTACTACATGCATCATCAGGGCAGCGCGTACTACCCGGACGGCACGAGCGACGTTTATCGCCTGATGGTCAACGTGCCCTTCAACGTGTTCTGACGCGGCCCGTTGAACGGTGTAAACGTACCCTCCATCTGAAGCGAGCGTGCGTGTCGCGGATCGTGATGTCTCGCCCACGCTCCATCGCCCGGCAGGTCTGTCCTGCCGGGTTTTTCTCGTCCAAGTAGAAGGCAAGACGCAGGGCTTTCGATCGCCTACGAAAGACCGCGTCGTTTCTTTGAGAACGCGTCGCCGTGCGGGTGACGCGGGAATGGAGACGGGCTACTCGGGGGCCGTCAATGAGTGACGATGCCAGCGCAATCGACGCCCGCCCGCTCGTTCATCGCAGCGAGCGGGTTTGTCGCGAAAGGATCAGCCCGGCTTGCCGTCCGCGCGTGGCCTCGCGAGCCTCGGCGCATACGCCGTCACGTAGATCGCGAAGGCGAGCGTCCAGCACGATCCCGCGCCGACGATCCATATCGAGTAGCCGGACGGCGCGGCCATCGGCCCGAAGACGCGCAGCGCGCCCGCGATCATCACGAGCGCATAGCACGCCATGTCACGCCGATCCGCCGCGAGCCGCAATCCGGTATGGCCGCGCGCGGTGCGCGTAATCATCGCGATGACCGCGCCGCCGATGACGCCCGCCGTGAACGCGTGCATCGCCACGGTATGCGGCACGCGCGGCGCGCTGAGCGCCGACAGCGCCAGGAGCGCGAAACCGAGCGGCAGCCATGCATATGCCACATGAAGAATGGCAAGGATGGGCCGCCCGCGCACCGCGTAAGAGCGCCAGCCGATGATCCGCGCCAAATGCACCGCGCACGCGAGCGACGCCACCGCCGCGACGAGTACGCCTGCGGGCGTCACCGCGTCCGCGACGAACGGCGCCAGCGTAACCGGCGCGGCAGCGAGTTCTATCACGCGCCATCGCCGCGCGACGAAGCCGGGGATCGCGTTCGCGGTGAACATCGGGATCACGCGCCCGCCGATCACGCTCACCAGCGTCACGACGATGCCCGCCGCGACTTCGATGCAGCGGATCGCGAGATCGGGCCTGTCAGCGATGCTAAAGCCGTGGAACGCGGCATTCAGCGCGCCGAATGCAAGCAGCAAGGGCACGACGAAGTAATTGCGCCGGTTGCTGGCACGGACGAGCACGCGCAACAGCGCAAGCGCGACGAGCGGCAGGAACGCGCTATCGACGATGGCGGCGGGCAGGGCCGGTCCGCTCCACACGAGCACGCGTGCCGCGAGCCAGGTTCCGACGAGCGCGGCGAGCGGCAAGCCGCGAGCGGTGTTCTGTCCGGTCCACGCGCGCACCGCCGTCAGCAGAAAGCCCGCGACGATGGCCGCCGCGAAGCCGAACACCATTTCGTGAGCGTGCCAGCCGACCGGATCGGCGCGCAGCAGATAGCCGCCGACGACCGGCACGCCGTTCAGAACCAGCAGCCAGACGGCCAATGCGAGCGCGCCGAAAGCCGCGCCGCCGAGATACAGCGGCCGGAAGCCGAGCGCGAAGAGGGCGGAGACGGCGAATTTCGGCAGACCACCCGGGTCGCGTTTCTCTGGCGCGGCAACATAAACTGGTTCTGCACGCTTCATGACGATGCCCTCTGTTTTCGTCGCTAGTTGGCCGGAATCGGCAGCTTGACCGGCTCGCCTTCGCCGACGATCGCGAACACCAGCAGCTTCGCCGGCTCGGTGCTGCTCGCATTCTTCGACACGATGTGATGCGCGCCCGGCGGCTCATACCACGACTCGCCGGGGCCATACGTCCTCGCCGCCGATCCTTCGAGCTGCGAAACGACGTGTCCTTGCAGCACATACGCGAAGATCGACCCCGGATGCCGATGCGGTTCCGACGCCTGCCCCGGCCGATAAGCGACGGTTGCGATCAGCACGTTCTTGCCGGCGGCTTCCGGGACGGCCTGCTTCATGACGGGCGTGACGGTCTCGGCGCCATCGTCGTGCGCGAAGGCGCCCGGCGCGGCGAATGCGAGCGCCGCCGTCAGTACGAGAATCCGACGCATGCTCATGGCGCGCTCCTCAAGCCGGCATCTTCCGAAACGCGATCGCGAAACGATTCCAGCTATTGATCGCGGAAACGAGCAGCGTCAGATCGACGATCTCCTCGTCGCTGAAATGGGGCTTCACGGCTTGCCACACCGCGTCGGGAACGCGGTCGTGCGCGATGAGCGTGAGCGCTTCGGTCCATTCGAGTGCGGCACGTTCGCGGTCCGTGAAAAACGGCGTCTCGCGCCACGCCACGACTGTCGCGAGCCGGCGATCGGTTTCGCCGCCCTTGCGGGCGTCGGCGGTATGCATGTCGACGCAAAACGCGCAGCCGTTGATCTGCGATGCGCGCAAGCGCACCAGTTCCGCAAGCGATTTTTCGAGCGACGACTTGCCGATGCGTTCTTCGACGCCGAGCAGCGCCTTGATGGCGGACGGGCTGGCCTTGTAGAAATCGAGACGGGGTTCCATCGATCTGTCCTCTTCACTGGGTTGGAGAAAGCGCGCCGTGCGGCGCGACAAGTGAAGATTAGGCGTTGCGGTGGCTTCGATAAATGACCGGTTTTCGCTATTTTCGGGTAGCCAGTGCCCGCAGCCGTCGGCCACGGGCACGCTTGGCTTACCGGAGCGCGATCAATCCAGCGCCGAAGCCGGCCCGAAGAACTCGTAGCGGCTTTGCGCTTCGGGCACGCCGAGCGCCTTGAGGTGCTTCTTCATCGCCTTCATGAACGGCTTCGGCCCGAGGAAATACGCATCGACATCGCGGTTTTTCGGCAGCCACTTGTCGAGCAGCGTTTCGTCGACGACGCCGAAGCCGTGCGCCTCGCCGTCGCCGTCGCGCTTGTTCTCGTAGCAGTAGAAGCGCTTGAGTTGCGGATGCCGCGCCGCGAGATCGTCGATCGTTTCGCGGAACGCATGCACGCCGCCGTGCCGCGCCGCGTGGATGAAGTGAATCGGGCGCTTCGTCGCCAGGAGCGCGGCGTTTAGCATCGCGAGCGTCGGCGTAATGCCCACGCCGCCGCTGATGAGCACGAGCGGCTTGTCGCCATGTTCGAGCTTGAAGTCGCCAGCGGGCGGATACAGGTCGAGCGTGTCGCGCTCCTGAACCTGATCGTGCAGGAAGTTCGACACCTTGCCTTCCTTCTCGCGCTTCACGCTGATGCGATATTCGCGTCCGTTCGGCGCGGCCGATAGCGAATAATTGCGACGCAGTTCCTCGCCGCCGATGAACGCGCGCAAGCCGATGTACTGGCCGGGATGGAAGTCGAGCAGGGCGCCGCCGTCCTCGGGCACGAGATAGAACGACGTGATCTCATCGCTCTCCGCGACCTTGCGCGCGACGACGAAGCGCCGCGTGCCGCGCCATCCGCCGGGCGCGTGTTCGCGCTCGCTGTAGATCCCTTCTTCGAGGCCGATCAGCAAATCGGCGAGTTGCCCGTAAGCGGCGGCCCACGCCTCGATCACGGCATCGGTTGCGATCTCCGCGCCCAGCACTTCGCGGATGGCCCTGAGCAGGCAGCTTCCGACGATCGGATAATGCTCGGGCTGGATATTGAGCGCGACGTGCTTGTTGATGATCTGCCCGACGAGACCGCCGAGCTTTTCGAGTTCGTCGATATGGCGCGCGTACATCAGCACGCCGTTGGCGAGCGCGCGCTGCTGCGCGCCGCTTGCCTGGTGCGCCTGGTTGAACATCGGCCGCACTTCCGGATGTTCGTTGAGCATCAGCGCGTAAAAGTGGCGGGTAAGCGCCTCGCCGCCGCTCTCGAGCAGGGGAACGGTGGCTTTGACGATGGCGCGGTGTCCGGTTGACAACATGATATGGTCCTCTTGACTACGGCGAAGCGGAATGCTGCACAACGGAATTCGTTGATTACTTATACAGATTCCGTGCCATGCTTCGCCGCCCTTATAAACAAGAGCTTAGCGTAACGAATGGTCGATTCAACACTAGTCAAAAAGACTGCTGACGTAGTCGCAATGACTTCGCGCGTCCTGCTCGACGCGCTCGTCCCGCTGATCGAGGATCTGTCGCAGGACATTCCCGACACGGAGCGCTACCGGCGCTTGCTGACTGCGCTGCGCGCGCTCTTTCCGAGCGACGCCGCCGCATTGCTGCGGCTCGACGGCGAGACGCTCGTGCCGCTCGCCATCGACGGGCTATCGAGCGATACGCTCGGCCGGCGCTTTCGCGTGAGCGACCATCCCCGCTTTGCGCGCATCCTCGCGCGCGCCGAACCCACGCGCTTTCCGGCGAACTCGCCGCTTCCCGATCCCTACGATGGCCTCGTCAAGCACGCGGGCGCGCATCTGGAAGTGCACGATTGCCTCGGCAGTCCGCTCTTCATCGACGGCAAGCCGTGGGGGCTGCTCACGCTCGATGCACTCGATCCCGCGCGCTTCGACGGCATCGACATGGCCTCGTTGCAGGCATTTCTGAGCCTCGCGTCGGCGACCGTGAGCGTGGCGGCGCGCATCGACGGACTCACGCGCACCGGCGAAGCCGAGCGGCAGCGCGCCGAAATCTACCGCCAGGCAAGCGGGCCGCGCCGCCGCGAGATGATCGGCAGCAGCCCGCGCCACAAGCATCTGATGGAGGAGATCGCGATCGTCGCGTCGAGCGATCTGACCGTGCTGATTACCGGCGAAACGGGCGTCGGCAAGGAACTCGTCGCCTCGGAGATTCACGCGCTTTCGCCGCGCGCGGACAAGCCGCTCGTGAGCCTCAACTGCGCGGCGCTGCCCGATACGCTCGTCGAAAGCGAACTCTTCGGGCATGTGCGGGGCGCGTTCTCGGGCGCGTCGTCGGACCGGCGCGGCAAGTTTGAATTGGCCGACGGCGGCACGCTCTTTCTCGATGAAGTCGGCGAACTGCCGCTCGCCGTCCAGGCGAAGCTCCTGCGCGTGTTGCAGAACGGCCAGTTGCAGCGCATCGGTTCGGACAGCGAGCATCGCGTCGATGTGCGGCTGATTGCCGCAACGAACCGCGATCTCGCCGACGAAGTGCGCGCCGGGCGGTTTCGCGCCGATCTGTATCACCGGCTGTCGGTGTATCCGCTCGTCGTGCCGCCGCTGCGCGAACGTGGCCGCGATGTCCTGCTGCTTGCCGGCTTCTTTCTCGAAGAGAACCGCTCGCGTCTCGGGCTTTTGAGCCTGCGCCTTTCCGCCGATGCGCAGGCCGCGCTCCTCGCGTATCGATGGCCGGGCAACGTGCGCGAGCTGGAGCATTTGATCGGCCGAAGCGCGCTGAAGGCGCTCGCCGTGCATCGCGAACGGCCGCGCATCCTGACGCTTGCCGCAGCGGACCTCGACATCGCCGATAACGCGCATGTCGGCGCGCTCGCCGCGTCGCCGAGCGCGCCGGCATCGGATGCGCCCGCCGCGGACTTCCGCGAAGCCGTGACCGCCTATGAGCGCAGGCTCATCCTCGATGCGCTCGCGCGCAACGGACAGAACTGGGCATCGACGGCGCGAGAGCTGGGCATCGACCGCGCGAATCTGAATCGGCTCGCGCGACGGCTCGGGCTGAAGTAAGGCGTCGATTACGCGTCTCATAAATGAGAGCGATTCCGCGCAGACCGTCTTGTGACCGGGCGTTGGCGCAATCGATCATCCGTCCGCGTATCTCGAAATAATGCGTTTTCTTGTTCTGGCGCAAAGAATCGGCTCGTCTTGCGATACGCAGCGATCGCTTGTATTGAGACAATTCCGGGGCTGGAGAAAATGGAAGCTGTCTCCTAACATCTGAAAAGCCAAGCACAACCCGCCACCGGCAGAACTGCAGCTTTGAAGAACAGCGTCGAGCGCGACGATTGCAATGAAGCGCGCGCGTCGAATCGAAAATGGCAACCTGAAACGGGGGATACGTGGCATACGTGGCTCAGCGCAGCGCCTTCTTCCTGTTGTCCGCGCTTCTCGCGTTCATCGCGTTCCTCGCGCTCGGCAGCATCGGAGCGTTCGCCCAGACGAGCGCGCCGCTCGAGCGCGCGCCGGACACGATGCAGGCGCGCGTCATGGGTTGCGCCGCGTGCCACGGCGCGCACGGTGAAGGCACCGACAACGACTATTTCCCGCGTCTTTCGGGCAAACCGGCCGGTTATCTGTACAACCAACTGCTCGCTTTCCGCGACGGCCGGCGCAAATACCCGCCGATGAACTATCTGCTCGCGTATCTGCCCGACGCGTACCTCAAACAGATCGCCGATTATTTCGCCGCCGAGCGTCCGCCGTTCCCGCCGCGCACCGCGCCGAGCGTCGATGCGAAGACGCTCGACCTCGGCAAGACGCTCGTGACACAGGGCGATGCCTCGCGCAAGGTGCCCGCCTGCGTGAGTTGCCACGGCGCGTCGATGACCGGCATGGAGCCGGCCATTCCCGGCTTGCTCGGCCTGCATGCGGACTACATCAGCGCGCAACTCGGCGCATGGCGCTACGGCACGCGCTCGACCGTGCCGCCCGACTGCATGCGCCAAGTCGCGCAACTTCTGGGCGAGCGCGACATCACCGCCATTTCCGCCTATCTCGCTTCGTTGCCCGCGCCCGCGAATCCGACGCCCGTCGCGGCCGGCTCACTGAAGATGCCGCTCGCGTGCGGCAGCGTCCAACACTGAAGAGGACCCGACGTGCTTCGTTTCCGACAACTTGGGGCGCTTGCCGTGGCGGTCTTCTTCGCGGCGTGCGCCGTCCCGCTAGAGAACGCGGCGGCGCAGGCGAAGAGCTTCGATGCCGCCACCGTCAAGCGCGGCGAGTATCTCGCGCGCGCGGGCGACTGCATCGCGTGCCATACGCTGCCCGCGGGCAAGACCTTCGGCGGCGGTCGTCCCATGGACACGCCCTTCGGCACGCTCTTCACGCCGAACATCTCATCGGACAAGGAGACGGGGATCGGCCAATGGAGCGCCGACGAGTTCTACAACATGATGCACACGGGCCGCTCGCGCGACGGCTCGCTGCTTTATCCCGCGATGCCGTTTGCGTCCTATACAAAAGTGACGCGCGCCGACTCCGACGCGATCTACGCGTTCCTGATGTCCACGCCGCCCGTGCATCAGCCGAACCGCTCGCACGAGTTGCGCTTTCCGTTCAACCGGCGTGAGTTGCTGCTCGGCTGGCGCTCGCTCTTTTTCAGGCAGGGCGAGTATCGGCCGGATCCGAAGCAGTCCGTCGAATGGAATCGCGGCGCGTATCTCGTCGAAGGACTCGGCCATTGCTCGATGTGCCACACCGCGATCAACGCGCTCGGCGGCAATGTCAGCTCGAAGGCGTTCGAAGGCGGCCTCATCCCGATCCAGAACTGGTACGCGCCGTCGCTCACGTCGAACAAGGAAGCGGGCCTCGGAGACTGGAGCATGGACGACATCGTCGGCCTGCTGCATGCCGGTGCGTCCAATCGCGGCGCGGTGTATGGCCCGATGGCCGAAGTCGTCTACGACAGCCTGCAATATCTGAGCGAAGACGACGTGCGCGCGATGGCCGTCTATCTGAAGGCGCTGCCCGCGCACGCCGGCGACAAGTCCGCGCCGCCGAGCCAGGCGGTCGTGGAAGAGCGCACGAATCTTTCGCCGCTCGGCAAGAAGATCTACGACGCGCAATGCGCCGTCTGTCACGCAGCGCAAGGCCAGGGCAAGCCACCTGATTTTCCGCCGCTCGCGAGCAACCAGTCGATTGTGATGAGTTCGGCGGTCAACCCGATCCGCATGGTGCTCAACGGCGGCTATCCGCCCGGCACGTTCAAGAACCCGAAGCCCTACGGCATGCCGCCGTTCGCGCAGTCGCTGTCCGATGTGGAGGTCGCGGCGGTGGTCACGTATATCCGCACGGCGTGGGGCAATCGCGGCGCGCCGGTATCGGTCAAGGAAGTCAACGAACTGCGCTCGGCGCCCCTTTACTAGCATCGACACGACCATGAACGACGATCCGAACGAAGACGCGAAGCTCGATCAAATCGTGAGAAGCGGGCCGGGCGGTGCGCTCGCGCTCGCGGGCATCGCGACGGCCATCGTCATTGGCCTCTGGTTCGCCTTCTACTTCGCCGTGTTCCTGCCTCGCGGCGTTATCCAGTGATTCAGTGACTCAGTGATTCATCGAGGCAGCACAGCACATCTATGGCCATCAATCCAGGTTCACACGAAGTCGCCGAACGCGTCGAAAAACGCTGGGCGATGCTCGTTCTCGCGATCGTCGTCGTGCTCGTCGCGATGGTGGTCTACACCGGCCTCCATTGGGCGATGATGCCGCCCTCGCGCGTCGAGACCGTGCGCCCCGAAACGCTGCACGTCTCGGGCGAATTCGTCGAGAGCAATCTCGGCACCGCGCCGGAGAGCGACGGCTCGGTGACGGTGCGCGTCGTCGCGCAGCAGTACTCGTTCACGCCGCAATGCCTGCTCGTGCCGGCGGGCGTGCCGGTCACGTTCCGCGCGACGAGTTCGGATGTCGTGCACGGCTTTCTCATCACGAAGACGAACATCAATTCCATGCTGGAACCGGGTTACGTCTCGACATTCAAGACCACGTTCGACGAACCCGGCGACCATCTGATGCCGTGTCACGAGTTCTGCGGCGTCGGGCATCACGGCATGTGGGCGCACGTCAAGGTGATCGATCGCGCCGAATTCATGCAGATGGCCGACAAGCTGCCGGCCAATTCGCGGAGACTGTCCTGTGTTGAATAGCAAGCGCCTCATCCTCGCGCATTTCTGGCTCGCGTTCGTGGCTTTCGGCGTCGCGCTGTTGCTCGGCGCGTGGCAGATGTTCGCGCGCAGTCCGCTCTTCATCGGGCTGCAGAATCCCGAGATTTACTATCGCTCGGTGACGGCTCACGGCTCGGCGATGGGCTATGTCTTCCCGACGCTCATCGCGATGGGCTTCGGCTACGCGGTCACGGAACTGGCGCTCAAGCGCACGCTTATCGGCGTGCGCTGGGCGTGGCTCGGCTTCTGGCTCGTCGCCATCGGCTCGGTCATGGCGATGATCCCCGTCGCGATGGGCCTCGCCTCCGTGCTCTACACGTTCTATCCGCCGATGATCGGCAACGCGTTCTATTACCTCGGCGTCGTGCTGGTCGTGGTCGGATCGTGGATCTGGGTCGCGCTGATGTCGGTCAACCTGCATGCGTGGAAGCGCGCGAATCCGGCCAAGACGGTGCCGCTGCCGATGTTCGCCACCGTCGCCGGCGCGTATCTGTGGGGCTGGACGGCGGTCGGCGCGGCCATCGAAGTGCTGTTCATGATTCTGCCGGTGGCGCTCGGCTGGAAGTCCACCATCGACGCGGGACTCGCGCGCGTGTTCTTCTCGTGGACGCTGCACGCGATCGTCTATTTCTGGCTGATGCCCGCGTACATCGCGTATTACACGATCATCCCGCGCGCGATCGGCGGACGCCTCTACAGCGATGCCATGGCGCGCATCTCGTTCATCCTGTTCCTCGTCGTGTCGATGCCGATCGGCATTCACCACTTGTTTGCCGACCCGCAAGTGGGCTCGGGCTTCAAGTTCATGCATTCGGTGTTCACCGCGCTCGTCGCCGTGCCGACGCTTCTGACCGTGTTCACCATCTGCGCGTCGGTGGAGATCGCGGCGCGGCTGCGCGGCGGTCGCGGCGCGCTCGGCTGGATCAGGGCGCTGCCGTGGGAGAACCCGATGATGCTCGCCGTCGCGTTCTCGTTCGTGATGCTCGGCTTCGGCGGCGCGGGCGGCATCATCAACATGAGTTATCAGCTCGACTCGACCGTGCACAACACGCAATGGGTCACGGGCCATTTCCACCTGATTTTCGCGGGCGCGATCGTCATCATGTACTTCGCGATTGCCTATGACTTGTGGCCGCATCTGACGGGCCGCGCGCTGCAAAGCGTGAAGCTCATGCGCGCGCAGTTGTGGCTGTGGTTCGTCGGCATGATCGTGCTGACGTTCCCGTGGCATTACGTCGGCATTCTCGGCATGCCGCGGCGCATGGCGTTCTACGACTACAGCGATCCGCAGATCGCGCATCAGGCGGCGTCGGTCGTGATCTCGACCATCGGCGGCTTCGTTCTGGTCGTGTCGGCGCTGCTCTTTTTCATCGTGCTGATACGGGCGCATCGCGCGCCGCGCGTGAGCGTCGAGGAGTTCCGCTTCAGCCGCGCGGTGCACGAGCCGCGCACGATCCCGGTCGCGTTGAACAGCTTCGGCTTGTGGCTCGCGCTGATGATCGGTCTCACGCTCGTCAACTACGGCTATCCGATCGCGCAACTCGTGGCGCGCTCCGATACGTCCGTGCCCGCGGTTCCCATCGGAGCGCAGCGATGAGCGAAGAACGCCTCTTCACTTTCCGCAACCGCTGGTTCGCGACGAGCGTTCTCGGGACCATCGGCATCGCGGCCGTATCGGCGGTGATCGGCTTCGTGTGGCTGCCGTCCGTGCAGCGCGACGCGTCCTTCACCGGCATCTGGAACGCCATCTGCAGCGCGGCGGGCGTGCCGCGCAACTGGCATTCGGGCGATACGACCGTCGAGCCGACAAGAAAGCTCTCCGCCGTCGAAGTGACGCCGCAATTGCTTGCAAGCGCGAGCGCCAATTCCATCGGGCGCGGCGCGACGCTCGCCTTGCGCTGCACGATGTGTCACGGCGAACGCGGCATGAGCGAAGCGAATTCGCCGAATCTCGCGGGGCAGTATGCGCCGGTCATCTACAAGCAGTTGATCGACTTTCAGACGGGCGCGCGCAACAGCGCGGTGATGTCGCCGATGGCCGTCAATCTGAGCGATCAGGACATGCGCGATCTCGCCGCCTATTACGCGAGCCTGCCGAGGCCGCCCGCGCAGCGCAAGGTGAGCGACGCGCTCGCGCCCGGCATCGTGTCGCACGGCGCGCCGATGCGCAACGTGGCGCCGTGCGCGGCGTGTCACGGCGGCATCGACAACAAGGCGGGCAGTCCGTGGATCGACGGCTTGCCGGCCGCCTACACGAAGTCGCAATTAATCGCGTTCGCGAACGGCACGCGCACGAACGACATCGATCAGGTCATGCGCAACGTCGCGCGCAACATGACGCCGGAAGAGATCGACGCGGCTTCCGCGTACTACGCGCGCGGGCTGAACGCGCGGTGAATCGCCGCTTGCCGGAAAGGGGCTTCGTTGTCCGTTCCGGCAGCTTTCTGTATCGTGGTCCGTCTAATGCTCAGCAACGCGAGAGCAGCCAGCACAACGGACGACGATCACATGGACGCATCCAGCAGCCCCATTCAAACCGATGTATTGATCGTAGGCGCGGGCCCGGTCGGGCTTTTCGCCGCATTCGAGGCCGGCGTCATCGGGCTTTCGTGTCATATCGTGGATGCGCTGGCGCGCATCGGCGGGCAGTGCATCGAGCTATATCCCGACAAGCCGATCTATGACATTCCCGCCATTCCCTCGTGCACGGCGCGCGAACTCGTCGACCGGCTGCTCACGCAGATTCGCCCGTTCGACGTGCCGATCCATCTCGGCCAGCGCGTGCAGTCCGTCGAACAGCGCGAGGACGGTCGCTGGACGGTGGGAACGGAGCAGGGCATCACGTTCGATGTCGCGGCCATTCTGATCGCGGCGGGCAACGGCGCGTTCGTGCCGCAGCGTCTGCAGGTGCCGCAGGCGGCGGCGCTCGAAGGGCGCGATGTGCTGTATGGCGTCGCGCGCGTCGCGGATTTCCAGGACCGCGAGGTGGTTATCGCGGGCGGCGGCGATTCGGCGCTCGACTGGGCCAACGCGCTATGCGGCGTCGCGCGCACGGTCACGCTCGTGCATCGGCGCAACGGCTTCTCGGCGGCGGCGGCAACGGTCGCGGCGATGAAGGCGAAGGTCGAGGCGGGCGAGATGCGCTTTATCGTCGGCATGATCGATTCGCTCGATGCGCCCGACGGCGCGCTGCGTTCGGTGCGCGTCAAGCAGATCGAAGGCGCGACGGAGATCGCCGCCGACAAGCTGCTCGTGCTCTACGGGCTGGTCGCGGATCTCGGGCCGATCGCGGGCTGGAATCTCGATGTGCGCGGCGGGCGCATCGAGGTGGATACGTCGAACTACGAATCGTCGCGGCCGGGCATTTTCGCGGTCGGCGATATCGCGAACTATCCGAACAAGCAGAAGCTCATCTTGTCGGGCTTTCACGAGGCATCGCTCGCGTTGCGAAAGGCGTATTCCTACGCGTATCCGGACAAGAAGCGCACACACATCCATTCGAGCTACGACGCGAAACTCGCCGAGCGCGTGCAGTCGAGCGCCGCCGACGCGTCGCATCCGGCGGATTGACCGCGCGCGTTCATGATCGGCCGAATCGTCCGGTGGCTGCTCTGCTCGCGGTCGTCGGCGCGATCGTTTTCGCTTACGGCGTGTACACGCGGCGCATTGCCGTGCCCGAACGCTACGATCCGTTCGCGCCGCTCGACGTGCGCGCGCCGCCTGGACCGCTCACCGCGTTCCGGCTCTGGCGCACCACCCACGACCCGCAACTCTGCGACGCCGCCCTCGCGCGCTCGGGCTTCACGTATAGGAAGATCGCGGATACGTCCGGGCCTGACGGCTGCGAACTGAAGGATGTGGTGCGCGTCGCGCATTCGGACGACGTGCGCTTCAGCGCGCCGTTTCTCGCGAGTTGTCCGCTCGCGGTCGGCATGGCGCTCTTCACGCATCAGTACGTGCAGCGCGCGGCCATCGGCGTGTTCGGCGAGCGCGTGGCGCGTATCGAGCATGTGGGCAGCTACGCATGCCGCAACGTGAATCATCAGAAGGACGCCGCGCTGAGCCAGCATGCGAGCGCGAATGCCATCGACCTGACGGCCTTCGTGCTCGCGGACGGAAAGCGCATCACGCTCGCGCACTGGGACGATGCCGGCACGCCCGAGGCCGACTTTCTGCGACGCGTGCACGACGGCGCGTGCCGTTCCTTCGACACGACGCTCGGCCCCGATTACAACGCGCTGCATCGCACGCACTTTCACGTCGACATGGGGCCGTACCGCGTCTGCCGATGAAGGCGCGCGCCGCTTCAGGTTCGCTAGAATCGTCGTCGGGCACCTTCACCCCTTACCGAACGGAAAGAGCGAATGACGAATCGAGACGCCGCAAGCCAGGAACCCTACGAACGGCGCGCATTGCTGCTGCATCTCGGCGATGTGCTGGAAACGGTCTTCTGCCTGAGCCAATGCGCCGACGACTACGCGAGCATCGGCGAAGCGCTGCGCGGCAACGACGCGCTCGCGGACTTCACGCTGCTCGGCTTCGTCGATTCGCGCATGACGCCGCGCGAGTTCATCCGGCGCGCATCGGGCGCGTTCTTCGTGTGGCCGAAAGCGCTCCTCGACGCGTCGCTCAACCATCCGATGCTCGCGGGCACCGTGAAGCACGATCTCTTCGAAGACAACGCGGCGGGCTGGCGCGCGTATGTCGACGAACGCCGCAAGGACGTGCCGTGGTTCGGCGCGGACGTGCCCGACGTCGCGCAAAGCGCGGCCCCGGCTCACGCGGCGCGCGAGGCCGGAGCGGAAAAGCCGGAAGTCGCGGAAGCGCTGCCCGCGCCGGAAGAAGCACCCGATGCGGGCAAACGGGCCGCGCGCGGATCGTCGCGTTATGCGACGTGGCCTTGGCCGCCGAAATCCAACTAATCGCGGAGGAATCGAAGCGGCGCAACGCCGCTTCGCGTCGTCACGCCTGACGCGTCATGGCTTCTTGCCCATGCTGCCCGCGTCCGAATCGAAGCCGAGTCCGTTCGGACGCTTCGGCGCCGGTCCCTTTCCTGACGATGACTTGCCCGGCTCCGTTTTCAACGCGCCGCTTGCCTGCGCCGCGGCGGTCGCAGGCGGCGTGGCGTTCTGCTCCTGATACGCGGGCGTGCTGTCGTTCTCGAGGCGGCTGGGTTTCGGTGCGTTCGGCTGCGTGGTCTGCTGCCCTTTGGGATGCGCCTCGGGTTTCGCGGTCGGTTGCTGTGCGCCTGCCGCGACCGCGAACGTCGCGCTGGCAAGCATCGCGGCGAGTCGTGCCGCCATGCCAAAAGTGGGTCTCATCTCGTCCTCCCTATGTTCTGCGCTTTGCATCTTTCAAAGCAAGCAGCAGACCTGAAAGCACCTTTCTTGTCGATGCGCAACGAAGCGCGGCGCGCGCTTGCTGGCCGCCGGCATCCGTTGCCGACCGTCAAGGGCGCGCGTGGGCGTCGACCGGAGAATCGGCTCGCTCAGGATCGATCCGTGGGTGATCGGCGTGGGCGTCGGCATGAAGTTCTGACCTGCGAGCCGCGTTTTCCGGCTGCCGAGATTGGCGGAAGAAGCCGGTGCTTCTGGCGTGGCGCGCTGCGGGAGCGCGGTATCCTTGACAGCAGGCCCGGCGCAGCTCGCGGCCCGTCGTCGGCGATTGCCGCGCGAGCGAGCTGCAACGACGAAAAACACCGCATCGGGGAAACGCACGGCAATGAAACCTTCCAACTTCGCGGGAATCGCCTTGCTCGCCGGCTCCTGCGCCGCGTTCGCGCAGCAGCCGATGACGCTGCCAGGCCGCAGCCAGAGTTCGGCGCAACAGTCTGTCGACAACGCGGCGTGCTATGCGTATGCGAATCAGACGACGAACGTCAACATGGCGCGCGAGTCGCAGACCCCGCCGAAGCACAGCGCGACCGAGACGCGCACGATGAGCGCGCCGCGTCCGGTCGAGCCGCCGCTACCGCCGGTCGCATCGGGGGCGCTCGCGGCGTCGGCGCCAGCGGCTTCCGGCGCGTCGGCGGTATCGGGCGCATCCGGCGCATCCGGCGCAGCGGTTGCCGGCGCGCAAGGCGCATCGGCGGCGATGCCCGCGTCGGCGGCGATGTCCGCGAGCGGCACATCGGATGCCATCTATGGCGGCGACATGAAGATGCCGCCGCTTCCGCCGCCCGAGCCGCCGATGGTGCGCTACTGGCGCGCGTACAGCGAGTGCATGCAGAATCGGGGATATTTCGTGCGCTGAGCGGCGAGGGCGTTCGTGCTTCGCCGCACGCGCAAAGCGGTTGAACGCCGGGAGCGATACATGGCCGCCGAGCCGATCCACGAAGGACACTGCGCGTGCGGCGCGGTGTCCGTGCGCGTCTACGCGGAACCGAAGGAAGTCAATCTCTGCCACTGCATGACGTGCCGCCGCATTCACGGCGCGCCGTTCGGCCTCTACGCGATTTTCGAGCGCGACGCCGTTTCCGTTCTCGGCGACACCATCGCGTGGCAAAGCTCCGCGACAGGCCACCGCCATCATTGCCCGAGGTGCGGCTCGCCCATCTATCTCGTCTTCGACGGCGTGCCGGAAATCGAAGTGCCGACCGGCATCTTCGACGAAGTCGGCCTGTATCCGCCCGCCTACGAAATCTGGTGCAGGACCGCCGAGCCGTGGCACGACGATCGGGGCAGGCCGCGCTTCGTGCGCAGCCGCCCCGACTAGCCCATCAGCACTCGACGATCAGCACTCGACGATCGCCTTCACGACGCCCGCCTTCGGATCGAGCAGCGACGAGAAGCGCTCCGGCACGTCGTTGAGCGACATGCGGTGCGTGTTGAGCGCATCGGTCGGCACCTTGCCTTCGCGCATTGCCGTGAGCACGGTTTCGAAGTCTTCGGGCGTTGCGTTGCGGCTCGCGAGCAGCGTCGCCTCGCGCTTGTGAAATTCCGGATCGGCAAAGGAGATGCGGTCGGGCACGATCGACACCAGCACGTACTTGCCGCCGTGCGCGATGAACTCGAAGCCGCGTTCCATCGCGCGCGAGTTGCCGGTCGCATCGAAGACGACATCGAAGAATTCGCCGTTCGTGAGCCGCGACAGTTCCTCCTTGTCGCGCTCGCCGATCTGCACGGTCGCGTCCGCCTTCAACTCGCGACGGCAGAACGCGAGGCGATCCTCGCGCGTGTCGAGCGCCGTGACAGTCGCGCCGCGCAGCCGCGAGAACGTGATGGCCGCCATGCCGATCGGACCCGCGCCGACGACGAGCACGCGCTGGCCCGGCTGCACGTCCGCGCGGCGCACCGCATGCGCGCCGATGGCGAGGAATTCGACCATGGCGGCCTGATCCAGCGTCACGCCTTCGGCCTTGTGGACGAATTGCGCGGGCAGATTCAGATATTCGGTGAAAGCGCCATCGCGATGAACGCCGAGCACCTGAATGTTCACGCAGCAATTGGTCTTGCCCTGACGGCACGCGATGCACTTGCCGCACGACAGGTACGGCATCACGTAGACCGTGTCGCCAGCGGAAAGGCCGCTCGCGGCGTCCGCTTCCTCGATCACGCCCGACAGTTCGTGACCCATCACGCGCGGATACGACAGATACGGCTGGTTGCCCGTGAAAATGTGCAGGTCCGTGCCGCATACGCCGACGCGCTTCACGCGCACAAGCACTTCGTTCTCGCCGCGCTGCGGTTTGTCGCGCTGTTCGGCCTTGAGGGTTCCGGGCGTTTCGCAAATGACGGTCAGCATCGTGTCTCTCGTTCGAATAGGAGTGGGGCAGCGCATCAATCTATCCATGCAGCGTGATTTGGTCAAGCCAATTATACGTTCTTCGAAAGTGGTAAGGCCGGTGCGCGGCGCGCCGTTTGCCCGTATAGTCGGCGCGTAGGTTTTCAAGATACTGCATCGGCCACGTTGCGCGCGGCTTGCGCGCTCAAGGACAGTACGTGCTTTCACTTCATGACTTCGTCGAGCGGCATCCGCGGCTCTTCGTGCTTTCGGGCGCGGGTATCAGCACCGAGTCCGGCATTCCGTGCTATCGCGATCGCGAGGGCCAGCGCACCGGCCGCGCGCCGATTCTGCTGAAGGATTTCCTCGGTTCCGACTACGCGCGGCGGCGCTATTGGGCGCGCAGCCTGATCGGGTGGCCGGTGGTTGCCAACGCGCAGCCGAACGCCGCGCATCATGCGGTGCGCGCGCTGGCGGCGCGTTCGCGCGTGCATCGTCTCGTCACGCAGAACGTCGATGGACTGCACACGCGCGCCGGAAATGCCGACGTGATCGAACTGCACGGGAACATCGGGCGCGTGCGCTGCATGTCGTGCGGCGCGCGGCATGAACGGGCGGCCGTGCAGCGCATGCTGGAAGCGGCGAATCCCGATTTCGTGGGCTATAGCGCGCCCGCCGTTCCGGACGGCGACGCGCATATCGAAGACATCGACTTCGCCGCCTTCGACGTGCCCGGCTGCACCCACTGCGGCGGACTGCTGAAGCCGGACGTCGTGTTTTTCGGCGAGAGCGTGCCGCGCGAACTCGTGCACGACGCGGCGACCGCACTCGAGGCGGCGGACGCGATGCTCGTGGTCGGATCGTCGCTGATGGTGTATTCCGGCTACCGGTTTTGCGAATGGGCTGCGAAGAGCGGCAAGCCGATCGCGGCGATCAACATCGGCAAGACGCGCGCCGATTCCCTGCTCGCGCTCAAGGTCGAAGCGCCGTGCTCCGAGGCGCTCGGCGAGCTGATCGAAGGGCTCGATGCGGGCGCGCTGGCGCGTTAGGCGCGGGCCTGCGCGCGCGTTTTCGCTCGGGCGCGATGCGCTTGCTATAGCACGCCGCTTAGCCCGCATAACGCGCATAACGTTGCTAACGCGCGCGACCCGCTCAACCGCTCAACCGCTCAACCGCTCAACCCGCTCAACCCGTTCAACCTGTTCAACCTGTTCAACGCGGCTCGCGCGCGAGCACGCCGAGCGCATCGGCGAGCCGCGCGGCATCCGACATCCGCGAGAAGACGGCGGGCGTCACGCGCACGACATCTCCGGCGTCCGGGCCGGGCCGCGTCACGGTGAAGATGCCGAAGCGCTCGCGCAGCGCATCGCTCGTGGCTTTCGCGGTGCGTCCGTCGAGCCGGAAAGCGGTGATGCCCGCCGTCATCGAAGGATCGTCGGGCGTGAGGATTCGCACGCCGGGCAGCGCGCGGGCCGGCTTGACCCATGCGTTGCGCAGCGCGCGCAGCCGCGCTTCCTTCGCGTGCGCGCCGATGCGCTCGTGCAACTCCAGCGCCGCCGGCAGCGCGAGCCACGCCGCGAAGTTCGGCGAGCCGGTATGCACGCGCGCGCGGATGTCGTCGGCGGGCCAGGTTCGGTCGCCGAGATAAGGGTCGATCGAACCGACGCGCCCCCGGCGCACATACACCGCGCCGCAACCGAGCGGCGCGCCGATCCACTTGTGCAGATTCAGTGCGGCGAACGGCGCGTCGAGCGACGGCACGTCGAAGTCGAGCGCGCCCCACGAATGCGCGGCATCGACGATCACGTCCGCGCCGGCCTCTTTCGCGAGCGCCGATAGCTCCGCGACGGGCATCACGAGGCCGGTCGCGAAACAGACATGCGACAGCAGCACGAGCCGCGTGCGCGGATGCGCGCGCAGCGCGTCGGCGTAGGTCTCGATGACGCGGCGGCGGAAATCCGTCTGCGACGCTTCCGGCTCGGGAATCGTGATCCGCACCGGCGTCACGCCGCGCCGTTCGCGCAGCCATTCCATCGCGTCCTTGCCGCACGGATAGTCCAGATCGCTGTAGAGCACGGTATCGCCGGGCGCTACGCCGTTATAGCCGCTGATGAGCGCGAGCAGCGCTTCGGTCGCGTTGCGGGTCAGCTCGATCTCGCTGGCCGCGCAGCCCATCGCCGCCGCGACGCGCTCGCGCAGGCCATCGTGGATCGCGGACCACTGCGCACGCACGAGCGTCGTCGTCTCATGGTTCACGCGCTCGATCCAGTAATGGAACACCGATTTGACCGGCTCGGCCATCGCGCCCCAGTAGCCGTTCTCCAGGTTGACGAGCGCATCCGACTGACGATACAGCGCGCGCACGGCGCTCCAGTACGTTTCGTCGGCGGCGAGCGTCGGCGAGGGCGCGGGCGTCGGGGGCAGCGCGGCCATCGCCGAATGGAAGTCGGGGGTGCGGATGTCGAGCAGATCGGGCATGGGCGGAATCTGGAAACGGTGAACGCACCAGTATCGCCCATCGCCGCCCGGCCGCCGGCTGCGAACAGAAAATCGACGAGCCTCGCGGCCACCCTTCAGAGCGAGCCGCCAGCGCCGTAATCATGGATGAAGCGCGCCGCGTCGGTGCCAAACGTTCGCGCGAACGTTTGGCCGCGCAAGCAGGCGCCGCGAACCAAGAACCAGACCTGAGAGGCTGATTGTGTATTTCCGCGCGTATTTCCGAAACATGACGATCAAGAACAAGCTGATTGCCGGATTCGGCTTGCTGGCCGTGCTGGTGGTGCTCGTCGCGGGCATGTCGTTGCGCGCGTTGTCCGTTGCGACCGACGGCTTCGTGCACTACGTCCACGGCATCAACGCGCGCGCCGATGTGGCCGCGCAAATCCGCGCCGCCGTCGATCGTCGCGCGATTGCGGCGCGCAATCTGGTGCTCGTCACGCGTCCGGCGGACGTCGATCTCGAAAAGGCGCAAGCCCTGCGCGCGCACGAAGACGTGGCGGCGCGTCTGAAGCAGCTCAACGACATGCTCGCCGCCGCCACCGACACGAGCGACAAGGCGCGCAGCCTCGCCGCCGAGATGATGCGCGTCGAGGCGCTGTACGGGCCGGTCGCCACTGAGATTGCGCGGCTTGCGCTCGCGGGCCATCGCGAAGAGGCCATCGTCAAGCTCGACGACGACTGCCGCCCGCTGCTCGCGCAACTGGTGAAGGCCACGGAAGACTATGCGACGTACACGAACGCGCGTCGCGACGAGATCGTGCGCGAGCACGAGGCGAGCTACCGCAATCAGCGCAACCTGCTGATCGCGCTGTGCACATTCGGCGCGCTGTTCGCGGCGGTGGCGGGCATCGCGATCACGCGCTCGATCACGGCGCCGATCGGCGCGGCCGTCGGCATCGCCCAGACGGTGGCGCGGGGCGATCTGAGAAGCCGGATCGACGTGCGCACGAACGACGAGACCGGC
The DNA here is from genome assembly GCF_022879595.1 of Caballeronia sp. Lep1P3. Lineage (NCBI taxonomy): Bacteria > Pseudomonadati > Pseudomonadota > Betaproteobacteria > Burkholderiales > Burkholderiaceae > Caballeronia > Caballeronia sp. Lep1P3. Next base: position 720,409 of record NZ_CP084266.1, on the reverse strand, counting down.
GAGTTGCTGCGCGCGCTCGCGCAGATGAACACGCGCCTGACCGAGACCGTGTGCCGCGTGCGCGAGAGCAGCGGCGCCGTGGGCGGCGCGGCGAAGGAACTCGCGAGCGGCAACACGGACTTGAGCCAGCGCACGGAAGAGCAGGCGGCATCATTGCAGGAAACCGCCGCGAGCATGGAGCAGCTGACTTCGACCGTCCGGCAGAACGCGGAGAACGCGCAGGAGGCGAGCACGCTCGCATCGAGCGCTTCCGATGTCGCGCGAAAGGGCAGCGATGTGGTGGGCCGCGTCGTCTCGACGATGCAGGGCATCAGCGACAGTTCGGCGCGTATCGGCGAAATCACCGGGATGATCGAGAGCATCGCGTTTCAGACGAACATCCTCGCGCTGAACGCCGCGGTGGAGGCGGCGCGCGCGGGCGAACAGGGGCGCGGCTTTGCCGTGGTCGCGAGCGAGGTGCGCAGTCTCGCGCAGCGCTCGTCGGCGGCGGCGAAGGAAATCAAGGATCTGATCGCGGATTCCGCCCACAAGGTGCGCGATGGATCGGCGCTCGCGGGCGAAGCCGGCACCACGATGTCCGAAGTGACGCAGGCGGTCGCGCGCGTGACGGACATCATGACGGAGATCGCGGCGGCATCGGTGGAGCAGGGACGCGGCATCGAGCAGGTGAATCTGGCGATCACGCAGATGGATCAGGTCACGCAGCAGAACGCCGCGCTCGTCGAGGAAGCGGCGGCGGCGTCGCAGTCGCTCGAGCAGCAGGGGCGCAGGCTCAACGACGTGATGGCGTTTTTCTCGGTCGAGGCGGGGGAGGTTGCGCAGTCGGCGGCTTTCGTTGCTCCGAAGGCTCCTGTTGCTTCGGTCAAGCGGGCTGCGGTCACGCGGCGGGTGGTGCGCAAAGAACCAGCCGTCGCGAGCGCGGACGGCTGGAATACGTTCTGAATTTGCGTGTGATCTGGAACTGGCGAGTCGATCGCGTAGCCGCCGATTGCTGCAGACGCATTGCCGCAGCCGTTGACAGCCGTGCGAACCGCCGGTGCCTTTGCGCTCGCGCGAAAGGCGTCGTGCCGCAGCCGTCAGGCGTTCACATCGACTACGGCGATTCGTCGCGCGTCGCGTGTCGCGTTGGCCGCGTCGCCGATTGCTGCAGACGCATGGCTCGCGCTCGGGTCACGCTCGGGTCACGCTGCCGCAGCCGTTGACAGCCGTGCGAACCGCCGGTGCCATTGCGCTCGCGCGAAAGGCGTCGTGCCGCAGCCGTCAGGCGTTCACATTGATAAGGCATTCGTTGGCCGCGTCGCAGTCGAGCATCTGGCAAGAGAGCGAACGCGAGCTTCATGGCCTCGATCCGCAGATGGTGCGATCCGACGCGATTCACCGTCAGCGCGATCGCTAAGCGCCGCGCGTCGCGTCGCGTTGACCGCATAGCCGCCGACGACATCGACCCTCACGCATTCACATCCACGATCACGCGCCCCTTCACCTCGCCGCGCAGCAATCGCGCCGCAAAATCCGGCGTTTCGCCGAGCGCAATCGTGCTCGCGACGCTTTCGATCGTTTCGACCGGAATTTCATCGGCGATGGCGTTCCACGCCGCGATGCGCCGTGGCCGTGGCACATAGACGCTGTCGACGCCGAGCAGCGCGACGCCGCGCAGGATGAACGGCGCGACCGTCGCCGGAAAATCCATGCCTTGCGCGAGTCCGCAGGCGGCGACCGCGCCGCCGTAGCGCAGGCTCGCGCAGACGTTCGCGAGCGTATGGCTGCCGACGCAATCCACCGCCGCCGCGAAGCGCTCCTTCTGCAGCGGCTTGCCGGGCGCGGAGAGCGTCGTGCGCTCGACGATGTCCGCCGCGCCGAGTTGCGAGAGCCGCGCCGCTTCCTCGGGCCGCCCGGTCGATGCGATCACGCGATAGCCGCGTTTCGCGAGAATCGTCACCGCGAAGCTGCCGACGCCGCCGTTCGCGCCGGTCACGAGCACGTCGCCGTCGCCGGGCGCGACGCCGTGCTGCGCGAGCGCCTGCACGCAGAGCATCGCCGTGTAGCCCGCCGTGCCGACGGCCATCGCCTGACGCGTCGTGATTTTCGGGGGCAGCGCGATCAGATGATCGCCCGCCACGCGCGCCTTCTGCGCGAGCCCGCCCCAGTGCGTCTCGCCGGCGCCCCAGCCGTTGAGCACGACGAGATCGCCGGGCTTGTAGTCCGCGTGCGCGCTGTGCTCGACCACGCCCGCGAAGTCGATGCCCGGCACCATCGGGAACTTGCGCACGACCGGCGCCTTGCCGGTGATCGCGAGCGCGTCCTTGTAGTTGAGCGTCGAAAATTCGATACGCACGGTCACGTCGCCATCCGCGAGACGCGATTCGTCGATCGGCTGAACCGACGCGACGGTGCGTTCGTCCTCCTTGTCGAGCAAAAGAGCGTTGAACATGGGCAATCCGGTCTCCGTTAAGAATTGTTATGCCGCAAGCGATCAATGATGCTCGAACTGGGCGCGCGCCACCGGCGTCGCCTTCACTTTCGAGTACTGGAATTCGGGCAGCGCCTTGATCGCGTCCTTCGTCGCGCCCGGCAGCACCAGCTTGCCGTTCCTGAAATCGAGCTGCTCGATGGGAACGGCGACATCGTGGTGCGACATGCCGAGGAACTGGTTCGCCGCGATGATCGCGAACGACACCGAATGGTCGGGCGCCACGATGATGTCGTGGATCACGCCGACGCGCGCGCCGTCATCGTTGACGACGGGCTTGTTGAGAATCGACTTCTTCACGCTCCAGCCGTCGATGATCGCCGTCGACACTTCGACGGAGACGCCGAGCGGCTGCGCGCCCGCGACCTGCGCGAACGAAGGCGCCGAAGCGAAGCCAATGGCCGACGATGCGAAGAGCAGTGCCACGCGTTTCAAGTTCATTTTCAATTCCTCAAAAGAGTTGGCAAACGGTTCCCGACAGCCGCGCGAGACTCGAGCGGTAGCAGTTTGACCGTTTATCGCGGCTTTTGCAGGATTCGTGTCGCGGCGCACATGGGCGCGCGGCTTCGGGCTAGAGCCGCTTGAGCGCGCTCCCCTTGTGCACCGCGTGCTTGCCGCTCTTGTCGCTTTCCACTTCGTAATGGGGATCGTCGGGCGACGCGTTCACGGTGTGGCCGTCGAGCTTCGTGCGCTCGGAAATCACGCGAACGATGTGGCCCGTCGTTTCGCCTTGCGGCGTGTTCCAGCTCACTTTGTCGTGCGGCTTCAGCGCTCGGCTCATGATGTCGCGCTCCTCTGATATGACGCGAGATGACGGCTGCGGGCGGCGCAACGGCCATGCCCGTCGGCGGGTTCAGGCAAGGCGCTGAAGCGTCGCTTCGTCGGGAAGGCCGCCGAAATGCCGGCGCAGCGCTTGATCGAAGACAGTTGCGTCGGGCGCGGTGCGCGAGAAAAGCGTCATCGACGAATGGAATTTCATGTCGTCCGGATAACCGAAGATGTCTTCGATGCCGCGCCCTTCGATGCCGTTGACCACGCCCGTCAGTTCGACGAGCCGCGCGCCGAGCACCGGATGCGCGCAGTACGCCTGCGCTTCGGCGCGGGACTGGATCGCGTAGCGCTGCGCCATCGGGCTGTGGCCGAGTCCGGCGATCTGCGGGAACACGAACCACATCCAGTGCGTGCGTTTGCGGCCCGCCGACAATTCGGCGCGCACGTCGTCGATTACGCCTTGTTGGGCATCGACGAAACGTTGCAGGTTGAAGGGATCGCTCATGGCTGTGTTCTCGCTCGCTAGCTGCCGCGCGTCACGGGTTGAATTTCATGCGACGGCTTGCGCGATACGCCGTCTGAGCGCCGCATCCGGATAGACGCCCATGCCCGCGTGGACGTTGTCGATCATGTATTCGCGGCGGCCCGTGCCCGGAATCACGCATGTCACCGCCGCGTTTCCCAGCACGAACTTGAGCAGAAGCTGTGCCCAGCTCGCGCAGCCGATGTCGCCCGCGAAAGCTGGCAACGGCTTCCCGCGCAGGCTCGCAAGCAGCGACCCGCCGCCGAACGGCTGATTGACGATAACCGCGACGCCGCGCTCGGCGGCGAGCGGCAAGAGGCGCGCTTCGGCGTCGCGGTCGTTCGCGGCGTAATTGATCTGCACGAAGTCGATGCGCTCGCTGCGCAACACGGCTTCGACCTGCGGGAATGCGCTCGACGTGTAATGCGTCACGCCGATATAACGCACGCGCCCGGCCGCTTTCCAGTCGCGCAGCGTGGCGAGCTGCGTGCGCCAGTCGAGGAGATTGTGAATCTGCATCAGATCGATGCGCGGCGCCGCGAGCCGCTGCATGGACTGCCGCATCTGCGCGATGCCTTCGTCGCGGCCTTCGGTCCACACTTTGGTCGCGATGAACGCCTTGTCGCGCGCGTTCATCTCGGTGAGAAGCGCACCGGCGACGGCTTCGGACGAGCCGTACATCGGCGACGAATCGATGACCGAGCCGCCCGCCGCGAAGAGCACGCGCAGCACGGCGGCGAGTTCGCGGCGGCGCGCGGGATCGTCGCCGACATCGAACGTGCGCCAGGTGCCGCAGCCGACGATCGGCAAGGCTTCGCCCGTCGACGGGATAGGGCGCTTGTGCATCGGCTCGATGGCGGCGTCGGTCGCGAACGACGCGTCGGTGCCCATGCATAGCGCCGCGCCTGCGGCGACGCGCAAGAAGGCGCGCCGGCCCGGCGTGGGTGTGTCGAAGATGCTGTGCGCGCGGTCGATGCGCTTCATGGCTTGCTCGCTCCGGGATGGCTGCGTTCTAGCCGGCGCTTCAGCATAACCGCCGCGCGGCGAGCGCGCCGGCTACTTCTTCTTCGCTTCTTCCAGACACGCGGCGAGTTGCTCGAAGTACGCGAGCGCCTTGGGCGTCGGCACGACGGATTTCGTGCGCAGGTCCGCGCCGGCTTCGTCGAGCGTGACGAGGCCCTGCTCCCTCAGGCGCGTGAGCTTGCGGTGCACCGTGGCGGGCGCGCCGGCTGTCGAGAGCGCCATCGTCTCGGTGACGGTGAGTGTGCGGCCCGCGTGCCAGGCGGCCGTGAGTGCTTCGAGCAGCCGCTCCTCCGCCGCGTCCAGCTTGGGCACGGACGGCAGCGCCTGAACCGCCTGCGCGAGATTCAAGAAGCGGAAGTAAGCGTCGACGAGATGTTTTTTCGTCATGGTCATGGGCTTGCTTGAACGCGAGATGGTGAGTCCGATGTTCGGCCGGACGTTTCGTTCCGTTGTCTTTCGATTAACGGAAAGCATACTCGTTCGCGTTCAGACTCCGATACAGAAAATAACTTATCAAATTGATAAGCGACTGTTATGATGCCAGGCAATCGGGTCGGCAATCAAATTACTACTATTCAGTTTGCCACGCGAGAACCTGAGAGATACCCGAGAGAAGATAAGATAAGTGGTGGCAGTCCGCGCCGTCCGGTTTTAAGCCGGACGGCGTTTTTTTTGGTTGTCTCCTTGTCGCCTTTTCTTTCATGGTCATTCGCTCAGGCGTCGCCTGAAAGGTGCAAACGTCAACATCGCCCATAAAGCGAGCTTGATCGTATAGAAGACGATCAGGCTGCCGGATAAATCGCCTATAACCATCACCACGAAGCGCTTTTCCGCACCCGCTGATTCGCCGTGCATCGCGAGCCATAACTGATGAAGCGCGGGACTCGCGATGGAATAGAGCACGATCAAAAGCAGGAGCCGCTTCGCTGTCAGATTCGAAAGCGAGGCGTGTAATCCGAGCGCGCGCGTCGCGAAGAGATAAATCACATAAGGCGCGAGTGCCGAAATCGTTCCGTAAAAGAGTGAGCGCACCGGGTCATGCGGAAAGTACAGGAAAACACAGCTGATCCACGCCGCGCAGAGCATGCCTATTGCGCCGGCTTCACCGAAAACAAGCGTGCACAGCAAACGCATGCCGGCTGGAAGATAGATCCAGTTGGCGCCGGGCACATATTCCGAGTTCGGAAACAGTATTTCGTTCGCGGTAAGCGTGACGAGAAAGAGCGCTGCCGTTCCCGCGATGATCGGCGCGCGTTGACGGAAATATTCCATGAAAGTCGGTGCAGGGTGAGACGTCGGCGCAAGCGCGCGGGCGGCGAGACTTTAGCATGGCGCGCGGATGCATCCGGACCGCGACCGTCAGCGCAACTAAAAGTCGCAAAAACGCGTTTGCCGGACTCGGCGAGCGTTCATATCGCTCGAGCCGATTGTTTCAACGCCGCTGCGCTCGAACGCATCGATCGCGAATCGCAACTGCGCCTGCATAGAAAGCGAATGCGGCATGCTTTCTCGTCGCCTACCATTCAGCAGACAAGTTTTTGCACGCCTGGCGTTGCGTCGAATTAGCATACGCACCCGCCGTCAATGCCCTGGTCGATAAACGAATGAACGCCGAAACGAACGCGCCGCTGCGCATCACCATCGATAACGTCCGCGCCCTGCGCATGTCGGGCCGCGCAGCCGAAGCGTAGACCATGCTTCGCCAACTCGTCGCGCTGCCCGATATCGGCGGCGTGTGGCCGGGGCAGATCGGCGTCGACATGAATTATCTCGGCATGCACGCCGAAGCCGAGCCGTGGCTAAGACGCGGCCTGCTTCATCCGATGACCGACCTCGTCCACTATCAGGCCACGGAAGAATTGATCATGGTGCTGTTCAGCCTCGGCCGATATCACGAAGCGCATGAACTGCATCGCATGAATCGGGATACGGCGCGCGGCGCGGCGCTTCTCGACACGCTGCATCGCGGGCAGCGGGCGTGGATCGAGATGATGCAGCCGAAACTGCTCGGCATCGACGAACCTGTCGCGGGCACGTCGATTCTGCTGATGATCGAGGGCGGCTTCGGCGACTTCGTGCTCTTTTCGCGCTACGTCGATGCCCTGCTGCGCGAGGGCGCGCGCGAGGTCGTCGTCGAAGTTTTCGATTTCTGGAGCGACGTGGTGCGTCCGCGAGAGGGCGTTCGTCTCGTGCCTCCGACGGTCGAGGCGCGCACGGAAGAGGCGCAACGCTGCCATCGCGTCGCGACCGTCTTTCATCTGTGGGCGCGCTACCAGCGCTCGCCGTACTTCCCGCACGAGAACCCGGCCGCGCTGATTGCTCCCGATGCGGCCCGAGCGCTGCCGCCCGATGCAGCCGCCCGGTTGCAGGACGATGACGCACGCCCGAAAGTCGGTCTCATATGGCGCAGCGCGAGTACGGCGCGGCATGAGCCGTATCGTTCGATGCCGCTCGGCAGTCTCGCCACGGTCCTCGCGAACACCGATTGCCGGTTTTATTCGCTGCAAGTGGGGGAACTGAGCGAAGCCGAGCGCGCGCTGATGCAGGCGCACGGCATAAGCGACCTCGCGCCGTATCTGCGCACTTTCGGCGATACGGCCCGCGCCTGCGAACATCTCGATCTCATCATTTCGATAGACAGCGGCCCCGCGCATCTGGCCGCCGCGCTGAATCGCCCGGTCTGGGTGCTGCTCTCGCAGGCGTGCGATTGCCGCTGGTATGACTGCCAGCGCTTTACGCCCTGGTATCCGTCGATGCGTCTTTATCGGCAGACGCAACTCGGCGACTGGTCGCAGCCGCTCGCCGATGTGCGCGCGGATCTGGCGCGGCTCGCGGCATCGAAAGCGGCTCGGGGCGCTTAGGTAGCGCTCAGGTAGCGCTTAGGTAACGCTTAGGTAACGCTTACGGCTTGCGCAGCGCCTGCGTGCGCCGCAAGCCCCGGAAGCGCTCGCGCCGATGCTCCTCGTCGAAATGCGCGCGCGCGGGCTTGACGAGATCGCTGCGCGACACGATGCCGACGAGCGTCATCGATGTCTTGTCCTCCACCACCGGCAAGCGCTCCAGTTCGTGCACGGCCAGGCGCGTCGCGGCGAGGCGGCACGGTTCGCCGGGCAGCGCGACCACGGGCGCGGCGTCGCTCTTTTGCGCGAGCGCGTCGCCGATCGTCGCCGCATGCGCCGGGGCGAGCGCCGCCAGCCCCGCGCGGTCCACCATGCCGACGAGCGCGCCATCGCGCACGACCGGATACGCCCGATGCGCCTGATCCGCGCCGAAGTGCTGCGCGAGAACGTCGGCGAGCGGCGTTGCGGCATCGATGGTTCGCACGTCGCGCGTCATCACTTCATCGACGTGATGACGCTCCAGCGGATCGACGCCGTATTCGCGATAGATGTGATAGCCGCGCCGCGCGATTTTCTCGGTCATGATCGAGCGGCGCATCACGACAGCCGAGAAGCCGTGCGCAACGAGCGTCGCGGCGAGCAGCGGCAAAAGCGCATTGCTGTCGTGCGTGAGGCCGAACGCGAAGACGATGGCCGTGAGCGGCGCGCCGAGCGTCGCCCCGAGCGTCGCGGCCATGCAGACGAGCGGCCAGAGCGCCGCGTCGTGGCCCGGCAGCACCGCGCCGAGCACCGTGCCCAAGCCCGCGCCGAGCATGAGCAGCGGCGCGAGCACGCCGCCCGACGTGCCGGACGCCAGCGCGACGACCCAGATCACCGCTTTCACGGCGAGAATCGCGAGCGCGACCTGTATCGCGATGTGCTGATGCAGCAGGTCGCCGATCACGTCATAGCCGACGCCGAGCGCACGCGGTTCCAGAAACCCGCCGATGCCGACGACGACACCGCCGATCGCCGGCCACCACATCCAGTGGACCGGCAGCTTGCCGAACGCATCTTCGAGCTTGTAGAGCGCCGCCGACAGCCCCGAGGCCAGCACGCCCGACAGCAGCCCCGCGACGAGGCACGACAGCAGCGAGATCATGTGCGCGGGCTGCGTCTGCATCGGAAAGAGGGCGCCCGTGCCGAACACGAACGCGCGCGCGAAGCCCGAGACCGCGCACGCGAGCGCCACCGGCAGGAAGCTGCGCGGGCGCCATTCGAACAGCAGCAGTTCCACCGCCAGCAGCACGGCCGCGACCGGCGTGCCGAACACCGCGGTCATGCCGGCCGCCGCGCCCGCGACGAGCAGCGTCTTGCGCTCGGCCGCCGTCACGTCGATGCACTGCGCGATCAACGAGCCGAGCGCGCCGCCCGTCATGATGATCGGGCCTTCCGCGCCGAACGGCCCGCCGCTGCCGATCACGATGCCCGACGAGAGCGGCTTGAGCACCGCGACTTTCGGCGACATCCGGCTCTTGCCGAAGAGAATTGCCTCGATGGCTTCGGGAATGCCGTGGCCGCGAATCTTCTCCGAGCCGAAGCGCGCGATCAGGCCGACGATCAGCCCGCCGATCACCGGAACCACGATGACCCACGGCCCGAGCGTATTCAACGCGGGCGAGCGGTCCTCGATGGAGAACGTCTGGAAGAAGAAGAGATTCGTGAACAGGTGAATCAGCCCGAGGAGCACGACGGCCGCGAGCGTGCTGATGCCGCCGATGACCGCCGCCAGTCCGCAGATGCGCAGCAGCCGGTCGTTGACGGAAAAGTCGCGTTTGTGATGGTTCATGCCATTCGCTCCAGAAAACTCAACGCACTCAAAGATCGATCTGCGGCACGCGAAACGCGCCTTCCAGCGATTTCAACTCTGCCCGATGCAGCGCCGCCAGCCGCGCGAGCACTTGCTCCCCGCGCGGCTGCAGATGCACCTGCACCTGCCGCCGGTCTTCCGCGCTCGGCTCGCGCCGCACGAGGTCGAGCGCTTCGCAGCGCGTGACGAGCGCGACCACGCCGTGATGCTGCGCCTGCAATCGCTCGGCCAGCTCGCCGATCGTCGCCCATGCGCGGCCAGGAAAGCCCTTGATGTGCAGAAGCAGCAGATATTGCAGCGGCGTGATGCCTTCTTCCTGCGCGGCGCGCTCGGAGAAACGCTCGAAGCGCCGCATCTGATAGCGGAATTCGGATAATTGCTCGAAGTCGGGCTTGGCGAGGTTGCGCGGGTTTTTCATCGGATGAGAAGGCTCACGCGGTCTTGCGCTCGCCGGTGAAACTCTGGCGATACAGGCCGGAAATAAGGTCGGTTTCGGTGATCATGCCGACGAGCCGCTCCTGGCCGTCGACAACCGGAATATGGTGATGCCCGAGGTCGGCGAACATCGGCACGAGTTCGGCGATGGGCGTGCGCGCGTCGATCTTGCTGACATCGGTGGTCATCAGCGAGGCGACGCGCGGCGGCGTCGCGGAAGGCCCGCGCATGATGCGCTCGACCGCGCGCGCGAACGCATCGCGCGGCGAGGACCGAAGCGCGGGCGCGAGGTCCGCGCGCGTGACGATGCCGCGCACGCGGCGCGTCGCATCGATCACGGGCAGCGCCTTCACGCGATGCCGGTCGAGCAGCGCAACGGCGTCGGCCGCGCTCGTGTCCGGACTCACGGAGACGACGCCGCGCGACATGATTTCCGCGCAGGTGAATTCGGTGAAGCGGCGCGCGTAGGCCTGCAACTGCGTTTCGCGCAAGAGCGCTTCGAGATCGTCCGGATCGATGTCGAGCATTTCGCTGCGGCGCGCGAGCACGGCTTCGAGGTCGGCGCGGGTGAACGCGCCGGCGTCCGGCGCCTTGGGCGAAACCTGCGCGACGTGCGGATAGCGGTGCCCGGTAAGCGCATGAAAGACGATGGCCGAGCACAGCAGCGCCGCCGACTGGATTGCGACCGGCGCGACCACGAAGCCGTAGCCGAGCGCATGAATCGACGGGCCGCCCAGCACCGCCGTCAGCGCGACCGCGCCCGATGGCGGATGCACGCAGCGCAGCGCGAACATCGCGCAGATCGCGAGCGCGATGGCGAGCGCGGCGGCATCGACGGGATCGTGGATCAGCGCCGCGCAGCTCACGCCGACGATCGCGGAGACGAGATTGCCGCCCATGATCGACCACGGCTGGGCGAGCGGGCTCGCGGGCACGGCGAACAGCAGCACGGCGGAGGCGCCCATCGGCGCGATGAGGAACGGAATGGCGGAGGCGTCGCCGACGAGCAGATGCGCGATGCCGCCCGTCAGCGCAATGCCGATGAGCGCGCCGACGCCCGCGCGCAGGCGCTCGGTCCATTTGAGCGTGACCGGGGCGGGAAGGAAGCCGTGTAACCAGCGGAGCAGGACGGTGCGCGACACGTTTTTCAGCGGTTCGTGGAGTCAGTGAACGGATGGATTGCGCACTGGCTGGCCGAATGGCGCTGAAGCGGGCGTGCGGCAAAGAGCGAAATTATATCTCAATGTGATACAAATTGTCGCAGCGAATGTGGCTCCTGTACGATGAACGTTCGCGCGATTCACCGTCAGGCGAACATGAAGCGATCTCTGCATGCGTTGTGGCTCATCGTGGCCGCGCTGCCGGCGTGGGCCGCGCCGTCGCCGGCCGTCGACGATCCTTCCACCATCGTGAGCGACGCGCACGCGTTCGTCGTCGCGGACGACGGTTCCGTCACCGAGGACGACCGCACGGTGCTGCGCGCGAACACGTCCGCGGGCGTCGACGAGATCGCGCAGCGCTACGTCTGGTATGACCGCAGCGTGTCGAAGGTGGAGATCGTCGAGGCCTATTCCATCGATGCGGCCGGCGCGCGTCACGATGTATCGCCCGATCAGATTCGCGACATTCAGGAGCCGCGCTCGGCGGGCGCGCCGACGTTTCAGGACGCGAAGCTGCGCGCGGTGATTTTCCCGGCCGTCGGCGTCGGCTCGACGGTGCATCTGCATTTCACGAAAAGCCAGGCGAGCGCGGTCATTCCGGGCCAGTTCAACTATTACGTCGAGCCGGCGCAACGGCCGGTGCTGGATCAGCGGCTCGTCTTCGACCTGCCTGCCGGAAAACCGCTTTACGCCGATGCGCGCGGTTACGTCGCCGAGCCGCCCGTGACCGAAAACGGCCGCACGCGTTATGCGTTCGATTACCGGCGCGAGCGCATCGGGCGCATCGAGAGCGGATCGGTCGGCTACGCGCAGTACGGCGACCGGCTGATGGTCTCCACGTTTGCCGACTACGCGAGTTTCGCGGCGAGCTATCGCGGCCCCGCCGCCGATGTCACCGCGAACGATCCGGCCATCGGCGCGCTCGCACGATCGCTCACGCAGCACGACGCCGACGCGCGCGCGAAAGCCAAGACGCTCTACGACTGGGTGCGCCGCAACATCCGCTACGTCGCCATGTTCATCGGCCAGAGTCCGGCGGTGCCGCATCGCGTGACGGACGTGCTCGCGAACCGCTACGGCGATTGCAAGGATCACGTCGCGCTGTACGGCGCGCTGCTCGATGCGCTCGGCATTCGCAACGAGCCTGCGCTGATCGGCCTCGGCTCCGTTCACGCGCTGCCTTCGGTGCCGGGTTATGGCGCAGGCGCGATCAATCACATCGTCACGTATCTGCCGGACCTCGATCTCTATGCGGACAGCACGGCGGCGAGCGTCGAGTTCGGCTTTCTGCCGCTCGCGGACATGGACCGGCCCGCGTTGCTCGTCGATGCTGGCGTGCTGTCGCGCACGCCCGCGGCGCAGGCGCTCTCGCGCACGGCGCGCTTGCAGATCGACGTCGGGCCGCAAGGCGAGGCGAGCTTTTCGTATTGGGTCGAGGACGCGGGATGGAGCGCCGAGATGGAGCGCATGAACCTGCGCCTCGCGAACGCGCAGCGGCGTGACCAGATTGCAGCGGACCGGCTGCGTTATACGAATCTGCGCGGCGCGGGCGCGCTCACGACGAGCGATGTCAATGCCACGAGCGGTCCGTTCGCGACGACGCTGAGCGGCACGCTCGACGACATCGTATGGCCGACCGGCACGACCGCATTGCCCGCGCTGACAAGTCTCTCGGGCGGCATCGCCACGCAGACGCGTAACTGGCTCGCGGAACGCACGCGCACGCAGCCTTATCTGTGCGTGAGCGGCGCTTACGACGAGGTTTCGCAGATCGCGCTGCCCAAGGCGATGCGCGTCGTGGAAGTGCCCGACGATCTCGAACTGACGAGCGGCGCGTTTCGCTATCGCTCGCGTTATCTCTTCGATCCGTCGAGCAACGTGATCCAGGTGTCGCGCACACTCGATGCGCGCTTCGGCAAGCAGGTCTGTTCGCCCGATGACTTCAACGCGGCGCTGCCCGCGCTCAGGAAGATGGAACGCGATACGCAGTCGCAGATCATCGTGAAAGTCTCGGGATGATGGACGCACTCACTGCATGTCGCGCGCCACGCGAAAGCCGTTTTGCGACTGACGCACGCTCGCGCTGTATTTGAAGCGCGTGGCCGACTGCATGTACGCCGCGCCTTCGCGCCACGATCCGCCGCGAATCACGCGCACCGAGCACGAGGGATCGTCCCAGACTCGGCCATCGGCGGGTGCGTTCTTGTAGGAACTGTGCCAGCAGTCCGCGACCCATTCCCAGACGCTGCCGTTCACGTCGAACAAGCCATAGCCGTTCGGCGCAAACGATCCAACGGGCGTCGGCCCGTCCGCGCGATACGGCTCGCCGCAGTCCTTGCAGTCCGCAGTGCCTTTTTTCATCTGCTCGCCCCACCAGTACGTGCTTTGCGTGCCGCCGCGCGCAGCGAATTCCCATTCCGCTTCGCTCGGCAGGCGATACGGCTTGCCGCCGATCTTGGTGAGCCACTTCACGTAGACCTGCGCGTCGTCCCAACTGACATTGCGCATCGGCGAGTTCGCGGGTGGCGCGGCGTTCGACGCGTTGTCCGTGTCGATGCGTGTACACGCGCCTGCATCGACGCAAGCATTCCATTGCTCGACCGTCACTTCGTATTTGCCGATCGCAAAGGGCCGCGCAATCGTCACGCGATGCGGCGGCTTCTCGCCGGGATCGTCGTTGTTGCTGCCCATTGTGAAGCTGCCCGCAGCGACTGGAATGAGCAGCGGACATTGCGGGCAGTCCTTGATTTCGTTGCCCGTGGGCTTGGGCGTGATGCTCGCGACGGGCTTGCCTGATGCACTTTCGTGCGGCTTTTCAGGCGCGGCGATGGCAGGCGATACAGGTTTCGCCACCGATGCCACCGATGCCGCCGATGTTGCCTGCGCAGGCTTCGCGCTGGCGGTGGCCTTCAATCGTTCGATGCGCGCCTTGGCGAGTGCTGCGAAACGTCCGTTCGGATAAGACTTCAAATAGGCCTCGTAATCGCTTGGATAAGTGCTGTCCTTAATGGATTCCCAGAACGTCAGTTCGTATTGCTCGCTGCTGTTCTTTGGAAGAATGCCGCGCATGCGTGTGCCGCCAGTTTGGTTCCAGGCGAGTTCCTGAGTGATCTGACCATTGGCCGCGTGATGTCCAAGCGGCCATTGCGCATCGAGCGTCGATACGATCGAAGGACGCTGCGCGCCATGCGATAAGCGCGCGACTTGGGATGCCGCTGCATCGAAAGATGCCGCCGTCACGCTTGTCTGCTCGACGAGCGTGCGCAAGAGCGCGCCGGTGTAGAGGCCTTGGCTTGCGTTTTCGATGGCGCCCGAATTCGCACTCGTTGCGTAGGCCACCAGTGTGCGCGGCGGCAAGTCGGAGGCATAAGGGTGCGTGCGGCCGAAGGGACCGTTCAGACACATATCCAGCACGACGATGTTCACGCCGAGCGGACGCATGCGGCTGAGGCGCGTGACGATCTCGCGCACCGCGATGCCTTTTGTCAGCAAGGTAGCGGGCGCATCTGCGCGCGCATCGATGGGAAGCAGCATGCGGTCTGCGCCGGCTTCTATTCCGTGGCCCGCGAAATAGACGACTGCGGTATCGCGTGCGCCGAGACGATTGGCGAACGCATCGAGTGCGTGTTGCATTGCATCGTTAGTGAGATCGGTGCGCGTTGTGACGCTAAAGCCTAGTGACGAAAGCGCAGCGCTCATGTGCGTTGCATCGCGTCGTGCGCTTGCCAAGGCGTTTTCGGCGTAATCGTCGTTTCCGATGACAAGCGCCAGGCGCTGCACGCCGTCCGCGCTATTCGTGCTTTTCATGCTTGCGATGCTGTCAGGCGAGGGCGTCGGCGACAAACGCGCAAGCGCTGCGCAAATCGCGACGAACATGCCTGCGATGAAGAGAGTTCGCCACATATTCACACCCTGTCGGTTCGCCCGTGATGGAACGGCACCCGCAGCGCACGATGCCGCACCCGATGCCGTCGTACATGCAGCCTGAATAACGATAGCACGCGGCTCTTTATGAATTTATCCCCTAAAAGAAGGTATGCGGATGTGGCTGGCGCATCCGCTTCGTCCACCATATCTTTTTAAATCGTTACGGCCTAATCTGGAAGCGAATTCCGATCGCCGGATTCGAACGGCCTTTCTTTAACGAGGCATCCAAAACATGCTTAGAAGAACTGTGCTGGGCGCGCTCGCGTCGCTTGCCGCGCTGGCGGCCGATTCCTCCTTCTCCGCCGCGCGCACGCGCACGCCCGCGCCGGCCAATGCAGAGGCGTACATCATCTGGCCGCCCGACGGCGCCGTCATCACGGGCGGCAAGCTGTGGGTGCGCATGGGCTTGCGCAATATGGGCGTGTGTCCCAAGGGCGTGGATCTGCCTAACGTCGGCCATCATCATCTGCTGATCGATACCGACTTGCCGCCGCTCGATGAAGAGATTCCGTCAGACCGGAATCATCTGCATTACGGCGCAGGAGAAACGGATGCGCGCATCGAGCTGCCGCCCGGAAAACATACGCTGCAGATGCTCCTGGGCGACTACAACCATGTACCGCATGATCCGCCCGTGTACTCCAAAAAAATCACGATCACGGTGAGATGAAACGGGGCGCTCTTGCGCCCAATCCTGCGCCTATCCACGCGCGCCTTACGCATATTGCCGAGGGCATACGACATGAACCAACGTATCGCTGGCGCGTTCTCGCGCTCACGTTCGATTCTGCTCGCCGCCATGCTGGCGACGCCGCTGCACGCTGCGCTGGCCGAGGGCGGACCGACGCCCGCGCCATCGAACGCGCACGCGTATATCGGCTATCCGAATGACGGACAGACGCTTCCCGCCGGCAAGCCGTTTCGCGTGTGGTTTGGCCTGCGTTTCATGGGCGTTGCGCCGCGCGGCGTGAAGTTTCCGAGCACCGGGCATCATCACTTGCTCATCGATACGGACCTGCCGCCGCTCGATCAGGAAATACCCTCGGACCGCAATCACTTGCACTACGGCGCCGGGGAAACGGAAACCATGATCGAACTTCCGCCCGGCAAGCACACGCTTCAACTTCTAATGGGCGATGACCGGCACATCCCGCATAACCCGCCCGTCTATTCGAAGAGGATCACGATCTACGTCAAATGAAGCTGTCGGTGCCGGACAGACAGTCGGAGCGCGAAGTGTCTGCGAGTCAGCGTCAAGCGAGGTGTCGCCCGATAAGCGATGTGAAGGTGGAAAGCGTTGCGCAGTAAGGCCTTCGGGCCAAAACGATCACGTTGGCATAGGCCATGCATTTACTGGCCCGAGCAAACAGCTTGCTCGAACCCACCAAACGCGCGATGCGCAACCGAAGGAGAACCATCATGAAGACGCTGACCATCAAGGATCTGGCCGTGACCGAAGAACTCGACAGCCGTGCAATGTCGGCTGTGCGCGGCGGAACGTCGTTCTATTTTCCCGGCCTCGACGTAGCGAAATACGACCTGTCGTTCAATACGCAGCAGTTCATCGGTCAGACGCAGAACACGCAGAACCAGAATGGTGTCGGTGTCGCGTTCGGCGGAGACATTTCGTCCAGCGTCAAACCCAAGCAGGAAGCGAGCAATACCAGCAACATCAATATCGGTTCCGGTCTCGTGTACCGCTAATCGACGTTCGTTCACGCACGATCTCATCCACGTTCACGACAGGAATCCGACATCATGTCCACGCTAACGATCCGCGATCTCGTCCACCACGCCGAAATGGGCCGCACCGAAATGTCCGCCGTGCGCGGCGGAACTGCGTTCTACTTCCCGAGCTATGTGTCGAAGTTCGACCTGAGCGCCACGACGCAGCAGATGGCTAATCAGGCTCAGAACACACTCGATCAAAACGGTGTCAACAACGCCTTCACGCATAAAGTGACATCGGATGTGGATCCGTACCAGAAGGCCGATAACAAGAGCAACATCAACGTCTTTGCGCCATACGCGATGTAACGCAGAGAAAGCGGCGCGCGGGGAGCGCCGCTGCAGCAACCGCCCGCATCGGGCGGCGCGGTTCGCTCGTCAATTCCGAGACGGCGAGCGGACCGCCTCCAGAGCGCGTGATTTCATTCTGCGCGCGCTTTGTCTCTTCTTAGTGGCTTTTAGCGCCGGAGTGCATCGTGCAAGTCCTGTTGCCATCGTTGCGTGTCGTGGTCGCATGCGCGAGTCTTTGCGCCGCCGCGCTGCTCGCCGGTTGCATCGACGTCAAGGTGCCGGTCTACAAGCGTCCCGAGACGCCTGAAAAGACGGCATTTACGACGATAGACGCGCCTAAGGCCGCGCCCGCCGAGACCATTCAGCCCGACTGGTGGAAACAGTTTCGCGACCCGTATCTCGACGGGCTAGTGGAAAAAGCCATCAACAGCAATTTCGACATCAAGGTGCTGGCGGCACGCATTCAGGTAGCGGGCGCGCAGATCGGCGAAGCGCGCGCGGGCGCATTGCCGTCGATGGACGTGGGCGCCGGCGCGAGCTTCGAAAAGACCACGGGACAGACCTTCTCGAGGCAATACAACGTTGTCACGCAAGTGAATTGGGACATCGATGTCTGGGGTGCGGTCGAAAAGGGCGTGCAGGCGCAAAAGGCCGAATTCCGCGCAACCGAAGCCGACTGGCGCGCCGGTTATCTCGAACTCGTCGCAAGCGTATCGACCACGTATTTCCAGATTCTCCAATTCGACGATCAGATCGAGCAGCAGAAGAAGACCATCGCGACAAACCAGCAGATTCTCACGATATTCGAGGGCATGGAAAAGAACGGGCTCGTGCCGCATACGCAAGTGCTTACGCAACGCGCCGAACTGAATCGTCTGACGCGCGACTTGCTCGAACTGCTACGCGCGCGCGATCTTGGGGACAATGCGCTTGCCACGCTCATTGGCGTTCCGGCAGGCGAATTCAAGGTGCCCGATGGGCAGTTGCAAAAGCGCGTGCAGATTCCGCCGGTGCCGGCAGGCTTGCCATCGCAGTTGCTTGCGCGCCGGCCCGATCTCATCGCGGCTGAATACCGCGTGCTGGAAGCCTATGACCTTGTCGGTCAGGCGAAACTCGCGCAGTTGCCGACGATTAGTCTCACCGGACGCGGGGGAACGGCGAGCTTTGCGCTGACAGACTTATTGAAGTCCTTCACGTTCAGTTTTCTGCCGAGCATCAATATTCCGATTCTCGATCCGAGCGTGCGTGCTCACGTAAAGACTACGCAAGCGCAAAGCACGGTGGCCGAGCAGCAATATCGCAGCACGGTAATGAGCGCATTCGAGGAAGTGGAAAACGCACTCGTCAACCTCGACTCGCATACGAGGCAGCGCAATGAGTTGCAGCAGGAAGTGGCGCATTTGAGCATCGTGGCCGCGCAGATTGACGCGCAACTAAGGGAAGGCGCGATTTCGCAACTGGAAGTGTTCGAAACCGAACGCACGCTGCTTGCCGCGCAGCTTGCGTTGCTCGCGAACCATCAGCAAATTCTCTCGGATACGGTGACGCTTTATCAGGCGCTTGGCGGTGGATGGCCGACCGTCGATGTGCAAAGCGCCGCTAACGAGAAGAAGAATGCTCTGGCGTCGCATGATTGACTACGACGATGCGTGACTTACACTTTCAACAGCCGCCGCATGCGCTTAGCGCGAATGACGGCGCAATGCTTTCCGTCCATTCGCCGCTCATTGGCGGCGGCTTCACGCACCTTGCGATCTGACATGGCTCCAGGCGATCCGATAGCCGAACAGAAGCCGAGCGTGGGCGAGGCATTCGATGTCGTCCTTAAACCCGCATCGCAAGGTGATTCGGCGAACCCGTTGAGCGACATCCGCATCGACGAGAATCTCTTTGCCATTGGCCGCGGTGAAGCACCGTTCGATGCGAGTCCGCCTGAAGCCGTCGCGCAGCTTTCGCGCCGCCATGCGCGTATTTTTATTGAGCACGGTCATGTTTATCTCGCGGACCTCGGCAGCAAGAACGGCACGACGGTGAATGGAACGCCCGTGCGCGATACGCCCGTTCGCGTGCGCAATGGCGACGAGATCGCGTTCGGCAGCCGCTTGTCGTATCGCGTGCAGTTCGTGCCTCGCAAACGGCGCATGGGCGCCGGAAAGCCCGTCGCCGTCACGCTCGTGCCGCAACGCGACGACGTCGGACTGCAGCCGGTCGAGCTTTCGCAATTTCCGTTTCTCGTTAGCAAGACAGACGAAACGTTCGCGCGCTATAAGGCGCAGTTTCCGCATCAGGTCAATTACGTATCGCGGCGTCACGCGCATGTGTTCGTCAAGAACGGCGCGCCGTTCGTCGAGGACCTTGGCAGCACGAACGGAACGTTCGTCAATGGACAGCGCATCGGCGATTCCGCAGTGGAACTGAGGCACGGCGACACGCTTGCCTTCGGCGGCATGCACTTCGTGTACAAGGTCAGCCTGCATGGCGAAGAGAGCGAATCGACACTGACCGAAATGGCCGGCGCATCGGGAGCCGGTGCGCCCGACGAACGCGACGCGAACCCCAGCGACAAAACTACTTTTGTCGGCTCCGCGCATTCGTTTCTCGACATTTTCTGCGTCGATCAATCCGCGCCTTCGGACGATGAAATCAATGCAGACGCCCAGGCTTCGCGCATCGAAGAAACGCGCGAGCCTCGCGATGCAAAGAGACGTGGCAAGCTCGCTCTTTTCGTCCATGAACTGCTGAAGGCTTTTTCAGGCGACGACGCCCGCGCCGCGCGGCGGGCGCGCATCGTCATGTCATGCCTGATGCTGATTCTCATAGCGATCGGCTCTACGCTTTTCTGTAGCGGCTCGGCGCAGCGCGAGGTGAAGTCGCTCATGGCGAGCGGCGAATACGGCAAAGCCGCCGCGCTGACGAATGACTATTTGGCGAGTCATCCTCAAGACGCGCGCTATTCAGCGATGAATACAGAAGCCGTGCTCAAGTCGAACGTGCCGCGCTGGCTAGCCGCCGTTCGTAAGGGCGACTACGCGGACGCCGACGCGATCGTTACCCAGATGAAAACGCTAGGCGCAAACAATACGGACGTGCGTTCGATGCTCGACGAACTCGGCTGGATCGGCAAGCTGGAGCGCTTCGTGATGGGCCGCGGCGGACCGGATGCGCCCATTCGCATGTATGCCGACGAAGACCGCATCCGCGAGATACTGAAGCACTGGGAAGCGGACGCGGCGGGACATCAACGCGATCTCGATCGAATCGCGGGTTACGTGCCCGACTTTCGCGATCCGTATGCGCTCGCGCTCAGCCATCTGCGCAAGCTACAGAGCGACGATTCGGTTTATCTGGCCGCCATCGACCGGCTCAACGCCATCATCGTCAAGAGTCTCGCTAACGACGACCCCGACGCCATGGAAGCGGCCATTAAAGACTATGCGGACCGTTACCCTCGTCTGGGCGGTCTGGACCGCGTAGAAGCCGATGCAAGCGCTTATAGCAGCCTCAGGCGCGCAATGAGTGCGGGCAGTCTTGCACCGCTGGCCGCATGGCTGAACACGACAACGTTTTTCACGCCGCCGTTCAAGCAGAAGTTCGCGACGATGACAGCGAGCCAGTTGCCGCCGTCGAACGTGTTCAAACAATATGCCGTTGTCTCGGACGCTTGGCGTAGCGGACATAGTGCCCAGGCCATCGATGCCTTGCAGAAGATCCCGCAAGGAAGCTGGTCGCCGGTCGTGCAACAGGAACTGACGCACAAAAAGTCTGTCGCCGCGCGGTTCGGCGAATTGCAGAAGTCGCGCGGCTCGAATGCGTATGACGACGCGCTGCTGTCGTTCTATGAAACCCTCGACGCCGATACCGACACGTACTTTGCGAAGGCCGTTGCACCGGACATCGCGTCGCTAAGAAACAAGGCCCTTACGCGTGCGCAAGGGCTGATGACGCAAGCGGAAGCGCTTTGGATGCAGTATCGGACGAACGGAGGCATTGGCGGTTCGCAGCGGCTGGAATCCGGCATCTCGGACACGTTCCGCGCACAGGCGCGGCGCTTGTCGGATGCACAGGACGCTTCGGCGCGAGGCATGCGCATCTTCAGGCAAGCGCAGTCGGAC
Source organism: Caballeronia sp. Lep1P3 (assembly GCF_022879595.1). NCBI lineage: Bacteria > Pseudomonadati > Pseudomonadota > Betaproteobacteria > Burkholderiales > Burkholderiaceae > Caballeronia > Caballeronia sp. Lep1P3. The sequence continues at coordinate 699,280 of NZ_CP084266.1, read as the reverse complement.
GGCAATTCGGGCGCGAGCAAATGGAGCGCGCTCGCCACTGAGATCGCCGCTGAAGCCGATTTGCAGAGGCGCTCGCTGCAAGACCTGCGCATGGTGCTCGAGCCCGCATTGCTGCAAAGCAAGCTGGCCTTGATAGGGGGAGCGAGCGGTGAAGCGCGACACGCACCTTAAGAGCTTCTCCGAAGCGCTAGGCGATCACGGCGCGGAAGGCATCGCGATCCTGACGGCCGAGCCGCTGAGAATGACGCAGGCGCTCGTATTCGCGATGGTCGCGCTCGTCGCTGCCGCGCTTCTGTGGTCTTTCATCGGGCATGCGGACGTCATGGTGACCGCGCAAGGGACGCTCGCGCCCGAGTCCGAAGTCCGGCGCTTTTATGCGCCCATCGATGGCGAACTGGCCGATCTCTATATCGCGGAAGGGCAACCCGTTCGCAAGGACGATGTCGTCGCGCGTCTGAATGCGCGCGGCGCCATTGAAGCGGCGACCAATGCGCTCGAGGCGCAACTCAAACTCGATGACGCCGAGCGAGAATGGAAACAGTTTCCAGAAAAGAAGCTTTTGATGGAACGTAGAATCGCGGCGCTCAAGGATCAAATGGATGTTGAGGAACACCAGCATCAACAGCGCGTGAGCGAAGGCACGTCCAAATTGGCGGAGGGGCAGAGGGCGCAATTGCAGGAACAGCGCAGCACGCTCGACAATGCGCGGCGCGCGCGCGATGCCGCGAAAAACGAGCTGGATCGCTTCTCGCGGTTATTCGCTTTGCCGGGCGGCGGCGGTGTCGCCGAATCGCAGGTCGAGGCAAAGCGCAATCTCTATCTCGAAGCGGACGGCGCTTACCGCGTTGAACAAGCGAAGCTCTCGGAACTGGATTTCCGCTTGAGTCACGAATTCACTCAGGCCAAGGCGCAGCTCGAAACGAGCGGACAGGAAGCCACCAATCTCAGGCTGCAATACGAAGCGGCGATGCGCGAAGTCGCGAGCACGGAAGACAAGCTGCGCCTGCAATTGCAGACGGCGCGTCTCGTCGCGGATGCCGCGGCGCGCATTCGCTTCGAGAACATCGACAAGGACAATTTCCTGTTGATTCTTGCGCCCGTGTCCGGTGTCGTGACGGATGTGACATCTACGCAAACCGGCGACAAGATTCAGGCAAACACGCCGCTTGGCGGCATTGCACCGGCGGATGCGCGCCCGGTCCTCAAAGATCGAGATTGCCGAACATGACCGCGCGTTCCTGCGCGAAGGCCAGCGCGTGAAGCTCAAATTCAATGCGTTTCCCTATCAGCGCTATGGCGTGATCGAAGGCACGCTCGCTTTCATTTCGCCCGCGACCAAACCCAGTCCGGGCACGAAGCAACCGGTTTATGAAGGGCGCGTAACGCTCGATCGCGACTACTACCAGATCGCGGATACGCGCTACCCGCTGCGTTACGGCATGACGGCATCGGCGGAAATCGTGGTGCGCGAGCGACGCCTGATCGACATGGGCCTCGATCCCTTCCGCAACGTGGCTGGCTGAACCCAACGGAGAACGATATGACGGCGATTGTGCGTATCGACGACGAGATCGTGGATGTCGGTGAATTCATCAGGCTGCTCAAGCTCAACGGACAGTTCGACGGTCTCATCGAGCAACTGGTGCGAGACAAGATCACCGTGCATGCGGCAAAGCGCTCGGGCGTCGAACTGACCGCTGACGAAATCCAGACGCGAGCCGATCAGTTCCGGCGAATTCGAGGTCTGCATCGCGCGGCCGACATGAATAATTATCTGGATGCGCTCAACGTCAGTCTCGACGAATTCGAGACTTACATCACCGATACGCTGTATCAGGAAAAAATGCTGGAGAAGGTAGGCACACAGCGCGAAGTCGAAGAGTATTTCCAGCTCAATTCGCCGCGCTTCGACAGCATCGAAGTGAGTCATATCGTGCTGGATACGGAAGGCAGCGCCAAGGAGATGATGTCCTATCTTGGCGATGACCCCGAGAGTTTCGCGGACATGGCGCGCGAACACTCGCTTGCCGATACGCGCGACGACGGCGGCGTGATCGGCCGCGTCATGCGCGGTCAACTCAAGCCCGACATCGAAGCGAAGGTCTTCAACGCGGAGGCGGGCGATTTGCTCGGACCGTTCATTTCGGCGGACGGTGCTTCGTTTGAGATATTCGCAGTGACGGCCAAATATCCCGCGAAGCTCGATGAAGACGTGACCGCCGAAATCCGTCGGCTGCTGCGCGAGGATTGGCTGCTTGCGCGTGCGCAAGAGCATCTGATCCAGGCCCGCTAAACGAAGCGCGACGATCATGGACGCCCCTTCGAGCCTCGATTCCCCCGCCGATTTTCTCGCGACCGTCGAGATACTTTCCCCATTCTCGCGGGAGGAAATCGAACAGTTGGCTTTGCAAGCCGTGTCGCGCCGATATGGTTTCGGCGAAACCGTTTGCAATGCGGGCGATCCCGCTGATGGACTCTATGTGGTCAGGGCAGGGTCCGTGCGCATCTTCACCGAGGAGCACGGCAAGGAAATCAGCATGGGGCTCAAGAAGGAGCGCGAGACTTTCGCGGATATCGCGATGCTGCGCGACTATCGCCATGAGTCCTCGGTGCGCTCCTCGGGAAAGACCGAGCTACTTTTCATTCCGCGCAGCGCGATCGAGCCGGTCATTGCACGGAATGCGGCTGCGCTCGCGTTTGCCACGAGTTATGTCGCCATCAATTCTGCGGGAGGCTTCGTCGCCAGGCTCTTCGACCTGCGCGGCAAGCTCGACAAGACGGAACTGGAAGAGTGCGTGAGAAGTGTCGGCGTCAAGCGAATCGGTGAAGGCAAGGAGATTCTCACGCAAGACTCGCGCGACGACAGGCGGCTCTATGTTGTGCGCCAGGGCGAAGTGCGGATCGTGCGTGAAGAAGGCGGCCGCCAGCATTTACTCGCGACGCTCGGACCTGGCGAGATTTTCGGCGAAAGAGCCTGCGTAATGCGTCAGGAGCAAATGGCATCCGCCATTGCAAGCACTGACACGCGGCTTCTGGTCATACCCGAGAAGACCGTGCACTTCATCATCGAGCGCAACGTCAAGCTGCGCGAAGTGCTGGAAGAACGCATCCGGTTCACCGAACGGGAATTGCAGCGTCAAAAGAAGCTCGCCGAACGCAGCAAGCTGCCGGCGATGCTCGATTTGCAAACGCGGCCCGAGTTGGGTGAGCGGGTCATCAAGCGTTTCGCGTGGCTCGAACAAGCGGAAGAGATGGATTGCGGCGCCGCTTGCCTTGCAATGATCTGCCGCCATTATGGTATCGGCATGACGCTTGGCAAGCTACGCGAACTTGCCAATGTGACGACGCAAGGCGCTACGCTCGACAGTCTTGCGCGTGCAGGGGAATCGCTCGGGTTCACTACGCGCGGCGTGCAATGCACTTATGAGTCGTTGCGTGGCTTCGAGCTGCCGTTCATCGCGCATTGGGAGGGCTATCACTACATCATTGTGTATGGCATTTCCAGAGAGAACGTGTGGGTCGCGGACCCGGCGATCGGCTTCAGGAAAATGACCGTGGGCGAGTTCGAACGCGGATGGAGCGGCACATGTCTGCTCTTTGCCCCTGCTCAGGATCTCGTGCAGAAGACGGTATCCAGTTCACCGTGGATACGCTTTGTCGCCTACCTCAAGCCTTATCGAAACATACTCCTGCATCTGTTTCTCGCGACGTTCGTGATTCAGGTGCTGGGCGTCATTCCGCCGCTCATCATCCAGAACATTCTGGACGGCGTGATCGTGCATCAGAACGTCGGGCTGCTGCACGTACTGATTGTCGGGCTCATCGTCGCGAATCTGTTTTCGCAACTCATGTCCACGATACGCGCCTACCTCGCGAACTTCATGGTGCGCAACATGGACTTCGCGATGATGTCGCAGTTCTTCAAGCACACGTTTTCCTTGCCCTTCAGCTTCTTTGCCAAGCGCAAGACCGGCGATGTCTTCGCGCGATTCCAGGAAAACCATACGATCCGCGCATTCCTCACCGAGTCCACGGTCACGACGGTGCTCAACCTGCTGATGATCTTCATCTACTTCACGATCATGTTTCTCTACAACGTGAAGCTGACGCTGTTGCTGATCGCATTCGTCATTCCGATGATGGCCCTTACCGTGCTCGCCACACCGCGCATCAAGCACAATGCGCGCGAGACGTTCTCTTCCAGCACCGACGCGCGCTCTTATCTGATGGAAGCGTTGGGCGGCGTCGAAACCGTAAAGGGCATGGGGATAGAACGTGCCGTGCGTCTGAAGTGGGAAAAGAAATACGCGAAGTCGCTCGAGATTCAGTACAAGTCGCAGCGCTTCAACATCGGTGTGGGGCTTTGCAGCCAGTTGCTCAATGCCGGGACGACCATCGCGGTGCTGTGGGTTGGAGCCAACCTCGTGCTCGCGCGCGAACTGACTATCGGGCAATTGATCGCATTCAACGCATTCATGGGAAGCGTGCTTTCGCCGCTCATGGGTCTCATCAATCTATGGAGCCTGCTGAACGACGCCGGCGTTGCCATGGAACGCCTTGGCGATGTGCTCGACATCGAGCCGGAGCAAAAACCGTCGGACATGCAGCAGCGCGTGATGTTGCCGGACCTTCAGGGCGACATTAGTTTCAAGGGTGTCTATTTCCGCTATGGCGACGGCGACACGCCTTATGTGCTGGAGAACATCAGCTTCGATATCAAGCCGGGCGAACTCGTTGCCGTAGTAGGACGCAGTGGATCGGGCAAGACCACGCTTGCGAAACTGATGGTCGGTTTCTATGCCCCGAGCGAAGGAAAGATGACGGTCGACGGTTATGACCTCGATGTGGTCGACAAAGGCTTCTATCGCGGCCAGATCGGCTATGTGATGCAAAGCAATCTGCTGTTTTCGGGAACGATCGCCGATAACATCGCAAGCGGAGACGAAGCACCGGACCGCAGGCGCATCGAGGAAGTCGCGAAGATGGCGGACGCGCACGCGTTCATCAGCAAGATGCCGCTCGGCTACGAACAGGTGGTGGGCGAGCGGGGCGTCGGCTTGTCGGGCGGCCAGATTCAGCGTTTATGCATTGCGCGTGCGCTTTATCACGATCCACGCCTTCTCGTATTCGACGAAGCAACGTCGGCCCTCGATACGCAATCGGAAAGCAATATTCTCGGCAATATGCAGGAGATCCTGAAAGGGCGCACGGCGGTGATCATCGCGCACCGGCTGTCCACCATCATGCGCGCAGACAAGATTCTCGTGCTATACGAAGGCGGCATCGTCGAGCAAGGCAAGCACGACGAGCTAGTCGCAAGAAAGGGCATGTATTTCCAACTCGTGCAAAAGCAATTGAGCGCAGCATGAAGATACTGGATCAACCCGAAAGCGACAGCAACGCGAGCGCATCCGCTATTTCGTATGCGGGAGTCATCGAAAAGATCGAGATATTGCGCTCGACGCTTCGGTGGACATCGCGCCTCGAACGGCCCGAGATCGAAAAGCTCTTGCGCCAAGCCGGCGCCTTGCGCGATGAAGTGATGCAACTCTCGCACAAGGAGCGCTTCGTGCAGGCTGCGGCAGCGGAGCCCAAGCGAGAGCTATCGGCGGGCGCGCGGCGTCAGGCGTTGATCGAGCGCAGCTTCGTATTCGAAGGGACGTTCGGCGACAATCCGAAGCTGCTGGAAGCGCTGGAAATCGCGGAGAAAGCCGCGCCTACGGACCTTCCAGTGCTGATCGACGGCGAGAGCGGCACGGGCAAAGAGTTGATGGCCAAGGTGATCCATGCCAACGGTTCGCGCGCGGATAAGCCGTATATCTCGGTGAATTGCGGCGCCATTCCCGACAATCTGCTCGAATCGGAATTGTTCGGGCACCGCAAAGGGGCGTTCACGGGCGCGACGAACGATCGCAAGGGGAAATTCGAAAGCGCTCACACGGGGACCATCTTTCTGGACGAAATCGGCGAATTGCCGCTTGCCGGCCAAGTCAAGCTGTTGCGCGTGCTCGAGGCGCATGAGATTCAGCGCGTGGGCTCGGATGAGCCGATTGCGGTGGATACGCGCATCGTCGCAGCGACTAATCGAAACCTGCGGCGCTTTTGCGAAGAAGGGCGCTTTCGCGAAGACCTGTTCTATCGTCTTAGCGTCATTCATTTGACCTTGCCCGCGCTTCGCGAGCGCCGCGACGAGATTCCGCTGCTGCTTTCCTACTTCGGCGACGAGGCCGCGGCCACGCTCAAGCGCCGACCCGTCAAACTGTCGCCGCGGCTGCGCGACTTTCTGCGCAACTATGACTATCCGGGCAATATCCGCGAGCTGCGTAATGTCGTGTACCGGCTCGCTTGCCTGGCTGGCGAAATGGCCGACATCGATCATCTCCCGCTAGATATTCGCCCGAAGTCGTCGCTGTCACTTGCGATGGGCGGGCCTTCCGCAAGCGGCAACGGCATTGCGGCAGCGAGTTCCTTAAGCGAGGCCAAGCGCGTGGCAAGCGACGAAGCCGAGCGCGCATTTCTTGAACGCGGCTTGCACGAAGTGGGCGGCACCGTCGCGGAGCTCGCACGTCGCTATGAGATGAACCGCTCGCATCTGCAAATGCTGCTGAAGAAACACGGCCTGCATTCCAAGGACTTTCGGCTCGCGGCGCAAAAGAGCAGAAGCGAGTAGACCGCTCAGATGGACGGGTTGACCTGCGTTCTCTCCGACGCGAGCAGGTCTTCCGCATGCGCGACGACCAGAGAAACGTTGTCGCGGCCACCGCGCCCGAGCGCTATTTCGAGCAGCCTTTGCGCGGCCAAATCGCAGTTGCCCGGCGCAAGCTCGGTGGCCATTTCCACTTCGCTGACTTCGTTGGAAAGGCCATCGCTGCAAAGCAAAAAGGTATCGCCGTCGCTCACGGCGACGCTGCTTTCGTCGAGTTCGAGGGTATCCAGCGCGCCCACCGCACGCGTGATGAGGTGCTGCGCCGGATGGTGCAACGCTTCCTCGGCAGTCAATTGTCCGCGCGCTTTCAAGTCTTCCACATGGCTGTGATCGCGCGTCAATTGCACGAGCCGGCCATTCCTTAGCAGATAAATGCGGCTGTCGCCGGCCCAAAGATAAGCGCAGGCCCGTTCGCGCGCGACCAGCAATACCACTGTGGTGCCGATCCGCGAAACGAGGCGTCTTGCAGCCTCGGTGCGCAATTGACCGTTGACGTCGATAAGCCGCGCGCGTGCGTCGGCGATAACGCTTGCGAGTCCGTCCACCGCAGACAGTTTCGAGAGACTCTCGATCGCCATGCGGCTCGCGAGATCGCCCACGGCATGTCCGCCCATGCCATCGGCAATGGCCCAAAGCCCGCGCTCCGGCGAATCGAGCAGAGCGTCTTCGTTGATCTGTCGTACACAGCCGACGTCGGAACGCGCGGCGGATGTCCATCGGAATTCAGTGGCGAAGGTCACGGCAACCTCCCAAGTCCGCTAGCCATTATGCGCTGACTGACTGCACCGGCGACAACGCAGGCAACAACGCACTCTAGCCCGCGCGATTCGCGGAAATCGCGTTCGGAGTGACAGTCAGGTTCGCGCCGTCTCCGGAATTGCGGACATCGACCGACTGGAACTGATTGATCATCTGTCCGGCCGTGAAGTTGTTCGTGATGTCGTAGATGTTCACGACGCCGCCGAAACCCTGCTGACGATCCGAGACGAATGGCGTTATCCAGCCATAGACCCACGGTGCGCCGCCCCCGCCGCTGATAACGCTCATCTGGGCGCTATCCAGTTCGCAATCGTAATGCAGGTCTGTGACGCTAAGGGTGCTCATATCGATTCTCCGCGTGGCTCGTGGGGACGCACGAAGCCTATGCAAGGGCTATGCCGGTGGCTTGTCCGAAGCCAGAAGGCCAAAAGACGGGCCTTCCCGCGACGCTTGAATGGCGCTTGTTGGATAGCCGCCAACTTCCGCAGTTGTTTAGCCAGTTAGAGACCAACAGCTTGCGCCTAGAAGTTACTGACGCTTGAAGCCCAACAATTTGCTCTAGAAAGCGTTGGTTCGATAAAGACATTTCCGGCTAGGAAGAGCCTGCCGAATACGGCTTGACGCCCGCCCATCAAGGCCCTCGCGAAACTGGCAAGAAAGCTGCAAAAGACATCGCAACGAGGCGCCGCACAAACACATCGCGCCTGGCCCCGCAAAATAAATCGGAGCGAGCCATGTCAAGCCAGCAGACGTCCGTAACGATCGACGAGCGAGCCGTATGCGGCTTCTCGCCTGACGACGAACCCGCGCTCGGCACGGAACTCGTCACGCGTCGGTCCGGTTACTCGCACCACGGAATCTATGCGGGCAACGGCATGGTGATTCACTACGCCGGGTTTGCGAAGTCGCTGCATCGCGGCCCCGTCGAGGAAGTGAGCCTCGCGCAATTCGCGGGCGGGCATGAGATTGCGATTTGCCAGAATCCCACTGCGTGCTTCGTCGGCTCAGAGGTGGTGAGGCGCGCGCGCAGTCGGCTCGGTGAAGACCGTTATCGCCTTCTGACCAATAACTGTGAGCACTTCGTCTCATGGTGTCTTTTTGGTCAAGCCCACAGCCGCCAGGTGCGTTCGTGTTTTATCCATCCGCGCGTTGCATTGGATGCATTAACCGGCCTCGTGCGCGCGTATGTCATCGCGCAGCGCCGCGCGAATCGCAGTCCCATGCAGTCGTTCAGCGCCATGTTCGCTGCCTGAGGAGAACGTCATGCAAACCGCTCATCATTCACTTCACGGCGCAGTCGACAAGTGGCTCGCCCCGACCTTCACGCATCCTGCGCGCGTCGCGCGGTTTTGCCGCTCGCACGTCACCGGTGCGCGGTATGTATGCATCGAGGGCTGGCATGACGGCGGGGCCATCGCAATCATTTTCTTCCGGCACGACGACGGTACGTGGAATGTTTTTCCGCCACAGGCGAGGCGTCCTTCGATGAGCGCTGCACGGCTTGCCGCGTGACGTCTGCCGCCGGGTCCGGCTTTGACACGGGCGACGCGCTGCCGCTACTCTAGCGGGACGCATTTCGCCGCGCGCGGGAAGCCGTGGCGCACGGTACGTCAGTCATGGTAGTTTTGGCGTCCGTGAACCGATTCGTACAATCCGAGGTAATGCCGATGACCCAGCCCGAATCCGCTGACTTTTCTTCGTCCGCCAGCGCAATCCCCGATTGCGAACGCGATGCGATTCGCAATCCGCTTGGCATCGCAGGGCTCGAATTCGTCGAGTTCTCCAGCCCCGATTCGCAGGCGCTTGCCGCGCTTTTCGAGCGGCTGGGCTTCGTGCCGGTTGCACACCATGTCAGCAAGGCGGTGACGCTTTATCGCCAGGGCAGCATGCATTTTCTGATCAACGCCGAGCCGGATTCTTTCGCGACGCGGTTCGCGCAGACGCACGGCGTCGGCATTGCAGCGATCGGCATTCGCGTGCTCGATGCTCAAACGGCGCACGAGCGCGCGGTCGACTATGGCGCATGGGATTTCGAGGGCGAAAAAATCGGCCCTAATGAACTTGCGATTCCGGCAATTCAAGGCATCGGCGATTCGCATATCTACTTCGTCGATCATTGGCCGGGAAAAAATAGCGGCGAAGCGTCGATCTATGACATCGATTTCAGGCCAATCCCTCAGGCGAGCGCAAATTTGAACGGCACGGGACTGCTGGAAGTGGACCATTTCACGCAGACGGTTCGCAAGGGCCGCATGCAGGACTGGCTCGATTTTTACCGCGAAGTGCTGCATTTCGAAGAGGTTCATCAAGTGCATCCGGACTGGCACGTTTCGCAAGATTCCGCCGTCACGCTTTCGCCTTGCGGTTCGATACGCATTCCCGTCTATGAGGAAGGCGCGTATCGCACCGATCTCATGCAACAGTACCTGCCCGGTAACGAAGGCGAGGGCGTGCAGCATATCGCGCTCGCATCGGCGGATATTTTTGAGTCCGTCGATGCGCTCACCGCCCGCGGCGTTCGGTTTCTGATGCCGCCGCCGCGCTATTACGACGAGATAGACGCGCGCTTGCCGGGCCACGGCCTCGATATCGAAAAGCTGCGCGCGCGCGGGATTCTCGTCGACGGTGAAGTGTTGGCCGACGGCGCGCCTCAGCTCTTCTTGCAAACATTTCTGGAGCGCAAGCCGGGCGATATGTTCTTCGAGATCGTCGAGCGGCGTGGACATCACGGCTTCGGAGAAGGCAATCTGGATGCGATCGCAAAGGCGCGCTTATAACGCGCCTTTAGCCCGAGGAAACTATCGCACGACGATGGTCCCGGTCATATGGGGATGAAGCGAACAGAAGTATTTGTAAGTTCCCGGCTTGTCGAATACATATGAGAAGCTATCGCCGCTATCGAGTGGGTCCGACTTGAATGACTTCGCTTCATCGACGACGGTATGCAGCATGTCGTCGCGATTGATCCACGTCACTCTAGTCCCGGCGGGGACGGTGAGCGTCGCCTGACTAAAGGCGAAATTGTCTATGGAGATGGTCGGCGCAGCAACGGCGGCGACTTGCTGTGCGGGCTCTTGGGCACATGCCGAGGACATGGTGCTCACGAGTCCTTTGACGATGAACGCGACCGCAAGCTGGCGCACGCATTGTCCGACGAAAGCGGCTCTCATGCTCCTGCTCCCGCGAGTGAGGTATCGACAATCGCTAGTTGCTCGCGACCCGCGACATGCGTGACGGCGCGCAGACCGAGCATCGACCGCAGCTTGTCTGCGCCGACTTTCATCGGTCCTGGTCCTGCCGCCGTGCCGGGCGCGGGCTGCGGAAACGCGGTGGACATTGCCGAATAGAAGCGCATGTCGCCCTCTACCTTTTGTGCGACCTGATGCACATGACCGTTCAGCACAGTCACCGAACCGAAGCGCTTCAGAAGCGCGAGCGCCTGCGCACTGTCGTCCGTTCCCCAACCCCATTGAGGATATAAAGCCCATAGCGGGATATGCGCGAACACGACGATCGGCGTGCTGCTGGTTCGGCTGTGCAGGTCCTGCTTGAGCCATGCAAGCTGCGCATCGCCCAGATATCCGAGGCCGCCGCCCTTGAGATCGATCACATTCGTCAAGCCGATGAAATGCACGCCGCCTTCATCGAAGCTGTACCAGTGGCGCGTGCCGCCGTTGCCGTATTGACCGGAGAAAAGCGCAAAGAACGGATCGCCGTTGTCCACCAGCACGTCATGCTCGCCCGGTACGTAATGAACCTGCATACCGGCATTACCGATGATCTGCGTGGCGGTGTCGAATTGCGCAGGCTTGGAAAGGTGCGTGATATCGCCGGTATGGATCATGAACGCGGGGCGTTGAGGCATCGCGCGTACATGGTTTATGGCTTCTTCCAGCGTGCTTGTCGGTTCCGTGTTCGGGTCCTTGTTGAATCCGATATGGCTGTCGCTGATTTGCACGAAGCTGAAGGCATGAGTTTCTTCGGCGGCGTGCGCCGAAGAAACGAGACGTGAGACGGGCACGCCGCCGCTGAGCGTCCAAAGCACGCCCGCGCCGGCCCATGCCATGCAGGAAAGCGCGGTGCGTCTGCGCTTTCCGTGATCGTCGAGTTGATCTTCAGAGAGTCGATTGCCGGGTTCGATGTTCATGGCAGTTCCTGGTGATGACGTGAGTGAATTGACGCGCCAGGCGTCTGCTGATCGAACCGGCGAAAGCGACGCGATATTCCCGACTTATTTTTTTCGATTCGGCAGGCCGCAAGGGAATAAAACGGCCACGGCAGAAGTACATCATCGTGTGAGCGCAGCCTAGCGCCCGCATTCATCGATGTCCGGCTTCCATTGTTTCAAGGAGACCCGCGTGATATGGCCCGGCAGGTCTAAAGCAGACGAATTCCCGCAGGCGCGTTTCGAAGCGACGGTGATGCCGCATCTCGACGCGGCGTATAACCTTGCGCGCTGGCTTTCGGGAAGCGCGAGTGATGCCGACGATGTCGTGCAGGAAGCGTATCTGCGCGCGTTTCGATTCTTTAGCGGCTTCCAGAACGGCGACGAAGCGAATGCGCGCGGGTGGTTGCTCGCGATCGTGCGCAATACGTGGTTCACCGAATGGCGCCGCCGCGTGCAGTTGGCCGACGCGACGCCCTATGACGAAGACATCGGCGGCGATGACGCGCTGCCCGGCTGGTCCGACGATGCCGGCGCCGATCCCGAAACGCTCGCCGTGCGCAAGGACGAAGTGCATCTGGTGCATCGCGCGCTGGAGGCATTGCCGGTGGTATTCCGTGAAGTGCTGGTGCTGCGTGAACTCGAGGATTTGAGCTATAAGGAAGTGGCCGCCATTACCGGTGTGCCGATAGGAACGGTCATGTCGAGGCTTGCGCGTGGCCGCAAGATGCTGGCGGCAGCGGTGCGTGCGGCGCAGGGCGATCGCTCAAGCGTGCGCCTCGTGCGCAAGGCGGGAACGGGTCATTCCGAGGAGTCGGGCAATGGACAATAAAGACACCGCCTCGCTCGAAACGAGGCTGACGGACGGCTCGCTTTATCAGCGCGCACCCGTGCATTTGCGCGCGCAAGTGCTGGCGCGCACTCGCGACGAAGCGGCTCGCGAAAAGCATCAACATTCGCAACGAACGTCGAGCCGAAACGTATGGCGCTTGCCGGTCTTCGCGCCTTGGCCTTTCTTTGGCGGCGCTTTCGCCGGTGCGGCGCTATCGGCGCTCGTGCTTGGCGCGATGCTCTGGTTTCAAATGGCACCGCGCGCGCCATCCGATGCGCCTCTAGCGCAAGAGATCGTATCGAGCCATGTGCGCGCGCTGATGTCGGACCGTCCTATCGATGTATTGTCGAGCGACAAACACACCGTCAAGCCGTGGTTCAATGGCCGCATAGACTACGCGCCGCCCGTCATCGATCCAGCGGGGCCGGGCTTCGCGCTCGTCGGGGGGCGGCTCGACTATATCGGTCATCGTCCTGTTGCGGTCGTTGTCTACCGGTATCTCAAGCATCCGATCGACGTCTACGTGTTCCCTGAGAAAGCGCCGGCTGCAGCCGCACAGAAGGAAGGCCAGGCAGTCGTCACCCAGTCCGACGACGGCTATGCGCTTGCACGCTGGAATCACGAAGGCATGACGTTCTGGGCCGTGACGGATGCGTCCGGTGGCGTGCTGCGCCAGTTCGTGCAGGCGATGGAAGCGGGCGCTCCGCGCTAGGCGTGCATCGTGACTTTGGACTGACGAATAGGCGCGTCGCAAGCGCGACGGCCTGAGGCGGAGGCTTTGGATTGATTGGACGGACTGGCGTAGCGAGCGGCACTCATTGACGGGTGTTTTCTCCTGACGCAGATTAGGTGATACCGTGCGCGAAACACTTCGCTAAATAGCACGAGCGCCTTTAAGCGCCATCGGAGACGCCATGACCGCCAGCACTGATACGCCTCGCCATCCGTTTCCTTCCTCTACGCGCCTCGTCGAGAGGGGCAAGATCGTTTCCGCGCGCGAGACCGTGCGTCTGATTCGTTCGGGCGACACCGTCGCGACCAGCGGTTTCGTGGGCGTGGGCTTCGCGGAAGAAGTGGCTATTGCAATCGAGCAGCGCTTTCTTGCAGCGCAAGCCGAGCTCAAGAGCGAGGGCGATGAGCCGCTCGCCGATCTCACGATCGTGTATGCGGCGGGACAAGGGGACGGCAAGACAAAGGGACTCAATCATTTCGCCCATGAGGGGCTTGTCAAGCGCGTGATCGGTGGACATTGGGGACTCGTGCCCGGCTTGCAGAGGCTTGCAATCGAGAACCGCATCGAAGCGTACAACTTGCCGCAAGGCGTCATTTCACAACTCTTTCGCGATATTGCAGCGCATCGGCCAGGACAGCTTTCGAGCGTCGGGCTTGGCACGTTCGTCGATCCGCGCAATGGCGGCGGCAAGCTCAACGCGCGCACGAAGGAAGATCTCGTGCGCCTCATGCCGATAGACGGCACCGATTACCTCTATTACAAGGCCTTTCCCATCGACGTCGCGATCATTCGCGGCACGACTGCCGACCTCAACGGCAACGTCACGATGGAAAAGGAAGCCCTCACGCTCGAAGCGCTTTCCATTGCGATGGCCGCGCGCAATTCAGGCGGCATTGTGATCGCCCAAGTGGAACGCCTCGCAGAGTCCAATACGCTCAATTCGCGGCAAGTCAAAATTCCAGGCGTCATGGTGGATTGCGTCGTGCTTGCGCGCCCGGAGAATCATTGGCAGACCTTCGGCGAGCAGTACAGCGCCGCGTTTTCGAGCGAACTGCGTGTCGCGGCGAGTTCGGTGCCGCCCATGCCGCTTAACGAGCGCAAAATCATTGCGCGTCGCGCCGCCTTCGAATTGATGGCGAATAGCGTGGTGAACCTGGGCATAGGCATGCCTGAAGGCATTGCGAGCGTCGCAAACGAAGAACAGGTCATCGATCTCTTCACGATGACGACCGAGCCTGGCGTCATCGGCGGAATTCCCGCTGGCGGCCTGAATTTCGGCGCGGCAACCAACACGCAAGCGATCATCGACCAACCCTATCAATTCGACTTCTACGACGGCGGCGGACTCGATATCGCCTTTCTCGGGCTTGCGCAGGCCGACCGCGAAGGCAACCTGAATGTGAGCAAATTCGGGCCGAAACTCGCGGGCGCCGGGGGCTTCATCAATATCAGCCAGGCGGCCAAGAAAGTCGTATTTGTCGGCACTTTCAATGCGGGGAAGCTCGATATTGCCATTGAAGACGGGAAGCTCGAGATTCGTCGCGAAGGAAATTGCCGCAAGTTCGTCGAAGCGGTGGAGCATCGCACCTTTAGCGGCCACTATGCGGCAGAGCGCGGTCAGACGGTGCTTTATATCACCGAGCGATGCGTGTTCGAGCTGAGCGCAGAGGGACTTGTGCTGACAGAGGTGGCGCCCGGCATCGATGTCGAGAAAGACATCGTGGCGCAGATGGGCTTCAGGCCGATTATCCGGTCCACGCCGCGCGTCATGGACGAACGCATCTTTCGCGATGCGCCCATCGGGTTGCGAGACCAGTTGCTCGGCCTCGACTTGTCAGAACGGTTCAGCTACGACGTGGAGAAGAACCTGTTCTTCATCAACTTCGAAGGGCATGAAGTGACAAGCCTTCACGATGTCGAAGCGATCAGGCGCGAAGTCGAAAAACAGCTTGCCGGTGCAAAGGTCAAGCCGCACGCCATTGTGAATTACGACAACTTCTCGATCCGCCCGAGCATGCTGGATGCGTATTCCGAAATGGTGACGAGGCTCGTGACTGAGTTCTATGACGGCGTCACGCGCTATACGACGAGCAGTTTCCTGCGCATGAAGCTCGGCGATGCGTTAAAGCGCCGGGGCGTCGCGCCGTACATTTACGAAAGCGCGCAGGAAGCCCGCAAGCACGAAACGCGTCGACCCGCTTAGCTTGCTTGAGCCTTAGCCTCTTGCGGTTTGTGCGGGAGGCGTCTGCCTTCCCGCACGAAGTCGGCTATGGCGTATGCCATACGCGAAGTAAATCACAATGCCGATGACCATCCACACGACGAGTCGGATCCATGTATCGGCAGGCAAGCCGGCCATAAGGAAGACGGACGAGATCGCGCCGAGCGGTGCGACGATGAATACGGCAGGCGTCTTGAACGCACGCTGCAACTCTGGCTGGGTAATGCGCAACACGAGCACGCCGACGCAAACGACCGCGAACGCAAACAAGGTTCCGATGCTCACGAGTTCGCCGACGAGACCGATCGGCAAGAGTCCCGCAAGGACCATCACGATAAGGCCAGTAAGAATGGTCGTGATGTACGGCGTATGAAAGCGCGCATGAATCTTTGAGGCAAACGGAGGCAGAAGTCCGTCCTTCGCCATCGAATAGAAGATTCGCGGTTGACTGAGCAGCAGCACGAGAATCACGGAAGTAAGGCCGAAGATCGCCCCTAGCTTCACGATGGGCGAGAGCCAGCGCATTCCGATGGCATCGACGCCGACAGCGATCGGGTCCGACACGTTGAGCTTGTCATAAGACACGATGCCCGTCAGCACATACGAGACGAGTACGTAAAGAATGGTGCAGATGGTGAGCGATCCAAGAAGGCCGATAGGCATGTCGCGCCTCGGATTGCGCGTCTCCTGTGCGACACACGACACCGAATCGAAGCCGATGTAAGCAAAGAACACCACAGCCGCGCCGCGCAATACGCCGCTCATGCCGAACACGCCCGATTCGCCAGTATTCGGCGGAATGAAAGCGCCCGTCGGGTTCTTCGCCGTGACCCAGTGGCTTGTGTCGACATACGCGATGCCAGCCGCGATGAACGCGAGCACAATCAGCACTTTGATGATAACGATGAAGCTATTCACTCGCGCGGATTCGCGTATGCCGATCACGAGCAGAATCGTTATGAGCCCGACGATCACCATGGCGGGCACGTTGAGTATTGCGCTTGCATGGCTCCAGCCCTTGGCCGGATCGTAAGCGAAGGGCGCTTGCGAGAGTTGCGCGGGGATGTCGATATGCAGCGAATGCAGAAAGCTCACGACATAGCCCGACCATCCGATTGCGACCGTGGTTGCACCGACTGCGTATTCGAGTATCAGATCCCAGCCGATGAGCCATGCGATCAGTTCGCCCATCGTTGCGTAGGCATACGTATAGGCGCTGCCGGAAACCGGCACGGTGGACGCCATTTCCGCGTAGCAGAGACCGGCGAGCGCGCATACGATTGCGCCGAGGACAAAAGATATGACGATGGCCGGTCCGGCGTTAGCAGCCGCTGCATGGCCCGTCAGCACGAATATGCCCGCGCCGATGATGCATCCGATGCCGAGCATGACGACATCCAGCGCGTTCAGTGAGCGTTTCAACGCGTGACCACCCGTCTCCTGCACCCCTTCTTCCGTTTCGGACGCTTCGTTTTGCAACGCAGCGACAGATTTTTTTCTCATGACGGTCACGATGGCCTCCTTTGTGACGGCGCATGGCCGTCCGACCCAATGCTGTTCGTGATAGCAGAATTTGTCGAGGAATACGAGCTTAACGCATGGTTCCAGGCTTGAACGCGCGTTCGCCTGAGCATTTCTCATGCCGAGAACCCCACTGCTCGCGCGGGAATTTCGACTGGTGCGTGCTTGCTTGCGCGACCGCACTATAATCGTTTGGCTGTTTCGCTAATTCAGCCGGAATCCGTTCCAAAGCAGCGGGACGCTCTCCGATATTCCTTAACGTGGAGATCAAATATGTCCATTCGCATTGGTGATGAAGCCCCCGATTTCACCGCAGAGACCACAGAAGGCCAAATCCGGTTTCACGACTGGATCGGTGACAAGTGGGCGATTCTGTTTTCGCATCCCAAGGACTTCACGCCGGTTTGCACGACCGAACTGGGCTACATGGCGAAGCTGAAGCCGGAATTCGACAAGCGCAACGCGAAGATTTTGGGGCTGTCCATCGATCCGGTCGACAACCATTCGAAGTGGGCCAAAGACATCGAAGAAACGCAGGGCACCGCCGTCAATTACCCGATGATCGGCGATTCGGATCTGACCGTTGCCAAGCTGTACGACATGATCCATCCCAACGCGAGCGGCGGCGGCCCGCGCACGGCGGTCGACAATGCCACGATTCGCGCGGTGTTCATCATCGGTCCGGACAAGAAGATCAAGGCGACCTTCACCTATCCGATGAGCGCGGGCCGCAACTTCGACGAAGTGCTCCGTCTGCTCGACGCGCTGCAGTTGAACGCAAAGCATGCGGTGGCAACGCCGGTGAACTGGAAACCGGGCGACGATGTGATCATCCCGACGTCCGTGTCCGACGATGATGCGAAGCAGAAATATCCGGAAGGCTTCAAGACGTTGAAGCCCTATCTGCGCACGGTCGCTCAGCCGAAATAGCGTGGTCCTTCAAGAGAAAACGCGCTGACTGCCCGTTGCAGTCAGCGCGTCTTTAGCTGTGGCCGGTGCGCCGCTCGGGTGACGTATCGACTTCTCCGGGACGGCGCAACATCTTGTCCACTTCGCCTGCGTGCAATTCCTCAGTCTGAATCATCTGCCGCGCATATTCTTCGAGCGCGACCGAGCGGTCTTCAACGAGCTTTAGCAGGTCGCGATAGAGGTCTAGCGCAACCTTCTCGGCTTGTAGCGATTCGCGCAGGATCGTCGCAATGTCGAACGTGTGATTGTCCAGCAAAGGGCCGATCTCCAACGATGGATAGGCGCCCAAGGTCGTGATCCACTCACCGGCCTGATGCGCATGTACCAAGGATTCGTCGGCCTGTGCCCGCAGCCAAGAGACGATCGGAATGCGGCCGAAGCCGAACACGAGAAACGAATAGTGCGTGTATCGCACGACGCCGGCGAGTTCGGATTCCAGAATCCGGTTCAGCACGGCAACCACCTCATCCTTCTCAAGCTCTGCCATCTCTGCCTCCGTGTCGCATGCGAAGTGCTTTGCGGCCAGCGAATCGATTAACCATTGTAGTCACTGATTCGCGCGGGCGCATCGCAACGAGAGTACGCGGCATTGCCGCCGCGTGCTCGTGCTGAGCTGACCTTGGTGCAAGGCTCAGACCGCTTCCTCCACCCACATGGCGGCCGTGCGTCCAAGCACTTGCGACATGGCAGAGCTTGCGCCTTCGCCGTCTGCCGCTTCGATTGCGCGCACGACTTTGCCGTAATCGCCGAGCTGCGATTCGGGCACACGAGAAAGGGTATTCGGTTGCGCCCGCAGCAAGCCTTTGATCGCGCGAATGCTGACGCGCACGACGCTTCCCATTTGACGAAGGATCTCGTCGCCGCTCGCATCGACGATTGTTGTCAGAAGCGCTTCCTCTGCTGCCGATTGCAGGCTTTCCGAAGGACTTGCATGGACGAGCCGTTGATACGCTGCGTTGATGCCGATGCGTTGATGCCGGTTGGCGCGTTTGGCCGCAAGCGCGGCGGCGGGTGGATCGACAAGCGAGCGAAACTCGATGAGCCGTCGCATGCACTCCGGCTCGGGCAGCGCGCGCAAACGCCACTCGGCCACTTCCTGATCGATGATGAGCCACTCGCGCGCTGGCCTGACGCGGGTGCCGGTCTTCGGCCTCACATCGAGCATGCGGCGCGAAATGAGGATGCTCAATGCCTCGCGCATGATGGTGCGGGAAACGCCATGCTTCTTCGAAAGAATGACTTGAGGCGGCAGTACGTTGTCCTTGTATTCTCCGTTGACGATGCCCGCGACGAGTTGATTCACCACGCGCTTGACGAGCGATGCTTCATATCCATGGTTCATTTTTTGTTCTCGTGAAAACGCACCACGCTCTGGCTGCGCGTTGCCCGTTGCCGGGCCGCTACCGCTTTATCGCCATGCGGCGCCTCGGCGCGCCGTAAATTGGTCTCCCTGTGTTGGCTTCCTTCTTTCGCTACCCCTGTCGCGGAAGAAGTGCACATCACGTACCCCGTAGCGGTCGGCCGTTATCCGAATCCCGTCGATCCGCTGCCGCAAGCGTATCGTCCCCGAATGCGTTTTAACAATATGGTTCACGGCGAATTCGACTGACTATCGTGCGTCCGCCCACAAAGCGCCGGCCGGGTGTGACGCGCAAGCGTTTGCGAACGGTGGCAGGCGCGAAAGCCAGCGGTGAGGGGCTTTATGTTAATTTCGCGTGCTCGGACGCACTGTCGATGCAATGGAAATTAGAAGAGGAGAAGCAGCATGAAGATCGCCGTGATGGGCGCAGGTGCAGTGGGGTGTTATTACGGTGGCATGCTCGCGCGTGCCGGTCACGACGTGACGCTCATCGCAAGAGCGCAGCATGTCGAGGCAATGGAGCGCAACGGTCTCAGGCTCGACACTCAGACATTCGATGAGCATGTGTCCGTTCGCGCAAGCACGCAAGCAAGCGCGGCCGAAGGTGCCGAAGTCGTCCTCTTCTGTGTGAAGTCGATGGATACGGACAGCGCTGCGCAAGCGCTTAAGCCCTATCTCGATGGGAGCGCGCTCGTGCTGTCACTCCAAAACGGCGTCGAGAACGCGCAGCGCTTGAGCGAACTCATGTCGCAAGAAGTCGCGGCGGCGGTTGTCTATGTGGCGGCGGAAATGGCCGGTCCCGGTCATATTCGCCATCATGGTCGCGGCGAACTGGTGATAGAGCCTTCGCAAAAGAGCGAAGCCGTTGCGGCCACTTTTGCCGCTGCGGGCATCCCGACGGAAATCTCGGACAACGTTCGCGGTGCGTTGTGGGCCAAGCTCGTGCTCAACTGCGCATACAACGCGCTTTCTGCCATTGGCCAGATACCTTATGGCCGGCTTGTTCAAGGAGAAGGCGTGACGCGTGCAATGCGTGATGTCATCGACGAATGCCTTGCTGTCGCAAGAGCGGACAACGTGACGATTCCAGGCGACGTCGACGCCGCGGTGCGTCGGATTGCTCAAACGATGCCCAATCAATTGTCGTCGACCGCGCAGGACCTGGCGCGTGGCAAGCCTAGCGAGATTGATCACCTCAATGGTCTGATCGTGCGTCGCGGCGAGGCGCTGGGCATTCCGACTCCGGCGAATCGCATGCTGCATGTGCTCGTGAAACTGGTGGAGAGCCAGGCGAAATAGTCTCTGTCTTGGACGAGAAAGAGGCGGGCACGGCCGATGCTGAATGTAGGGAGCAGGCGCTGCAACGCAGCCGCCGCCTTACAAAAACCGGAGGGTTCAGCATGAAATCGTTCGTCAAAGCTGTGGCCGCTGCCGCTGTGATCGTCGCGCCGGCCCTTTCGTTTGCCCAAGCAGATTCATCCGTGACGCGAGGCCAGGTGCAGCAAGACTTGCGGCAAGTCGAGGCCGCGGGCTATTACCCGGGCCAGTCCGACCGGACAACGTATCCGCGCGACGCGCAAAATGCCGAGAGCCGCGCGTCTGCGCGAAGCGGCGCGATGCCCGGCTATAACAACGACTACGGCGGCGTCGGCAGTGGATCATCCGCAGCAGGCATGCGCGCCCTGCGGCCGATGAATGACGGCAACAAGCCGATTTATTTCGGCCACTGAGTTCCTGTGCGTGGCGCTTCAGAACCGTGACGCTGCGAGCATGCGTCACGGTTTTGTCCACGACATTGGCGACGCACCTTGGACAATCCCAATGCAGCGCCTATCTGGAAGTCACAGCAACCAGCGCGGGATCGTTTCGATAGAGCGTCGGGTACAAGCGCTTCAGACCGGCTATCTTGGGCATGTCGTTGATGGCGATATAAGGGCTTTCAGGATGCTCGGCTAAATAATTCTGGTGATAGTTTTCCGCCGGGTAAAAGCCTCGGTAATCTTCAATTCTGGTTGCTATCGTCCCCTTGAAAACGTGCGCTGCATCTAACTGAACGATGTACGCGGCAGCCACCTCGCGCTGCTTCGCATCCAGCGGAAAGAGTGCCGAACGATATTGCGTGCCGTGGTCCGGTCCTTGGAAGTTCAACTGAGTCGGATCATGCGCCACCGAGAAGAAGATGCGCAGCAGGCTGCCATACGTGATTTGCGAAGGATCGTAGGTCACGCGCACGGACTCTGCGTGACCCGTATCGCCTTCGCTCACGCGCTCGTAGTGCGCGGTGTTCGCCGTACCGCCGGAATATCCGGAGACGACTTCCTTCACGCCGCGAACATGCTGAAAGACGCCTTGTACGCCCCAGAAGCAACCGCCCGATAGCACGGCCGTTTCCGTGCGGCTCGTGGACGCGCTTTCGTCTTGCGTTGGCGGCGGGATGATCCGCGCCCCTTCACTCGAGTAAGCGGTGCATTGCAGCGCAAAGAATGCAGCGATGACTAATGCCGCGCTTCCTGCCTTGAGGATGATGTTCCGTGACTTGTGCATGTTGCGCTCCTTGCGGTTAGCCGAAAGTGAATGCGTAAGCTTCGACGCCGGGATCGAGGAATTCGATGCTGAATGTGTGGTCCGCGACCGGGCCGGCTTGCCGAACGAGTTGATAGAGGCGCTCCTGCGTCACGCTGCCGGTTCCATCAGCTTGTATGTCGCTACCGTGCGACGCGCCTGGCGCCGCGCCATCGAGCGTTACACGAAAACGCACCGGCTTGCCGTCCCGGGATGGGCCGAGCACGAGATGCAGATCGCGTGCATGAAAGCGATACACGATGCGTCCCGCCGGCGCGGCCAGCGTCGCATGCTCGGCGCCAACGCGCCATGTGCCGCTCAAAGCCCAGTCGTTCACGTCGAGCGATTTAGGCGCGGCATAGTCATGCACACGGTCCTGTGCCTGTCCGCCAGGCGATGAAAACTGCTGTGCGCGTTCATAGCCGATATAGGTTTCCGGCGAGCGGACGTCCGCGGAATCGGCTTGCACCATTGCGCCTTGCGCGGTCATTGATTCTGCGTTTGCGGAACTGGCCGCTTCCGGCTTATATCCGTGGCCCGCTTCTTCCAGCAATTGCTGGATTGCGCGCTCGGACTGCGCATAGTCGCCTTCGCCGAAATGGTGGTATCGAATATTGCCTTGCGCATCGACCAGATAATGCGCGGGCCAGTATTGATTGTTGAGCGCGCGCCAGATCGCGAAGTCGTTGTCGATTGCGACCGGATAGTCGATGCCGAGATCGCGTATCGCTTTCCTGACGTTGTCGACGTTGCGCTCGAATGCGAATTCCGGCGCATGTACGCCTATGACGACGAGCCCCTGGTCGCGGTACTTTCTGGACCAAGCCTTAACGTAAGGCAACGTGCGAAGGCAATTGATGCATGAATATGTCCAGACATCGACAAGCACGACCTTTCCGCGCAACGCATCCCTCGAAAGCGGCTCCGAGTTGAGCCATTGCACAGCGCCACCTAGCGATGGCAACGCGCCTTCAACCGGCAGCGGTGCAGCCTTGACGCTTGCACGCATCATGGTTGCCGCTCGATTGTCCGATGATTTCATCGCCGTACTGGATCGCGAGAGCTTGTCGACGAGTTGCTGTTCGATGCCCGATGTCGCAACCGTCGATACACGAGCCAGCGCACCCGTGTCCAGCCCAAGCGCAATGGCGCCAACGCCAGCCAGCATTGCGACGCCAATGCCGCGGCGCACCCACTCGCCCGCGCCGAGCAAGCGCTTCATCGCGGCAAAGACGCGTCCTCCGATGAGCAGTGCGGCGGCAAGGGACGTCGCGGCACCCGCTGCATAAGCGAGCAGCAACAACGTGGTGCCCGCGCTCGCGCCTTTCAATGCGGCGCTCGTCAAGACAAGACCGAGGATGGGGCCAGCGCATGGCGCCCATAAGAGGCCGGTCGCAATGCCAAGCAGGAAAGACCCGCCCACGCCCGGTACGCCATTACCGTTCTGTGCAAGGGCCGTTAGCCGGTTTCCTGCGTTCACAAATGGGCGCATGATGCGTTCGGCAAGGCTCGGCAAAAGCAGCGTCAGGCCGAAGACGGCGAGCAGCGCAATAGCCGCCCAGCGTCCATACTGGTTCGCTTGCGCGGCCCATCCGCCGCCTACGGTCGCAAGCGTCGCGACTAAAAGGCCAGTTCAAAAAGCGCGCTCCGTTCGGCTGAAGATGTTCCAGCAGACGAGTGCGCAGGCTAGCTTTAAGAAAGCTTCGTGAATGTCAGCGCGGCGTTCGAAGCGAGTGCGGAGGCGACGGAAACCATGGAGCCAAGAATGAGTCCGTTCGACGACCCAACGGAATTTGCCGAGGCCGCTGCCGTGTTCCGTGCGACGCCTGGCGATAACCGGTTGGATGCCGCGCTCGCGAAGCCGGCGGCGATGCGAGTCAGAATCGTAACCACGGTCGGCGTAGATGACCTTGGGCTTGCGAAGCGGTCGGCCGCGAGTGCCACGAATCGGCGGGATGGCGTCGACCAGCGGAAGCAGTTGGGTGACATCGTTGCGGTTTGCACCGGTCAGAATCGCGCTGACTGGAACGCCGTTGGCGTCTACGAGGACGTGGTGCTTGGAGCCTGGTCGCGCACGATCGGTGGGGTTTGGCCCAGTTTTTGGCCCGCCCCAACGGCTCGCACGGACGATGAATCGACAGCCGCATGTGAGAAGTCGAGCTGGCCCGACTCGCGCAGCTTGTCGAGCAGCAGCCCATGCAATCTGTCCCACACCCCGGCCTGCTGCCAGTCGTGCAACCGACGCCAGCAGGTCGCGCCAGAGCCGAAGCCTAGCCGCGTCGGTAGATGGTTCCAACGGATACCTGTCTTCAGAACGAGCAGGATGCCATTCAATGCTGCACGGTCCGAGACCGGTAGGCGCCCGGGGTAACGCTTGCGTCGCGGTCTGGGCGCTGGAAGTAGTGGTTCGATCAGTGCCCACAGTTCGTCATCGATGATAGGTGCCGGCATTCCTTGATCCGTTGTTCAGGCATCCAAGGTTAACCGTTTCGAAGAAAAGTAAACAGCCCTTCCGAGCTCTTTTTGAACTGGCCTTTAAGGAAAAGGTTAGACCCATTCCGGCAAGCAGCGGCAGGCCGCTCTTGACGAAAGACTGATCCGCGCGCGAAAAGACGAAAGGAAGTACAGGCAGGATGCACGGGCTAAGAATAGTCAGCGCACCGCCAAGATAGGCAAGGACGATGATTAGCATGGTCGTATGAAGTGTGTTGAGTGTGAAAGGAGCAATTTCGACGTTTCAAGCGTCGCCGGCCGCGAAATTCATTGCGATGCCGTTCATGCAATAGCGCAAGCCCGTGGGTTTGGGTCCATCGTCGAATACGTGGCCCAAATGTCCGCCGCAGCGGCGGCAATGCACTTCGGTGCGAAAGACGCCGAAAGAGCCGTCCTCACGCGTGGCGACTGCATGATCGAGCGGCGCCCAGAAGCTCGGCCATCCGGTATGGCTTTCGAACTTGGTGCGCGACGAAAAGAGCGCGAGTCCGCATCCCGCGCACGAAAAGATGCCTGTGCGATGCTCGCTGTTGAGCGGACTGCTATAAGGGCGCTCGGTGCCTTCGCGCCGCAGCACGGCAAATTGCGTCGGGGTCAGCATGCGGCGCCATTCGTCATCGCTATGAACGATTTCGAAGGCGGGCGGTGCCGGCGCGATGCCTGCCGCTAACGCGCGAAGGCTTCCGGTCAGGGCGAGCGTTGTGCTTGCCAGAACAAAGCGGCGTCGTGTCTGCATGGCGTTTCCTCGTGTGCGAGTAGTTGGCCGCATCGTAGACGCGTGCAAGTCTCCGAGTCCTCACCAAGAGTTAAATTAATGGTGATAACTCGCCGCGCACTTTTCTGCACAATGACGGGGCGGGCTAACGGCCGCCATGTCCGTCCAACACAAAGCTGACATCCGCTCATGGATCAATCCAAACGCATTCTGATCGTCGAAGACGACGTGCATATCGCCGACGTATTAAGCCTGCATTTACGCGACGAACGCTATGAGGTCGTTCATAGCGCCGATGGCGCCGAAGGCTTGCGTCTGCTCGAACAGGGCGGGTGGGATGCGCTGATACTCGATCTCATGCTGCCAGGCGTGGACGGACTCGAGATTTGTCGTCGGGCAAGGGCCATGACGCGCTATACGCCCATCATCATTACGAGCGCGCGGTCAAGCGAAGTTCACCGCATACTCGGGCTCGAACTCGGCGCTGACGACTACCTTGCCAAGCCGTTCTCCGTGCTGGAACTGGTTGCGCGCGTCAAGGCGCTCTTGCGGCGCGTGGAGGCCGTGGCTAAGGACTCGCGGCTGGACGCCGGGCGCATCGAGGTGTCCGGCATCGCGATCGATCCGCTTGCGCGCGAAGCGTGGGTCGATGGCGCGCGCATCGAGTTGACGCCGCGTGAGTTCGACTTACTTTATTTCTTTGCGCAACACCCCGACAAGGTCTTCTCGCGCATCGATTTATTGAACGCGGTCTGGGGTTATCGGCACGAAGGATACGAGCATACCGTCAACACGCATATCAACAGGCTCCGCGCAAAAGTGGAGAAGGATGCGGCAGAGCCGGTGCGCATCCTGACCGTCTGGGGGCGAGGTTATAAGCTCGCAACCAACAAGGAAGGCACATCGTGAAGCTCACGCTTTCCCAACGGCTTTTCGCAGTTTTCTGCGTGCTCTTGCTTGCCTGCTGCGGGGCGTCGGCATGGCTGCAGATTCGCGCCAATGATCTGCGCGAGAAGGAAGTCATTCAGAGCCTTTCACGCGGACTTGCCGCTCACATCGCCCGCGACACGACGCTCGCAAGCGCGACCGATATCAATGCGCCTGCCGTGCGCCGGCTATTCGGTCAGTTGATGGTGGTGAACCCTAGCGTCGAAGTCTATTTGCTCGACAAGGCGGGCCGCATCCGCGCCGATGACGCGCCGCCCGGGCACCTCAGGCGCGACCATGTCGACCTTCGGCCCATCGCGCGACTGCTCGATGGCGATCCTCTGCCGATCCTCGGTGACGATCCGCGCAGCGCGAACAAGCGCAAGGTCTTTAGCGTGGCGCCGCTCGCAGCGCCTGGCGCGCCGCCGTTTGGCTACGTCTATGTGGTCTTGCTTGGGGAAGAGCACGACGCGCTTTCGGCCAAAGCCTCCGCGAGCGCCGTATTGCGAACGACACTGGCTTCCATGGGACTTGTCACGTTGCTCGGGCTGCTTGCCGGTGTCATCGCGTTCGCACTCGTCACGCGGCCGCTGCGGCGCTTGACAGATGCCGTGCGCAGCTTCGATGCGCGCGGTGGACCGGTGCAAGCCATTGCGCCGCAACGCGAAGCGCATGAGGATGAACGCGACGAGATCATCGTGCTGCAAAGCGCCTTTGCGCAGATGGCCGCGCGCATCGCGGATCAGTGGCGCGCGCTCGAAAACGAAGACCGCGAGCGGCGGGAACTCGTCGCCAACATCTCGCATGACTTGCGCACGCCGCTGTCATCACTGCACGGTTATCTGGAAACGCTTTCGCTCAAAGCCGACACGCTAACGGACGCAGACCGGCATCGCTATCTTTCGACTGCGTTGTCGCAAAGCGCAAAGGTGGGACATCTCGCGCAGTCGCTCTTCGAGCTTGCGAGACTCGAACACGGCATGGTCGAGATGCACTCCGAAGCCTTTTCGCTCGCGGATCTGCTTCAGGACGTATTCGAGAAGTTCGAGCTTGCCGCTCGGACCAAGGGCGTGCATCTGGAGGCACGCATTGCGCCGCGCTTGCCGAATGTAATGGCGGACCTCGGCATGATAGAACGCGTCTTGACCAACCTGATCGACAACGCGATTCGCCATACGCCTGCGGGCGGCGTCATCGATGTGGCGCTGGCGGGCATCGACGAAGAAGTAGAAGTCACCGTCAGCGACACGGGCAGCGGTATCTCTCCGGACCAGCGCGCCGCGCTGTTTCAGCGCCCGTTCGCATCGGCCGGAATTCATCGCGGCGGCCTCGGCTTGTTGATCGTTCAGCGCATGCTGCAATTGCATGGCAGCACGATTCACCTCGTCGAAAGCGGCACCAACGGCACCACATTCACATTCTGCTTGCGAGCTGCGCTTGCGCATGCCCAGCAGAATTGAGAAAAAAAAGAAGCCCGGCATGACTGCCGGGCCCGAATGCGACGGCCATCGCCTGCACCGCATGCGCCGTTGGGGTGCGCATGAAGTGTTGCCCGGAATGACCGTCCGCGTGGACGTGCTGCCAGGCGAAACGTTGCGCTTGCAGCAGTACATGTTTTAATCGCTGTTACTTAAACGGCGCTTAATGCCGCTTTGAACCTGCCCACATTGATGCGTTTACCATGCGCGCGTGTTTCGGTGACTCGGCTTAATTCCAAGAGTCCATCAAGATACTCTCTAGTCCAGCGATGTTTAGGCGTCGGTGCACGACGCTTGGTTTGCTATGCGAAAAAAATACCGGGCGGCATTAGCACGAAAGCGTGTCGACTGGGAGGCAGCAAAGTTTCCTTGGTTTCGTCCTGGACGTTTGCTAGCATGTACTCACCAACGTCGCGCAAACGCTTGCGCGACCCGTCATTCGTAACATCGCAGCAGCCCGGTTAGCCGATCGGTGCATAGGCCACGCTTCCGCTAGGCGTGATCAATCTCGCAGCCGGGCTGAATCGCGCCAGTTTCCCGACTCGCAAGTAATAGTGAAGTAGGCGTTGACAGTCACTCGTTCGCAAACGGGTCGGATACTCGCGTGCTCATGATCGACACTTGCAGGAGGCAGTGTGGAAACAGAACTGAGCCAACGAATTGCAAAGGCCTTGAAACGTTGCGCAAATCATCGACAATTGCTCACGTATCAGCGATTTCACGCCTTATGCGAAAAGAGTGTGCCGCTCGCGCAGCGCTATGCGGCATTGGAATCCGCAGTTACGACGCTTGGAGATGTTCACGAAATCGACTACGGAGCGCTTCTGGCACTCGATTGCGGCTTGCCCGGCGCGGAGTTTTTTCAGCGTTATTTGCGCTTTCGCCACGGCGAATATGTCATGCTGATGGGCGACCCGAAGTATCACCGGCAAACGCTTGCCAGCAAGAAGTCCTTGGTGGCGCGTGAACGCGCGCGCGTCTACGCGCATGCGCGGCAGGCCGAAGAGAACCGCGCCAAATCTGAATTGGCGGCTTGAACGCTGTAAGTCGATCGCTGCACCGATCCGCGTGCGCGTCATGTGCGCCACCGCACACAATCCTTCGCGCTTCTTGGCCGAGTTGTTGTCGTAACAAGAAATAAAATCGCCAAGGCTGCGCTCGCCGCCAATCAATAGTCAGTTTATGCAGAAATGTCGGAACCCCGACATTTCTCGTTCATCTCGCTCAATATAATTGCATGGAACAGAACGCCCATCGCTACGGTTTCATACATATGAACGCCGCATCGAAGGGTGCGTCAAGGGAGCGGGGGCATCCCTTGCGTATCTTGTGCGCCGCCAGAGACGAGGACAAAACCAATGAAACCGGTTGTATTCGGCAGGCGATTCGGATGGCTACATCCAGGCACGGGCAAGCGAGGCGTCGTGCTTTGCAACACCTACGGTCATGAGTATGTGTGGACGTATAGCGGCATGCGTCTCTTTGCAGAGGCTTTAGCCGCGCAAGGGCTTTCGGTCCTGAGATTCGACTATCGCGGCACGGGCGATTCCGATGGCGACGATGCCGCACCGGACCTGTTCGAATCATCGATAGAAGACATCGGCGCAGCCGTCGAACTTCTCAAAGAGCAAACGGGTATCGAACATGTGACCCTTTGCGGCTTTCGCGTGGGCGCGGCGTTGGCACTGCACGCGGCGCTGCGCCGCCCGGTCGACGACCTCGTCTTGCTCGCGCCCGTCGTTAGCGGGCGCACGTACATGCGGGAATTGAGCATCACACGCAAAACGTGGCTCGAAAAGCTGGCCGCGCCGCTGCGCGAGGTTCAACCGCAAGAAGGTCCGCTCAACGTGCTCGGCCAGGAATACGGAGAAGCGTTTCGCGGCGAACTCGAGGCGATCGATCTTGCGGCAAGCGTCAAGCAGGCGGGCATCGCTCCGGCGCGGCGAACGCTGCTCATGCATGCGCGTGTCGGCGCGAGGGACGCGCTGCGTGATGCGCTCGCTGCGCTCGACGTCGACGTTCAGGCGCAGCCATTCGAAGATTTGACGGGCTTCATTCAGGAATCGGCTTTCACAGTGGTGCCGCAAGCGGCATTTGCGCAAGCCGTGAAATGGATCGCCGGCGACGAACGAGGCCAGGCGGCTACCGCGCCGTCGGTTTGGCCGGATCATCTGTTCATTGAAACGCCGGAAGCGATCGAGCGTCCGGTTCGCATCGGCGAAGAAGGGCTCTTTGGCATCATGTGCGAGCCACGGCGCGTGGGTTCGCGCGTTCCAGTGTTCCTTCTCGCCAACACATCGGCGAGTTCGCGCGTCGGCGATAGCAGACTGTCTGTGCGAATTGCGCGCGATCTCGCGAGACGAGGCATTGCGTCTCTGCGTGTCGATGCACGCGGGCGCGGCGATAGCCCGGCTGTTCCGGGCGCTTCGCAATCCGATACGCCTTATAGCCGAATCTATAATCCGATCGCGACGCAGGACACGGCGGCCGCTGCACGATGGCTCTCGCGTCAAGGCTATAAATCGATTTTCTCGTTCGGCATCTGCTCGGGCGGGTATCACGCGTTGAAGGCAGCGGTGATCGAGCCGGCAATCAACGGCGTGATTGCGGTTAACATTCCCACGTTCAAGCAGCCGGAAGACAAGTCGGCAGAAGAGATGCGCGAATCGACGCGCAATTCCATGGCCGGTTATGCGGCGTCGATGTTCGAACTCGAAAAGTGGAAAGCGATTCTGCGCGGCGACAAGAATCTACTTCGCGTAGCGGGTTTCATCGGCAGCTATGTCGCGACGCGCGTTCGTTCGCGTGTTGCAGACGCACTAAGACTCGACAGCATGAGCCACATCCCGCCTGAAGAAGCCGCGACGCCTCAGGCAATCGCTCATGCGCTCGACGCAAAAGGCGTCAAGACCGTGCTCGTATATGGCACCTATGACGCGGGTCTCGATCTGCTCGCCGCGCATTGCGGCAAGCTCGGTGCACGCTTGTCGCGTTACCCTAATGTGCGGGTGATGACCTTTCCCGATGTCGACCATTCGCTGTTCAATCCTGCAAGCTCCGCACAGGTGATTGCGCTGTGCGAAAGCATCAGCAAGGAAACGAGCGCACCGCCTCCGCAAGGGACGATGCCCGTGCGCGCGCCCGCGGTGTCATAAGCGCGTTACGCTCTGGCCACGCCTAACGAATGCCGATTCGATAGCGCGTGGTCTGGCTATAACGCTCGCCGGGCGCAAGCAGCACGCGCGATGCGTCCGGCATATTGATCTCGTTGGGAAAGGCGCCGGCTTCGAGGCAAAGCCCCGCGTGGATGCGGTATGTCTTGCCCTCGCGGCCGCGCACGCCTTCGAGATGATTGCCCGTATAAAACTGCAAGCCGCGCGCATCGGTCGAAACAGTCAGTTCGCGCCCGCTTGCGGGATCGTAAAGCGTGGCGGCATCGCGCAGACCGTTGCCTTCGGTGCTGCCAAGAACGTAGCAATGATCGAAACCACCCGCACGCGCGAGGCGCGTATCGGGCCAATCGAGCCGTGCGCCGATGGGTGCGCCTGTGCGAAAGTCAAACGCGTTACCCGCCACGTCCGCGCGTGCGACGGGGATCATTGCGTCGTCGGTTTCGAAGAATGCGTCCGCGCGTATGGCAATGACATGGCCGCGAATGTCGGAGACCGCAGAGGCAGCATCGCCTGACAGATTGAAGTATGCGTGATTCGTCAGATTGATTGGCGTCAGCGCATCGGATACTGCATCGTATTCGATGGTGAGCGCGCCATTGTCATCGAGCGTATAACGCACCGTGGTCGTTACCGCGCCCGGAAAGCCCGCATCGCCTTCCGGCGATTCATGCGTCAATACAAGGGCACCGTCGCTTTCCCTCACATCCCAAAGCGCGCGATGAAAGCCGGTCGCACCGCCATGAAGATGATTCGGGCCCTCGTTGCGATCGAGCGAATAAGAAACGCCGTCGAGCATGAAGCGCGCATCGCGAATGCGATTCGCCCATCGCCCGATGGTGCCTCCCATATACGCGCGGCCGTTGAAATATTCTTCAGGCGTATCGTGGCCGAGCAGTACGTCCGCGACGCGGCCGGCGCGGTCGGCGGCATGCCACGAAACGAGCGTCGCGCCGAGATCGCTGATCGCGACGCGCATGCCATGCGCGTTGCGCAGCGTAAAGACATGCACGCTGTCGCCGCCGGGGAGCGCGCCCCAACGCTCGACGGCTATCCGGTCGCTGCTCGTTCGCGCGGCGCGTTCTGTATCGGCGAGATTCATGAGTGAATGACCTTTATGCGGCGTCAGCCTGTTTGCGAAGTCTTCGCCCGGAGCCGTTCCTGAAACTCGCGCGGCGTGCAATTGAGTTCGCGCCTGAATACGGCGTACATGTACTGCAAGGAAGTAAAGCCGCAGCGTATGGCCACTTCCGCGCTCGACATGTCCTGCCTTGCAAGCAATTGCCTCGCCACTTGCAGCTTGTGTTTGAGAATCTCCTGATGCACCGTGCAGCCAAGCTCGCGCCTGAAATGGTCTTCGAGCGACGAGCGCGATACGCCCACGTAGTCGGCGACCTGTTCCGTCTTGATGCCCTGGCATCCATATTGACGAATGTAGTGACGCGCGCGCATCACGTAAGGGCTCGCGACGGGTTGATGTCGCGTGGATTCGAGGACGTTGATGCCGACTGGCGGCACGAGTATCCGGCGTCCGGCAAAGCGCGCGCCTCCGAGCATCTGGTGCAGCAGGTGCGCGGCCGTCCGGCCCATTTCTTCCGTGCCCTGTATCACCGACGATAGCTCGATGCGCGTAAGTGACCGCGTAAGCGGATCGTTGTCGATGCCAATGATGGCGACTTGCTCCGGCACCGCAATCCCGGAGATGAGACACGCCTGTAGCAGATGCCGCGCGCGCGCATCCGTGACGGCGATGATGCCAACGGGCTTCTCGATGCGCTGCAACCAGGACGTGAGATCGGCGCTCGCCTGGCTCCAAACCGGCGCGCTCGTCGGCAAGCCGCGATGGATTTCGGCTTCGAGTCCATCGGCCGTCATGAGCGCTTCAAAGGCCAATTCGCGTTCCTGCGCCCAGCGGTTCTCGCGCGACTCTGGCAGGCTATAGAGCGCAAAGCGTTGCAAGCCCGCGCTGATCAAATGCGTGTACGCCAGCGAAACGAGCTTCGCGTTGTCCGTGGCAATGTACGGAAGCAGGGCCGGATAACGCGATGCATCCTGATACGAACCGCCCACTGCGACCACTGGCAAAGGACAATGCGCGAGCGCATCGCACACGGCGGGGTCATCGAAATCAGCGATGATGCCGTCGCCGTCAAAGCGTTCGATGCCTGTAAGCCGCGCCCTGAAGTCCTCTTCGAGAAAGAGATCCCATGCGACGCGCGTGGACAGCAGATATTGGCCGATGCCCGTGATGATCTCGCGGTCGTACACCTTGTTGGCGTTGAAGAGCAGCGCGATTCGATGCGGTCGGTTCATGGGAGGCTCTCGAGGCTCCTGGCGCATTTAAGGGTTTTCCATATATGCCGCTCGAACTGCGGACTAGGCAGCCGCTTCATTCTAATCGCACTACTTGCGTCTCTTTAGCGCATCGCAAGAATCGCTAAGGGCACTGGCGAATTTCGCAATTGAAGCGGCAAGGGCACGGCTGGCAGCATGGCGTCACTCGTGCAGCACGGATCTCGCGTGCAGCTCGCCAAATAAACAGGAGACGCCATGCCTTTGCTCGACCATCTGCCCAGCGCGCGCTTTGAGGGAAAGGGTTCCGACAGTCCGTTCGCGTATCGTCATTACGACGCGGACAAGCTCATTCTCGGCAAGCGCATGGCGGATCATTTGCGGCTTGCGGTGTGTTACTGGCATTCGTTCGTCTGGCCGGGCGTCGATATGTTCGGCGCGGGCACGTTCGATCGTCGCTGGCACAAAGAGGGCGACGTCATGGAGTTGGCGCACATGAAAGCGGACGCCGCGTTCGAATTCTTTAGTAAGTTAGGAACGCCGTTCTATACATTCCACGATACGGATGTCGCGCCGGAAGGCAGCAGCATTCGCGAATATGTCGAGCGCTTCCGCACCATGCGCGATTACCTGGCGCGCAAGCAGGAAGAAACCGGCGT